>CAZJMK010000041.1:0-37587 GCA_964547135.1 uncultured Phycisphaeraceae bacterium | reverse complement strand
TACCCATGAACACACACGTTCATTGTGCCGCCCCAGGCCCCTACATGGTTTCACTCTTATCGAGCTGCTGGTGGTGATTTCGATCATCGCACTGTTGGTGAGCCTGATGCTCCCGGCGTTGACTGCGGCTAGGCGGACGGCAAGGTCGATTCAATGTCTCTCGAATCTGAAACAGTCCGCCGTGTTGACACGTACTTATGCAGAGGACAATTCACAACGAGTACCGATGCGGTCGGCCACGGACACCGGCGGCTGGAGCGACTGGCGTGGCTGGGCTTGGAATATCGTGGAGGGTGGTTACTTTAGCTACCCACATCTGTTCGACACCCAAGGCAACACGCAGGCGGATAGCCGAGGTTATTCCGTCGGGTGTTCCGAGGTGGACTTCAACACCATCAGCGTTCTGAAACGTCAGGCCATCCGTTTCCACACCTACGGCGGCAACTATTTTGCCAACTACCGCAACACCAATCTGGCACCGGGATACAAACAGGCGATTCTGCCGATCGGGGCCCCCGGTGCGTTACGCCGGTTTGACATGCTCGATTTCAATCTGATGACCGACACCTCAAAGTTCGTCATGCTGGTGGACGGCCGGTTTGACAACCCCGCCAATCGGGTCAACCGATCGCTTTTTAGCACCTCAGGTGGTTTGCGACAGGCTTGGGCGGTTCATTCGCCTCATGCAGTCAATGTGCTTTTCAGTGACGGTCACGCGGCTGCCGTCAGCGAAGCGATATTTCGTGATGTTTTCCACAACGGTATTGACTGGTGGGTGGAGTAAATGAAAGAGCCGTTCCCGTATGCCATAGGGTCTGACACCATGATGATGCATTGCTTGCGTTTGTTTTCCGGGCGTGTGGCATTGAGTCTGATTTTGTCGCTGACAATCGTGAACCATGCGTGGTCGGCTGACTACTACGTAAGCCAAACGGGCAGTGACACACACGAAGGCACCTCACAGGCCCTGGCCTTTGCCACGTTGCAACGCGGGGTGCAGGCACTGTCGGCCGGCGATACCCTGCATATCGACGACGGGGTGTATTTCGTCTCTGAACCCATCCGCGTCCGTGTGCCTGATTCCTCACACGAGAAGCCCACCACGATCCGAGCGATGCGACGCAACCAAGTGACACTGACCGCTGCGTGGGAGCCGGCCCGCAACGGCAAGCTGCGCTGGACCCCGGTGGGTGATGGTGTGTACGCAGCACCGGCATGGCAGGTTGCCGGGCAGGAAGCTCAGATACTGGTGGGCAACTTTGAAGGCCGATTCATCAGCCCGTTACGTTCGCTTGCAGAACTTCGCAGTGACACAATCACGATCCGGCACTATGGCAAGGATATCAGGCTTGGCAAGCCGGACTATGGGGTGACCAACGAGGCCGGCCAGGTGTATCTACGATTGCCCGGAGGCGTCGATCCCAATGGATGGTCGGTGATTTTTGCACGTCGGCAGTTGCCCGGCACAGACCCTGCCAAGTCGATCATCGTTGTGCAACAAACTTCAGGGCTGATCCTTGACGGGCTGGATTTTGAAGCCTCGCCGGGCATGGCGGTGACATTTGAGCGTCCGGGCAGCACGCATGCCATGGTGCGAAACTGCCGGTTCTTTCACTGCGGCGGAGGCGTGGCATTCGACTCGTACTCGATCCTGGAGTATTGCGAATACGCATACCCCGGAATGGGCGATTTTGCGCTGGAGTTGCAGGCGATCAACGACAACAAGTCCCTCGATGGTCAGCCGATGCCCAACATCATGTTCGACTGGGGCAAGGTCGTGAGCGTCGGTGTGGAATCGCACCTGTTCAACGCGGCCAACGGCCCGACACCGCCGATGTTTTGTGTGATGCGCTATTGCCTGATGCGCGATGTGTTCGACGGTGACCGACTGGGCGCTTTCAACAACAGTGTGGCACATCATAATGTGTACCTGCGCTGCTACGACAACGCCACGGAGATTGAAGGCTGGATTCGTCAGGCCAGCCGAAACCTGCGCTGGCACTCGAACCTTGTGCTGGCTGCTGCGCACGGAGCAGTCAGCATTCAGGCCGATCAGGGTGTGACCTTCCGCGGACGCAAATACAATGTGCCGCTGCAGGGGCCGATTTACGTGTATGGCAATGTCGTCGTCGGACACCAAGACCCCGGCTGGGACACGTGGGTGGTCATCAAAACGCTCATCCCCGACCTGCAGGAAGCATGGTTCGTCAACAACCTTTTCTGGGTCCGAAGTGGTGCGCTCTACTGGCACGACAAGGCCTGGCTCAAGGGCATTGCCAATCTGCGCATGATCAACAACGCGATCTTGTTCGATAAGGACATCACCGGTCCTTGGGGCGAATTCTTTCAGGCTCATCACAACGCGGTCATGAGTCAGCGTCCCCGCCCTCAGTTCACCGGTCAGGGCGGCATGCAATTGCCGTCGCTTGCATCGTTCGGGTTTGTTGATGCAGATGCACGTGACTTTCGGTTGACCGCAGACAGTCCGCTTCGTGGTGCGGGCGTACCGGTGCCGGGCATGACGGAACCGCCCTCCGGCAAACCGGTGAACATCGGCCCGTTTCAGGACTGGCACACATGCTCAACCCCCTGGCCCCGTCCAAGCACCCACGTGGTCACCGATGAGCCAACAACATGGTCCAAAGGCCTGCCCACGATTCGACTGAATCAAGCGACGATGCACTTGCCTGCCAAGGCCCAGGGATCGGTGGAAGTGGTCGTCGAACTGAATCGTCGCGGCTACGACGGTGCTGTGGAAGTCGGTATGAACCTGCATGGTGCCGCGGCACGTTCCGGGCGCATCACCCGGAGCGGTGAAGGTCGAATCGTCTTTTCCCCCGGACAGTCCAGCGCACGGGTCGCATTGACTACAACCCCATTGCCTATCGAGGCCGACAACGGCGAAGCGTATCTGGCACTGGACCTGCAACATGACTACATACTGTTGGAACCGGCGGAGATTGCGATCCGCTTTGAGCATTACACCCCCAGCGTCGAGGTGCCGATTGACACGCCACCTGCGTCTCCGTGAATGCGTCGGCGTTTTTCATGCCATGGCCAGACACCAAAAAACTTGGTAAACTGTGCCACTTGACAAGTGATGCAGCGTGTTGCGTCGGATGGTTGTTGAAAATCATCGGATGCAGGCACGCCGGTGTGGCGGAACTGGCAGACGCGACGGATTCAAAATCCGTTGTCCCTTTAAAGGACGTGTGGGTTCAACTCCCTCCACCGGCATTGATTCGACGCATTTCTCCCAAGAACCGGGCATGGGCCACGAAGATGAGAAGTGGCCGACGTGGTGGAGCAGTATGCGGTAGTTAGCGCCGCGATTGAGCGCGTCTGTCGGCGTCCTTAATCGGTGAGTCAGTGAATCGGTTACTCGGATAGAATGGTTTTTGCTCTGGCCGATTAACCGACTCACCGACCAACTGATCAACCTTTCAGATCAAACGCGATCAATCGCGGCGCTAACCCTGTACAATTGACTCGACCACGCGGCCACTCGACCACTCGGCCACTGCGACTCTTCGTCAGAGATTAAGTCCACTAGGTCCGTTGGTGGATTATCTGTCGATAACCAATTTTGCGAGCGGTTCATTTGACAGCCGAAAATGGTCGAATAAACTGGTAATTTCCCACTTAAATCGCTCTCAAACCAGTGTTTGAAAGACGTTGGCCGACGGCTTCGATTTGGGGATAACTGGTTGACGATGAAAATCGGCAAGCGGTGGACTTGACAGACGATTAGGAGTTGGTAAACTGCTCGACTCACTTCGGATCGCACCTTCCTGAGCGAATGCTCACGAATGTACGACCCGCAGTGAAAGCGGACAATCCAGCGGGTGATGCGAATCGCTCGTGAAGATTGTGATCTTTGACAAGTGGATACGCGGGAAATCGCACAAACAGTGCGATACCGAGACGAACCGAGCTCTTGAGGATCAGAGCTTTGGCGAAGGTTGCGAATGCAAATTCGTGATTGGAGCCGGGGCTTTGTGACACAAGAAAGATTGAAGGCAATTGCATCGGCCCGGTCGAGTGCTCCGAGCTTGCAGGGGATGAACCTGAAAGTGAGTGGTGGTCGATCTGAGGTCGGTGCGATCAAGTTACTAAGAGCGTACGGGGGATGTCTTGGCGTCGAGAGGCGATGAAAGACGTGGGAGCCTGCGAAAAGCCCAAGGGAGTTGGCAACCAAACTGTGATCTTGGGATATCTGAATGGGGAAACCCACCCGAAAGGGTATTTGCATCTGAACGCATAGGGTGCAAAAGCGAACCTGGGGAACTGAAACATCTAAGTACCCAGAGGAATATAAAGCAACCGCGATTCCGTTAGTAGCGGCGAGCGAAAGCGGAACAGCCCAAACCGGGCTTCGGCCCGGGGTTGAGGGCACCAATACGATGCGTCGAATGGGAAACGAACCGGCTGTGAAAGCCGGGCCAAAGAAGGTGATAGCCCTGTAGTTTTCCGTAAGGCAAGTCCAGGTGTACCAGAGTAATATGGGGCTCGTGAAACCCCGTATGAAGCAGGGGGGACCACCCTCCAAGGCTAAATACTCCTCGACGACCGATAGTGGACAAGTAAGGTGACTGAAAGATGAAAAGCACCCCGATAAGGGGAGTGAAAAGGACCTGAAACCGTACGCTTACAAGCGGTCGGAGTCTGTCTTCGGACGGATGACGGCGTGCCTTTTGCATAATGAGCCGGCGAGTTGGCCTCTGTGGCAAGCTTAACCCATACACTGGGGTAGGCGCAGCGAAAGCGAGTCTTAAAAGGGCGACAAGTCGCAGGGGTCAGACGCGAAACCTAAGTGATCTACCCAAGGCCAGGCTGAAGGGAGGGTAACACCTCCTGGAGGGCCGAACACGTGAACGTTGAAAAGTTCTGTGATGAGCTTTGGGGAGGAGTAAAAGGCCAATCAGACTGGGAGATATCTCGTTCTCCTCGAAATAGTTTTTGGGCTAGCCTCGCATGTTAACCCGCAGGGGTAGAGCGACTGGATGGAAATGAGGTCCTAACCCGATGCTCGTTCCAACCAAACTCCGAATACTGCGGTGAATCACGCGGGAGTCAGTCTGTGGGGGATAATCTTCATAGACAAAAGGGAAACAACCCAGACCACCAGCTAAGGTCCCAAATCATGACTTAGTTCGAAAGGAAGTTAGGATCCGGTGACAGCCAGGATGTTGGCTTAGAAGCAGCCACCATTTAAACAACGCGTAATAGCGGACTGGTCGAGGATTCTAGCGCCGACAATGATCGGGAATAAGTCGTGAACCGAGGCTGTGGATTTCGAAAGAAATGGTAGAGGAGCGTTCCTGTCTGCGTCGAAGCGAAACGGTAACGTTTCGTGGAGCGACAGGAAGTGAAAATGCCGGCTTGAGTAACGATAAGACAGGTGAAAATCCTGTCCGCCGGAAGCCTAAGGTTTCCTGGGGAAGGTAAATCCGCCCAGGGTTAGTCGGTACCTAAGGTGAGGCCGAAAGGCGTAATCGATGGACAGCAGGTTAATATTCCTGCACCAGGCGCGTAGGATGATGTCGTCGTGACGAATTTTCAAGGTGGGTCGCACCATCAGATGTGTGCGTGCCGCAAGGCCGAGGGCGTTTGATCCCGAAGCCCATGGCGAAAGTTCCGAGAAATAGCGACGGCGGACCAAACGCCTGACCGTACTAAAACTGACACAGGTAGGCAAGGTGAATAACCTCAGGCGCTCGAGAGAACGGTTGTGAAGGAACTAGGCATATTAACCCCGTAAGTTAGCGATAAGGGGGCCCTCGTCGCAAGACAGGGCGCAGAGAAAAGGGTCTGGGAACTGTTTATCAAAAACACAGGACTGTGCTAACTCGCAAGAGGATGTATACAGTCTGACGCGTGCCCGATGCCGGAATGTTAAGGAAGCCGGTCAGCCGCAAGGCGAAGCTGGCAACCGAAGCACCGGTGAATGGCGGCCGTAACTATGACGGTCCTAAGGTAGCGAAGTTCCTTGTCGGGTAAGTTCCGACGCGCATGAATCGCGTAATCACTGGAGCACTGTCTCCACAACCGACTCGGTGAAATATAAGACGCGGTGAAGATACCGTGTACCCGCAGCAAGACGGAAAGACCCCGTGGACCTTTACTGTAGGTTGATATTGGCCACGAGTATTTCATGCGTAGCATAGGTGGGAGCCGTTGAAGTCCCGGTTTCGGCTGGGATGGAGGCAAAGGTGAAATACCACCCTTGATGTACTTGTGACCTAACCTGTTCCCGTCTATCCGGGACAGAGACCGTGTTAACTGGGCAGTTTAGCTGGGGCGGCTTCCTCCCAAAAAGTAACGGAGGAGTGCAATGGTCAGCTCAGCGCAATTGGAAACTGCGTGTCGAGTGCAAGGGCATAAGCTGGCTTTACTGCAAGGCACACAAGCCGAGCAGTCGCGAAAGCGGGTCCTAGTGATCCTGTGGTCCTTTGTGGAAAGGCCATAGCTCAACGGATAAAAGGTACCCCGGGGATAACAGGCTGATCGCATCCGAGCGTCCATAGCGGCGATGCGGTTTGGCACCTCGATGTCGACTCATCACATCCTGGGACTGAAGGCGGCCCCAAGGGTCGGGCTGTTCGCCCGTTAAAGTGGTACGTGAGTTGGGTTCAGACCGGCGTGAGCCAGGTCGGTCCCTATCTGCTGTGGGCGGAGCAACCTTGATGGGATTCTTCCCTAGTACGAGAGGATTAGGAAGGACTCACCCCTGGTGCGCCAGTTGGGCCGCTAGGCCCACCGCTGGGTAGCTAAGTGAGGCAGGGATAACCGCTGAAAGCATCTAAGCGGGAAGCCCCCCCAAAGATAAGGGTTGCATGTCGCAAGACGAAAGACCCCCGGAAGACTACCGGGTTGATAGGCCGGAACTGTAAGGACAGAAATGTTCTCAGGTAACCGGTACTAACGGTCAATCACTTGATCGCACCGACCACCGACCGATCCCATGATCGCGTCCGGGTCGTGCACAGCTTCGTCTTCTTGTTTCATTCCTCAAAAACTCGATTCGTTCTCATCCGCTTTTGCCGCGATTTCCCGCATTCCACCTTGTCAACCACTCCGCCCTCGGAAGTGAGTTGTTGAACCTTCAAAGGCTCAACATTCATACCAACGGGCGGTTCGGTTGTAACCGACGAAAGTCGTTTGCAACCTTTGCCGGTGACCATAGCGGTGGGGAAACACCCGATCCCTTCCCGAACTCGGCAGTTAAGCCCACCGCGCCGATGATAGTGTAACAGCGCGAAAGTAGGTCGTTGCCGGCTTTTGGCCTCCCTCAGGTAAACCTGACGGAGGCCTTTTTTATTTCCCTCCCTGCAACCCTCACTCTTCGTTTAGCCCCCGGTCATTGACCGGGGGGTGGTGGTTGGCAGCTTGTTCCGATCCGGTTTTCAAGTGAAAATCATACAACCGGGTTGCCAACCAGTGAGGCACTTGTCACGAGCAAGGGAACGCATGGTGAAAAAATCACTTCAGGCCATCCTCCGCCATTTCGCTCCAACCCGATGGTTGACACGCTGCGAACGCTGGTGGCTGCTGCTCGCCTGGCTGGTGCATCTGATCAGTCTGGGGCTGGGCGTGTTCATGATCGCCGTGTTGGGGCATTGGTCGCAGGGAAAATCGTGGTTGACAGCTTTCGCCGTGGTGTTCGAGTGGTTTCTGCGGATTTGCCATGAACTGATGACATGGGACATCGTCGGCGTAACCGCGCTGAGCATGTTCATCACCATCGAGGCGATCTGGTTTATCGCATCGGTGTTGTTGACGACCTGGGTGGCCTGTGATGAGCCGATGAAAACCAGTTACCACCGCGCGGTTCGCCGGGGGTGGACATTGACGCCCTGGGTAATGGGCGTATTACTGCTGACCTTGGCGTTGGTTTTGGGAATCGAACGATATGTTCGAATGTATCAACCGCAGGCACCAATGATTTCATATCCAACGCAAGCGTCACGACCGGTTGGTCCAGCCGCCACGCCGCAAGCCCTGGCGGATTACCAAGCGCAGATGAAACAATATGAAGCCGACTTGGCAGCGTTCACGAAGGCATGGGAAGAATACAGTCGTTTAATGACGCAGAGGCCCTGGTGGGTTCGTCATGCAGAACGTGTGCAAATGGTGGTTTCATCGATCATCGCTGTTACCGCTTTGCTCTGGTTCCTGCATGTGCTGGGCAAAGGGATACCCGCAGCCACTGCCCGCTGTCGTTGGCCGGCGGAATGCGAAGGTTGCGGCTATGCACTGGTTGGAATACCCCCAGGCAGCAACTGCCCGGAATGCGGATTGTCAGGTACTTATCTTTACACAACAACTCATCGACCGGGATCGCTTTGGGAACAAGCGTTCCATCAAAGTGCACCCATGTCGAAAACGAACCGTTTTATGAAACGGGTGAGCGCCTGGTCTTTGACCGCCCAGTATGCACTATTCCAACCGACAAAACTGGGCCAATCGCTTCGACCCCTGGCGCATGATTCATCCGTGCGAAGTTATGCGCTATGGTCGCTGGTCATCAGTTACCTTGCCATGCTGATGGGAGCCATGTTGAGCGTCTTGTTGATGACACTGCTTGCTGACGAATATCATGACAACATCGGAGACTATATCGATGAAATGCTCATCATGGTTGTGATGCAAAGTATCTTATGGTTGTGTCTGGTGATGGCATTGATGCTGCTGACAGGTTGTGTCACGGGGGCTTGGCATACAAAACGCCGCAACTCCAACCGCTTTATTCATGCAGGAGTGGCAGCGATCTATGCTTTGCCAATCGTGCTGGTATGGGTGGCGGTTTTCTGGTCGTGCATGAGCTTCGGGTGGGTCTATGAAAAATATTGGAGCCACTATTTCATGCCCAATACGCGCGATCGTTTGGTAACGATCTGGGTGTGCGTTTTGATATCGATCTCTGTCGGGGCGATCGGTTGGTTTTCCTCGAACACCCGCCGAATCACACAGGGCTGCGACCGTTCGAATGTGTGATCGCCGGAGTTGCTCAGAGCCACGAGCGGAAGCGAGTGGTTCTTTGCAATACCAAGAACCGCTCACTACCGTTCGCGGCTCTGAATCAAGCAAAGGACACCTGCCCCACCCAAACCAGTTATGAAACAGTTTCTGAGTCCAGGCCAACGATAGGTTTGACATCAAAACAGTATGAAAGAATCCGGGGCTGAAGCCCTCGGCGTCAAAGGCCCATGTGCCACAGCGATTCGTTTTCAAGCTTCACTTTGGCGTATCATTGCCCATGGCGGTTTATTTTTTGTGACAGAAAGGTTTCACCATGCCGACGCTTGATCCAGCCTTGCTTGCGATCCTGGTTTGTCCGTTGTTGCGTTGCCCCTTGGTGCAGGAGGGCGATGAACTCGTGGCCACCCAGCCGCCGGGCATGGGCTTGCGCTACCCGATTCGTCAGGGCATTCCCGTCATGCTGATCGAAGAAGCGAAACTGCCGGCAGGCATCGCCAGCATCGATGAGTTCAAAAAGAAGTTTGCGGAACGGATACCCAATTCATGATGGATCATGGATTATGGATAATGGATAATGGTCAGAGATTGCGCAGGTAAACCTTTTTTTGTTTTGAACAGTATCCTTCATCCATTATCCCTTATCCTGTAACCCATGCCTTCCCGCATCACCAGTACGGACAATCCGCGTGTGAAAGCCCTGGTGCGTTTGCTGCGTGAACATCGTGAGCGAAGGCGAACAAGGCTCTTCGTGGCGGAGGGTTGGCGGCAGGTGCAACGAGCCTTGGCCGCAGGTCTGTCATTGCATGAACTGTATCATTGCCCTGAACTGGCCGATACGCAGGGCTTGCAAGCGTGGAACGAACTGTCGGAACCAATTCGGCAAATGAGTGTTGAAGTGACGCAGCCGGTGTTGCGCAAAATGGCGTACCGTGAAAACCCGGAGGATGTGCTGGCTGTGTTTGCCCAGCCGACGTGGTCCTTGCAACAACCCAACTGGTTGCAGAGCAAGTCAGCATCAACCCCCACGTCAATCGCAACGTCGTCAAAATCAACGAACGCATCGTTATCAGCGTCACCGCCATCGGCACCGTTGTTATTGGTGGCGATGGGCACGAGTAAGCCGGGCAATCTCGGAGCCATGGCCCGCACTGCCGCCGCTGCCGGGGCCTGTGCGTTGCTCGTGGCTGACGGGTTGGTCGATGCCTTCAACCCCAACGCCATTCACGCCAGCACCGGGGCCGTGTTCACCCTGCCGGTGCTGGGTGGTACTTCGCACGACATTCTCGATTTTTTACAGGCTCAAAAAATCAGAATCGTCGCTGCGGTGGTGACGGCAAAACAAAGTTACACCCAAGCCAACCTCATCGGCCCGGTCGCCCTGACCATCGGCTCGGAAGACAAGGGCTTGTCCGACCTATGGCGTGAAGCGGCGCAAAAGCATGGGCAGTGTGTGACCATCCCCATGGCTGACGCGCAGGTCGATTCCCTTAACGCTTCCAATGCCGCAGCAATATTGCTTTTCGAGGCCGTTCGGCAGCGCCGAAGCGAAAAGTGAAACCCCGTTTCGCCACAGCGAGGTGGCCGAGTGACGGAACCAAGCCGAGTACGAGGTCGCCCCAGCGACCGAGGGCTCGGGTATTCTGGCGAGTCCAAAGTCGAAGGTCCAAAGTCATCGGAAAGAAATGGCCGAGTGATTGTACATTTGGCAGTAATATTGATCGCAAGGGTGTCTTTGTGGCCCAGCCGCCCTCGGCTGGGTCTTGGTCATCGTGCATACCAGGGTAACCCCTTGAAAATAACAACACCGCCGCGGGCACTCTCGGGGGCGGTGCCACATTCACAGACGCGATCAATCGCGGCGCTAACTACCGAATACGGTTCTGTCACTCGACCACTTGGCCACTCGACCACTTCATCGCGCGATCCCCGCTGCGTGATGCAACATCGTTTCCTCACCGGCGGCATCGGCCTCCAGCATCGTCACCACCTCACCCCGGCGCATCACCGCAATCCGATGGCACAGCCCAAGCAACTCATTCATTTCCGAAGAAATCAGCAGACATGCCAACCCCTGTTGCGTCAACTTCACGATCAACTGATATATTTCTTTTTTCGCACCGATGTCCACGCCGCGCGTCGGTTCATCCAAAATGAGTACCTTCGGCTTGACCTCCAACCACTTGGCCAACGCCACCTTCTGCTGATTGCCCCCCGACAGCGTCGCCACCTTAGCACTCAACCGGCTGATGCGAATGCCCAGTCGATCAACATGTTTCTGAGCCGTCGCTGATTCACGTTGGCGATCAATCATGCTGCCCATGTGGCGCAAGGCAGCGAGCGTGATGTTGCCTGCAATGCTCATTTCCAGAATCAATCCCGCGCCGCGACGGTCCTCCGACACGTACACCAGCCCATGCTGCATCGCCTGGGCCGGGGTGCGTATCACCACCTGCTGCCCGTCGATACGCACCTGCCCCCCTGCTGCACATCGTAACCCGATCAGCGTTTCGCCCAGTTCGGTTCGACCCGCACCCACCAGCCCCGCCAAACCGACAATTTCGCCTTCATGCACGGTCAGGTCGATGCCCTGTTCACCAGCCGGTTGCGTGAGTTTCAAACCCTTGACTTCCAGCATGACCCGTTCACCGGGCTTACCCCGTGGCGGAAAATAATCACCCAGTGTTCGCCCCACCATCAGGTTGGCCAATTGCGTCTGACCAGCGTGATTGGGTGCAACAGAATCATTGAAGCGATTTTTGTGACTGCTTGCCCCCCCTCTCCCTCCGGGAGAGGGCAAGGGTGAGGGCGTCTGTGGTATTAAATTGGCGAATTGCTTTCCTGCAAACGCGCCCTCTCCCGGAGGGAGAAGGGGTTTATCAGCCCCCGCAATATCCGTTCGCTCCAAGGTCGTCACCACTTCCCCATCGCGCAGCACCGTCACCCGGTCGCACAGTTCGATCACCTCCTGCAAATGATGCGAAATGTAAATCAGTGTGACACCCGCGTGGCGCAGTTCACGAATGAGCGCAAACAACCGAGCGGTTTCATGAGCTGTGAGCACAGCCGTGGGTTCATCCAATATGAGCACCTTGGCCTGACACGACACCGCCTTGGCGATTTCGACCATCTGTTTTTGTGCGACGGATAAACCTTTCACCTTGGTCGCCGGGTCGAGTTGAAAATCGAGTATGTTGAGCCAGGTTTGGGCTGCCTGCCGGGTTTGGGTTTGCCGTACCCAGCCGAGCGTGGCGTTTTCACGACCCAAAAAAAGGTTGTCCGCGATCGACAGTTCTTCCACCAAATTGAGTTCCTGGTGAATCATCGCCACGCCGGTTGCCAAGGCTCGCTGGGGGTTCCAATGCCGTGCATCGATGCGTTGCCCCAGTATGTCGATGTTGCCGTGGGTCGGGTGTTCCAGCCCGGCCAGTAGTTTCATGAGGGTGCTTTTGCCCGCACCATTTTCGCCGACCAATCCGTGTACCGAACCGGGCATGATGTCGAGTGTGACCTCGTGCAACGCCCGCACCGGGCCATAGGTGCGCGATACCCCGGTGAGTCGAATGGCAGGTTGGGTCGCTGCGTTCATGGTGATAACCGCATTCTACATGGCACTGCCGCCCACGGCGGGGTGTTTGACAAAGGTTGTTCACCCAATCAGGCGCCCCCGTGGGCTGGGCCACACAGACCAGCAAACATCATCAGATGACAAGCCGAGTACGAGACACGAGCATAGCGAGTGTCGAGGGCTCGGGTATCGATGACGACGATACCTGGATGCCGTGACACCGCGTGTCTGTTAGAGTCATGCACGCTGAGCAACATCACGCACGAGTTGTTTTTTTGAAGCAGCGACAGGCTCATCACGTCACCCGGCCCCAGCAGCGCGATCGACTGCGTCGGCTGTCGATCGTCGTGGTCATACTGGCAGCGATTTTTTCGTTCATGGAAGGGGTGCAGTGGCGGATATGGACATGGGAACAGACCCAGCCGATTCGTTTCACCGGCGACATCAGCCGAGGGTATCGCTATGGGCGACGGGCTGCGCTCGAAGGCTACCACGATCTGTACGACAAGGTACTCACCGAAACGCGCGATCGTTACCTTGAACTTGACTATGCCCCGTTGCGTTTGCTGGTGATGATGCAGTGGGTCAAATCGATACCGAGGGAGTTGGGTTTGCCCCCGCGCTGGCAACCGCAGCGAGCGTTCACCGCCCCGGCGTTGCGTTTCAACATCATGATGGAACTGCTCGCAGCGGCGGGTATTTTTTTACTAGTGCGACATTGGCTGCGTCGTGCCACTCAGCCGCCTTCGTCGGACGATGAGGCAGCAAACGTCGGTGTCACAGCATCGACCGCATCGACCGCATCAACCGCATCGACATCGACCTCATTGACAACGATCACCCCGGCGAGCGACTTGCAAAACGCGCTCAACGGGTGGTTGATACCGATGACTGGGGCGTTGCTTTTCTGGTTCAACCCGGCAGTGATGCTCAGTGCCCACGGTTGGCCGACGTGGGACATGTGGGTGATTCCGTTTTACGTTTGGGCGTTGTATCTGGCTTGCCGTGACTTCTGGTTTATGAGCGGCATGGTGCTGGCCTTGGGGGCGCTGTTCAAGGGTCAACAGTTGATCGTGGCGCCGTTTTTTGTGCTCTGGCCGTTGTTCATGAAAAAACCGGGGGCAGCATTGCGCTGGGTGATCGGGTTTACCTTCGGGGTATCGGCTGTCGCGTCGATGTGGCTGTTACGTCACGCACCCGATGCGCAGCGATTGATTGATATTGCCAACCTGGAACGCCCGCTGCGACCCGAAAACAATGCCGGGGGCATCACGCTTGAACAACGGGCCAATCACAACATTCCTGCATTACGGGCAGCCGATGACGCGGTGGTGAACTGGTTGGCGGTGCAATGGGTGGCAACGGTGGCACTGGGGTATGCACTCATCGGGTTGCGTCGCTATTGGCAAAAGCCTTGGGTGCAACGCTGGTGGTGGGCGCTCGTGTTGATTGCAATGACCTGCATCGGTTGGGCATGGTGGCAGTTACCACCCATCACCGGTTCAGGTTGCTGGTCGGAGTTGTTGCGCAGCGGAACATGGGCTGTCGGGTTGCTCATGATCGTCGGCATCGGCGTGAGTGCATGGTATTTGCCCAAACATTGGCAGGGTGTGGGGTTGGCATTGTGGGTGTCGCTGGCACTCTGGCTGTGTTTGCCGACGTTCGAACCCAGCATGGGTTGGTACACCATCGGCTGGGCGTATGGTGAAAAGCATTGGCAATGGATGATCATGGGTTTGACGGACAACATTCCGGGCCTGCTTAGCAAACGTTTTGGCTTTGATAACAAACAGGGATTGCTCAGTGAAGCCTTTACGTTGCCGGAGGGGGCGTTGTGGTTTTGGCCGTGGGCGGCTTATGCGGTGACGTACAAAAAAATGTTTGCGGTGATTTATGCGCTGCTGCTGGTGCTTTGTGCCTGGGGTGCAGCACGACACGACCGCGCCGGCGACAAACGTTTTTTGATCGCGGCCACAGCTCCGTGGTTGATGATGTACCTGGTGCTCGGTCAGATTCACGAACGTTATTTGCTGTTTGCAGCGGGCATCGCTGCCTGCTGGGTGGCGGTGCATTGGGGCATGGTGCTCATGCACTGGGTGTTGACGATCATCACTTTCAAAATGACGATTCATGTCATGCTCAGCAGCCCCGCACGGCACGGCCCTTGGTACTCCCCCGAAGGCGTACAATTGACCCGTGAAACCGCGCAAAAATGGCTGCGCTGGTGCGATGCGACGCACCCGGACCTGGCCTGGGCGGTGATTGTCTGCGCCGGCGTGGTGTTGTACCTGACCTTGGCACGACCACGACGATGCAGCCGTTGAAAGTAATGCGATGTGTTAACCATTGACAGAAGTTTTTGCCGGCCGAGGCAATGGTTGTTTTTTTCACGTCACCCCAGTACGCACAACGCCCAAGGCACAGGTCACCGCAGTGGTGTAGCCCCGGTCGACCGGCTTTGAGGGTTACGACTTTGCCAACCCTTTGCGTACCAATTGCAACTGTTTGCGGTGCTCGTCTGTCACCCGCGGGTAGTGCAACGGCAGATCACGCAGCGTTTGCACAATGATGTGCGAAATAATCAGATGCGCATTGCGTTTGTCGTCGGCGGGAACCACATACCAGGGCGCCTGCTGCGCACTGGTGGCCGACAGGCACTGTGCGTAAGCCTTCTGGTAATCATCCCACAGTTTGCGAGCCTCCACATCTTCCGGCGCCAGTTTCCAATTTTTGTTCGGGTCGTCGATGCGGGCCAGCAATCGCTTACGCTGCTCATTTTTGGACAGATGCAAAAAAAACTTGACAATGCGTGTGCCGTTGCGATGCAGGTAATCTTCCATATTCACGATGTCATGAAATCGCTGTTGCCAGAGGGTTGGCGGGTCGATGAACTCGATGGGCACACGCTGCTTTTCCAACACTTGCGGCAGCACCCGCGCCACCAATACCTCTTCGTAATATGAGCGGTTGAAAATGCCGATGCGTCCGCGTTCGGGCAGTCGTTTGTTGGTCCGCCAGAGAAAATCGTGATCCAATTCCTCGCTGGACGGCTGCTTGAAACTGTACACCTGACACCCCTGCGGGTTGATGCCCGACATCACGTGCCTGATCGCGCCATCCTTGCCCGAAGCATCCATCCCCTGAAAAATCAAGAGCAGCGCATAACGATCATGGGCATACAAACGCCCCTGAAGTTCGCTGATTTCATCACGGTACTGATCGAGCAGTTGCCGATAGTGCTCGCCCGATCGATACAACTTTTTCACCTGCGTCGGCCAATCGTTCAACAGCACCTGCGACTTTTCCGACACACGATACTGTTCGATTTTGCATGACAATTTCATAAGGCTACTCCCGCAGTGCATTGATGTCATTTCATCACGATGATGCCTGTAAGTGTCATCACGACACGGACTCGGCAGCCAGTTTGTCACCAGCCATCGGCTTCGGCGGCACCGCGACAGGTGCGGTCGGCTCGGTCATGGGTTCGGTCAAATGAAGGCTGATCCGCCAGGTGTGATGCCCCATGTCTTGCAGCCAGATCAATGTATCGAGCAGGTCGAGCGCCAGGGTGGGTGCTGATTGACCGCGTGCGGTTTCTTCCAAAATCAGCGGCCGATTTTCACGACGATACTGATCGAGAACATCAGACTGTTGTTGCAGACGGTTCAGCCAATCATCCGTGCATTTGTCTTGCAAACCCCGTTGCGCGGTTTGCAGTAATTGTCGAACCAGTGACACCGGCTGCTGCAAACGAGGGTGAACCAGTCCGCGACGCACGGTTGTCGGCAGATGCAACCGGGTGTGCAAACGAGACAGGTGGTCCATCGCGTGCATCTGCGACACCCGATGCTGCGTCAAGGGTTCATCTTCATTGGCGGGGGGTATCTGCGGAAAAAATTCCTGAATACATTCCAGGGCCTGCTGCAGTTGCGCTCGTGGCACATCATCCAGCGTAGCCGAGGGCGCTGCCAATTGTTGATCCATGTACGCAAAGGTTTGGGCTGCGGTTTCGGTCAAAGCGCGTCGGGTCGCTTCCAAAGCCACCGGCGGTGCGTGCAACACCGTGTTATCCAGGTGGCGCGTCAGCATCGGGCTGCGCTCCGGCAGCAGGTATTCAATCAATCGGGCAAACCGGTCAACCCAGGGCAGAAAGATCAGTACCCCCAGCGCGATAAAACTGGTGTGAAACGCGACCAGACTCATCGCCCCGCCATCCAGGCCCAGGTGTTTCTGCGCCAGGCCGATGAGCGTTAGCAGCAACGGCAGCAACACGACAGCAATCAGGCCGGTGAACAGGTTGAAAAGAACGTGTGCCAATGCCGTGCGTTTGGCCGGGGTGTTGCCGCCGATGGCTGCCAAGGCCCCGGTGACAGTCGTGCCCACCGCAGCACCGATCACCAGTGACGCAGCCTGTTCGAAGTTGATCGCACCGGTGTGCAGAGCGGTGAGCGTCGTGGCCACGGCGGCGCTGGATGATTGCATCACCACCGTCATCACGATACCGATCACCATCGCCAGCAAATGCCCCCAGAAACCCCCGGTCGGCAGCGTCGCCAGATTGAATACCCCCGACAAGCCGCGCATCGCATCCTGCAGTGTTTCGATGCCGATGAAAATCAAACCAAATCCCGCCAGCGCCAAACCCAATGAACGCACCCGGCCCCGCCCCAGCAATTTCATGAAAGCACCGATGCCCACCAACGGCAAAGCGTAAAACCCAACGCTGATTTTCAAGCCGAATACGGCAATGATCCAGCCGGTACCGGTGGTACCCAGACTGGCGCCCATCACCACACCGATAGCTTGTGGAAACGTGATCAGCCCGGCACTGACAAAACCGATCACCGCCACGGTGGTGGCGCTGGACGATTGCACCATGGCTGTGACCAATGCCCCGGAACCAAATGCCTTGGCGGGCGTGCCGGTGAATTTCATCAGGGCCTTGCGCAGGGCGTCGCCGGCAAAAGCCTTGAGGCCGTCGGTGAGCAACACCATGCCCAGCAGAAACAGACCTATGCCGCCAACAAGTTTGAAAAGTAAGGCAATCATCAGCCAATGATATTAAACGGAACGCGGTCAACTCAAATCGCCTGCACACTGATCTGCGTCGTCATCGTGTGACGCGCCAAAGGCGGCAGCGTCAGTTTGTTGTCCGCTGCGTTGACGGTTTCCAGACAGATCATGCCCGGCCACTCGTCGTCCCCAAAATCGGGCATGGCCTTGCTCTTGTTCACCCACGGGTTCCATACCACCGAAGCCTGCGAACAGGTTTTGCTCACCGTGATCCGCCGGCGCCATTGCGGGTCGGTCAGCACCATCGCGTGGCGCGTGTTCAAATACAAACGATCGGTTTCACCCGTGATCGCAATCGGCGGCTCGCCCTGCTTCTTGCGGGCCAACTGATCGGTTTTGTCAATATATGCCGCCCCGGCCAATCCGGTCACATACACCTGTCGCACATCACTGACGCTGAAATAGGTGTGCAGTGCTTCTTCCATCACCATCGGCTGATCATCGCGGTTGTGAATCGACAACGCCAAATGAAGCTCGCTGCCCAAACGCACCGTGTAACTCAGCGACAGGTCATGGGCAAACATCGCCCTGGTCGCTTCATTGGCTGCCAGAAATAATCGCAAAGTAACCTCACCTTTGGCATCGCACTGAGCCTGCATCAACTGCCAGGGTTGCAAACGGGCAAAACCATGGGCTGGTTTGGTGCTGTCGGTCGGGTGCGGGCCGAACCAGGGAAAACAGATCGGCACCCCGCCGCGAATCGGCTTGCCCGCTTCAAACCAGCTTTTCTGACTCATCCATAGCACGGGCTGTTTTTGCGTTTTGGGCTGCCAGTGACACAGGTGCGCCCCGTGCAGGTACAACTCTGCCGTGCAAAGTTCGGTGTCGATGGTGACCCGTGACAGGTTGCCCTGACCGGGGGTGATGACGATGCCTTGGGGCAGTGTGGTGGTGTTCATGATTGGTGGTAGTGTAAGGGTTGGTTCAATGGTACGCTTGCTGCGGACATCAGGTGCGCAGGGTAACCGCATTCTGCCATCCATCGAATGATTCAGAGCCGCGAACGGCAGTGAGCGGTTCTTGGTTTTTCAAAGAACCACTCGCTTCCGCTCGTGGCTCTGAGCAATACCGGACGAACAAACCTCACGACAGGGCTGCCCATGAACACACATCATTTCACCCCCCGGCGGGAACTGGGGCGCACGGGTTTCAAAGTCACCCAACTGGGCATTGGTGATCTGGCGGACCGGGCACTGCCGATGGAAACGTGCGTGGGCACAGCGGCGCGGGGGCTGCAAGCCGGGTTGAACCTGATCGACACCGCCCCCGGTTACGAAGAGGGGTACAGCGAAGAAATCGTCGGGCGAGCGGTGAAAAGTCAGCCGGGGTTGAAACGTGACGATGTGTTTGTCATCACGAAAATCGATCATGCTGATCAACCGATCAGCCCGCAACTTGATGGTAGTTTGCAGCGGTTGCAATTGGCGTACGTCAACCTGCTGGTGTTACATGGTTGTTCGACCATGGCCTGGCTGAACGATGCACTTGCACCGGGTGGGCATTTCGATCAGATCGACCGCGAGATTGCGCAGGGTCGGGTGAGGTTCAAAGGCATTTCGAGTCATGAGCCACAGGTGCTGATCGAGGCGTTGAAAGCAGGGCGATGTGATGTGGTGATGTTCCCGGTTGGGCCGTATGTGGATGTGCGGTATGTGGAGGAAGTGTTGCCCTTGGCCAAGCATCAACGGGTGGGGACGGTCTGTTTCAAAACCTTCGGTGCGGGCAAGTTGTTGGGGGACACGCAGGGCTACAATCGGCCCCTGGCACAACGACCACGCGGGAAGGTGAGTTCGGGAGGCAGTGATGAGGCATCAGCCACGCTCCCCCGGCTGACGGTGCAGGAGTGTTTGCATTACACGTTGACGCTGGACCCGGATGTGGCGTTGCTTGGAATGTCATTCCCCAATGAACAGCAGGCAGCGTTCGATGCGTATCGGTCGTTTGTGCCGTTGTCGGAAGAGCGGATGATGGACATACGCAAGCGGGCAAACGAGGCAATTGCGAACAAAGGGCCTTGCTGGTGGAACCCGGGGGGAAAATAGAACGTGACCAAGTGCGGGAGGGTGGGCAAAGCGCGTCGGCGAGTTCACCCATCAATGATGGTAATGATGGATAATGGATAAAGGATAATGGATGATGTAAAAACTCTGAGTTGATTGACGAATATCCTTTCTGAACATTATCCATAATCCATAATCCATTATCCATCACTCTCTGCTGAGCGATAGGAGACAGAAAGATAAGTACGATGAAAACCGGCAGCAAGGCGATGAAAGCGAAATGGGATGGACACGCCCCGCGGGCGTTGTTGGAGGCGGTGGCTTCGGGGGAGGTGACGGTGGCGGAGGCGCTGGCGAAGCTGCGGGCGCAGCCGTATGAGGATTTGGGTTTTGCGCGCTTGGATCATCATCGTGCCGTGCGCAAGGGGTTCCCGGAAGTGGTGTACGGTGCGGGGAAGACGCCGGGGCAGATGGCGACGATTTTGCAGCGATTGGCCCATCGCAGTAACCGGGTATTGGCGACACGGGCTTCGCTGGAACATTACAAAGCCGCCAAGCGTCAGGTGCGCGACCTGCAATACGATGAGGTGGCTCGCTGCCTGTTTTTGGACCGTGACAAGGTGCTGGTCCAAAAAAGGTCAGGCAATGAAATGACAAAAGCGGGGGTGGTGCTCACGGCTGCGGGGACCAGTGACCTGCCCGTGGCTCGTGAAGCGGAGTTGACGGTCAAACTGATGGGTTACCCGGTGCATACGATTTTCGACATCGGCGTGGCGGGGCTGCATCGCCTGCTGCCGCATGTGACGACATTGCAGGAGGCAAACGTGGTGATCGTGGTGGCGGGCATGGAGGGAGCGCTACCCAGTGTGGTGGGCGGGCTGACTCGTGCACCGGTGATCGCGGTGCCCACGAGCGTGGGGTATGGGGCGAGCTTCGGGGGCGTGGCAGCATTGCTGGGTATGCTCAATTCATGTGCCCCGGGTCTGGCGGTGGTCAACATCGACAACGGCTTCGGGGCCGGGTTCATGGCGGCGAGCATCCTGCGGAAAGTGGAAGAGGCAGCGCGATAAGGATTGGTCGATATGGATCATGATGACGCCGAGGGCTTTAGCCCCGGATGAAACAAAGAATAACCATCCGGCCCTAAAGGGCTCGGCGTCAGATAACAATGAACCGATGAATTTTTCAGAATACCCATACTCGGCTTGATGGTGATAGGCGATCCCTTGGTGAAATGAACATGACCCCGGAACAGCAACTGCAACAATTCGAACACTGGCTGCAACCGTTTGGTCGGGTGCTGGTGGCTTATTCGGGCGGGGTGGATAGTGCATTGGTCATGGCGGTGGCCCATCGGGTGCGTGGGGATCAAGCCCTGGCGTGTGTGGGGATATCGCCGAGTTACCCCTTGCGGGAACAGCGTGATGCCCTGGCCCTGGCAGAGCGGTTGGGTGTGCCGGTGCGGAAGGTGGAAACGCAGGAACATTTGGACCCGCACTACATCGCCAACAGCGGGGATCGCTGCTACCACTGCAAAACGCATTTGTACGATCGGCTGCGCGACGTCATGCAGGTTGAAAAATGGGATGTGATACTCGACGGGACCAACGCTGATGATTTGGGGGATGATCGCCCCGGTCGCGTGGCGGCAGCGGAACATGGGGTACGTTCGCCGCTGGTGGAACTGGGTTTGACAAAACAGGATGTACGGGCGTTGGCGAAGTGGTTGGGGCTGGAAGTGTGGGACAAGCCGGCGATGGCGTGTTTGTCGAGCCGGGTGCCAAGGGGGACGACTGTGACCCCGCAACTACTGGCTCAGATTGAACAAGCGGAAGATGTGCTGGTGGAACTGGGGCTGACGCAGTTTCGTGTGCGTCATCATGGCGACATCGCCCGCATTGAATTGCCCGCAGGCGATTTTCAGCGGGCATTGGATCAGCGGATCATGCTGGTGCGACGGCTGCGCGTGCTGGGATACAAGCATGTGACACTGGACCTGGCTGGGTTTCGGGATGAAGGATTGATGGAGTTGACCGTGCGAGGGCAGTAAATGGAATAGAAGTGGTCAGACAAGCCGAGTCGGAGGCGTCCTCGCCGACGGATCGGGTATTCAGTGAGTTCACAGTCAAATATGATTTTTGGACCTTGGACCAAACCATACCCAAGCCCTCGGCTTGCCCGCCTCGTTCTTGGCTTGTTTTTAGAAACACGACCCTTTGTTTTGAGAACTATACATGATTGCATACCTGGATATGGGTTCGGGGATTTCGGGCGACATGCTGCTGGGCTGTCTGGTGGATGCCGGTTGGTCGGTGGAGGCGCTGCGTGATGTCGTGATGAAATTGAAACTACCCACGTCGGAGTGGGCGGTGGAGGCAAGGCAGGTGATGAAGGGGCCGATGCGGGCGACGCTGGTGGATGTGCAGGCGCAGGAGGGGCATGTGCATCGCGGCTTGGCGGACATTGCGGCTTTGATCGAACCAGCGGACCTGCCTGCGCAGGTGAAAAAAAATGCCCTGGGTGCGTTCACACGATTGGCGGAGGCGGAGGCGAAGGTACACGGCACGACGGTGGACAAAATTCACTTTCATGAAGTGGGGGCGGTCGATGCGATCATTGACATGGTGGGTTGCTGCGCGGGGCTGCATGATTTACAGGTGACGCAGCTTTATGCGTCAACGGTGCCGCTGGGCGGGGGCATGACGCGCAGTGCCCATGGGGCGATACCGCTGCCTGCGCCGGCCACGCTGGAAATGCTCGTGGCTGCCAAGGCCCCGACAAGGCCCGCACCGCCCGGCGAATGGGTGACGCCGACGGGAGCGGCGTTGTTATGCGAGTTGGCCAAGTTCGGCCAGCCGATGATGACGTTGGAAAAACTGGGCACGGGTGCGGGGCAGCGCGATTGTGCCTGGCCGAATGTGGCAAGACTGTGGTTGGGTACGCTGGTGTGTGGTGCGACGATGTCACCGGCAGGTTCGCTACAGGATGCAGACGGACTGGTGCAATTGGAAACCAATATTGATGACATGAACCCGCAGTTGTACGGGTCGGTGATGGAACAGTTGCTGGGCGCAGGGGCCAAGGATGTGTGGTTCACACCGGTGCAGATGAAAAAGGGTCGGCCTGGGGTGGTGGTGTCGGTGCTGACCGATCATGGGCATGAAACTTCGCTGGCACAAACGCTGTTGCAACAAACCACCACGCTGGGTGTGCGTGCCTTGGCGGTGACGCATCGCCACGAAGCGCAGCGCGATTGGCATGAAGTGACCACGGCATTTGGCAAAGTACGGGTCAAGGTGAAATGGCTGGAGGGCAAACCCGTCGGAGCGATGCCCGAATTTGATGATTGCAAGCAACTGGCGGAACAGGTGAAAACGAATGTGAAACAGGTGCATGATGCGGCGACGGCTGCGGCGGCGAAGTTGTTGCATGAACTTCAACATGAGTATGAAGTACCTCACGGACATCGGTGATGGGTGAGTCAATGGTTCATTGAAGACGGCGGATACCCTCCGCCGCTTTGCGTGTCACGGGCAGCTTGTCTGCCTGTGTAGTCAACGTGCGTTCATGCACTGGCAACAAGTTGCCGGTGGCACCCGGCGTGAAAGATTCAAAAAATATCCAATCGCTCAATCAAAGAATACCCAAGCCCTCGGCTTGTCAGCCTCGTTCTTGGCTTGGTATCTGACCATGACCCATCGGGAGAGGGAATAAAAAAATGGCGCATTTTCAAGATTTTTGAGTCTGTTGCACGATAATGCGCTAAACCGGAACAGCCTTGGCGGGGTTGGCGTTCGGTGAAGCGTTGGTGTGAGGAACGGGTCGCAGGGGTCGGCGACCAGGGCACCGCTCTTTCAAGGACGAGAGACACCTGTGCGGACCATAGCCATCATCAATCAGAAGGGCGGCTGCGGAAAGACCACCACCGCCATCAATCTGTCGGCAGTGCTCGCTCAAAAAGGCTATCGCACGCTGCTGGTGGATGTCGATCCGCAAGGGCATTGCGCCCTGGGCTTGGCGGTGCCTGATCAGCAACTCGAACGCACCATCGCCGACGTGATGCGCTGCGGCCTCGACGGCTCGATCGCCTTTTCCGACATCACCTGGCAGATCGCACAAAACCTGGACCTGGCGCCGGCGTCGATGAGTCTGGCGGGCATCGAACAGGAATTGGCCGGGGCAGCGGATCGTGACCGTCGCCTGCTTCAGGTGTTGTCGCTGGTCAGTGATCGTTATGACTATTGCATCATTGATTGTCCGCCTTCGATCGGGTTGCTCACGTTCAACGCACTGCGGGCAGCACAGGAAGTGGTGATACCGGTGGAGACCGGGTACTTTGCGATGCAGGGGGCGATGCGACAGGAAGCGACGATTCGCATGTTGGCTCGCCGGGCGGGGCATCGGGTGCGGTTCATGGTATTGCCCACGATGTACGATGTACGCACCAAACTGGCGCGGGAAATATTGGCCGAGTTGCGTAGGCATTTTGGCGAACAATTGTTGCCCGTGGTGGTGCATTTCAACAGCAAATTACGCGAGGCTGCGAGCTTCGGGCAGGCCATCACGGAATACGACGCTTCCTGCACCGGTCACGAAGATTTTGACCAATTGGCCAACTGGTTGATTCATAACCCGCCGGAGCCGTTGTTCCCCGAATTGGCGGACACCTCGGAACCAATCGGTCAACCCAATGGCATTGATGTCACTGGCACGACCGCCAATGCGTCGATGCAGGTTCAACCGGGGGCGGGTGAACCGGGGCAGTCGGGGCAACCGGGGCAACCGGGGGCGGGGGCGGGTGTCACGCATCCATCAAACAACACGATGGCGCCGTTGCGAGCCGCCCCTGTGGCCACCAATGGCAGCCCGGCCCTGTCACGTGCTGCTGAGTTGGTCGAACGTGCCCGTGCCCTGGCCGCTCGTACCGCAGCCATCTCCGCCCGCTTCAACAACGACCCGACATTGACAGCTTCGCCTTCGATCCTTCAACCAGCTCCGTCATCAACCGCATCAGCCTCAAGCACGGGTTCGACTGCACCCCTGAACCATCAAGCCAATGCCTCGTCGCAAACAGAGCACGCCTCGGCCGACATTTCGCCCACGCCGGCCTTGTCGGATTTGACGACCTCGCTGCCCCCGATGCCGGTGCGTCGCCCGCCTGTGCCCAGTGTTGATGATGCCGATCAGAACAGTGTCACCCCTTCGACATTGAACACACGCAATACGCAACCCAGCACAGCCGTGGCTCCCGCACCGACCCAGCCGATGCGTGTCGATGCCCTGGCACCCGCTACCAGCAACCTCGGCATCACCACTCGCGCCACCACCCCGGTGCAACCCGAAGCCGACGCATCCAACCTCGCCAGTCTGAAAAGTAAAATCGCCCGGTTGTATGGCGTACGAGCCACCGCACAGGGTTTGCTCTTTGTGCAACCGCTCGAACTGGCGCAAAGTCTTTCCGTGGCCGGTGACTTCAACCACTGGAACCCCAACACCCACCCGCTCCACCCCGACACTCGGCTGGGTATCTGGCAGGCCTGCATCAAAGTGCCTGCCGGTCGTTACCGCTACCGACTGGTCGTCGATGGCAAATGGTTGGCCGACACGCACAACCCTCACGTGGAAACCAACCCGTTCGGCGAACTCAACAATATCATCGAAGTCGCCGTCGATGCCTGATCGTACGCATAGCCATTTAGCCCCCGGTCATTGACCGGGGGCTAAGTGAAACGCCCAGCAATCAACTTGTAAAATCGAACTTAACCGACTTACCCCGGCACGTGATGCACCCCTTGCCCCCTTGCCCCAAAACAGGATGGAACGTGGTCATGGATGACCCCAAAACCCATCACATCCTCGATGCCCTGGCGGACCTCTTTTTAACCACCCCCGGTACCCCCGGCACCCCCGGCCCCGGTAACCTCGCCTCTGGTAACACAGGTGGTAGCCCCGTCGCTGCCAATGCTCACGCCCCTGCCACGCCACCGACCAGCACCACTTCGCCCCAACGTCGCACCGACCCTCTGGCTGCGCCCGCACCCCTGCGTCTGCCCCCCAAGTTGCAACCCACTGCACCTTCAGCCTATCAACATCACGCTTCATCACCCACCGCAGCGCACCACCCCCATCAAGTAAACAACCCCCATCACGCACAGCACTCTGCCTCCGACATCATCGGCACCATCGGTTCACCCCGCACCCCTCATCACACCGGTTCCGCAACCCGCACTGACCAAGCCTTTGACCATCACTTTGCGCAACCTATTGACACCGGCCTGAACGCTGACGACATCGGTGATACCACGCACACCCGCACCGGTCGATTGCCCCATCTGCAAGCGGTCGTGCTGGGCAGTCTGCCTGGGTTTGCCCACCCCTGGCTCACGCAATACGCCCATCACCTGTCAACCACCCTCGGCCCGGTCATTCTGCTGCGCCTTGAACCCCAGGCCCTGACCATCGACCTCATCACCTCACCCCGCACTGCTCAATCCGAAAAACCTTTGCACCATGCTGCGCAACGACACCACCCGACCTCGCCCGTGCAGGCCATCGATCACCTGCTTCACCCCGATAGCCGCGATGTGCCTGCGGCGAGGGTGTTGCTGGTTGAGGCGGAAGACGTTGCCGTGCTTGCCAACCTGCATTTGCCGAGGGTGACATTGGTGTGTGGTGCGTATGAATCCGCCTTGCAGGATGCTGCGCAGAAAATACGTGACCTGCTGACACGTCTGCAAAATCGTCCGCAAACCCTGCCCGACATCGGTTTGATGATCATGGGCAGTGACGCGGCGCGGGCTGCACAGGCTCACGCTCAACTCAACGCATTGATTGCCGACCTGTTGCCCGAAGGTGTGCAACTGCGTGGGTCGCAGCAGCAGATGGTGCCTGTGCGTTTGCAGCCCATGGCTCACTTCACCCACGACCCGCAAAACGACCGCGACCTGCGTGCCTACCTCGAAGAATTGGCATCGCTCGACCAATTGCTCCCCGAACCCGTTGCAACCCCAAGCGCCCCCGCAACTGCCCTGCAACCACCCGCCCCGGCCTCATTACCGACGACGGTGCAAGCCCCGCCCTCAATGCAGGCCTTGTCTTCGATTCATACCACCCCGGCGGTCGCTGTCAGTGCCAACGTCATTACGACAACCGCCCCCACCGCTGTTGCCGTCGAATCGTCGCACGTGGTTGCCGAACCTGTCAGCGTTGCAGCCACCCTCAGCGAACCCCCCACTGCTGCGCCATCGACCCCTGTCGATCACGAACCCGATTTATCCGCCTTGGTGGCCCCGTACATCACCGGGTCAATCACGTTGCAGGCCCGTTGTCCGCAACACCCGGACATGCCCTTGTTACTCGACGAACTGGGCCGACTGCACCTGATCACCCGTACCGACGAAAAACCCGATCATCTGGCGCAAGCGGTGATGGGCCTGTTGGAAACCCGAACGTGGGTGCGTGAACATTTTGAATTGCTGCAACTGACCCAGCGACAATGCCGCTTTGACCCGACGCATGAACCGCAATTGCACCTGCTCGCCCAGCACGCCCCGCAGGCGGTGCAACTGACCCGCCGGGTGGGTTCACTTCTGCGTATTCACCTGTTGCAACACGTCCGCGTTGGTGCCGCCTCCACCTGGGTTTGCACACCGTTGAGTTGATTCAAGTGGTCAAGTGATACATATTTCGAATTAAACAAGCCAAGAACGAGGCCGGCAAGCCGAGGGATTGGGTGTTCTGCATGGTTGATCGGTCAGTCGGTTAATCGTTTACTCGAACAGAACGGTCTTGACTCTGACTGATGAACCGACTCACCAACCAACCGATCAACCTCATCCGACCTGACGCGACAAGTCGCGGCGCTAACACCCAATACTGTTCCGCCACTGGGCCACTTGACCACTTCATTCTTCCAACACCCCACTTCCCCGTACAAACAGCCCCTCCAGCGTTGTCCGCAACGGTGGCGATTTGCCCTTGTCATCCAGCCGTGTCGCCACCGCAACAAGCAACCTCACCAAATGATCAAAGTCACGCACACTGATCACCTCCGACCCGACCTTCGCCCGCTTGTTCTTCATCGCAGCCGATGCCGCAGGTGTTGACCGCCCCGTCGTATGCGTGAGTGGTTTGGGCGGCGTCGTAGGTAACCCAGTCATGTTGTGATAATTGACCAGCGGCAGACAGATGCACGTCGCCTGATACCCATATTCCAGGTAAGCCGTCGCCTCGCATGTGCCCCCCGGCATGAGTTTGCGCTGCCATTGAAAGCTCGCTTCCTCCGCCTGCAATTCGCCGGCAATCTGCCCCACACGATACGTGAGCGCCGAGTCAAACGTGCTGGTGCGATCCCCCACCCGAACAATCGGCCCACCGCCCACCGGTGATTCCTTGAAACTCCGTGAACATTCCAACGCCACCACCCGCGCCCCTTTTTCAATCGTGCCCGCCTTGCACGCCCCGATCGCCCCCACAAAACCAATTTCCTCCGCACGGGTGAACAACAACCTTAAATCCAATGCTGTGTTTTCAGGGTGTAAACCTGTTCGGTGCTCTTGAACCGGTGCCACCGGCAGCTTGTCTGCCCGTGCCTGTACATCATTTAATTCTTGCAACCACACATCCATCGCCGCCAGAGCTGCGGCCACGCCTGCCAGGTCGTCACAAGCCGGGGCGAAAAGCCTGTCACCTTTGATTTTCGCTGCGGGTAAATCCCACTGAATCACCTGCCCCGCTTCGACCTTCATTTCTCCCTTCCTCGACCCGCTTTGCTCAATTGCCACCACGCGCTGTTTGCTGCCATCCTTCTTCACATCCAATCGCATCGTTTTCACCACACCGCGTTGATGCTTGCCCTGTTCATCCCGCCAGGCCACTTTCGCCCCGATAAAATATTCATCGTTCACGCCGCCGCGAAACTCGGCGGTGATGCGACCCTTATTTTTCACCCCCGTCACCACAAACGCCGGGTGATCCAGGTGAGCCGTGATGTATATTGGGTTGCCTTTACCAGCCTTGCGCTTGCGCAAGGTGATATTGCCGTGTTGATCCTTGTGCATGACCAGCGCCGTCCGATGCTTTGCCCAATTTTCAATCCACTGCACCACTGCGGCCTCGCGCCCCGCCGCCGTGGGCAGACTGGTCAGTTCCAACAGCCAACGATGATGCAAGTTCGCCATGACAGCTTCCCCAAGTTTCCCTTTTTTATACCGTGCCCCCCGAAAGATGCGCAAACCCTTTTTCGATGACGATCCCTGCGCTGTGTTTGTGCGTATCATTGCCTGTCCGGTAATTCACCGTTACCATGCGATCTTTCACGATCGAGGCTGGAGAACCCACCCCATGACCACCGCCGCCGACACGCTCGCCCCGGGCATCAACCCGCTTACCTCAGCCGACCCGCAGCTCTGGCACCTGATTCAATCCGAACAGGAACGGCAGGAACACACCCTCGAACTCATCGCCAGTGAAAACCATGTGTCCCCTGCGGTCATGGCTGCGGCTGGGTCGTGCCTGACCAACAAATATGCTGAGGGCTACCCCGGTGCAAGGTACTATCAGGCCTGCGGGTTTTACGATCAGATTGAAAACCTGGCCATCGACCGCGCCAAGCAGTTGTTCGGTTGCCAGTTTGTCAATGTGCAACCTCATTCGGGCGCCCAGGCCAACGCAGCCGTGTTTCTGGCGCTGCTTAATCAGGGTGATACCTTCGCCTCGCTGGTGCTCTCCGACGGCGGACACCTGTCCCACGGCATGAAGCTCAACTTCTCCGGCAAGTACTTCAAGCCCATTCACTACCCGCTGGTGTACGACCAGAGCAATCCGCGTTATGAACAGATCGATTACGACGCTGCTGAAAAACTCTGCCTTGAACACAAACCCAAAATGATTCTCTGCGGGTACTCGGCTTATCCCCGCGTGATCGACTTTGCCCGCTTCCGCAATATTGCCGACCAATGCGGTGCCCTGCTCATGGCGGACATCGCGCATATCGCCGGCCTGGTCGCAGCCGGGGTTCACCCATCGCCTTTTCCGCATTGTCATGTGGTCACCACCACCACGCACAAAACCCTGCGCGGCCCGCGCGGCGGCATGATCATGACCAATGACGCTGAACTGGCCAAAAAAATCGACAAAGCGGTGTTCCCCGGAATGCAGGGCGGCCCGCTCATGCACATCATCGCCGCCAAGGCCGTCTGCTTCGGCGAAGACCTGAAGCCCGAATTCAAAGACTACGCCAAACAGGTGGTCAAAAATGCCAAGGCCCTGGCCGAGGCACTGGCGGAAAAGGGTTACAGGCTTGTTTCAGGCGGAACTGACAATCATTTGATGTTGGTGGACCTGCGACCGCGTTCAGCCGAGCTCACTGGTGCGGACGCAGCCCAGTGGTTGGAAAACGCAGGCATCATCTGCAACAAAAACGGCATTCCGCAGGACCCCCGTCCGCCCAAACAGACCAGCGGCATTCGCCTGGGGACCCCGGCCCTGACCACCCGCGGCATGAAGGAAGACCAGATGCGCGATGTGGCGGAAATGATCGATCGCGTGCTGGTGGGTAAAGGTGAAAAGCCCGTGGCTGAACGGGTGCGTCGTGATGTGGTTGAGTTGTGCAAAGAATTTGCGATGCCGCATTAAAGCCGATGATGTCATTGGCGGTTTCGCTCCCCCTCTCCCTCCGGGAGAGGGTGGCCGAGCCTACGAGGCCGGGTGAGGGCGTGTCTTCGTAATGTCAGATGTGTGCAAATACCAATATGGCAGACGCCCTCTGACGCCCTCACCCTAACCCCCGCCACGGCGAGGTTTTCAACTCTCCCGGAGGGAGAGGGGACAGAACAAGGCATGACGCATTCCAAAGTATGACGTAAATTGCCTTTCATTTAGCCCCCGGTCATTGACCGGGGGCTAAGTGGCAAGCTGTGGTCATAGGTAAACCTGATATGTTTTACCTTCACTTGTGGGCGGCGCTATGATGTGGACGAGAGCCAGTTCATGACCCACACCACGATTCTTTTTGTCTGCACCGGCAACACCTGTCGCTCGCCCATGGCCCAGGTGATCGCGCAGCAGGTGTTGGCCCAGCAGCGCGGCATGACGATCAACGAACTGGAAGCCAAGGGATTTCGCATCATATCCGCTGGGGTATTTGCCGGTGAAGGTTCACCCGCCAGTGATGAAGCGATCCAGGCGATGCAGAAAGAAGGGCTTGATTTGACGAACCATCGCAGTCGGATGCTCACAGCAGAGTTGTTGCGTGAAGCTGACCGGGTGTATTGCATGACGCAAAGTCACAAAAAAACGGTGCTGGCGATGATGCCGGAGTTGGGCCAGCGCGTGATGTGCCTGGATGCAGCGGGTGATATTATTGACCCGATGGGTTCATCGCTGAGCGAGTACCAGCGTTGTGCCGGGCAGATACGTGCGGCGATTGCGGCAAGGTTCAAGGAGTTTTTCCGATGAAAATCGCACTGGGAGCCGACCATCGCGGGGTTGAGGCAAAGGCGCACCTGTCACAGATGCTCACCCGACTGGGTCATGAAGTGGTGTCATACATCGAGTGCAACGGACGCAGTTGCGATTACCCCGATGTGGCATACCCGGTGGCCAAAGCCGTGGTCGAGGGGCAGGCCCAGCGCGGCATACTGATCTGCGGCACGGGCATCGGCATGAGCATCGCCGCCAACAAGGTCGATGGGGTGCGGGCGGCACTGTGTCACGATGAAATCGGGGCCGAGGTGTCACGTCGTCACAATGATGCGAACGTGCTCTGCCTGTCGGGCGACATGCTGGGTTTGCGAATCATGGACCGCATTGTGCAAACCTGGTTACGCACGGAATTTGATGGCGGACGACATGCCCGACGCCTGCAAAAAGTGACCGCCATCGAACGCGGCCTCGACCCGACATCGGTCGATCAAGGACAGGCAATCACCATCGGTGAAACGTCGGACAACAACGGCGGGTGAAGCATTGGGTGATTTGGCCATCTGCTGATTGGGTGATTTTTTATCTGTAGCCACCCGGAATTGTACTACCCGGCAATGCACTGGCAGACAAGCTGCCAGTGGCACCCGGCGTTGTAGCCCAGCCGCCCTCGGCTGGGTGAACCACTGTGATCAAACACACCGCCGAGGGCGGCGGTGCCACAAAGCACAAAGTTGTAATGATCGATTACCTTCGATACGCCCCGCTTTTGACCCGTTGCCACCAGTGCGGATTATCAATGTACCAACGCACGGTTTTTTCCAGCGCCCCCGGCCAATGGCTGCGCGTCGGCTGCCAACCCAGTTGCTGTTTCACTTTACTCGCATCGATTGCATAACGGCGATCGTGCCCCGGTCGATCGGTCACGTATTCAATCATGTCGGTGCCTCTGCCCATGATCTGCAAAAGCATGTGCGTAAGTTCCAAATTGGAGCGCTGGTTGTTGCCGCCGATGTTGTACACCTCGCCGGGTGTGCCCTGTTGCAGCACAGTGAGTATCGCTTCGCAATGGTCATCGACATGCAGCCAATCGCGCACGTTCAGGCCGTCGCCATAGAGCGGCACTTTTTTGTTTTCAATCAGGTGGGTGACAAACAACGGAATGATTTTTTCGGGGAATTGGTAGGGGCCGAAGTTGTTGGAGCAGCGGGTGATGCAGGCGTCCAAGCCGAAGGTATGGTGATAGGCTTGCACCAACAGGTCGCTGCCGGCTTTGCTCGCGGCATAGGGGCTGTTGGCACACAGCGGCGTGGTTTCGGTGAACTTCAAATCAGGGCGATCCAGCGGGAGCGACCCGTAAACCTCATCGGTGCTGACGTGAATGAGCCTGCCATGAAACTTGCCGGCCTTGCTGCTGCGTCGCAGGGCATCAAGCAGGCTTTGCGTACCCAGCACGTTGGTTTCCACAAACGGGCGACTGTCCATGATCGAGCGATCCACGTGACTCTCCGCAGCCAGGTGAATCACCGCCTCGCAATCGGGCAACAGTTTTTCGAGTAACGCCCCATCGAGAATGTTGCCATGCACAAAGCGGTAACGATCGCGCAGGGCCGGATGTTGGGCAATGTCGGCCAGGTTGTCGGGGTTGCCGGAGTAGGTCAGGGCATCAAGGTTGATGATGCGCAGGGTCGGGTCACGCTGCAAGGCAAAGCGGACGAAGTTGGAGCCGATGAACCCGCATCCGCCGGTGACAAGGTAGGTGGGCATGGTGGGTCTCGTGGCGGGTCAATGGTCCCCTCTCCCTCCGGGAGAGTTGAAAACCTCGCCGTGGCGGGGGTTAGGGTGAGGGCGGAAAAGCGAAGCGGGCATCAAGCTCAACACATGATGTACTTCGGCCCTCACCCGGCCTCGGTCGCCACGGCGACACTCGGCCACCCTCTCCCAAGGGGAAAGGGGTATTTCAAAGGCCCCTTACGAATTTTTGGTAAACGCAACCTTGTCTCCCGCGGGCATGACATCGGGGAAAAAGGTCTGCCTTGGCCGACCTTTGCCCCGCCAGTTGATCAGCGACCAGGCAATCACCCCCAGGTACGCCCCCACCAGCATCAACCCCAGCAACATCAGCACCATTTGCGTGATCAACTGCACCCTCGGCGTGCTGCTGTAAAGGTGACCCAAACGCGCAATGCTCTGACCATTGACCTCGACCGCCAATGGCTGAGGCACCAGCCAAACCCAGATCGCAGTACCGATCAGACACACCAGGCTCACCGGCAAAAGCACCTTCACACACACATGCAGCACCTGATCAATGCGAATCCGCGGCAGCGTCCAGCGCAACCATATCTGCACAAACACGATCACCAAAGCCTTGAGCACAAACCAGAACATGCAATACAGGTTGAGCAAAAAGAGCGATACCCCATTGACGCCCATGGCTGCGGCGGTGCCGTTCCATGATTGTTCAGCCGTGACGATGCCGCCGAGGTAAGCCACGCCCGCCGTGACCGGGTCGTAGCCCAGCAAGAGATACACCGGGTCATACACGCCCAGCGGACTGTTCCAGCCGCCCAGAAACAGGGCCGCCTGGATGGCACCGATGATGAACATGCCCGCGTACTCGGCGAAAAAGAAAAAGGAAAAACGCATGCCCGAATATTCGGTGTGGAACCCGGCCACGAGCTCGCTTTCGCTTTCAGGCAGGTCAAAGGGGGCGCGCTTGTTACTGGCCAGACTGGCGACAAAGTAAACCGCAAAGGCGGTGAACATGAACGGGTTGTGAAAGACAAACCAGTCGTGCATGCCCCCGGCTTGTAAAAACGAAAGTTCCGACAAATGCAATGTGCCCGCGGTCAATACCCCGGCAATGATCGCCAATCCGAGCGGCACCTCGTAACTGACCATCTGGCAGGCCTCACGCATCGCCCCGTAAAGCGACCATTTGCTGGCACTCGCCCAGCCGGCAAGGATGACCCCCATCACCTCGACGCCCAGCACCGCCAGCAGGTAGAGCACGCCGATGTTGAGGTTGGGTTCAAAAACAAATTGCGGGCCAAAGGGCAGAGCGAGCAATGCTGCGAACACCGGGGCAAAGGCAAGGTAGGGTGCGAGGCGAAAAAGCAATACATCAGCCCCGACCGGGCGCAGGTCTTCCTTCAAAATCAGTTTGATGCCGTCGGCAATCGACTGCGCCCAGCCGAAGCGCCCGCCCACGTGCGTCGGTCCAAGGCGTGACTGAATGTGACCAGCCACCTTGCGTTCCAGCCAGATGAGGAACATGGCCAACAGACTGATGCCGGCTAAAAACACCGTGGCCACCAGGGTGATACGTAAAGCAATGGTGATCCACAAACCGTACACCGCCGGGTCCAGCCCGGTGACCTGACAAATCAGTTGGGTGATGTCGTGCAGCATAAGCAGGGATTGTAACCGGAATCAGGTGAGCAACGGTGAATCAAATCTCCATCAGATCAGAGCCGGGGCGTGTCGCCCCGGTATGAATGACGCAAAGGAAACAGCGTGGACCGGGCCGACACGGCCCGGCTCTGATCTGCCATCGTCGGCTGTATTGGGGAAAAGAAAAACCGGTCGCCGAGGGGCGACCGGTGTCGAGTAACAACGGATTGTCGAGGCCAGTGATGATCAACCATCGAAGCCGGAGATCATGAAAGCGTTGGCGCGAGAGTCCGAACCGCTTTCACTGGTGGTGGTGAAGAGGTTGTCACCCGTGCCGGAGCTGCTGGTGATGGTGATCGCACCATACTTGGTGGTCAGGTTGTTGCGGGGGTGCTGGAGGAACTCCACGTGGTTATCGTTGAAGCCAACCGAACCGCGCCAATCACCGGCTTTGCTGCCCCAGATGGAGCGAGCGGTGTTCGGATCGGAACCAGCGCCATTGGGGGTAGCGGCGATGTTACGATCGGTGACGACCACGGCCTGGGCGTTGGAGGTTTCACGCCATTCACCCACGCGGCCGGTGTTGTTGCCGGTGGCCGTGCTGGTGGTGGCATCGTCCGCCAGATTCAGCAGGGCGTAGGAGTAGTGACCGCTGGTGCCGCCGACGTAGTTAGAACTGGCGGATTCACCACTGCGGGGCCACTTGGCGATGGCGCTGGTTTCACCAGGGCTGACGGTGATGTCGGAGGTGAAGAAGTTGCCGTTGATCAGGATGGCCAGACGCGCGGCCGGGGAGTTACCACCGAGATTGGCGGCATCGATCCGAGGATTGTTGAGGGTGGTCAACTGTGATGAGCTGGCTGCCAGCACGCCGCCGTTGGAATCCAAACCGGGGTAGTAGGTGTTGTTGCTTTGGGCGAAGATCACGGCCCCCTGGATGATGGAACGGACTTGCGTGCCGTTCTTCATCTGGTTGGCGGTTCGGCGGGCTGCCCCCAGAGCCGGGAGCAGAATGCCGATCAGGAGGGCGATGATCGAAATCACCACCAGCAGTTCGATGAGCGTAAAGGCTTTGATTCGACGTAACATGAGAGAGACTCCGTTGCAAGACTTTCGACACTGGTGAATCGACGGGATCGCCTGGCAGCCGAGGGTCAAATGACCCAAGGACCGATGCACTCCATCAACACGATGAAGTCATCGGGACAGAACGGTATGAAGGATGCAGTTTGGCGACTCCCACGGCTGACCCAACCGACTCACACGATTTGATGAAGCGAACCACTCGCCTCATCGTTTGTCCAACCCAGCCCCGGAAATGCCTGCCGAGATAAACCAGCGCCTCCGACCACATCGCCCCGGTTGCCTTCACCATGGAACGGGTGAAGCTACGGGTGTGCAGCCAACGCCTTGGTCGGGTGGGGCAACCACCGTTCACAAGGCTGCGCACCTGACCTCAACAGGTCAGCGGTGCGATCATGGAAGCGGGATGAGTCGGGGTGGGAGGAACCGTGCGGTCAGCCCATGGGAGGAATGAATAAGGGCGTGACAATAAGGTTGGCCGACGCGGGTTCCATAAGCCGAGACTTTTCCAGCTTCCAACTTAAAGAATAGCTTTCAAAATCAAGTTGTCAAGCGAAGATGCGAAAGCGGGAAGGAGGATATGGATGATGGATGATGGATGATGGATGATGTTCAGAGATGGTGTGATTCGACCATTTGCTTTTTCGACGTTTGATCTTCTGTCAGCGCGGATGACACGCGCGATTGACGCCGTGCCCTTCAGGGCCGGAACATCCGGGGCTAAAGCCCTCGGCGTCAGTGTGGTTAATTGGTTGGTCGGTTAATTGGTTAATTGGACGGAATGTTCGTTGTCTTTTCTGACCGATTAACCGATTTACCAGTTAACGGATCAACCACTCAGATTACCCAAGTCCTCGGCTTGCCAGCCTCGTCCTTGGCTTGTAAATCCGAAATTCGAAATTCCAAATTCGAAATTCAATGCCACTTGACCACTTCTACAACTACAACAGACTCACCGGATCGACATCGACGGCTGTGTGCATGTCCGACTTGAGCAACTTCGCCTGACGCAGAGCACCGAGTAATTTTTGCAGCGACATTGCATCCGGCCCCTGAAGCAGCAGCTGCCAACGGTGATAGTTGGCAATTCGGCTGATCGGACAGGTCATCGGTCCACGCACCCGCACCGTCTGTCCCAAACTTTCATTGGCAGCGTCCAGGTGCGCCCGCAGTTCACCCGCCCTGGCTTTGGCGTGCAGGTGATCGAGGTCACGACAGACGATGCGAGCCATGCGACCGACCGGGGGCAGACCATCGCGCTGTCGAATCATGAGTTCACGTCGTGCAAACCCCTGGTAATCATGTTTGGCAGCCTGCTGAATTGCCTCGTCCTCGGGCGTGAACGTCTGCACAATCACCCGGCTGGGCGATTCCCCATCCGCAGCACGACCCGCACGACCAGCCACCTGGGCGATCAATTGAAACGTTCGCTCGGCTGCACGAAAATCGGGTAAGTGCAAAGCAGTGTCCGCACTGATCACGCCCACCAGTTTCACGTTCGGAAAATCCAACCCCTTGGCGATCATCTGTGTGCCGAGTAACACCTGTGTATGCCCGGAACCAAAACGATCCAGGGCTGCCAGGTAATCGCTGCTGTGGCGCATGGTGTCGCCGTCCATGCGTTCGTAGGTCAGTTCAGGGAATTTGCGGGACAATTCTTCTTCGACGCGCTGGGTCCCCAGGCCGAACACAGTGACTTTTTTGCCGCAGGTGGGGCAAAGCTCGGGCAGCAACTGTTCCGCCTGGCAATGATGACAACGCAAACGCTCTCCGCCGGTCAGTGGTTGGTCTTTATGCAGCACCATGGCTGCGTCGCAGTAGTCGCATTGCTTGATCCAGCCGCACCCGTGGTCCGGGCAGGCAATGTAATTGGCATACCCCCGGCGATTGAGCAGCAGCATGGCCTGGTGCCCGGCTTTGAGCGTTTGCCGCAGGGCGTTTTCGAGGCGTAACGACAGCAGGTGATCGCCGCCCTTGCCTTGCATTTGATAGCGTTTGCGCCGTTCTTCACGCAGGTCCACGATTTCCACGCTGGGCAGTTTCAACCCGGCCACACGCTCGGGC
>CAZJMK010000040.1:35206-37628 GCA_964547135.1 uncultured Phycisphaeraceae bacterium | reverse complement strand
AGAGCAAAGACCATTCTATCCGAGTAACCGATTCACTGACTCACCGATTAACGACGCCAACAGACGCGATAAATCGCGGCGCTAACTTCCGAATACTGTTCCGAGACTCGGCCACTTCTTTCAATCACTCTTTCACCTTGTACTCCGCGTCGATCACATCGTCTTTTCCGCCGGGGTTACCTGCACCGGCATTGCCGGCGGGCGCAGCTCCGGCGCTCCCCGGCTGTCCGGTTTTTTCGTAAATCGCCTTGCCCAGTTCCATTGCCACCTTTTGCAGCGCATCAAGTTGGCGCTTGATCGCAGCCGCGTCGTCACTCTTCATCGCGGTTTCGGCATCGCCGACGGCCGACTCAATCTTTCCGCGTATTTCGCTGCTCACTTTGTCGCCGTGTTCCTCCAGTTGCTTGCGCGTCTGGTACACCGCGCTTTCCGCCTGGTTACGGGTGTCGATGAGTTCACGTTGTTTGCGGTCTTCCTCCGCATGGGCCTCGGCATCGCGCTTCATTTTTTCGACATCTTCCTTGGACAGGCCTGATGAGCCTTGAATGCTGATGTTCTGGCTCTTGCCGGTGCCCTTGTCGGTGGCGGACACCTGCAAAATGCCGTTGGCGTCGATGGCGAATTTCACCGCAATCTGCGGCATGCCGCGCGGAGCAGGGGCAATGCCCGTCAGGTCAAACCGACCCAGCGTGCGATTGTCCTTGGCGAACTGGCGCTCGCCTTGCAGCACATGTATGGTCACGCTCGGCTGATTGTCCGCAGCCGTCGAAAACACCTCTTCCTTTTCCGTCGGCACCGTCGTGTTGCGCGGAATGAGCACCGTCATCACACTGCCCATGGTTTCCACGCCCAACGACAACGGCGTCACATCCAACAGCAAAATATCCTTCACTTCACCCGTCAGCACCGCGCCTTGAATCCCTGCGCCAATGGCCACGACCTCATCCGGGTTCAGGCTTTTGTTGGGTTCCTTGCCGAAAATGTTTTTGACAATTTCCTGCACCCTGGGCATGCGCGTTGACCCGCCCACCAACACCGCTTCATCAATGTCCGACGGCGTGAGCTTGGCGTCCTGCAAAGCCTTCATCACCGGTTGACGGCAACGCTCAAACAGGTCCGTGCAAAGCTGTTCGAACTTGGCGCGGGTGATGGTCGATTGCAGGTGCTTGGGGCCTTCCTGCGTGGCGGTGATGAAGGGCAGGTTCACCGTCGTCTCCTGCGTCGATGAAAGCTCGCACTTGGCCTTTTCGCAGGCTTCTTTCAAGCGCTGCAAGGCCATGGGGTCCTTGCGCAGATCGATGTTTTCCTTCTGCTTGAATTCATCGGCCACGTAATCGATGAGGCGCTGGTCAAAGTCATCGCCGCCCAGATGCGTGTCGCCGTTGGTGGAAAGCACCTCGAACACGCCCTCCGCGATGTCCAGTATCGATATATCAAACGTACCGCCACCCAGGTCAAACACCGCCACGCGACCGCCCTTCTTTTTGTCCAGTCCGTAAGCCAGGGCAGCGGCGGTCGGTTCGTTGATGATGCGTTCGACCTTCAGCCCGGCAATTTCGCCCGCCTCCTTGGTCGCAGTACGCTGCGAATCGTTGAAGTACGCAGGCACGGTGATGACCGCTTTGTCCACCTTTTCGCCCAGATAGTCTTCAGCGGTCTTTTTGAGGTCCTGCAAGATCATGGCGCTGATTTCCTGCGGGGTGTACATCTTGTCACGGATGCGCACCTTGACCAGTTCATCTTCCCCGCCGACGACTTCATAGGGCACCAGTTTTTCTTCGCTGTGCACTTCGTTGTGCCGGCGACCCATGAATCGCTTGATGGAAAAAACCGTGTTACGCGGGTTGGTCACCTGCTGATGCTTGGCCAATTGACCGACCAGTCGTTCGCCTTTTTCGGTGAAGCCGACGACCGACGGTGTCAGGCGTGAGCCTTGCCGATTGATGAGCACCTTGGGCTGCCCCGCCTCCATGATGGCGACGACGGAGTTGGTCGTACCCAGATCGATACCGATGGTCTTGGCCATGTTGCGTTCCTTTCGAAACAGTAAAAAATCAGTTCATCACCCACCCGATCAACCGAGCCATACCGCCCCCTCGACCCGTTCCCATTTGCAACGGCGGTGGTGCTCACTCATCATTTTGGCAAAGCCGATGCCATGGGGTGATGAACGTAAAGCCTTTTGAAATAGGGCTTTTTGAACTGGGGTGAAGTGAAAGGTCTGCCAGCGACGGTGCAGGGGTGATACGGGCTGCCAAATCGACAGTAAGGTTTGGTATGTTGTTGAATTTGCAAAACCAAGCCGAGGGCTTGGGTATGATTTGGTTACTCGGTTACTCGGTTACTCGGTGACTCGGTTACTCGGTGACTCGGTGACTCGGTGACTCGGTGACTCGGTGACTCGGTGACTCGGTGACTCGGT
>CAZJMK010000040.1:0-35106 GCA_964547135.1 uncultured Phycisphaeraceae bacterium | reverse complement strand
GACTCGGGCGGAATTGTATTTTTCTTCCCGATCAACCGACCCACCGACTCACCGATTAACCACTTCTACCAACGCGATAAATCGCGGCGCTAACACCCGAATGCGGTTCCGTCACTTGACCACTCGACCACTTGGCCACTCGACCACTTCCTCCACTCACGGGGGATCATACCCCGATCCGCCCCAGGGGTGACAGCGGCCGATGCGCTTGATACCCAGCCATGCACCGCGCCATGGGCCATGCTTTTGCACCGCTTCGATCATGTATTGACTGCACGTCGGGTGGTAGCGACATTGTCCGCCCATGAACAAACCAAACGTCGCCCGGTACAGCAGCACCATGAAAATGATCAATTTGGAAAACATAACCTTGGCTTGGTCAAGCCGGGAACGAGGCGACACCGCGCAGAGCGGTGGCGACGAGGGCCCGGGTAATTGAGCGTTCATCCACCCGTGGTCCGTTGTTTTTTTTGCCAAACCCGATCCAACTGTGCCGTTGCCTGCTGCAATAATTTTTGATACTCGTCCAACTTTCGCGGCGTGTGTTTGTAAATCACCACCACCCAATCGTAGCCTTGAGGCAGTTCATGCCGGCGCAGGCGAAATGCTTCGCGTAACAATCGTTTGAGTCGGTTGCGCTGCACCGCTGTGCCCACCGCACGATTCACCGACAAGCCCAGTCGGCTGTTGGGTAACGCATTGGGCCTCGCCCACACCGACAACGGCCCGACGCTGTGCCTGACCTTGCCCGCAAACACCTGGGCAAACGCCACCCGCCCGTGTATTTTCAAGGTATGACCCAAACGATACCGCCGCGGGGTTGATGAACCGTCAACGGGTTGCGGTGGCAATGTATTCATGGTGGTTGATACCACGCAGTGTCACCCGTAAATACCTTTTTCAACACAGAGATCACGGAGGACACAGAGAAAAGGGGCTGGGGGGCTGGGGGCTGGGGGCTGGGGGCTGGGGGCTGGGGGCTGGGGGCTGGGGGCTGATAATCATATTGCTGTATTTGTTTTTCCTAGCTCCTAGCTCCTAGCTCCTAGCTCCTAGCTCCTCCTAGCTCCAAGCTCCAAGCTCCTAGCTCCTAGCTCCAAGCTCCAAGCTCCTAGCCCCAAGCTACTAGCCCCAAGCTACTAGCCCCATGCTACTAGCCCCATGCTACTGCCCCATGCTACTGCCCCATGCTACTGCCCCATGCTACTGCCCCATGCTTATCTGTACCCTCTGTGCACTCCGTGTCATCTGTGTTGAATCTTTGCCCTTAAAAGCCACCACTGCCTGAACCGACAGCGGGGGCACGTGCTCCACCGGGTTTATTCCAGGCGTTCACCCGTTCGGGTTTGAGGATGAAATAATACAACCGTCCCTCATCGGCCTGTTGCCCCGCAATCGCTTCCGCTCCCGCCCCGATGCCCATGTATATATCGCCTCGTCCGGGGGCGCGAATCGCACCGCCTGCGTCCTGATCGAGCATGAATTGTTCATACGGCCTACGTCCACCCCCAGCGGCGGGTATCACCGTTTTCACCAGCGTCACCGCTCCGCGTGGGTAAATGCGTTTATCCGTCGCCAATGATCGAAAATCCTCCACCTTGAACCCCAGCGCTCCCGCCGGCCAGTTTCCCCCGTCGTATTCCTGAAAGAATACGTACCGCGGGTTTTGATTGATGATGCCGTCCAGGTCCTGCGGGTTTTTCTCAAAGTAGGCCTTGATCGCCGGCAACCCCGCACGGTCCGGGTCGAGTTTGCCCTCAGCGATCATCCGCTTGGCGATGCTCACATACTCCGCCCCGTTGTCGGCTGCGTAACCCACATACATCGTGCTGCCATCGGTCAATCGCAGCTTGGCGGAACCCTGCACCTGCAAAATGTAGCGATCCAGTTTGTCCTTGAGCCAGACCAGTTCCTTTCCGACCAGTCCGAGTCGATCCGGGTAATGATCGATCTGTGCCCGTGTCGGGTAAGGTTTGATCACCCCGCCGATGCGCCGGCCCAGCGTCTGCCCGGTGACCGGGTCTTTTTCCAAATCCGGTGGCCGATGGTAGAGCGGGTACTGATACTCACCCGTGCGCTCCCGCGAAGCTTCGAGTATCGGCGTGTAATAGCCGGTGAAAAACACCGTACCCGAACCGTCCCATCCGACGCTGGTGTAGGTGTCAAATTCGTTGTGAATGCGACTGGCAAATTCCTGCGGGCTGAGGCTGCTGGTCAGAATCTGCCGAAACGCAAACACACTGGCGCGGGTCTGTTCATGGGTGATGCCCTGCACCGTGAAACCCACCTGCGTCGAAGGCTTTTCAAACCACGACAGACTGCGGTCGATGGCTTGCAACAGTCCGGTGTCACGGTAGGTGAAGGCCACGGTCATATTCGGCAGCTCCGCCGGGTCGGTGATTTTGCGCAACGCCGGGGCACCTTCAGGCAGCGGCCTTGCGTAATCAGGTTTGACCTTCTGCCGTGGGCAGCCGGTGAGTATGCCCAACATAATGATGCTGACCAGCAACATTCCGACCCATCGACCTGACACTTGCATGATGACGCTCCAATGAAAAAGCCACCCTGCAACCGGGTAGCCGGGGGTTTGGTTGAGTCCATTTATTATCGGATGTTTGTGGTTGAAAAGGTGAATGAATGCAACGGGCTACAGTTTGATGGGCTGTTCAAACAAACGCTTACTGCATGACCACTTCCACCACCTGACCCCGTCGATCATGCAACTGCAAACTTACGCTTTTGGTTTGGCTGCCTGCGGTGACGGTGATTGAATAGTCGCCCAGGTGGCCTCGTGTGGTGAAGGTGCCGTTGGCGGTAGTGTTGCCCTCCACAAACGTGCGCCACTGGTTGAACACCAGGTCGTGATACGCATAGCCCGCCGGTTTGAGCGTCCAGTCGTGGCGCAAAATCGGGGCATCGCCCAGCCAGTGATCACGGTCCCAGAAGCCCCACATCACAAAGCCCTCCATGGCCGGGTGACTGTAAGCCGCAATCATCATGTCGCGCGTGGCATCCGCAGCCAGCATGTCCCCCGCCGGTGTCACCGTCGGCGCCACCTTGGCGTCAAACTCGGTGATCATCAGTTTCACGCCCAGTGCTGCAATGCGATCAAACAACTTCATATACCCATGCGGCCCGCCCTCAAAAGCGCCCACATGTCCCTGAATGCCGACCAGATCAATCGGCCCGCCACGCTGTTGTATGGCACGCACAATCTGTTCAAAGCGCTCCCAGCCCCGCCCTTCCAAATCGCATTCGTTGTAAAGCGTCAGCGCGTCCGGGTCGCATTCCTTCACCAGCTTGTACAACGCCGCCAGGTAGTCGAAATATGCCTCATCATCGCCAAAACGGGACTCCATGAACTTGGCGCTGAACAGTTCGTTGGTGACATCGTAAATCCGCACCTTGCCGCGCAGTGCCGTCACCTGCTCACGGACGAACTGCAAATGTTCACGGCTGGCTTGCTGCGGGTCACGAATATCACGCATGCGATTGGGTACTTGATCATCACGCGGGTAAAGCAGCACATGCAGTTTGATGCGATCAATACCCATCTGCCGAACTGCTTCGATATGATCGAGTTGTTGTTGACGATGATATTCCCAGATGCGCCAACCTCCGCCGGCGTTGACACTGTTGAAAAACTTGCTGACCGCCTGTCGATACCTTGCTCCGCGCTCGCCCGGGTCGGTAAGCAACGACATCCCTGCCGGCCCCCATGTCACTTCCGGGTGCGGCGGAAAATGTTGCGGGGGTATCGCCACCCCGAACCAGAACGCATGACGCGACAACTGCACCTTCACTTGGGCATCAGGCACCACCCTGCCGTCGGCATTCAAAACCCGCACGGTCACATCCGCCTTGCGCCAGTGATCAATGCGCTCCAGTGCTGCCTGCCGCCAGGGGGCATCCGCTTCACGACCGGGGTAGGTCATGCTTTTGCGTGACTGGGGCAGTTGCTCACGGGTCATCGCTTTGGCGAAGTTCAGGTACGCAATGCCGCCGATGTCGATGGTCTGAGGCTGATGCGCACAATATATTTCCACCCGCGTCCGATCGTCGTGCTTGGCGGTCATCGGCATGATGAACTGCTGCCATTGATCGGTGAGGTGGAACACCTTGTTGGAATCGCCTTCCGGGAAACCCACCGTCGGATCGGACACGCTTTCCGTGGCGTGCTTGACCGAAGCGCGAATCATGCCCTTTTCACCAGCACTTTTCACCGCCCTGGCCCAAAAGGTCAACCACAGTGAATCACCCTTGCGCGTCAACGGTGCATCAGCCCGGGGGAACACATGCCAGAATTCTTTTTCGTGACCCACGGTGATGCGCATGGCCTGCGTGAATCGCTGACCTTCCACCGTGATGCGCTGCATCGACGCACCAGCCCCCATGAGGTTTTGCAGAGTGAACGCGTCCATGATCTGCCGTTCGGTTGCGCCCAGCAGCAACACGCCATCGGGCTTGCCGTTGAATTCTTCGTACAACAACGAACGCAGGTACGGGTCCTGCACCGTTTGCAACGCCTGCAATGCTCCCGTTGTATTGGCTGATGCGTTTGCTGATGCGTTTGCTGATGCGTTTGCTGATGCGTTTGCTGTTGCATTGACAATGGGAGCAACCGGGGCCGTGACAGCGGCAGCCCTGGCTTGGGGTACTGCGGCCAGTCGAACGCCCTTGCCGTCGTAGGTGCTGGTTAAACGCAGCGTGTAACGATCGCCGGGCTTGAGTGTTTTGACGAACGCGACCTGCTGTGCATCGGGGGTCTGGTTGTCCCATGTGACGGCTATCTTCAAACCCTGCGGTAACTGCATAAGCGGTTGAAACTGCTGCGCATTCCCCGCCGAAGCCTCCGGCTGCATCGACTCCACCCAGAACATAAACCATGTGTGCGTGTGCTGCGGCACCCAATTGACCCTGCCCGTCACCGTGCCGACAAAACGTCCTGCCACCTCAGGCGGGTCAAACTCATCAGCACCAACCATGGTTGTCAAACTCAGCATGCAAACGCACAACAGCAACCTTGACCAAATGAACATGCGGTTTATCCCGTTGAAGGCGTTGGTGACCAATGAACGCGGATGAAAACAATCACTTCATGATGGATGCGTCGAGGCGGTCGATGCCGTGGGCTGGGCCGGGGGTAACGTCGGGGGCATGCCATGCGTATCGTTTCGTCCGTCCAGCCAGACGGGGCGAGCCACCCATGATTCGCTGTTACCCGTCGGGTCAGTCAAACATTCCAACATCATGTGTGCCGCCTGCCTGCCCATCATGAACCGGTCGAACCGGGCGCGCGCCAGGTTCGGCCAGTAGTACGCCCATGAAGAAAGCTCATCGCAACACGCCAGGGCAAAATCACGACCGACCACCTTGCCGCACGATGCCGCCATGAGCATGGCCATGGTCGCCTGACCGTACGAACAAGCCACCACGGCACAACCGGGGTGCAACCTTTCGCCAAACTGCCGCCAGGGAATGCCTGCCTCCGGCAAAAGTGCCATGTCATGAATCACGCAACCATGGGCTGCCTGTTTGAAACCGTCGAGCCGATTTTCACGGTAGGTGTACGTGCGCTGCGGGCCGGTTTCCGCGGTCTGATACAGCCAAAGCACTTCACGATAACCCGCCTCCGCAACCGCCCTGCCCGCCAGTTCCCCGGCCAGTCGATCATCACGCCAAAGACAATGCGTCGGTTCGTGTACGCCCGCATCACACCAAATGATTTTGTCCACCAGTTGGCCGACACGTTCGCGCAAAGCCTGTTGCAGGCCGCAACAGATGATCATGCCATCGAGCAACTGCTCGGCAAACACCCGCGCGATGCCGTCACCGGTGCGTTCGACATCGCCCATCTGCACCAGGCAGGTGGTGTAACCGGCCGGCTCCAGCACATCATGAATGCCGCTGGCCAGTTCCGATTCGTGCATGGAAATCGGGGCACCTCCCTGCGCCCAAACGACGATGCCGATGTTGCGTGTACGCTGGGTCACCATCGACCTTGCCGCAGCATTGGGTCGATACCCGGCCTTGGCAGCGGCCTCCAACACACGCCGGCGCGTCGATTCGCTGATGTCAGGTTTGCCGGCCAGTGCTGCCGACACGGAACGCTGACTGATGCCAAGTCGTCGGGCAATTTCCACCTGATTGGCCACGATCACCTCATGCTTGCGCCGGTCGTATCAAACCGACACCGGCTGCCATTACCCTGCTGCATTTTGACAATCAACGCCCACGACGGCGCAGACCCAGCCCCGCCAAGGCCAGCGTCATGACACCGAGCACCGACGGTTCGGGGATGGCGACTGTGCCATTGAGTACGACACTATCCAACCGATTCACACCCGTGAAGTCGCCGGGGGTGAAGTCAAAACTGTCAAAAACGTAAAGACGGAAAGTGATGCCGTTCAACCCTTGAAATGATGCAGCGCTCAGGTCCACGTTCCCGGCAGTGCTCCATACGGTCGTGCCATCGACAGCCGACACCGACTGCACCGAACCGATCGTGGCTGCAAAGCCATCGACGCTGGAACGCAGAAAGAACGATGCGGTGTTGGGCGTTGCCGGCGAAGTATTGACACCGTTGGCGCCGAGGCTGAAGGTCAGCGATGTCAGATTAAGGAAAAAGCTCGGAGCAGCGGTCACCGTGAAATCGAAATAGTTGTTGGCAGCCACGGAACCGGCCTGATCGTTGGCGGTCACATGCGTGCGCACAAATCGGCTGTTGGTTCCACCACCTGCGGGAACACTCGCGGAAAAACCCGGACTGGCAGGGCTGGCCGATGTCAGCGACGCATGGGGCGTGAAATTGCCGGCGGTCACATTGGCAGCAGTGCCCGATGGCGTATCAACCGACCCGTCAAATACATACTGCGTAATCACCGCTGCCTCAACCGCCCCACCCATGAACACAACAGCAACCCCGGCTGACAACAATCGATCAAACGTAACAATGGCTTCCTCCGTTGGACGTGAAGCGCCGACTCCAAGCACGCGTTGAAAGGTCGGCGCCAGTTGATCCTGATGATGAATAAAGTTTACTACGTATACGTATATTGTCAAGGGAAAACATCATTATTATTAAAAATATCGCGCCGTGGCATCAGTCAAAATGAACCCCCGTGGTAGGCCAACGACAGGCCGACAGCAGATATGAAACCGTTTGTTGTACCGAACTCCGCATTTTTGCCAAAGAGATGATCTGAGCTATTCCGTACCTCCGGTATTGATGACACCTATTTCAACAACCCCGACATATCCGCCAGCATCACCCGGCGTGTGCCGCCTTCATACGCATTAAAGCAGAGCCATCGCCAACTGCGATCCCAGGCCGGGTGCGGGTCCAAGCGGAACACCTGATGCACCTTGACCGATGGGGTCGATCCAAAGCGCACGATTTCGCGTTCTGTCCCTGTTTGCATGTCGATCCAGCGCAACGGCGTCGTGCCCTCACGGGTCCAACGCTCACGGGCGTAAGTGTCGGTGACAATATGTCGTCTATCGGGGTGAACGCTCGGATGACCTGAACCCATCTGATCGCCGGTGATGATGCGCAGGTTCGACCCATCCACCCCCACCTCCACCAAATCCAGTCTGCGCCCCTTTTCCAGGCACAGGTTCATCGACAGTTTGCGACCATCGGGGAAAAAGTTGATATGGTGGCCGGGCAGTTCCCACAACTTCGCCGGAACCGCATCCACTACCTGCGAACCATCCGGCCTGAGCGTCAGCACTTCATAGCGCACACCCTCTGGCCCCAGCCTTGCAAAGGCATCAAACTGGTCCAACCCATGGTGCTGATAGCGGCGCAGGGTGAAAATCAACCGATCCCCAGCCACGCTCCACTTGCAATGAAACCCGTAAATTTCCCACGCTGCCAATTCCGCTTGCGGCAAGTCTCGTAATTCAGGGACGCATTGCACCGCCTGCGCCAGTGACAACACCAGCCGCCGCTGACCGGTCTGCAAGTCGGTGATGAACAAGCCGTCGTCCTCCGCCGCGCCGACATTGCGTTTGCTGTGTGCGTCCGGGACCAGCACGCCATAGCCCAGTTGTGTTCGCCGCATTTTTTCCATCGAAGCACAGGCGGCAAAGCGACCATCGGGCGACACCTGATACACACCGCCTGCGATACGCTCCCCTTTGCCCTGCGCCAGGTTCCAGCAGACCAACTGAGGCGTCCAGTTGGAAACATCCACATCATTGAAAATCAGGGTGTTGTCATCAGCCCCCCAGTTGAGGTTGCAACCAAGCTGAGGTTCCCAGCCGTGGGTCTGCGTGACCACGCGTTCAACACCGGTTTGCAGATCGATCAGCACCACCTGCCCCGCCTCCCCGGGCTGAGGCAGACGATCTTCAAACGGCAGACGAAACACCGCCAGAAACCGTCCGCTGGGGCTGATCGGACTGGTGTCAAAAAAACGGTGAATGCACGACCCGACGTTGGGCGTGACACACCAGACCGGCACAGCGGGGTTGTGCTGCTCATAACGCGGAAAGTGCTGATCAAGCCACTGACGCTGCGGGGCGTCAGTCGTGTTGATGTTGGCGGGCAAACGGTTCGTCACGAGGGTGATGGTCATGGCTGAGGGAACCCCTGGTAATCGAATCAATAACAAAGTCTATAGCCGTGATGTATCGAACTGCATCACTGCCGATGTCATACGCCAATCATGCTCAGTAAGGATTACCTGCGGCCATGAAACCCGTGTGCTTGTCATAGCCGCAGGTGACACCGTAAGCCTGCAATGTTGTCACTAAAAACAGTCGGATGACAAAGCAAGGTTCAGCGCCGGCGGGCGAGCAATGCCAACGCACCCAAACCGGTGAGCGCCATGGCACTGGGTTCAGGCACGACCACTGAAAAATTATCCACTCGAAGTGCCCCGGCTGTGAACTGCGCGCGGAAACCGGCATTCAAATCCGGTACCGTCATCGAACCCAGCGCATTGTTGGTGATGCTGACCGGTGCAAAACTGGCCACCGTGGCACCAGCGATCAGACCATTGCTGCCGAAGTTGGTCAGACTGCCGGCGACGGAATAAGTGCTGGCTGCGGTGCGTTCGATATCAACCGTCAGCTGATAGTAGGTTCCCGCGGCCAGGGTGAAGGTTGTGGTTTGCGGGGTGGTGGTCAGCGAACTCCCGTCACGATGTTGCAATTCCAATTCATACGTGGGCGAAGGCAGCCCGGCCACGCCATCGAGTCGGGCGCTGATGAACGAGTCAGCCGAACTGGTGAACAGACTTGAAGTTGCCGTTCCCAAACCCAATTGCAGGGCACGCTGGCCGGTGCTGACGGTTGTGGCCTGCATGCGGATGAACATGGAAATCGTCACTTTGTCGCCGATGCCCAGTGTGAATTTCTGAGGGGTGTAAACTGCGGTGCGATCGCTGTCCGAGGGACGAACCGCCAGACTGGCCGGGTCACCGATGCCCTGATTCTGTCCATCGGTCATCAAACTGGTACCACTGTTCTGAACAAAGTTGGCGGCCAGATCACCAGCAGTGTTGAAATCCACCAGCACCGATCCCTGGGTCTGCATCGCCCCCGTGAACGCCAGCCCGACCATCGCGCTGGTGATACCGCCCCAACCATGGTCTTCATTGACTTCCCCGCTCCAGTATTTCATACGCCCGCAATACCATCCGCCCTTCTTCCGTCAGCATCGCTTCCATCGGGTCGGTTGTCTCCTGCGAGTCCAGCAACGTTGCCTCATCCTTAGCTTGTCGCAAGCCCTGGAACGTCGTCAGAATGTATGCCACATCCGCCTTGCTCATCCCGTAAAGATGGAAATACGCTGCGTCCAATTCCGCCCGCAACTGCGCACGCTCCGCCGGGTTCCAGCGCCAGACGTATTCAGGCGGATTGAACTTGCAAGCCTCGGCCAACGGTTTCATATCCTCCGCCGTGCAACTGAGCTTAAGCACCCGTTCGCTGATCCACTTCTCCAGCGTTTCCCGCTTGCTCCAGGGACATTTCTCCGCATAAACCTCCGGGGGCAAGGTTGGAAGCTGCTCCACAATGAAAAAGTTCAAGGTAATTCCACCTATTTTTTGTCGTGCAAGATAGTCATAGATTATTGAATTAAAATTAGCTAATAAACAGTTTTGCTTCAACGCAACCTGATCCGTAAGTATTACAGGAAAATGATTGGTTACTGCACATCTTGGAATCATGGCAGCAATCATCGTTCGTTGGTTGGTTGGGCTGGTAATATCCTTAAAGCCCATAAAAAATAGACGATCATCATCTCCCATCACACGATCCACCTGCTTTTCCTCCACCCACCAGCGCGGCTGGGCGACGTGCTCCGGGTTCTGATGCTCCACCAGCGTCGGTTCCATCGTCTGGCCTTGTCGCATCCAGTTCTTCCCCGCCACTTCCACACTCGCTGCACGGTGGTCGTAAGCCTGAATCATCTTCGCCTCATACAGCGGCAGATACCGGCGTTTGCCCTTGTGCCACTGATTCCCCACCCGTTTGAACCCCTGTTTTTTCAGCCAATCCGCCTCTGTGAAAAGTGCCGCATCATTGGTCTGATCGAACATGCGCATGAAACTAACGCCCCAGGGATTGCCCCCCTTTTGACGGTTGTGGTCGATGAGCACCCGCACCCGGCCATAAATGGCTTTGGTCAGTTCCGCATCTCGCCGGGTTCGGAAGATCGGGCAGGTGGCGCTGTTGGGGTTCATCCGTTTCAGGTCTGCTGCCGACAGGGCGATGTGACGCTCCGGCACGCGCAGGTCCATGATGTCATGGGCGAAGAATACAAAGTCCGCCTGGGGCGACTGCATCGCACTACCCCCGAAGCAGAGAATGGAGAACTTAAATGCACGATGCACGTCCTCAAAATGCCCCTTCTTGTTTTCAAAGTCATACAGCCGAATCAGGGATTGCTGTTCGATCAGGGTGTTGAAGAACTCGGCAGTGGTCAGGTCGGTGGCGATGCCTGAGGGAACCAGCAAGCCCACCCGCCCGCCGGGGGCGACAATCTTGCGTCCCAGTTCCGCAAAGAGCATGTAGGTATTGATATCGCCCTTGGCGGTGAGCGGAAATTCCCCGCTGGATCGTACATGCGTCAAGGTTTTCTCGGCATGGTTCTTGGCGTCCAGATAACGTTGATAATGCTCCGGGTTGGTGGTTTGCAGTTCACCAATCATCTTCTGTCGGGTGGCAGCGTTGACGGCTGCGGCGATGTCCGGGGCGGTCAGCGAAAAGAATTCACGTTCCTGTAATTTGAGCCGTTCCCAGGGCGGGTTGCCGATGATGCAATCGAACCCGGCACGATCGCCCGGACGGTTGAACACTTCGGGGAACTTATCGCGCCAATGGAAGGCATGGGGATGCACGGCTGAATCCGTCACCAGCGAATTGCCGCGCACGATGTTGGCGGAAAGATTGGCCAGCGTTTTGCCCCGCTTGGCCGAACGCAGCCATAGAGCCAGTTGGGTGATTTCAACGCCTTCGGCGGTCAGGTCCGCACCGTACAGGTTGTCGGCCAGAATGTAATCCGCAGCCTCATCGGCATGGGTTGCCGCTTGAGGGTCAGCCTGATGGGTTAATTCCGTGATGATGCGTGTGTAGTGCTGCCACAACACTTCGTAGGCTTGAATGAGAAACGCCCCGCTGCCACAGGCCGGGTCACACACCTTGACTTGCCGAACCTCGGCCAGGGCATCCTGCCAGTAACGCAGCAAGCGGTCATCGCGTTGATTGGATTCCAGATCGTCGTGGGTAAGTTCGTGGCTCTGACGCAGCGCATCCAGTCGGGCGATGATGAGTTCATCGACCGTGAATTGCACGATGGCAGTGGTGAAGTCCGGTGGGGTGTAGTAGATACCCAGCCGTTTGCGCTGAGCGCTCTTGGGCATGTTGGGTTGCAGGGCGTTTCCATCATTACCGGCGAACAACCCGCTGTTGCGCAAGCGTTCCAATTCCGTGATGGATCGTTCAAACAGGTGGCCGAGCACTTCGACGTTGACTTCATCCGCAAAGTCATAGGTGGAAATGGTGTGAAAGAAATTCGTCCAGGGTTCATCCGCCAGCTGCAGTTCGTCCACGGCTGGATCGTGTGCAAACAATCCTCCGTTGTAGCCATGCTCAACCCCGATTTCAGGATGCCCCTTGTCGATGGCATGAAACAGGGACAGAAAGTTTTGCCATTTGGGATTGGTAACCCTGCTGAGAAACGGGACATCGTAGTAGGCTTTATGGATCAGGTCGCCGGGGATCAGCTTCCGGTCTTCACAGAAGCAGATGAAAATGATTCGGTCCACCAGTTTCTGCGCCTGCCCAATGGCATCAGCCAGAGATCGTTTTTCATGTTGATGCAGGTACTCAATCAGCTTCAGGCGGTTGCTGCTGTAATACTCATAGAGCTTGTCCCCGACTTCGTTTTGCTGCTTTTCCGAATCTTTAAGCAGTTTGAGGGCGCGCGGTGGCTGGCCCAGAACACCCTGCACCAGTCCGCCACGTTCAAATATGTAATAGAACTGTTTGAATCGGTCCGGGTCGCGCAGTTCCTGGAGCGTGAACCGCTCATACGCCTGAGAACCTTTGTCCTTGTGATAAAGTCGGATGGTGGTGAAGTTGCTGACAACCGCCCATTGGCAACCTTCCAAAGCGTTAAGGTAATCCCATGCCTGCTGTACAGCCGTGCGCCCGTTGGATTTATCCTTGTCCAGGCTGGTCTTGGTTCCCTTGAGTTCGATCACCACCAGAGGTTTGGGCGGTTGACCCGGTGCGAACTTGCCCAACGCTCCATCCGCATCGCCCACCCCCGGTACGGTCAGATGATGTTCACGTTCATGTTCACGGGAACCTTCGCTGAACCCGCGATAGCCCAATGCCTCTCCGAACACTTCCTGTAAAAATGCTGCATCCACCGAGGTTTCTTTTTTGCGAAGTTTGCCTGCTGATTCCAGGTCAGCCCATTTGAGAATGATTTTGTGGGCTTGGTCCCGTTCAGGTGTCTCCAACTCAACCCCTTGACTCCAGCCCGGCAGTAGTCGAGGGAGAAACAGTTTCCGGCGTTTACGTTCCTCCAACTCGAAGAACAACATTTCTGGATTGCCAGGATCGATATGGATGCGTCCGCTGCTTTTACTCATGACTTACCCGGCTGATAGAGAAGACTTTTTGAATCAATCACGCCAATCAATGGGTGAAAGATACCGCGCCGGACCTGTGATTGCAGTTCGTCTCACTCCAAGTTAGGCGTTATCGCTTGCCGCCGCCCGCACCATGGCCAGGATGCCCGCCCGCATCGCTTCGGGCAGCTTCGCCCATGCCTCCACCAGTTCCATCAACTCCCCGCGTGTTTGGCCGTTTGCCTCGCCCGTCACTAACGATTTTACTGGCAATTTGCGATTGCCAATACCACTTTTGCCCAATATGAAAAAGGCTGCCCCGGGAGAGGAGATTATTCAGAGGGATTCATTGCTTTGCTCAAGGGATTCACCAGGAATCATCGAAAAGTCAACACCCAAAATCAAAACACTTGTAGGTATTTTTTATTCTGCTATTCTACTCGACAATTGATTCTGATTCGCAATTGGGGTTTTTTTGGGGATGCCTCAACGGTCGATACCATTCACCACTTTCGGAGGCTCTATGTTTCAGTACAAACACCGGTCGGCGATCACCGCCATCACACCTGCAACCATCTTCGCTTTGAGTGCGGGTATCATCACCCTGGCTCACGCTGACGAAACCCAACCCCCTGCCCCGCCCCCTGCCCCGGACCAGCCTTCGGTTCAGGTCGAATCACCAGCCGAGGTGGTTGAGCCACCCAGCGCTCAAGGCGAGCAGGCAACCGTCGCACCGGGCGAACAGGCCCAGGCCGATGTCCAAGCGCCGCAAACCCTGACGTTGGACGACCTGCTTCAGCGCGATCAACTCACCGGCAACTGGTGGGGCGCACGCACCGCGTTGAGCGATATTGGGTTATCGTTGGACATCACCTTGATTTTCGATCACTCGCACAACGTCAGCGGCGGGGCATCACAAGGTTCAGCGACACGACATGTGTTGTCAGTTGCTGCGACGGTTGATTTCACCAAACTGCTGGACCTGCCTTCGGGCTTGCTGTTTGTCGATTTTCATCAGCAGAACGGCCCATCAGGTTCCGAAGAAGTCAGCGACATGCAGGGCGTCGGCAACTGGGATGCTGACGGACTGACGCAAGTCAGCGAGTTATGGTTTGAATACGAATTTTTTGACGGTATGGTGCGCACCAAAATCGGCAAAGTCGATGCCAACAGTGAGTTTGCCTACAGCGAATTGAGTGGTGAATTCGTGCATGGTTCCGCAGGCACCACGCCGACCAATTTGGTGTTACCCACATTCCCCGACCCGGCGACGAGTATCAATGTCTTTGTCTATCCGATTGAAGGTGTGTCGCTCGGTTTCGGTTTGTACGACGGGGCCTTGGCGGAAGGGGTTCGTACCGGTGCACGTGGGCCGGCCACGTTTTGGGGTGACCCGGCAGACCTTTTCATGATCGGCGAAGTTGCCTACCAATGGCATCTGCTCGAAGAAAAATTACCCGGTCGCGTCGCCGTCGGCGGCTGGTATCACACGGGTGAGTTCTTAAACGTTCCGGCGTTCGAACTTGAGAATGGCACCGGTGGTTTTCACGTCTTCATCGATCAAATGGTTTGGCTGGCCGAAGCATGGAACGATGGCGATGAACTGCCCGATTTCAGTGCCTCGGGTCTGGGGCTGTTTATTTCATACGATTGGACTGACCCGGACATTATGTTTGTGGAACATCACATCAATGCGGGCTTCACTTGGCGCGGATTGATTCCCTCACGCAACGATGATGTGCTGGGCTTCATGGTGTCATGGTTGCAGGCCATCGACATGGGTCAACCCGACCCCAACGAAACCGCCTTGGAACTGATGTACAAGGCTTACCTGACGCCGGCGGTCATGGTGCAGCCCTATGTGCAGTACATCGTCAGCCCCGGCGGCATTGGGGTCATCGATGATGCGGTGAACCTTGGCGCGCGGGTGGAAGTGAGTTTTTGAATCAGTGATTTGTAATCCCCTCTCCCCTTGGGAGAGGGTGGCCGAGCCACCGGGGGCGAGGCCGGGTGAGGGCCGAAGAATCCGGGAGTCGTGATTTTGGTACTCAAATGTCTCTTCCGCCCTCACCCTACCCGCAAAGCGGGTCTCCTACTGCGAATCAGGTCTCCTTCCTCTCCCGGGGGGAGAGGGGATCATTCCCCGGCCATCACGGCTACAATCGTGGTCATGAACATGCGACGGGCCGGCATCGGCGACATTCCCGCCATCGGAAGCATCATCAACGACTGTGCTGAACACGGCCTGATGCTGCACCGTTCACCCTCATTCCTCTACGAACACACCCGCGATTTTCACGTGGCGGTCGATGACCATGGCGTCATCGGCTGCTGCGGGTTGTCAATTGTCTGGGCCAACCTCGCAGAGGTGTACTCCCTGGCGGTACACCCGGACTATCGCGGCAAAGGCATCGGTAAAAAACTGGTGCTGTCGTGCGTCGATGAGGCGGAGGAACTGGGCATTCGCAAACTCATGACGCTGACCTATGAACAAAACTTTTTTGCCCGCTGCGGGTTCACGGTGATCGATCGGCAGCAACTGCCGCTCAAGGTTTGGAGCGAATGTGTGCGCTGTTCCAAAAACCAGGCCTGTGATGAAATTGCCATGATTCGGGTGTTGGATGAAGTGCCTGAAATGGTTGCCCCGCAACCGCCCATGCCGCGAACGGGCAGCTATGAAGTGCCGGTGACGTTGAGTTGGTCGGCTGTGAAACGCCCGCGCATGGATGCACCGCAGACGTGATGCGATGATGGATAATTGATAATGGATAAAGGATAATGGACAGATACAGCAGAAACTCGCGTGTAGAGCAATTTGCGTAAATATTGAGATTGCTTGAACCCCCTCTCCCACCGGGAGAGGGTGGCCGAGCCACCGGGGCGAGGCCGGGTGAGGGCGCGATATGGAAAAATCTGTGAACCAAGCGTTATTCAAGCAAATGACACGCCCTCACCCCTAACCCCCGCCACGGCGAGGTCTTCGACTCTCCCTGAGGGAGAGGGGGCAAAACAGGGCAAGCCATATATCAATGAATCATGAAAATTGCTCGCGTATTTTGAATCAGACTTGAACCTCATCCATTATCCATCATCCATTATCCATGACCCAGCATGTGTCAGAACCCCATTGGTTGCATACAATCGTCACAAGCGCATCGGTGCGGGCGCTGCTGGCACAATTACCACAGTATGAGGCAATCACTGCGCGCGGGGTGTGCGGGTCGAGTGTGAACCTGTTGGCCGGGGCCTTGGCCGTGCAAACGCGAAAACCGGTGTTGCTGGTAGTGGCACACCTGGACGAGGCCGACGATGCGTTGGAAGATTTGGCGCTGTTGGAGGCAGCCGGTTATGCGGTGCAGCGCGATCGATTGAGTGCGTTGGAAGTGTTGCCGGGTGAGTCGCACGCCAGTTTGGAACTATTGGCTGAGCGTTTGGCGGTGGTGGAACGGTTGACCAAGCAAAACGCAGACATGATACGCGCACTTGATATCACATCCGTCGATCAATCAACGATTGCCCAATCCGAAATATTAATTGCCCCGATTCAGGCACTCATGCAGCCGGTGCCGCTGCCCGATGCGCTGGGTGATTTTTCAATCGTCTTGGAAACCGGCAAACGTTTTGCCCCCGGTGCATTGCTTGATTGGTTGGACCGAGCCGGCTATCAGCGCGTTGATGCCATCGAACAACCCGGCGACTTCACCACCCGTGGCGGCATCGTCGATGTGTATCTGCCTTCGTCCGCCAATGCCCGGGTGATTGAAAACCATGTCACAGCGCGTGGTTCAACAACGACCAACCCATCAGCCGACGTTGGCAATGCCATGGCCTCGGCGGGGCCGCTGCCGGTGCGTATCGACTACTTCGGCGATGAAATCGACAGCCTGAGCATCATCGACACCGACACCATGGGTTCATCGACCCGCCTGCAACGGGTGCAACTCATCGGGGCGACGCTGGCGCAAATTCAAAATGATGATCGCACCACCAGCCTGCTGGAATTGTTGCCCGCTGACACCTTGATCGTATTGCATGAATTGCTGGAAATCAGCGAGCAGGCACGCGGCTACTACGAACGACTCACCAACCCCCGCGGCATCATCGCCCCCAATACCCTGCTTGCCCGACTCACCCAGCGCAAGCATGTACACTTCACGCAATATGGTCACGTCGGCACAGGCAGCAGTGTCATCCATTTGCCCGTTCGACCCTTACCCGTGTTTGCGCAGGAAGCGGCCCCGGCTGTGAAAGAACTGGCAGCATTGGTGTCACCACTGGATAGCGATGAACCTTCATCAACGCATACCCATTCGCCATCGAATACCCACAACACTTCACAGACACAAGTCATTGTGCTTTGCCAGAAAGAGGCGGAACAAACCCGTTTGCGTGAATTGCTGGTCGAACACGCAGGCCAACCACCCGACAACATCGTGCTGCAACCGGGCTACCTGCATCGCGGTTTTGTCTGGGCGGAATCACCACCGGTCACCAACGAACCAGCCACATCAACTTCATCAACCACCACCAGCGATCAACCCCACGAACACGGGTTGTACCTGGTCCCGCATCACGAACTGTTTCACCGTTACCTGACTCGTCGGCGCATTCGCCGCATCACCTCCGCAAGCGCAGGTTCAGGTACCGAATCGGGGGCTGGTACCAAACCCGGCGATGTTTTTTTGGACATCACCCCCGGTGACTACGTCGTGCATGTCGATCATGGCATCGCTCGTTTTGTGGAAATGCGCACCCTTCGCCGGGGCGGAGTCACGGAAGATTACCTGACCCTCGAATTTGCAAGCAATGCCACGCTGCATGTGCCGGCCACGCAACTGGACCTGATCCAAAAATACATCGGCGGGTTCGAGGGCAAACCCCCGCTTTCGACATTGGGCGGCAAACGCTGGGCACGACAAAAAGAAGAAGTCAGCCAAGCCGTGAAAGACATGGCTGCCGAGTTATTGCGAGTGCAGGCAGCGCGTGCCTCGTTACCGGGGGTGAAGTACCCAGCCGACACCGCCTGGCAGAAGGCCTTTGAAGCCGAGTTTCCGTATGAGGAAACGGAGGACCAGTTGGCCGCGATTGCGGGGGTGAAAAAGGACATGGGCGATGAGCAGCCGATGGACCGACTGATTTGCGGAGATGTGGGTTTTGGCAAAACGGAAATCGCCATTCGCGCTGCGTTCAAGGCGATGGAATTCGGCAAACAGGTGGCGGTGCTCGTACCCACGACCGTATTGGCCGAGCAACACGAACGCACCTTTCGCAGTCGCATGGCTGAGTACCCGTTTCGCATCGCGTCGCTGTCCCGCTTCAAAACCGGGGCACAGCAAACCGAAATATTGTCAGGGCTGGCCAAGGGCGGCATTGACCTGGTCATCGGTACGCATCGGTTGCTGTCGGAAGACATTGCCTTTCACGACCTGGGGCTGGTGATCATCGACGAAGAACAACGTTTCGGGGTCGAACACAAAAACAAACTGCTGCAACTGCGATTGACCGCTGACGTGCTCACGCTTTCAGCGACACCGATTCCGCGCACGTTGCATATGGCACTGCTTGGTTTGCGCGACATCAGTTCGTTATCAACGCCCCCTGCGGACAGGCGCGCGATTGTGACCGAAGTGCTGCCCTATGACCGCAAACGGGTGCAGCAGGCGATATTGCGTGAACTCAACCGCGATGGGCAGATTTATTTCGTCCACAACCGCATCGGCAGTCTGCAAACCCTGGCGAACGAACTGCACCAACTGGCCCCCGATGCACGCATCGTCATCGGTCACGGGCAGATGGCTGGGCATGAGTTGGAAGAAGTCATGCTCAAGTTCATGCGTCGCCAGGCAGACATTCTGGTATCGACCACGATCATCGAATCGGGCATCGACATACCGACCGCCAACACGATGTTCATTCACGATGCGGACCATTACGGGTTGGCGGAACTGCACCAGTTGCGCGGGCGTGTGGGTCGTTGGAAGCATCGTGCTTATTGTTATTTGCTTTTGCCGGAGGATCGGCCGGTGACGGACAAGGCTGCCAAGCGACTCAAGGCCATCGAGCAATATGCGATGCTGGGGGCGGGTTTCAAAATTGCCATGCGCGACCTGGAAATTCGCGGGGCGGGCAACATACTGGGCAAACAGCAATCAGGGCACATTGCAGCGGTTGGCTATGAAATGTACTGCCGATTGCTGGAAGAAGAGGCCCGTGTTTTACGACAGGAAAAAATCGTCGAACCTTCGCGCACCACGTTGGAACTGCCCGTGGCTGGGCGCATTCCCAAAACGTATTTGCCCAGTGACAAGCATCGCATGGCAATGTACCGACGTTTCAGCCGAGCGGCGACCTTGACGGAATTGGACGCCCTCGTAGCCGACATGACGGACGCTTACGGGGAATCACCCGAACCGGTGCAGCGACTGATCGACCTGGCGGAGTTACGGATCGCGGCAGGGACGTTGGGAGTGAAGGTGATGAAGCTCGAACCGCCTGACGTGATATTCAGCACGGATCAGCCGCAAAAATTGGACGCGTTGTTGCGCGATGCACCGGGGCGGGCGACATTGGTGGATGAAAAAACCGTGTACTACCGCCCCCCTGCCAACTACCTGGAACCGGCAACGACCCTGCTGGCGGTGCTGCGGAAGTTGTTGGTACGACCGTTGCGGTAATGCGATCGCAAAGCCGATGAGTCATTTGTCACGAATCACTCCGCTCTTTCAACGACCATCAGGGTGTGATACGCTCAAAGGTTCATGCACAGTAGCAACCTGTGCAGAAATCAAGTGATTGGAGCTTTACCCATGACCGGTGCCACGACGACGCGAACAGCGCAAATCATCGATCGCTACGAAGCGCACATGATTCGTAACCTGGGTCGCCAACCCATAGCCTTTGTGCGCGGACAGGGTGCACGCTTGTGGGACGCGGAGGGTAAACCCTACCTCGATCTGTTTGCCGGGTTCGGGGCACCGATATTGGGTCACTGTCACCCGGACCTGGTGCGGGCTGTGACCCAGCAGGCCCAGCAACTCTGGCATGTCGGCAACCTGTTTCACACCGAACCGCAAACCCTCGCCGCCGAGGCCATCGGTCGGCATAGTCATGGGTACAAGGTGTTTTTCTGCCACGCCGGCGCCGACGCCAACGAAGCAGCCATCAAACTTGCCCGGTTGTACGGCCACCATCACCCCGGTAAACAGGGCCAGCGTTACAAAACGATTTCAACCACGCGCAGTTTTCATGGTCGCTCCTTCGGCACCATGGGCGCCACCGGCAACCCGAAAGTGCGTGAAGGCTTCGGCCCGCTTCCGCCGGGGTTCGTCAATGTGGCGTATAACGACATCGATGCTGTGCGCAAGGAAATTGACGAACTGTCCGTGGCCGTGATCGCCGAACCCATTCAGGGCGAAGGCGGCATACACATGCCCGATGCCGATTATTTTGCCAAGCTGCGCCAGTTGTGCGATGACCATGACATGATTTTGATTTGCGATGAAGTGTGGACCGGTTGCGGGCGCACGGGCAAGTCGTTCGGACATCAATTGTGGAACGTCCAACCCGATGCTTTCACCTTGGGCAAGGGCGTCGGCGGCGGACTGGCCGTGGGCGCCTTGTGTGCCAAGCCGGAATTGGCCGAGTTGTACGATTCAAAAAAACAGGGCATCGTGCGTCATGCCACCACATTGGGGGGCAACTGTCTGGCCATGGCGGTGACAGCCACGATTTTTCAAGTCATCGACCGTGACCACCTGCTCGATCATGTGACGCAAATGGGCCGGCATGTGATGCGGCGGGTGAACGATATGAAAAAGGCCCTGCCGATGATTAAGGAGGTGCGCGGAGCGGGGCTTTTTCTGGGTATTGAACTGGACCCAGGCGTGCAGGGCTGCTGGTTCAAAAACGGCAACGAGGTGGTGAACAAGGCCCTTGAAAAAGGGTTGTTGCTCAACGCGACGCATGATGTGGTGCTGCGCATCGCCCCGCCGCTGACGGTGACACAGGCGGAACTGGACGAGGGGTTGGAAATCATGGCCCAGTGTTTGAAAGACGGGTTATGCAAGTGACGCCGAGCCCTTCAGGGCCGGATGATGTTGACAAAAGTGATGCAGGCTCTCCGGTGGAATCCGGGGCTAAAGCCCTCGGCGTCAGTTGTTGCTTGTAAAACCATCCTGAACTTAACGCCGACGTGAAGTTTCGGCGTGAAAAACACAAATCGCCAAATTTTCAATCAAAGAATACCCGAGCCCTCGGTCGCTGCGGCGACCTCGTACTCGGCTTGCTTCTGTATATTCGAAATTTGAAATTTTCGTCGCACTTGGCCACTTGACCACTTCTCTCCGCAAATCACATCGTCGGATGCTGATTCAAAAAGTCGGTCAGTTCCAAATTGGTCTTGTAGCGCTCGAACACCTTGAGCAACGACTCGACCTGCATGGCCGGGGGCATGTTCAGCAAACGCCGACGCAGGGCATTGGCCCCGGTCAGTTGCGTTTCGGGCATCAGCAAATGTTCTTTACGGGTGCCGCTGGCTGCCAGGTTCATCGCGGGGAAAATGCGACGGTCGGCGATCTGTCGATCCAAAATCAATTCCATGTTGCCGGTGCCCTTGAACTCTTCGAAAATCACCTGATCACCCCGGCTGCCGGTATCGACCAAGGCTGTGGCGATGATCGTCAGCGACCCCCCTTCTTCAAACTTGCGTGCTGCCCCGAAAAGTTGCTTGGGTATGGCAAGTGCTGACGCATCCAGCCCGCCCGAAAGCGTTCGTCCCAGTGATTGCACCTGCGGCGCGACGTTGAACGCTCTGCCCAATCGGGTGAGCGAGTCGAGCAATATCAACACATCGCGCCCGCTTTCAGCCATGCGCTTGGCACGATCGATGGTGAGCATCGCCAGGGCTGCGTGTTTGTCAGCTGTGTGATCGTTGCTGGACGCCAGCACGGTGCAGGGCACATTGCGGCGAAAGTCGGTCACTTCCTCCGGCCGCTCGTCCACCAGCAGTGCATACACCTCCACCTGCGGGTGATTGCGGGCCACCGAATTGGCGATGTTGTGCAGCAATGTCGTTTTGCCGGCTTTGGGCGGCGACACGATCATGCCACGTTGCCCATAACCAATCGGACAGAACAAATCAATGAAGCGACAGGCTGGCGGACAACCGGGGTATTCCAGCGTGAGCCTGGGTTGCGGGTCGATGCTCGTCAGTTCCTCGAACTTGCGCCGCTTGGCGAATTCCTCCGGCACCAGCCCTTCAATTTTCAAAACATTCTGCACCCGCGGGGCGTTGGGGGCGACGGCTGGTTGCTTGTTTTTTTGTTTGCCTTTTTTCCCGTGACGATGGTGCTGTTGATGCTGCTGCTTGTGATGCTGGCCGTTGCCCGAACGGGTCATTTCAACTTCGACCACCAAGCCCGGTCGCAGACCGAAGCGCTGAATGATGTTGGCCGGGACGACCGGATCGCTGGGCGATGAAATGAGGGTTTTGTCCAACAGACGCAAGCGCCCGTCCGGACGACCGAACAGTTCCAGAATACCGGTTTGTTGTTGCATAAAAATGGAGAACCGTTAGCAGGCTCAAGTCGAACCACGACTTAATGGTGTAAGCAGCAGACCCGGTCCATCGGCCGGTTCGCGTGCATCACAGAAAAGTAAAACTTCCTCACCCGTCACAGACCAGACAACCCCGAATACCCAACTCACTCAACCTTCAATCAACTCATTAGAGCATACGGCCAAATGATCGGCAGGGCAACCGTGATCGATCGCGTGGCGAAAGTGGCCGAGTGGCCGAGTGGCCGAGTGGCCGAGTGGCCGAGTGGCCGAGTGATTGTACATTTTGCAGTTGATTGATCGTCCAATTCCGTCAATCACCAAATCGCCAGATCACCAGATCGCCAAATCTCTTTGATGTTTCGCGCACTTGGTCACTGGGCCACTTGACCACTGCGGGCAACGCGACAAGTCGCGGCGCTAACTTGCGCATACGGTTTGGTCACACTCATCGCACAACGACGTACGGGCTGATGCGACGTTGAATGGCTGGGCCGATGCCCGGTACGTTTTGAATGGTGTCGATGTGTTCAAACCGGCCATGCTTTTCACGATAAGCGATGATGCGTCGCGCCAGGCCCGGGCCGATGCCGGGTAACAAAGACAACTCGGCAGCCTCGGCTGTGTTGAGGTCAATGCGATAACCGGTTGTTTGCTGTCGGGCAAGGTCCGACGAGGTCAAGGGTCGAAGCAGTGTTGTTCCCCAAGCGATGATGAGCAATAGCGCCAATGCCGGGTAGCACAGCTTTAACCAGTCGTGCAATGTCGGCGTTGTCGGGGGTTGAGTCATCGTCACTATGATTGCATATCACACGTCGGGTTGCCATTGAAATTGGGTCAGCGGCACGCGATCACCCGGTTGCACGTTCACCCCTTCGCGTTTGAGCAGCAAACGCTTTTTGGCAAGGCCATCGGTTGCGCTGGTACCTGCCGAGTAACCGGTCAAGGCCCCGTCACCGGCGACGACGCGATGGCAGGGCACCCGTGGTGCCAGCGGGTTGCAGCGCATAGCAGAACCGACGGCCCTGGCTGCCCCCGGTTTGCCGGCCAATATCGCCAGTTGCCCATACGTGGCCACCCTGCCTTTGGGGATACGCGAACAAAAGGCCCACACCCGTTGCGTGAAGGTCATGCCCGGCAGCAGGCGACCGGCCAGTACCGCCTGTTGCAGTTTTGCATCCAGTGGGTTGCTCGTTTTCATATCACCATCATAGCCCTGTGGTTTTAGGGCATCATTGGCGGCACTGAATGTGGCGACGACTCAACATGCCTCCGCCAAGTGTCGATAACCCTGATAGCAATGTCGCCTGCTCACCACACCATGAACACACCCATGACAACCTCACCCACAAAAGCATCGGCGGATGACAGTGCAAGCGCGATGCACGATCGGCCACGCATACTGGTCGTTGATGATGACCCGATCGTGGCTGAAAGCATCGCCGAGTTTTTAAGGCTGGATGGGTTCAACTGTGCCACCGCCTGCGACGGCGAAGAAGCACTGCAAATGCTCGCAGCAGCCAGCGAATCCAACAGCCCGCAACCGAGCAACCCAGCCGGGACCAATGGCAAACTCAGGCTGGTGGGTCATCATGCCCAATCCTTTGGCGTGGTCGTGGCGGATGTGTCGATGCCGCGCTGTGACGGCATGGAATTGTTGCGTCGTTTGCGTAAATCGCACCCGACGGTGGTGCCGATCATCATCACCGGCTTTGGCAAAATCGAACAGGCGGTCGAAGCGGTGAAACTCGGGGCGACGGATTACCTCACCAAACCGGTGGTCGATGATGAACTGCGCATTTCGGTGGACAAGGCCCTGCGTCAGCATTTGCTCATTGCGGAAAACCAGACACTCAAGGCTCAGCTCACGCAGCGCTTCGGCATGGACAACATTGTCGGGGCCGACTATCGGATGCAAAAGGTGTACGACCTGATCGAAGCCGTGGCTGAAAGTAAAACGACGGTGCTGATCGAAGGCGAAAGCGGCACGGGGAAAACGATGATCGCCCGGGCGATTCATACTTCAAGCCCTCGGCGAACCGGGCCGTTTGTGACGTTTGCCTGCGGTTCGATTCCCGAAACGTTGTTGGAAAGTGAACTGTTCGGGCATGTGAAGGGGGCGTTTACCGGAGCCGATGCCGACAAGCCGGGCAAAATATTGGCGGCTGACGGAGGCACGCTTTTCATTGATGAAATCAACAGTGCCACCGCCGCATTGCAATTGAAGTTGTTGCGTGTGTTGCAGGAGCGGCAATTCGAACCGGTGGGCGGACATCGTACTTTGCAGGTCGATGTGCGGTTCATACTGGCGACCAATCAGTCGCTGCCGGGGCTGGTGCGAAAGGGTTTGTTCCGCGAAGACTTGTACTACCGCATCAACGTGGTGAGCATTCAACTGCCTGCACTGAGGCAACGGCTGGGTGATATCGGTTTGCTGGCCAATCACTTTCTGGCCAAGTATTGCGCGGAATTGCACAAGGAACGCAAACTCAGTGACGAGGCGATTGAAGCATTGCAGCATTACCATTGGCCGGGCAATGTGCGCGAATTGGAAAACGCGATTGAACGGGCGGTGGTGCTGTCACGACGACCGACCATCGACCCCGTTGACCTGCCCGAAACCGTACAGGCAGCGGCAGAGGGTCAGTTGCCGACGACGATCAGCCCTTCATTGACGATTACCACGCAAGGGTCAGGCACGGCAGTGAATGGTGATGATCAACCCTGGCAGCCGATGCCGCTGGAACAGGCCTTGTTGGAACCGGAGCGACGGATACTGCTGACCGCCCTGCGCGCCAACGGATGGAATCGGCAAGAAACGGCGCGACAACTCAACATCAACCGCACCACACTGTACAAAAAGATCAAACAGTTCAACCTCGAACAAGCGGGGTGAGTGTGGTCGAGTGGTTATGAATTTCGAATTTGGAATGTCGGATTTCGGATTTGGCAAGCCAAGAACGAGGCTGGCAAGCCGAGGGCTTGGGTATTTTGACGAGTCCAAAGTCAAAGGTCCAAAGTCCAAAGTCAACGGAAAAATCGGTCGAGTGATTTTACATTTTGAAGTGAATGAATCGGGGGTGTCTTTGTGGCCCAGCCGCCCCCGGCTGGGTGAATCACAGTGATCAACCACACCGCCGAGGGCGCCCCCGGGCGCGGTGCCACATGCGCAGACGCGATAAATCGCGGCGCTAACTTTCGAAAACAGTTCCGCGCACTTGACCACTCGGCCACTCGGCCACTTCTTGCAGAGCGTGCAATCACTTTCGCCTTGCCTGAAAAAAATCACGGAGCAAGCGGGCGCAATCATCGGCAAGCACCCCGCGCACGATTTCGAGTCGGTGGTTGAAGCGCGGTTCGGTACACAATTGATGCAGGGTATCGACACAGCCCATTTTGGGGTCGGCACAGCCGTAAACCAGTTTGGCCACGCGGGCATTGACCAAGGCCCCGGCACACATCGGGCAGGGTTCGAGTGTGACCGCGAGGGTGCAACCATCCAGCCGCCAGTTGCCGCGCTGCTCTGCCGCAGCACGCAAGGCAATGATTTCAGCGTGGGCGGTCGGGTCATGATCAGACTCACGCCGATTGTGCGCCATCGCCAATACACGCTCGCCGTCGTACACCACCGCCCCGACGGGCACTTCATCCAACTGCGCCGCCCGGTGCGCTTGTTCCAGTGCCAACCGCATCATCGCCAGGTCACATTCTGTGGCAATACTTTCCGTCATGATGATTATCAGGCTACCCTTGACCGCGATATCATTCCATGTGCCCCCAGGTATCGCCTGTATTTGCACAAGGGCATGACGCACCATCGATGACTGCACGACAACCTCACCATCACCGGGCGAGTGACAACCCATGACCGATCGCTGGACCCAATTCATCATCATCGCGCTGTTGCTGCTGGTCGTCGGTGTACCCTTTGCCCTGCAACCCAAGCCCGATGAACTGGCTGGCGCACACACCGGCCCGCGCCCCAAACTGGTGATCGTCAGCCCGCACAACGAACAAATTCGTTTCGAATTCGGGCAGGCTTTCAATCGCTTTCGGACACAGCACGGCAAACCCCCGGTGGAAATCGACTGGCGCTCATGGGGCGGCACCAGTGATCTGCGCAAGGGCGTGCTCTCGGAGTTCACCCGCAAAGCCCTGGCGGGGCGTGAAAACGAAGGCATCGGGTATGACCTTTTCTTCGGCGGGGGCGACTTCGAACACAATCAACTGGCCCGTGGCGTGACCGTGCCCCGTGATGGCAAAGACATGAGCATCAGCGTGACCGTGCCCATCGAACTGCCCACCGGCTTGTTGCAGCAGGTGTACCCCACGCCCGACATCGGCGGTTCGCCGCTCTACCAGCGCAACCTGCAATGGGTCGGCGTTTGCCTTTCCAGCTTCGGCATCGTTTACAACCGGGATGTGCACCAAACCCTCAATAAACCCATGCCCACGACCTGGGCGGACCTGGCACAGCCGAGTTATCAAGGTTGGGTGGCCCTGGCGGACCCCTCGCATTCAGGGTCGATTGCGGTGACGTATGAAACAATACTACGTCGTGCGGGTTGGACCGAAGGCTGGGCGATGTTACGACGGGCGTTTGCCAATGCCAGGTATTTCACATCCAGTGCGGGCAAGGTGCCGGTTGATGTGTCAGCGGGTGAGGCGGCGGCAGGCATGTGCATCGATTTTTTCGGTCGCTTTCAGGCGGGCGCGATTGGGGGCGATCGGGTGGGGTATGTTGATCCGCCTTACATGACCGCCATCACTGCCGACCCGGTGAGCATTTTGCTGGGTTCACCCGCTCAGCAACAAGCGTTGGCGCAGGGGCAACCTGCGACCAACGGCCTGGCCAACGAGTTTGTGATTTGGTTGTTGACGCCCGAGGCACAGGGTTTGTGGCAACGTCGTATTGGAACGCCCGGTGGACCGACGCAGTTTGAATTGCGAAGGTTGCCGATTCGGCGCGACATGTTTGTGGACGAGGAAATGAAGCACTGGGCGGACCCGGTGAAGCCGTTCGAAATTGCCCGGGCGTTGCCGGCGGGCATGCCGGGGTTTTATCGGTTGGTGGCTCCGGTGTCGCACGCCATCGGCATTGATGTGCATGATGATTTACGCCGGGCCTGGCGACGCATCAACCAAACGTCACCCGATGACCCACGACGGGCACGCATGTTGGAGTTGTTCGATGCGATGCCGGCGGAATTGACCCTGACCTTTGCTGATGCGGAGTTGGACGCGCAATGGCGCACGATTTTGGAAGACAAAACCCACCCAAGACACAAGGAAGTCACCGATACCCTGCAGGCTTTTGTACGCAGCCTGGATGAACGTTACAAGGGTTATCGTGATCAGGACCGGTTGCTGGAAGACCGATTGAATTGGACGCGATTTTTCCGCAACAACTATCGGCTGATCGCGGATATGTGATTGGGTGATCTGGTGATTTATGATTTGGTGATTTGGTGATTTGGTGATTTTTGATTTTTCGCGCCTGAACTTCAGGTCTGTGTGAAGTAAGGGATGGGTTTCCAGACAATCAATGACGCCGAGGGCTTCAGCCCCGGATGGTTCCCCTGCATGACAAACCAAACCATCCGGCCCTGAAGGGCACGGCGTCAACTGCCCTGTGCCGAGGGCGCCCCCGGGGCTGGGCTACAACGTCAGACGCGATCAATCGCGGCGCTAACGAAAATACAATTCACTCGGCCACTCGGCCACTCGGCCACTCGGCCACTCGGCCACTCGGCCACTTCATTTTATGGATACACCCACGTTCCGAACTTACCCGGCTGGTTGCAACCGGTGATCTGTGGCAACGTCAACTGCACCCCATCCATCGCCAATGCCCCCAGCACCGCAAATGCCATCGCCTCACGCGCATCACCCGCCACGCCAAGTTCCGAAAGCAAACGCACCTTCACCCGATCACGACCCAGTTCACGCAGCCGACGCTCCAACGCCTTGTTCTTCGCACCGCCCCCAGCCAATACGATTTCCTCCGCCCGACCCGTTGCCGCTTCCACAATCAAATGCGCCACTGCGTCCACTGCCGAGGCCAACATGTCATGATTGGGCAGCCCGGTGTCACGCAAAAGTTGATCGATCCACGCGGGTGAAAAGTCTTCCCGCCCGGTGCTGCGTGGCCGAGGTCGCTCAAAAAACGGTGCTTGCTTCACCAACCGAAGCATCAAACTCGACGCCCCACCCCTTGCCGCCAACCGTCCATGCTCGTCATAAGGCAGGCCAAATAACCGTTGTGCCAAACCATCCAACAACAAATTACACGGGCCAACGTCTTCGCCCTGCACCTCCGTCGTCGAACAACCTTTGGGTAAAAACGTGATATTGCATATACCACCCAGGTTCACCATCGCCCTGCTCACCGTGTCACTGCGAAAAAGCACCCAGTCAGCAAGGGGCGTGATCGGGGCGCCTTGTCCGCCGGCGATCAAATCCGCCTGTCGCAGGTCGTACACCACCGGCACGCCACACTTGCGCACCACCGGCCAGGGGTCGATCAATTGCCAACTCATCGCACCTACCTCATCATGGGGTGAGTGCCAAACCGTCTGCCCATGCAACACGACCAAGTCCACCGCCGATCGTTGCGTCATCGGTTGCACCACTTGCGCATGCAACTCGCCCAATCGCCTAGCCAACCGCATGATGTCAATTGCCCGGCTCGGCTGGCCGCTTGCCCATTGTTTCAACCCCTCCCGCAATGAATCATCAAACTCAGCCGACACATGTTCGATCAGCGTTGCCTGCAGGTGCAAGCCTTCGCCATCGATGCGGACCAGGGCTGCGTCCAACCCATCGAGGCTGGTGCCGGTCATGCAGCCGACGATGTGACGCACTCGGTTCAAGGCTGCCCTCGCGGGGGTTGAATGAACGGTTGCCCTTGTTCATAAAGTGTCAGTCGCCTTGCCATGCTCGCCAGCCCAGCCGTATGCCCCAATTTTTCCGTCAATTGCATCGCCAGTTTTTGGGCTTGGTGCGCTTCATCGAAGCGACCCAGTCGCGCCAGTGCCGCAGCATACGCATCCAGTGCAGCGGGGTCCTGTTGCGCGGTTTCACGCACGGTTTGCTCCGCCCATAGCAACGCCTGCTGCAACTGGTCGCTTGCTGATTGCGGGTGCACAGCAATGACCCACGCCAAGCGAATCCGCGGGGCGACGGGCTTCGGCCTTGATCGCACCGCTTGTTCAAAGTGGGTGCGGGCGGTGTCCAACTCACCAGCTCGCAGCAACAACAACCCCAGTGCATAATGACCGGCTGGGTCTTTCGGAAATCGCTCCAACAATTGCTGATACACCACCAGCGCATCCGCAGGGCGATTCATCTGTTCCAATGTCTGACCGATTTGAAACAGCGCCTCCGGCCCATGCCTTGGCATCTGCGTGGTTCGTTCGAAAATCTGTAACGCTCCAACCAAATCACCCTGCGCCCTGGCCACCAACCCCTCCACCACCAGCACATCCGGCCCTTCCCCCTGCATCGATCGCGCCTTTTGCGTCCATTGTGCCGCCTGTGCCACATCACCCATTTGCAGGGCAATCCGTGCCTTCCACAACCACGCTTCGTGATGCACGGGCAATCGCTCAATCGCCATGTCCAACGCTTTGGCGGCAGCGTCCAGTTGGCCTTTTGAAAAAAGAATGCGACCCAGATTGTGATACGGATCAGGGTGACGCGGGTCCAGTTCGATGGCTCGCTGCAACATCAACAGCGCCAGGTCATCACGTCCGTCGATTTCGTAGGCCACCGCCAACAGGTTGTGCAACAGCGCACTGTCCGGGTACTCGCGCACCGCTGCCTCCCAAATGCGCACGTTGCTCTGGTAGTCATTGACCCGTTGCATGGTTGCCCAGCCCAGTGCTGTCGTCAGCAGTAACACAAGCAGCAACCCCACCGCCTTGGTCATCGCCTCTGACAAGCGACGCAACAACATGAATACCAACAGCACCACCACCGTGACGATGGCGATCAACGGCAGGTACATCCGACGTTCGGCTGCGGGCTCGGTGACAATCGGCACGATGCTGGAACTGGGCGCCAATATCAAAAAAAACAAAGCCCCCGCCAACCCCCACGCCCGATAGCTTCGCCCCCGTTTCCAACCGAACAACAACACCACCGTCACCAGCAGCAGCGACGCGATCAACAACGTCTGCCCCAACACCGCCTGCCAACTCAGCGGGATTGAAAAATCATGGTAAACCGCCAACCCATCGGGCCAGAGCGAGGCTTGCAGGTAAAAGGTGATGACCTGCATTTGCGTCATCAGGTAGTTTTCAGCCGTGTATTGAAAACTGTAACCCACCGCATTGCCGCGCGGGCTGGCCAGCAGTATCGCCCCCAGCACCAGCCAGCTTGCAAACAAACCCGTGTAAAAATGTTTCCGTCGGCGCAGTGCTTCGCTGAATGATTCAGCCACGAGGGTGCGATCCAGCAGTAACACGAACAGCGGGGCACTGACCATCACTTCCTTACTGGCCATACCCAGGGCACAGGCTCCGACACCGACGCTGTACCAGACCATCGGCCGAGGGGTCGCAAACGCCCGCAGCGCTGCGTAAATCGTCAGCAGGTAAAAAAAACTCACCAGCAGTTCGGTGCGTTGCACGGTGTAAACCACCGCTTCCGAAATCAGCGGGTGTACCGCCCATAACAGCGCAATCGCCCCTGCCGTATGATCCGCCCATATGTTGCCGCCCCCGTTGACATGCCAATGACGCGCTATTTCATCGGCCACAGCACCCTGGTTGAGCTTGGCATCAAACAACCCCCGCACCGTCGGTAAATTGAAAACCCGTATCAATATCAACATGAGTAATAGCGCATTGACGATGTGAATCAGCGTATTGCCCGCGTGGTAGCTCCAAGGTTCCAACCCTGATATTTGATAGTTGACCGCAAACGAAAGGGCCACCATCGGCCGACCTGCCAGTGGGCTCATTTCCAGTGCCGACATCGCATCCCAGATCGGCCAAAGGCTTTGCAGATACGGATTGTCCGTCAGTGCATGATGGTCATCAAAAATAAACGGCCCATGATACGAATGCTGATACACCCACAACACCGCTGCCGCACAAACCATCGCCCACAGCACCACCATCCATGCACGACGCTTTTCAACTTGTGTGTGTGCTGGTGCATTCATGGTCAGTTGCGTCACCCTTGTGTCATTTCCTTGAGTAGTTGGAAAAAGCCGCGCTTGCGCGTCGAATTCATGCCCCAATCCACCGGCATGCTCTGATACCCTTCTTCATACGCGGTTTCACCCTTCATCCGGTAATCAAAGTAACCCCACGAGGCGTACTTGCTCACCGCTGCAATCATATTGTTCTCCGGCTGATCAAAATCAAAATGATCATCCTCATTGAACACCACCGGCTGCCCGCGATACTCCGGCTTGCTCCGCACTTCATCCACCATGCTGCAAATGCGCTCCGTGGACGGTCGGCCATTGCCATGCAGCAATATCAAATCGCTGCTGCGGATGATGTTCCCCGGCGGAATGCCCCCGCCCGCCAAGCTCGTGCCCACCAGCAATCGACCAGCCGGGGTGTTGATCTTTCCGCGTGATCGCTCCTTCGCCAGTTCAATCAATTCATGCACCCGAGGCGGACAGATGATTTCATGTTCATACTCCTTCACATTCACTTCATTGGCAATTTCCATCAACACATGCGTGTAACCCTGTTCCGCCAACCAATCCACCGTCCGCACCACTGCGTTTTTCACCGCAGCCTCATCCTGTAATCGCTCATCCTGTCCGAAATAAAACAAACTCAAAATCACCACCATGCCCAGTTCATCCGCCCGATCCAAAATACGCTTCAGCCGAGCGATATACGGTGCTTTCAAATCGCCCTGTGCGTCAAACGCGGTGTTAATCCAGGGTTGACCTTTGCTGTAACCTTCCGGGCTGCCGCCTTGCATGCACAACGTAAACGCCAACAAACCATGGTCGTACCACGTCGGCATCGCCTCGATAAACTCACGGGTATTACGCTCCGCGTCCCAAGGCCCGTCCGGGTAGTTCCACCTTGCCACCGTCTGCGGGTTTTCATCATCAAAAATGCCCTGCACCATTCGGCTGTTCATCAGCAAACCTTCGATCTTCATTCCGCGAAATGACCGCCCCCGATACGTCGGCTGACCATTGATGAAAAATTGATCGCCCTGAATCGCCACCGTCGTTTGTCTCTTGTTCATCGTTCACCCATCGCAATGAAAATGGTTTGTCAAAAGGTCGTAAACCCAACTCGCTTCATGGTACTTTATCCAATCAAGCTACACTACCTGCATCATCGGTTGAAGTACACACATTCACTCAATAAGGCGGGGTCATCATGCTTAAACATCAACCCTGGTTCATCCTCGTGCTCGGCGTGCTGCTGACGCTCACACCTGCTCTGTCAACCCAGGCACAAACCAGCATTCCAACGCCACCCACCCCCACCCCTGCCCCGACACCCACCCCTCCGCCACCACCTGCCCCCAACAACAACACCAACCGCATTTCATACCTCGGCGGACCCGGTGCCCAGCAACTTACCGAAATCATGCGCCTCTCCGACGGCTCGTACCTTCTGGCCGGCAACGCCACCAACATCGACTTCATCCCCAAAGACACCCCACGCACCGAACTGCCCGCTGCCGACATCCGCAGCAGTCGGTCCAGCCGTTTCGGCTTACTTTTGCACGTTTCCTCAGACCTGCAAAAGGTGTTGCACGCCCATTACCTGCCCCGTGGCGTCGTCACCGACATCCGTCGCATTCGCACCAACACCGCCCCCGGCAGCAAAACCGGTGACCTATTCATCTCCGGCCCACGCAGCAACGGCGACCCCGCTCTCGACGGCGGAGCCGAGGGCTACTTCATTGCCAAGCTCAACGGCAACTTCATCGATCGCGTCCCCACCGGCTTTGTCTGGGTCCACAATGTCGCCGCTTCCAGCGATCATCAGCACTTTCAGCCGTGGGACGTTGATACCAAAGGGCGCGTCTATTTCGCAGCCGGTGAACCCTTCAACAAAACCTGGTCCGCCATTTACCGACTCAAGTCCGACGGCCAGTACGACATTGTCGAACATTGGCGGCTGCACCTGACGGCGGAAGGCTCATGGCATGGTTCACCCGCATCATCACGCAACGACATTCAATACAGCACCATTTCCCTCAAAGCCCTGGGCCGTGGGTCGCTGCGTTCGTGGTCGATGGATGAATTCGTCAAACTCACACCCGATGGCAATGGTGGTTTACGGCAGGGTACCTGGCCGTGGGACGTTTTTTTCGCCACGCCTTACGATGACAAATCGCCTGGTGCCAGTTCACGCGGCCCGGGGTACACCAATTACAGCGTCGGCCCCAACGACACCGGCCTGGTCGGCGGGCTGGTCGTCGATCGTCGCAACGATCATGTGTACCTGGGCCTGTCTCTGCAATCGCGTTTATCCAGCGGCAAACTCGATGCTGAACCCGCTGTGGTCGCCTTCACAAGCGAAGGCCAAATGAAATGGTGGAGTCGGCTGTACCCCGAAAACAATCAAAACTCACCCTCGCATCAATACGTCGATGGCTTGGCGATCGACTATTCCAAGCCCGTCGAACAAGCCACACTGGTGGTGGCTGCACGTTCGTACACCAATAGCGTCAACAACCTTTGGCGGGGTGATCAGGTCAAGGCAGCCGGTGCCCCAAAGCGTACTTTTCAGAGTGGCTGGACCGGCAGTGCGGACCAATTTTTTCTCGGTTGGCTCGGTCGCCTGTCGTTAACCGACGGTACGCTGCGCAATGCGACGTATGTCGGTGAGTATGCCGAGGGTGTGCAATTCGGCGGGCCTGAAAGTGCCTATGCCGACCCGAACCTCGACGGCTGGCCCGATCATGATCGTTTGCAGGCCGACTTGGCCAACACCCGTCTGCGACCGGCTTTGAAAGTCGATGATCAGGGCCGGGTGTACATACTGGCCGTGGGCCGACGGGTCATCACCACCGCCAATGCCTGGCAGAAAATGCCCAAACCTACTGAAGGGGTTTCCGCCTGGAGCGAATTTGTGCGTGTGTACAGCCCGGACCTGACCACTTTGGTTTACAGTTCGCTGCTCACCGGTCGCTGGAACACCACCACCGGCATCGGCGGCAACAACACCGCCCTTTTCGCCTTGGTGCCCACCGGCAAAGGCGTCGTCCTCGTCGGCGCCCACACGGTGGACCGTGAAGGCATCGTCGAAGGCAACCCGATTCCGGTGCGTAACGTCATTCCCTGGGGCCGACCGGAGCCTGCCGGTGAAGAAGCCATCCTCGCGGAGTTGAATTTCTGAGTCATTTTTTTGCGCATGCGTCTGATAACGGGTGAATGGTTGTGTGATTGTTCAGTGCGGACGTTTCATGTTCGTGCATTGGACGCCGTGTCCTTTAGGGCCGGATGGCTGTGTGTCCGCTT
>CAZJMK010000039.1:0-38326 GCA_964547135.1 uncultured Phycisphaeraceae bacterium | reverse complement strand
GGGTCAAGCTCAAAAAACTATATCCATCAATCGAGATGCAATGAAACACTAGGGGCTTGGTAAATCAAACTTCGCTATCGATTCTGCCCAGCACCAAGCACCCAGCCCCTTCTCTTGGTGTCTCTGTGGTGAATTGCCTCTGTGTGAATGATCTTTATGCGTACGACGAACCTTGCGTCACGCCTCGTGCGGCGCGGGCGGCAGTGCGCTCTTTTCCCAGTTTTTCAATGATGTTGCTACGCCGCAATTCCGTCAGCGGGTCAGTGGGCAAATCCTTTTGCCTGCGCCAACTTGTCAGCATCGGTGACACATCGGTTTCGTAGGCCTTGCGCAACGTCATTTCTGCCGCAACGATGTCACCCTTTGCCTGCGCCACCGCGAGGGCTTTGCGATCGACCAACTGGGCCTTGGTGAAAAGCATCTGCGCGGTCATCACCGTCTGCACCATTGCTTCGAGCTTGGGTTTGAGGTTGTGCGACTGATCGACCATGTACTCGATGCTTGTACGTTTTCCGGTATCAAATTCATATTGCGCAATCTGATTGAAAATGCGGAACACCGCATAGGGATCGATCGACCCCAGCGTCAGGTCATCATCCGCGTATTTTCGATCATTGAAATGAAACCCGCCCAATAAACCCTCATCCAACAAAAATGCCACGATGTGTTCGATGTTGGTCCCCAGCAGATGATGCCCGGTGTCCACCAGCACCTGACAATCCTTTTTGCCGTTGCGATTCAAAGCCCTGCAGAACGTCGCCGCCATGCCCCAGTCCGCAATGTCCGTGTGATAAAACCCCGGTTCAAACGGCTTGTATTCCAACAACATTTTCGCTCCCCGCCACTGCTTGCGCATCGCCCCGACCACTTTTTCCAGCCCCTCCTCCAAACGATGCTTGCGGGCCAGCAGGTTGTCCTGTCCGGGGTAGTTGGTGCCGTCGGCCAACCACATCGACATCACTTTCGACCCCGTAACCGCCCCTAACTTCACACAATCGATGCTATGGGCAATCGCTTGCGTGCGGGCTTCTTTGCAGGGTGAACAAAACGAGCCGAGTTTGTACACCTGATCCTGAAACACGTTGGGGTTGATTGAACCGATGGCCACGCCATGCTTGCGCGCCAGTTTGGCTACGGCTTGGGGGTTTTCTCCTTCCTTGAAATCCCACAACACATGCACCGCCACCGTCGGACAGGCACCCGTGAGCCGGTTGACCAGTCCCGCATCGTGAAATTTTTCTTCCACCGTGCCGGCTGCTGCCGCCTGAAAAAATTTGCCAAAACGTGTGCCGGTGTCCGCAAAACCCCAACTGGGCAGTTCAATGGCGAAATGATCCAGTGATTTGAAAAGCGCATCATGTGATTTGTTCATCGTTGGCTCCTTGAAGCGGGCTATTATCAGTTCCACGGAGCAACTGGCAAATCCGTGCGATGATTGCCACCATGATTTTCATCCATAAGGACCAGCCCCCATGACGCAGCAACCCAACCGTTCGATTTTGATTTTCGTCGGTGACGATTACGAAGACCTCGAATTGCAGGTGCCCAAATATCGGCTGCTCGAAGCCGGGTATCAGGTCGTGGTGGCCGGGCAGCAGGCGGGGGCGACCTACCACGGCAAACATGGCTACCCGCAAAAAAGCCAGGCTGACGTTGCGACGCTCGAAGCTGCTTCCTTCACCGGTGTGGTCGTACCCGGCGGATGGATGCCCGACAAGTTGCGACGTGATGTGCATGTGTTGCGTTTGGTGCGTGACATCAGTGCTGCGAATAAACTGGTGGCGTCGATTTGTCATGGACCTTGGATTGAAATTTCCGCCGGGATTGTGCGTGGCGTCAACTACACCAGCACGCCGGGGATTAAAGATGATTTGGTCAATGCCGGGGCGATCTGGCACGATCAGCCGGTGGTGGTTGACAACAAGCGTGTGAGCAGCCGGCGCCCCGATGACCTGCCCGACTTTTGTCGGGCGCTCTTGCAGGTGCTTGATTCGCAGGCAAAATGAATGTTTCGGCTGCCCACGTTTCCAAGCAGAACTTCGCATGAGTATGTTTTTGCGAACGAGTTGACTCAGCCCCTATCACTTCTATAATTCGCCAAATAACGAATTGAGAATGATCATGAAGGAACTGGCCAACATCGCGGCGGCATTGTCGGATGAAAATCGACTGCGGGCGCTGGCTGCGCTGCAGCAGGGCGAGTTGTGTCTGTGTCAACTCATCGCCCTATTGCAATTGGCCCCTTCAACGGTGTCCAGGCATATGGAGTTGCTGCATCAGGCGGGGCTGGTGACGCGACGCAAAGAGGGACGATGGCACTATTTCCAATTGGCGGATCGGCAGGCTTCGCCGAGGGTTCGACAGGCTTTGCGCTGGTGTCTGGCTCATCTGGCGGAGAACGATGCCCCCATTCAAGATCAGCAGCGGCTCAAACAACTGCGCCGGTTGACGCTGGAGGAGGTCTGCGCATGTTACCGGTGAAAACCAAGGTGCTGTTTTTATGCACCGGCAACTCGTGTCGCAGTCAGATGGCGGAGGGCTGGGCCAGGGTGTTGCATCCGGTCACGCTCGAACCTTACTCAGCGGGCATTCGTGCGGCAGGGTTGAACCCATGGGCGGTGAAGGTCATGGCCGAGACAGGCGTCGATATCACTGGTCAATTTTCCAAAACCGTTGAAGCGCTGCGTGAGGTGAAGTTGGATGTGGTGATCACCGTATGCGGGCACGCGCACGAAACCTGTCCGACGTGGTTGGGTGAGAACTGTCGGGTGATACATGTTGGGTTTGATGATCCGCCGAGGTTGGCGGAAGCTGTGCAGGATGAGGCGGAGGCGCTGGGTCACTATCGGCGGGTGCGGGATGAAATTCGTAATTTCGTGGCGGGGTTGCCGGAGTGGTTAAGCAGGGAACTCGGCGTCAGGGGCTAGGGATTGGAAAAACAGGCACGAATGAAATTGACACGCCATCAACTTTAAGGAGCATAAACATGGGTTGCTGTGATTCCAATCAGCCGGTGAAACTTGGCGTTTCGAAAAAAGGGAATGCGGGTGATATCCGGGAAACGGTGCGTGAGGGTTACGGGCGCATTGCGGAGACGGGGTCGCTTGCGTCGGCGGTGGCGGGGGGTTGTTGCGGGACCAGCAGTGCGACGATCACTGCCGACGAACTGGCTACGCATATCGGTTACTCAGCAGATGAAATTCGTGGGTTGCCCGAGGGTGCCAACATGGGTTTGTCGTGTGGTAATCCGACCGCGATTGCCAACCTCAAGCCGGGGCAGGTGGTGTTGGATTTGGGCAGCGGCGGGGGGTTTGATTGCTTTCTGGCTGGGCCGAAGGTGAAGGCTGACGGTCGGGTGATCGGGGTGGACATGACCCCGGCCATGCTGAGCAAGGCTCGCAATAACCTTGCCACGTATCGCCAACACACCGGGCTTGATAACGTTGAGTTTCGATTGGGTGAAATCGAACATCTGCCCGTGGCTGATGCGAGCGTTGATGTGGTGATTTCCAATTGCGTGATCAATCTGTCACCCGACAAGGCACAGGTGTGGCGCGAAATTGCCCGGGTGCTCAAGCCCGGCGGATATGCCGTGGTGTCCGACCTGGCGCTTTTGCAGCCATTGCCGGGGGCGGTGAAGCAAATGGTGGAGGCACAGATCGGCTGCATCGCCGGGGCGGTGCTGGTGAAGGAATATGAGCAGGCGATCAGCGATGCGGGATTGGTGAATGTGAAACTGACCCCCAAACCGCAATACATTCAAACCTTGGCGAATTTCAAGGACCCGTTGTACGGTCGCGTGGCGGAGGCTTTGCCGAGGGGCGCGCAATTGGCGGATTACGTCACGAGCATGGATATCATTGCACAGAAATGAAGTGGTCAAGTGGCGCAAAGATTTCGAATTTCGAATTTTGTTAGCGCCGCGATTTATCGCGTCTGTCGGAAGTGGCCACCAGCCCCATCATCCGGCCCTGAAGGGCACGGCGTCAATATTGCCGGGCACGTATAACCCACCATGATGACCACACCCATGCAAATACCCGTACTGCGTCAGGGTCGAGTGTACGAGTCGCTCGACTTGGCGGAACTCAAACACTTTCGCACCGGGGAAACGGTGGCGAAGGTGAGCCTTGCCAATGCGGGCATAATCAAACGCGACCTGGCCAAGGCTGCGGCTGCCCGGCAAGTGATGTTGCAACAAAGCACCAATCAAATGGTGCAGGTCTGTCAGCGGGCGGGTGAGTTGTTCATGTCGGCTGAACTGCCTGTGAGTGGTGGGGTGATGCAAAATCCCGAAATGTATGTGCAATCATTGTCCGCCACGACGGGTTTGCCGTATGCGTTGGTTCGGCGGAACATGGCCAAGTTGCATGAAGCACTGACGCAGATGCCCACGGTGATGAAAGGGTTGACACGCAACCTGCCCCCTGAAGTATTGGATACAGGAATGGGGCGACAACACGATCTGCCGGTGAGTTATTTTGCGATGACGGAGGTGTTGGGGGTGGTATTGCCCAGTAATTCGCCGGGGGTGAATTCGCTCTGGTTGCCGGCGGTGGCGTTGCGCATGCCGGTGGCGATTAAACCCGGGCGTGAAGAACCCTGGACCCCTTGGCGCTTGATGCAGGCTTTCATCGCAGCGGGTTGCCCGGCTGAGGGTTTTTCGTTTTACCCGACGGATCACGAAGGCGCCGCAGCAATATTGCAGCAATCAGGGCGCAGCCTGCTGTTTGGCGATGTCAGCACCACGGCTCAGTATGCGAGTGATGCACGGATACAGTTGCATGGGCCGGGGTACAGCAAGGTGATACTGGGGCCTGATGCGGCGGAACGGTGGCGCGATTTTGTGGACATGATCGCAGCCTCGGTGGCGGACAACGGCGGACGATCGTGCATCAACGCTTCCACGATTTTGACCCCGGCTCACGGACGTGAATTGGCGGACTCGGTGGCGGAAAAATTGGCAAGTGTCACACCGTTACCCGTGGACGATGCGCAGGCGAAATTGGCGGGGTTTGCCAACCCGAAATTTGCGCAGAGCATTGATGAAACCATCGATCATGCTTTGCAGGAACCGGGAGCCGTCGATGTGTCGGCGAAATACCGCACGACCGCTCGGCGACTGGTGTGTGACGGGGCGACGTACCTGCAACCGACGATTGTGTATTGCCAGAGGGCGGACCACCCGCTTGCGAATCGTGAGTTTTTGTTTCCGTTTGCCGCGGTGGTGGAGCAGCCGATGGAATTGATTGCCCGTGAGTTGAAGCCGACGCTGGTGGGCACGGTGCTCACCGATGACCCGGTTTGGCGGGCGCGGTTTTTAGCGCATGCGCATATTGAAAGGTTGAACCTCGGGGCGATACCGACCTCAAAGGTGACGTGGGACCAGCCGCATGAGGGAAATTTGTTTGAGTTTTTGTATCGACGACGGGCGATTCAGGTGCAGTAGATGTATTGATGGATAAAGGATGATGGATAATGTACAGAGATGATTGACGTTCACTGCCTCTTGGTTTGTACATCATCCATTATCCTTTATCCATTATCCCTTCTGTTCTTCTTCGTGTCATCGTGGTCAATCCCTTCTTTTGGGTTTACGCTGTGTCGGTGAAAAGCGGTGTTTTCGGTGCTACAAACCTACGCAATCATCCGGCCCTGAAGGGCACGGCGTCATACCGAGTTGACTTCATGATGCACCCACCACAACCACGACCGGGGCGGAACAGTGATTTTCAAGTGACCACGCAACTGGTGCATGGGCCGGGGGAGGTGGCGCGTTTGCCGGGGGTGGTGCAAACATTGGGGGCAAGGTCAGCGGTGCTGGTGAGTGATACGGCGCTTTTGCAGGCTGGGCATGTGCAGCGGGTCGAAGCGTTGTTGCAAGAGGCGGGGGTGCAGGTTCATCGGTTCACCGACACACGTGAAAACCCGACCGACGGTGATGTGCAGGCAGCGGCGCAAATCATTAAACCCTGGTTGAATGTTCATGATGATGAACAGCCGGTGGTGATCGCACTGGGCGGGGGCAGTGTGATCGACACCGCCAAGGGGGCGACGTTGTTGTCGATCGTTGGTGGCACGATGTCGGTGCATCGTGGTTGGATGCGTGCGACCGATGCGTCATTGCGTTTACCCTCGATCGTGGCGATACCGACCACGGCTGGTACGGGCAGTGAAGTGCAAAGTTATGCCCTGGTGCGTGAAGATGCGAGCAAGCGCAAAATGGCGTGCGGTTTGCCGGGGTTGTGCCCCAAGGCAGCGATATTGGACGCGGAATTGACACTCACCTGTCCGCCCACAACCTCGGCACTGGCCGGGCTGGATGCACTGACCCACGCCGTGGAAACAGCGGTGTGTACCGCACGACACGATTTTTCACTGGCACTGTCGCAGCGGGCCTTTGGGTTGATTCAACGCGCTTTGCCCAGGGTGTTGGTACACCCCGATGATTTGGCAGCTCGGCATGACATGTTGATGGGTTCATGTCTGGCCGGGCTGGCGATTGAACATGCGATGCTCGGTGCGGCGCATGCGCTGGCCAACCCATTGTCGGCGTTGTTTGATGTGACGCACGGCCGGGCGGTGGGGTTGATGCTGCCTGCGGTGATTCGATTCAATGCCGGTGATGCAACGACGGCTGCGGGGTATGGTGAACTTTGGCCGGGGCACGATGCGGCTGGGTTGGCGCAGTGGGTGGAAGAAATGCTGACATTGACAGGTCAACCACGGTCGTTGCAAGTAGTGGGGGTGAAAGAAAGTGATTTGCCTGCGCTGACCGAGCAGGCCTTGGAACAGTGGACGTTGCAATTTAATCCGCGCAGGATGGGGCGTGACGAAGTGATGCAGGCGTATCGGTCGGTGGGGTGAAAGGTTTTGCCAAGCCAAGAACGAGGTCGCCGCGGCGACCGAGGGCTTGGGTCATCAGGGTGGTTGATCGGTTAACTGGGAAATCGGTTAATCGGTCAGAAAAGACAACTACCATATCCATCCAATTAACCACTCTGACGCCGAGGGCTTCAGCCCCGGATTGCATACCAAAATATCCGGCCCACAAGGGCACGGCGTCAAAAAACGTGTGTGCCTGAGTCACTTGAATCCAACCGATAAACGATCACCATGTGTCGCCGATACCCCCAGCGGCTTTGATGGGTTAATGTATGCGTCATCGGAGACCACACCCATGACAACCTTTTCACGATCAGGTCCCCATCCATTTGTCAGCACCTTCTTTTTCGCATGGGTTGTGCTGTCACTTTTTGTGACAACGCCCGTTCGAGCCGAGCCAATCGAACCAACCACGACAACGCAAACCCGCGGGCTGCATCATCGTGAACTGTTTCAACCCGGCGACCGCATCCTTTTCGTCGGCGATCAGGTGACGCAAACCTTCACCTACCCCCGTGCCTTGGCCGCTGCGATGTTGTCGCTGCGACCCGATGACAAACTGCGTTTTTACAACGGCGGATTCGACGATGCCACCACGCTCACCGCGTTGACATGGATCGATGACCTGCTGCAAATCAGCAAACCACAGGTCGTGTTCATCGCCCTGGGTTTGAATGATTTATTGACGCAAGTCACCAGCGACCCTGCAACCTTTCAAGCCAACTTCATCAAGTCATTGAGTGAACTGGTGCAACGAATCAAATCAACGCAAGGTGTTCGTCGTGTGGTGTTGCTAGGCCCCAGCGCGACGCAGCCGGGCGTGGCGTTTCGGGTGGACAGTCAAACCGTCAACCCGCAATTACAAACCGTATCGCAAGCCATTTTGCAGGTGGCACGCGATACGCAGGTGGCCTACATCGACCTGACCGCGCACAGTCAACTGGTGTTCGAGGCGGCCAGTCAGACCGAAGGCGAACCGCTGACCTTCGATGGCGTTCGCCCCAACGATCTGGGTGGGGTGATATTGGCGAGCATCCTGCTTCATGGTTTGCAAGTGACGCCTGGTGAGCTTGAACCATTGGCCTGGTCGCCGCTGCCGCCGCGCAAAATGGCACGGGTGCGTAATGGGTTGGCACTTCCGCTGCCAGCCCCGAAATTGGAAGAGGCGGATCGCAGTCGTGCCTTGTATCAGGTGCTGCTCGAACACGATGAAGCTTTTTTCCGTGCCTGGCGCCTGGCGGGCAAGTCGTACTCGGCTGGGGGACGTGATGAAGCATTGGCACGGGCGGACAACGTTTGGCGCAAGGTCGAACAAACCACCCGTGAACTGTTTTCCACAAGTTCCAAGTCGCCTGCTCAACATCGTCCTTGATAAAAAGTTTCCCAACTTCGCGCGCTGGTGACTTGCAGGTCGTTGAGTCAATGGTTAGATTGCTGACACTTTCGTAAGTTCAGGTTGGGCTTTGGTGTGTCGTGTGGCAAAAAGTTTGCCCGGTCGCAAGCACTGGCATTGCCGTAGCATCTGACTCGGCAGCCGTCGCAAAGGAGGCCTGCTTTGTTCCGTCATCGTCCCCTCCTCGGAATGGTGATCTTCGCTGGACTTCTGATCGGCATCGGGTCATGGTTTTCACTGGCCGCTGACCCGACCGCTCAGGACCTTTACAAGCAGGGCATGCAAAAGTATGAGCAGGGCGACCACGCTGCTGCTTTGCAGACGTTGCGTCGGGTCGATCCGATGCAGCTGAGCAAAGACGATCGCGTCTCCCTGTTTGAAACCCTGCAGGACATCGACCGCAAGCTGCACCAGAAGGCTTCACCCGAGGACCTGCTCAAACAGGCAGCCTCGGCGCAGACCGAAGGCAAGTTGCCCCAGGCCCTGACGATGTACGAGGAAGTCGGTCGTCACCCGCAGGCCACCGCCGCCCAGAAAGACCTGGCCACGGCCCGACTGGCCGAAGTGCGTCGTGCCATGGCCGCCGGTGAAACCGCAGCGCGTCAGAGCATCGACAGCGCCCTGGCGGACATCCAGGCCGGCAAACTCGATGATGCGGAAAAGAAACTCAAAGCCGTGAAAGCCGGCGGCCTCGATTTGGGTTGGTTTGATAATGAGCGCATTGATCGCGCCCTGGCATTGATCGCTTCCCGTAAACCTGCCACCGCCGTGGCCGCAGCACCTGCAGCCCCCAAAGCCGCTGAAGTCAAACCTGCTGAACCTGCGAAACCTGCGGTAGCCGCCAAACCTGCGACCCCTGCCCCTGCTGCACCCGTCGCCGCCGCACCTGCCAAACCTGCTGCGACCCCTGCACCTGCCCCCGTGGCCAAGGCCGGCGAACCTGTCAAACCTGTCGCCGCTGCCCCCGCCCCCGCACCGATGACGCCCGTCGTGGTTGAAAAGCCGGTGTATGTCGCCCCGGTCGTTGAAGCCCCCAAACCTGTGACTCCCGTCGCTCCCGCAGCCCCTGCTGCCTCGGCAACCAAACCCGCAGCCCCTGCTCCGACAACGACCGCTGCTGCTGCCGCCAAACCCGCAGCGACAACCCCCGCTGCCCCGGCTGCGGCACCGATGACCCCCGTGGCCACCCCGGCCCCGGCCCCGGTCAAACCCGCTGCCCCCGCCCCGGCTGTCAAACCTGCTGAACCTGCCAAAGTCGCCGAAGCGCCCAAGCCTGCTGCTCCCGCTGCCCCCGCTCCGCAACCCGTGGTGACCGAAAAAGCCCCCGTGGTCGCGCCCATGGTGGAAGTCAAGCCCGCCCCCACGCCCATTCCGACCGGCCCGGCTCCCGCAGCCAAGCCCGCGGAACCGGTGAAACTGGCCGAGGCACCCAAGCCCGCCGCCCCGACCGTCGAAGCCCCCAAACCCGTCGAAGTCAAACCTGCCCCGGCCCCGGCTGCTGCCGCCCCCGTCGCTGCCGCACCCGCCAAACCAGCGGAACCCGCCAAGCCGGTTGAACAACCCAAGGTCGTTGAAGTCAAACCCGTGGCCGCTGCCCCCGCCCCTGCCCCTGTCAAACCCGTCGAAGCCCCCAAGGCTGACCCGGACCTTTTGGCTCAAGCTAAAACCCTGTTCGTTCAACAAAAATTGGCTGAGGGTCGCGCTGCCGAGGCTCAGGGCAATCTGCGCGTGGCCATCCGTGCTTACGAAGATGGCTTGTCGGTCGATGCCGGCAACAAGGACCTGCTCGCTGCCTCACAAAATGCCCAGGCCGCGCTCAAAGCCGCTGAATCGCCCCGTACCCTGCTGGACACGCAAGTTGCCTCACAGCAACTCGTGGCCGACGCCACCGTGGCTGAGTTCAACGCCGCGATGAACCGTGCGGATCAACTGCTCAAGGACAACAACTTCGCCGCCGCTGCCGAGGCCGTGCAAACCGCCAAATTGACCATTGATCGTCAGCAGAACATTCTGCCTGCCATGACCTACGACCGACTGCGCAAGACCGCCACCGATCAGGCAAGCAAAATCGCCCGGGCGCAGACGGTGTACGAATCACAACAGCGCGATCTGGTTTCCCGTCAGCGGGCCACGGAACAGGAAGAATCACGTCGCCGTGTGCTGCGTGAACAGGAAGAGGAAATTCAACGCCTGCTTCGTCGTGCCGCCGAGTTGCGTCGTGAACAGAAATATGACAAGGCCTTGGAAGCCCTGAATCAGGCGCTCTTTTTGGACCCCAATCACGTGGCCGCCCAGGCCATGAAGGAAATGATTGAGGACACCAGCCTGTACGTATCCGTGCGTGAGGATGAACGTCGCCGTGCCCGTGCCATTGCCAAGCACCAGGCCGAGAACATGGAAGCGACGATTCCCTACACCGAATTACTCACCTACCCCGCCGATTGGCCGGAGCTGACCTACCGCCGGTTGCGCAGCATTGATGACATGTCGTACGACACCGAAGCCGACCGCGAAGTCAGCCGAATATTGAATGAACGCAAACTGGACCGGGTGGAATTCGACAACAACCGTCTGAGTTCGGTGATTGACTACCTGCGTACGGTCACCGGGTTGAACATTTTCCCCAACTGGACCGCGTTGCAGCAGGCCGGCGTCGATCAGGACCGTCCGGTGACGTTGCAACTGGTCGGCGTCAGTGCGGAAACCATTCTGACCCGTGTGCTGGAACAGGTCACCATTGATGACACCAACCCGGTGATTTACAACGTGGACAACGGCGTGGTGGTCATCACCGCCCAGCGTGCCTTGCAGGTCGATCGTGACCCGTTGGAAATCTACGACATCGCCGACCTGATGCACATCGTGCCCGACAACCGCGTGCTGGATTACACCGGCATCGGTGGCGATCTGGGTGGCGATACCGGCCTGGAAATTGACGTGGATTCCATCGGTGAGACTCTCACCGCTGAGGAAATTCGTGAACGTCGCCTGGAACTGGCCACGGCGCTGACCCAACTCATTGTCGAAAACGTGGGTCGCCCCGCCGACTGGTGGCTCAACAACGGCCCGGGCACCCTGCGCATCGACGACAACAGCAAACTCATCGCCCGTACCAGCAGTCGAAACCACAAACAACTCAAAACCCTGCTGGATAAACTCCGTCGCGGCTACGGCCTGCAGATCACCGTCGAATCACGCTTCCTGGCGGTGACGCAGAACTTCCTGGACGAGTTCGGCCTGGGCATGCAGATCGCCTACGACCCGCCGGGTGATTGGGGACCGATCACGGTGGACACCCGTGGCACCGCCAGCATCGCCGACCGTCAGGCCACGCCCGTGCCCAACAGCTTCGGTCAGGTGGGAGCCGCCACGTTCACCCGTGGCTTGTCGATGGGCTTCAGCTACCTGGACGATTTGCAGTTGGATGTACTTTTGCGAGCCACCCAGGCGCGTCGTAACGTGACCACCCTCAACGCCCCGCGCGTGACTTTCCTCAACGGTCGCAACGCTCAGATCAACATTTATCGTTCGGTGGCATTCATCAGCGATCTGTCGCCCGTGTCCGGTGCCGCCGGGTTTGATGCCGAGGTCGAGCAGGCGGTCGAAGGTGTGTTTCTGGAAGTCGAAGGTGCGGCATCGCCGGATCGTCGCTATGTGACCATGAACGTGTATCCCAAACTGGCGGAACTGATCCGTCCGTTCCGTACCTTCCCCCTGCTGGCGGTGGTGACCATCGGCACTGGTGACTTCCAGCGTGAAGTGGAAATCGAAGGCGTCATCGAACTGCCCGAAGCCCGCATCACCGAAGTGAAAACCTCCGTGGTCGTACCCGACCGTGGTACGCTTCTGCTCGGTGGCCAGCGCCTGGTGGGTGATGCCGAGATCGAAGCCGGCGTGCCGATTCTTTCCAAGATACCGATCGTCAATCGCTTCTTTACCAATAGCTCGACGGTCAAGGACGAACAGATTCTGCTCATCCTGCTGCGACCCTCGATCATCATTCCCGAACAGGAAGAGGACCTCTTGTTCCCCGGTCTGCGGGAAGACCCGGCCCGTTACAACATCGGTCGCGGCCTGGGCACCACCAACCGCACCTACGGCATCAGCGGCACACAGGATCGTCGCTGAAAGAAGTGGTCAAGTGGCCAAGTGGTCAAGTGGCCAAGTGAGTGAATATCAAGGTGACCTCAGCCCGCAGCCAAGCGCTGCGGGCTTTTTTTATTGCGTTGCATCATTCAGACCCAGGTTCATGTCGGGGGCTTAGTGACGATGGCGGGATGAATCAAAGCCGCTGATGTGATTTTGACGCCGTGCCCTTCAGGGCCGGATGGTTTTGGTTGGATCCGGGGCTAAAGCCCTCGGCGTCAATTGTTGTTGGTAAATCCATCCTGATCTTCATGCGGACATGAAGTTCAGGCGCGGGCGTGCGTTGATGTTGAAGAAAGAGTGATCAGGGCACGAGAAAGGAATCATCTTCGTGGGCGGGGGATTCGGTGCCGATGTAGTTGCGTACGCCCTGGGCGGTCCAGATGTTGTCACCCGTGCGGGTCGTCGGCTGAGGGTTCCAAAGACTGGCACCGGAGGCAAAAAGAATGTTCTGGCCCCGTTCACGATGAAACGGGCTGGCGGCGGAGGGTTGCAGATCAGCACGGAAAATCACCTGACGCGGGTCGTGCTGCGTGGCGACGAACAAGGGGTTTTTGTCAGCGAGGACGGCCATGTCGGGGGAACGATCCAAGCGCAACGGCTTGGCGGTGAGCTGGTTTTGATAACTGAAAGAGACGGCGGGGGCGTTGGGCCAATCCATCATGTCGTGGGCGAAGGATTTGGGCGCGGCGGGGTTGTCGGGGCAGGCCATGGTTTGAGGTGTGATGTAACCCTGACGGGCGAGCAGGAACAGGTGCGCCGGGTTGGAAATTTGCGGACGTTGTGAGGCGTGGTTGGCAAACGAACCGCCTGAACCCAGGCCGACGGACGCCCAACTGGCCGAGGGCATGGTTGCGGTGCGGGGCATGAAGCCCTGATGGTCGGCTGCATAGCGGGCCATGGCCATGCCGGTGACCCCCAGGTTGCTCTGACACGCCAGGCGACGCGCTTCTTCACGGCTGGCGGCCAGGGTCGGCCAAAGCACCGATAACCCCATGAGCAATACCGCAGCCACGGCAAACATTTCCCGCCAGCGAAACGCCACAGCCGGGGCGGACAAGGCTTGAATCTGCATCGCCAGTTGACGACGCTGTTCCTCCTGCTGCACCTTGAGCAACACCCGATTGGTTAAATCGTCGGATGGGGCTTGAACAGGGTGTTCGTTGAGGAGCTGGAGAATCAGGTGAAGCTGGGCGGTGCGGGGGTCGGCATTGGCGGATGCGTCGGAGGCGGAGGGGTCAATGGGGTGGGGCGATGCGACGGAAGCTTGCAGGAATGCATCCAGTGCAGCGGCATCGGCTGAACTGAGCGTCGTCGGTTTGATTTTGGAGGAAATCGGGTTCATGGGGGCAAAAGGCTCAAGCGCAGGCTGAGGAGTCAATCATGGGATACGAGTCGCAAGGGGTAGGGATTCACCGCCTCCGACGATCATACGCCTGCGGGTTCGGCTTGGTTCGCCGGTTGCAGACGGTTCATGAAATATTCATGATAACGAAAAAATGGTGGAAATAGAATGGGCCACGAAGATCAGAAGTGGCCGAGTGGTCAAGTGGCATGAATTTCGAATATCGAATTTACCAAGCCAAGAACGAGGCCGATAGGCCGAGGGCTTGGGTAATCTGAGTGGTTGTTCGGTTAACTGGTAAATCGGTTAATCGGCCAGAAATGCCACTGCCCTTGTCGATCGATCAGCATGTTGCTTTTGTTGTCATAAAAATTGTTCGTTCAATGCACTGGCAGACAAGTTGCCAGTGGAACCCGGCGATCAATCGCGGCGCTGACTACCGTACTTGACCACTGGGCCATTTCTGCAAATACCCGGGCCCTCACCACTTGCTGTGCTCGTGGTTCGTTCCCGGCTTGGTTCCCTCACTCGACCACTTGGCCACTCGACCACTTCTCATGACGCGATCAATCGCGGCGCTAACCGATACGGACCCGCTCATCCATTTTTGTAAAACACTTCGACGTTCAACATGGGCAGATGTTTGCGGACCAGGTCCGCCAGGCGGTCAAGCTGGGCGTTGCCGATGGGTTTGGCAGCGGTTTCACGGGTGTGGCGGGCGACGGTGTAAAGCTGGACACGATCGATCATGCAGCCGCGTAAGAGCAGGTCGGCCAGACGATGGGTGTAGGCTTCCAATTCCTCACGGGGAACCATCGTGTCCTGCCAACGGAGAAACATGGTTTGAATCACGATGGGGCGTTGCTGGCCGCATTTGAGAATATTGCGCAGAACGTGTTTGAAGTCGATGGCGGAGCGATTGATCTGTTGGTAATAGGCCTGGGTGCCCGCATCGAGCTTGGCCCAGACTTCGCCCTGTTCACGGTCGAGGGTGGCAAGGGCACGTTGGGCAGGCAGACGACCCAACCCCGTGGCATTGGTGACCAGCACGATTTTCACATCATCGAGTTGATATGCTTTTTTCACCTGGGCAATGCGTTCAACAGCCTGGTCCAACTGTGGGTAAAGCGTGGGTTCACCGTCGCCGGAGAAGGCGATGTCGTTCAAGCGACGATATTTTTCAGGCGTGTCACGAAATGACGGATCGTCCCAGAACGCGCCGCTTTGCACCTGTTCGATCAGTTGCGATAGTTCGCTTTGCAGGCGATTCAGATCGACCTTGTTTTCAGCCGGCGGGGTATCGGTATCGACGGAGCAGTACACGCAATCGAAGGTGCATTGATGGTTGACGTTGACATTGACGCCGAGGGACAGGCCCCGCGAGCGGCGACTGATGACCGGGTAAATGTAGGTGAAATCACGCCACTGGCGGGAGTGGTCGGCAAAGAGGCGCGACAGTGATACCGTGCGTGGTGAGGTCGTGGTTTTGAAAGCGGACGGAGTCATGGGTTCATTATAAAAGATCGGACAAACGGAGGAGGTGGTTGAGGCGGAAAATGTCAGTCGCGGGGCACTGGCAGGCAAGCTGCCGGTGGCACTCAAGCGGTATGATTGACGCCGTGCCCACCGGGGGCAGGGCCGGATGATTTGATTGGTGATCCAAGGAAGACGATCCGGGGCTGAAGCCCTCGGCGTCGTTTGTGTTAGTGCCGCGATTTATCGCGTCTGATCGGAGTGGTGAGTCGGTTAATCGGTAAGAACAAAGGCAGTTCTAGCCGAGTAACCGATCAACCGACTCACCGATGAACCCCATCAATACCCAAGTCCTCGTCGCTGACGACTCGTCCTTGGCTTGATTTTCATTTCGAAATCCGAAATTGGAAATTCGAAATCAACAGACACTCGACCCCTTCTACTGCGCTTGTACCAGTTGCATGATGCGCAGCAATTCACCCACCGACCAGGCCTGGGCCGGGCAACCCACACCGCGATGTTGTCCCTGGTGATTCGGTTGTGCTTCGTGAATTTCGTGCAACTGGCCCCAGCCTTCGCCCAATAAATCGTCCAGCAGGGGGGTGATGGCGCGGAGCACCTGTCGTCGTGCATCGCTGGAAAAATCACCGGTACGCAAAATCGCTTCGCAATACGGGCCGATCAGCCACGGCCAGATGGTGCCCTGATGGTAAGCCTTGTCGCGTTCAAATTGTGGTCCGCTGTAACGCGCATGATAATTCGCATCGTTCTCCGGCAGCGTGCGCAGGCCCATCGGTGTGAGCAAATTCGACCGCACCCGATCCAGCACCTGCAACTGCTTGGTGCGCGGCAGGGGCGTCGTCGGTAAACACACGGCAAAAATCTGATTGGGTCGAATCGCGCGGTCCGGCCAATCCCTGCCGCCTTCATCCACCCACACATGATCCCGCAGACACCCCAGCTCATCGTCCCAGAACACCTTGAGGAACGAACGTTTGATGCGATCCGCCAGTTTGAGGTAGTGGTTGGCCACGCGGTCGTCAATCTCCGGCGAGTGACGAATCATTTCCGCCAGACTGATCAGGGCGTGAAACCATAGGGCGTTGATTTCGACGCATTTGCCCGGCCGAGGGGTGAACACCACGCCACCGGTGGCTGCGTCCATCCAGGTCAATTGCGTGGTCGGGTTGCCTGCGGTGACCAGGCCATCGCCGCCGACGCGGATGCTGTGGTGCGTGCCGCGAATGTAGGCATCCATGATTTGCATGCACACCGGCGCCAACCATTCATGCCAACTGTCCCGGTCGCCCGAGGCTTGCAGGTAGTCCAGACCGGCCTTCATGAACCACAAACTGCTGTCCACCGTGTTGTAGTGGGCAGCCTGGTCGTCGTAATCGTCAAAACGATTGGGCACCAGCCCATCTTTCACCGCCCCGGCATACAACTTCAAACAAGCACGCGCTTCGTCAAAGCGTTGCGTGGATAGCAGCAACCCTGACAGGGCGATGAACGTGTCACGGCCCCAGTCGGCAAACCAGGGGTAACCGGCCATGATGGTGGTGTAGGTTTGCCCCCCATGCACGCGACCCACCACAAAATCGTCACCGGCCATGGCCAAAATGCGCGGCAGCATCGGGTCACGCAGGGCTGCTTCCGTCTCCGGGGGCGTCACCTCCGGCGGCACCGGGGCCAACCGTGTCGCCAACGGTTCCAATCGATCCCTGCGTTCATCAATCGTCCAACCCTGAGGGTCCGCGGGCCTGTCCCCCAAGGCTACGGTAAACATGACCTCATTGGATGAACCGTTTGGTACTTCCGGGGGCAATGTGATTTCGTAGCAGCCGGGCACGAAATAATCTTCCAAACAATCTTGTCCGCGCTCTTCCTCAGCGGGGTAATACACATTAAACCAGTACAGGTCGTTGCTGGGTTGCCAACGTGCTGTTTGCGGGCCGCTGGTGCAGGTGAGTGTTGCGGAAAGTTCGCCTCGGCGCAGCGTGACACGATCCGCCCGTACCTCGCTCCGCCAACCGGCGCCCTGGCCCTGCCGCTGACAGGCGTGAAAATCACGCAGCCCCATCATCGGCGACAACCGCAGTTTCACCGCCCCCGGCAACGGCGACCCATCGAGGCTATCGACCTTGTAACGCAACGTCGCTGCCTGGTCCTGCCAGTGCAGGTAAAGCTCGCGGGTGATGCGCACCTGGCCCCAGGTGTAAATCCAGCGACACCACAAACCCTTTTGAAAACTGCGCAACAATTGATGGCCGTTGGGTGCGTACAACCATTGCCCATCACCGCCCTTGAATACCAGCGATGAGGTTTCCAACACCTGTTCACTGCCTGATACACCATTGTCCCCGGCGGCGGGTAGTGAGGTCAATACCACCTGTTCGAGCATTTGATGCAGCACCACAATGCGCCCGATCGGCGGACGGGTTGAGGCCACGAACAACCCGTGGTAGCGACGGGTGTTGACCCCCGGCACACTGCCCATGGCATACGCCCCGGTGCCGTTGGTGAGTAACCATTCCTGAAAAATCGTGCCCAAGGCCGGTTGCGCCGTTGAAAAGGTGCGCGTGTGCGTCAACCACGGATGCCCCGGCGGGTCGATCACCTGTGACTTTTGTTTCATCCCCGGCAGTTCCAGCGCGGGCGGTTGAGCGGAAGTTGTCGCCGAGGTTGCTTTTGAAACAGCGGGTTTGCTGCCGATGTCACGGGTTGATTTTGCGGAACGTTTGGCCATCGTGATCACATACCTCCCGAACGGGTCCCTGATTTCCAACCACACATCCGGGTGTGGTAGGCTTTCTAAGTGTATCGACCATCAACCCCCATCGCGCCTAAACTAACGAGTCACTTTCAACCACTCATCATACGAGGTCACCATGCACACGCATCTTCGCGCATCGTTGCTGGCTATGTTCGTATTGACAACCATCATCAGCACATCCGTTCTGGCCAACGATTGGCCGATCTGGCGCGGCAGCAACCGTGACGGCATTTCCACCGAAACCGGCTTGGCGCTGCCCTGGTCGGGAAGCAACCCCAAAATCGCCTGGCGTAAAAACGTCGGCATCGGGGTGTCGGCTGTGTCGGTCGTCGGCGAACGAGCTTACACCATGGGCAATCAGAGCGACCGCGACATTGTGTATTGCTTTGATGCTGACACGGGACGTGAAATATGGACGCACCGTTATGAGTGCAGCTTGGATGCCCGCATGTTCGAAGGCGGCCCGGGTGCCAGCCCGACGGTTGACGATGGTCGGGTTTATACGATCAGCCATGAAGGTCATTTGTTCTGCCTTGATGCCGCCAGTGGCAGAGTGATTTGGAGCAAGCATCTGGTCAACGATTTTAAGGGGCGTCGGGCGCGTTGGGGTTATTCCGGTTCACCTGCGGTGGAAGGCAACCTGCTGATTGTCGATGTCGGTGCTGCGAGTGCCTCGACCATGGCCTTTGACAAGGCGACGGGGCAGACGGTGTGGGCCACGGGCAGTGATGAGCCGGGGTATTCATCGCCGATGGTGATTGACACGCCTGGTCAGCCGGGCAAACGCACGCTGCTGGTGTTCAAGGCCAATGCGATTGTTGCCAAGGACCCGGCCAACGGTCGTGAACTTTGGCGTTTCCGCTGGGCGAACTCGCAAAACGTCAACGCTTCGATGCCGATTGTGGTCGATGGTCAGATGTTTTTGTCCACCGGTTACGGGACCGGGGCGGTGTTGCTGGATATCACGGGTGCTCAGCCGCGTGAAATCTGGCGTAACAAGGAAATGCGCAATCAGATCGCCTCGTGCGTGGTCATCGACGGCTATGTGTACGGTTTCGACGGTCAGGTCGGACGCTCAGCGGTGCTCAAATGTGTTGAACTGGCGACGGGTAAAACCATGTGGGAACACAAGGGCCTTGGTGCCGGCACATTGATCGCTGCCGACGGTAAACTGCTGGTGCTTTCGGAACAGGGTTTGTTTTTAGTCGCCCCGGTGAGTTCACAAAGCTTTCAGCCCAAGGCGCAAGCCCAATTACTCAACGACCGTTGCTGGGTACCGCCCACCTTGTCGCATGGCAAAATCTACCTGCGCAGCAACAAGGGCGAACTGGTCGTGGTGGATGTGAAATGAATTTCGAATTGTGAATTTCGAATTTCGAATTTGTCAGGCAATACACGCAAGCGTTGATTGTCTGCCTTTCTTACAATTCGAAATCCGAAATCTCGAAATTCGAAATCAACCAGGGAGTTTCCTCATGCGTCTATGGCACGTATTGACGCTGGTGGGTTGTTTGACAGTGGCCGCGCACGCCCAGGTTCATGGCTGGCTTAACTGGCGTGGACCGGGGCAGAACGGCGTGTCGGCTGAAGTGGGGTTGCCGGAAACGATTGACGAAGCAAAGCCGCTCTGGTCGCTGCCGATTTCCAGCCGAGGGACGCCGGTCATCGCCCACACCCCGCGGGGTGACCGACTGTACCTTTGGGGCTACACCGGCGAACGGGAAGCCCTGCGTGAAGGTTTGTGGTGCATCGAAGCCGACACCGGCAAGGTGCTCTGGCAGCACATGGAAAGCGATTTTCTGTCCGACGTGGTGTACGACCGTTACGCCATCGGCGCCCCGACGGTGGACCCGCGCACCGGCAATATTTACTGGCTCACCTCGGCTGGGCTTTTTTCCGCCTTCACCCCTGATGGCAAAATGCTCTGGCAGCACAGCATGATGGAAGAGTTTGGTCGGCTCACCTTCCCCAATGGTCGCACTGGTGCGCCCATCATCGACGAGGACCTGGTCATCATTCAGGGCATCACCGGCAACTGGGGTTCCGATGGCCCTGCCCGCAATCGCTACTACGCCTTCGATACTGCCACGGGTGAACTGGTCTGGTCCAGCACGCCGGGTACGCAGCCCAAAGACAGTACTTTTTCAACCCCGATTCTTTCGTATTGGAACGGTCAGCGCGTGTTGTACGCCGGCACGGGTTGCGGTCATGTCGTGGCCATCAACGCCCGCAACGGCAAACCCCTCTGGCGATTTTTGGTGTCGATGGGCGGCGTGAATGCCTCGGTCGTACTGCATCGCACCGGCCCGGATGATGCCCCGGTGGAAACCATCATCACCATGCACAACGACGAAAACCCCGACTCGTCGGAAAGCGGGCGTGTGCAGGCGTTTCGTGTGCCCCGTGAACTACCCGCCCCTGCAAATAGCGCGACGACGACCCCCGCCCCCGGTGAGCCGGTGACCTTGCCCACCTCAGCGGAGGTTTGGCGGCATTCGATTCGCGTGGCCACCAGTTCACCGACGCTGGTGGGTGACACGGTGTATATCACCGACCTGACCGGTGAATTGCACGCCATCGATGTACCCACCGGTCGCAAATTATGGTCGGTGAAACTGGCGCCCAATCAGTTGCATGCTTCGCCATTGTTTGCCGACGGGCGGTTGTATGTGCCGTTTCAAAATGGTTTACTGGCGGTGATCAAACCCACCGCCGAACAAGGCCAGGTCATTAGTCGAACGATGTTGCAGGGTCACGGCCTGGGTCAACCCGTGGCCTGGCGCGGAAGGGTGTATGTCACCACCAGTGACCGGCTGTATTGTTTCGGCCACGTTGCAACAGCGTCAGAAACGGATGTTCAATTGAAATCGCGTCAACCGACAACCACCCACTCGGCCACTTGGCCACTTGGCCACTTGGCCACTTCCCTTCAAATCGTTCCGTCGGAGGTCATGCTCAAAGCCGGGCAGACACAAACGTTTCGCTATCACCAACTCGATGATTTAGGCAATCAAATACCCATGGCTGCGGTTCACGGAATCGACCCCAAACAAGTCACCTGGCAACCGTACGTACCACCCGGGGCGCGGGTGCGCTCGGCCATGGACGCAACGTTTGATGAAGCCGGCGTGCTCACCGCGCAAAACACCGGGCGTTTTTCAGCCGGGGCGTTTCGTGCCACGCTGGGCGAACTGGCCGGCACGATGCGCGGGCGTGTGGTGCCCAACCTGCCTTACAACCTCGACTTTGAAAATCATGAACTGACCGAGCCGCACCCCAGTGAAAAGGATGCACAGGGCAACCCGGTCAAGTACGCATACCCGCCCCTGAGTTGGATCGGGGCGCGTTTTCGATTTGAAGTGCGGGCGGACCCTGCCACGCCTGCGGGTGAAACGCCGACCAATAAGGTATTGGCCAAAACGATTGACAACATTTTCTTTCAGCGCGGGTTTTTGTTCGTCGGCCACCCGGACATGCACAATTACACTGTCACCGCCGACGTGATGACCGACGGCAACCGGCGGATGATGTCGGATGTCGGCATCATCAACCAGCGTTACGTCGTTGCACTGCTGGGCAATTCACAGGTGTTGCAGGTGGTGTCCAATCAGGATCGGGTGAACGTCACCGTGCCGTTCAAGGTGGAACCGAAGGTTTGGTACCGCCTCAAGGCCCGGGTGGACCGCAATGAAGATGGTACAGGCGTGGTACGCGCCAAGGCTTGGAAACGTGGTGAACCCGAACCCGAAAATTGGACACTCGAAGCGCCGCAAAAGGTCGTACACACCAAGGGCGCCCCGGGTGCTTATGGGTTTGCCCTGCAAAGTCGTTTCCGTGTGTACCTGGACAATTATCAGGTGGTGTCCAATCAGTGAGTTTGCATCATCGATGGATCAGGGCTGCCCGGTCGAAAATGCTGCCAAGTTTGTAAAGGACTCATCATGAAACGCACGATTCGTTCGACGGTAATGGTGTCGATGCTGGCGGCGTGTACCACAGCCGTGGTCGCGGAAGATTGGGTCATGTGGGGGCGCACCCCACAGCGCAACATGGTGGCCCCCGATGCAGTCGGGTTGCCGATTGATTTTGAACCTGGCCGCATCGACCCCTTGGGCACCACCGAAGACATCGACCCGAAAACCCAGCGCAACATCAAGTGGACCGCCAAGCTCGGATCACAGGCCTACGGCAACCTCACCGTCGCCAACGGTCGGGTTTACATCGGCACCAACAACGAAGTGCCCCGTGACCCCAAGCATCAGGGCGATCGCGGCGTGGTCATGGCTTTTGAAGCTGACACGGGCAAGTTCATCTGGCAACTGGTGGTGCCCAAGCTCGGTGCGGGCAAGGTCAGCGACTGGGAGTACCTGGGCATTTGTTCATCACCGCACATTGAGGGTGATCGGATGTATGTGATCACCAATCGTTGTGAGGTGGTGTGTTTGGATGTGCATGGTTTGGCCAATGGGAATGATGGGCCGTTGGTGGAGGAAGGGCAGTACATGGCCGGGCCGGGCAAGCCGGCGCTGGAAGTCGGGCCGACGGATGCGGACATTCTTTGGCGGTTTGACATGCGTGAGGAAACGGGGGTTTTTCCGCACAACATCGCCAGCAGTTCGGTGCTGATCGTCGGTGATCGGTTGTACGCAGCCACGAGCAACGGACAGGATTGGTCGCACAAATACATCCCTGCGCCCAAGGCCCCGACCCTGGTCGTACTGGATAAAAACACCGGCACGCTCATCGGCGAGGAAGCCAGCGGCATTTCAGAACGGTTATATCACTCGGGTTGGTCGAGTCCGACACTCGGTCAGGTGCAGGGCAGGGACGCGATCATTTACGGGGCCGGCGACGGGTATGTGTATGCGTTTGACCCGGTGCCTGTGCCCGGTACAGGGGCCAATGAAGGGTTGAATGTGCTCAAAGAGATTTGGCGATTTCAAGCCAACCCGGCGGAGCATTTGGTCCGCCCCGACGGCACACCACATCGTTACGCTTCATTTGAGGGGCCGAGCGAAATCATCGCCACACCGGTGTTTCACGAAGGTCGGGTGTACGTGGCGGTGGGGCAGGACCCTGAGCATGGCGATGGGGTGGGGGCCTTGTCGTGCATTGATGTGAATGCGTCGCCGGTGGAGGGTGATATCAGTCAAACGGGGTTGGTTTGGCGCAACACGGAGATCGGCCGATCGATTTCGACGGTGGCGGTGCATGAGGGCATTGTGTACGTGGCCGAGTATGCCGGGAAGGTTCACGCACTGGATGCGGCCACGGGCAAGGCTTTTTGGAGTCACGACACGGGCAGTCATATTTGGGCCTCGCCGTTGGTGGCTGACGGCAAGGTGTATATCGGTAATGAAGACGGATTGATGACGATACTGGCCAAGGGCAGGGAATTGAAGGTGCTCAATAAAATGTATTTTGAAGGACCGTTGTATGCGACGCCGGTGTGGGCCAATGGGGTGTTGTACGTGGCGACGCACACGCACTTGTGGTCGATACCGGGAGCAAAGTGAATTTCGAATTTCGGATTTCGGATTTCGAATTTATCAAGCCAAGGACGAGGAACGCAGTGACGAGGACTTGGGTATTCCGAATGGTTCATCGGTTGGTCGGTGAGTCGGTTAATCGGGAAGGTCAAAGGCACTTTTAGCTGAGTAACCGATTAACTGACTCACTGATTAACCATGCTGGATACCCGAGCCCTCGGCTTGCCAGCCTCGTACTCGGCTTGGGTTTCTGCACTCGACTATTTTTTCAACCAATTAACCAATTAACCAATTAACCGAGTAACCGAGCCATCACCATGCTGATCAACGATCCAACGGTCAATGACCAACCGGCGACGATCAAACACAAGCGGGTCGGAGTGCTTGCGTGCCTGCTGTTGGTGTTGGGGTTTGTTGGGGTGATCTTGCTGCGTAATGATTTTTGGAACTGGCACAGCGCCCGGCCGCTCTTGTTTGGGTTCATCCCGGTGGGGTTATGGTGGCAGATGATGGTGTCGCTCGGTGCCAGCGGGTTCATGGCCTTGTGCGTGAAATTCGCCTGGCCGGGGCACTTGGAAGAAATGTGAAAATTCAAAGAATTGGTCGAGTGGTCGAGTGGCCGAGTGCCGGAATCGTATTCGGCAGTTAGCGCCGCGATTGATCGCGTCTGGGCAAAGGTAGTTCATCGGTTGGTCGGTGACTCGGTTAATCGGGAAGGTCAAAGGCACTTTTAGCCGAGTAACCGATTAACTGACGCACGGATTAACCATGCAGAATACCCGAGCCCTCGGCTTGCCAGCCTCGTACTCGGCTTGGGTTTCTGCACTTGGCCACTCGACCACTTGACCACTTGGCCACTGTTTTCGGAGGTGCTCATTGCTTCCAGCCCTGGTTGTCTTTCTCTATCTGGCGATTGTGCTTTATGTGGGCATTTTCGCCTTCCGCAAACGCACGCAGGGCAAGGAAGAGTTTTTCGTCGCCAACCGCAGCCTGGGCACATTCGTCTTTCTGATGTCGCTCTTTGGCAGCAACATGACCAGCTTCGCCATACTCGGTTCATCGGGCTTGGCGTTCCGGCAGGGCATCGGGGTGTACGGGCTGATGGCTTCGATCAGCGGGCTGGTGATACCAACGTCAATTTTCCTCATCGGCACGCGCTTGTGGGCCATGGGCAAAAAACATGGCTACATCACCCAGGTGCAGTTTCTGCGCGATCGTTTTGACATGGGGCACATCGGCACGGTCGTGTTCGCGCTGCAGGCGATCATGCTGGTGCCCTACATCATCATCGGCGTCATGGGCGGCGGCGAAACCCTGGCCGGGGTGTCCGATGGTGCGGTGCCCTATGCGGTCGGCGGGGCGGTGGTGGCGCTGGTGGTGATGAGTTATGTTTTCTTCGGCGGAATGCGCGGCACCGCCTGGGTCAACACCCTGCAAACCTGCATGTTCCTCGTGTTCGGCACCATCGCTTTTGTCATCATCGCCAAGGGCATGGGCGGCATCGGTTCCACCGTGCAAAGCATGGCCGGCACGCTCGATCAGCCCCCCAACCTGCCCGCTGATGCCACCGCTGCACAACTCGAAGCCGCGCAGCGCACCAGCGATGGTGCCCTGCTTACCCGCCATCGCATCGGCTTCTGGTACTACGTCAGTTACATGTTCATTCCGCTTTCGTCGATCATGTTTCCGCACATCGCCATTTTCTGTCTGACTGCCAAAAAACTAGCCAGCTTCAAACGCACCGTGATTCTGTACCCCCTGTGCATCATGGCCATCTGGGCACCGGCGGTCTTTCTGGGGGCCATGGCAGGCAGCCAACCCAAGGTGATCGCCGACCTGGCGCTTACGTCGGAAGAAGGCCTGCGCTGGGTCGAGTCGGTGACAATTCAAGGTACTGCCGACGAATCATCGAACATGAGTGCATCAACCACCGCCACCCCCTTGCGATTGCAAACCCTGCTCACCCAAAGCAAACACCCTGCCGCAGCAGCGCTAATGGCCGAGTTGCCACAGGGCAGGTTGAGCAAACCCGTCATCGGTGCGCGACTGGCGGACATTGAAGACCGGGCCATCCGTGCCGAGTTGCGCCGCCTGGCAAGCACCAATGCGGACGGGGTGATGCTGGTGATGCTGAGTGCCTTTGCCCCCTGGTTTTTAGCCGGGCTGCTGGGGGCGGCGATCATGGCTTGTGTCATGGCCAGTGACTCGCAAATTTTGGCGCTGTCCACCATGTTCAGCGAAGATGTGTTTGCCTACTACGGCCACAAGGAGCGCTTCGGGGAAACCGCGCAGGTCTGGTCGGCCCGCATTTTCGTGGTGATACTGACCATCATCGCCTACATCATCGCGCTGGTCGTGCATCAGTACGCCAACATTTTTGAAATCGCCATTCAGTATGCCTTTTCCGGTTACGCCAGCATGGCTCCGATCATGCTCGCGGCCCTGTTCTGGAAGCGGGCCAGCAAATGGGGCGTGCTCGCGTCAACCTTATGGATTTTCATCGCCCTGGTCGGCTCAGCCATCATGCAGGCACAATCCAACCACCTGATGCCCACCGTCCCCGGCAGTGCCAACGTGCTCTGGCAGGTGGGCGATTTTGTCGTGTTCATGCGCGAAGCCACCCGCATCAGCTTCACCGAAGCCCGCATGTTACTCGTGGCCCCGATGTTTATTGTTTCATGTCTGCTCATGGTGGGTGTGTCATTGCTGACCCCGCCGCCCAGTGATGAAAAATTGGCGAAGTTTTTCAAAGCGTGATGGGTTCCTTGAGTCGAGGGCAGCGGCGAAGTGTCAACATGGCCATCAGCCCCAATAACGACAGCGACGTCGGTTCGGGTATCGCAGTGTAAAGAAAATTGCTATCCGCCATGCGGGTGATGCCATCGGGGCCGCGGTACATGAGTGAAATGTCAAAATAATCGGCATTGCCGCCGGTGATGACATTGGTGGCCAGCACGGTCAGATTGTGTTCGCCTGCTGCCAGAAAGAGCGAAGGTACATGGGCGGTGCTGTTGGCGTAATACGAGTTGTTGAACATCAGCACCGATTGGCCGTCGATGAGCAATTGCGCCGAGTCGTTGGTGTAGTAAAAATAAAACTGGTATTCACCGGCCTTGTCGCTGGTGATGTTGAAACGAGCCGTCAAACGCACAGCGAGTTTGTCGAGGTCCAGGCCCGCGGCATCGATACCCATCGACGTGGCGGACGACCCCAACTGGGTTTTACCGCTGCGCCCGCTGAACAGGTTGAGTTGATTGAACTGGGTGACACGATCAGGGTTGTCGTGAAACCTGGTTTGCGGAATGGTCGTGCCGATGCCGTTGAAAAACTCAGCCTTGACCCCCGGCACGCGCAAAGCCGACGGTGTCACCGCCCGACCGGGCAGCCAATCGGGGTTGCGTTTCACGTTGATCGAGGCACCCATCACTTCCGACCCATCGCTGTAAATCGCCACCGGCACGATCGGGTTGTCACCATACGCCAGTTTCGCGGCATCGAGGTTGATGTTGCCGGAGGCCGCGTTGAGCGAGCCGAGGGTTCGCCCCATGTGACGCAGTTCGATGCGCGACACCGAGCCGTCACCCTGATGGGCGGTGACCGAAAGCGGCGCAACCTGTTTGGCATTGAGGGTCAGGTCGCCGGCGGCTGCGACGGAGCGCTCGCGATTGTTGACATCAATAATCATGCGTGATGAGCCGCTGGACTCGGCCTTGGCGTTGTTGAGGGCGACCACGCGCAGTTCATGTCGTCCGTCGGAAAGCTGCGTGGTGTCGAGGTTGAATGAGCCGGTGGCATTGCTGAGCGGTGAGCCGATGGCTTTGCCGTTGACATAAAGCTGAAGCTGTTTGATGCCGGTGGCCAGGGTCGGGTTGTTGAGCGAGGCAGCGGCCTGCAGGGTGATGTTGCCCTTGACTTTTTGAGTGGTATCAATGCCTGTCAGGGTGACTTTGGGGACGTCGGCATACGGCTGGGCGAGCATGTCACCCATGAAAGTAATGGCCGTGTGGTCTTTGACGGTTTTGGTGAAGGCTTCGCCATGGGTTGAGCCGTCGGCAATGTGTACGTGAATATCCGAATGCGGAAATTTGGTGTCCGTGGCAAAAGGTTCGGTGACCGTGCCGCTGCTGCCCCCGGCTCCCGAGGCGATGAAAGCGGTGGTTTTAATCTGACTGCGATCGTCGAACGTGGCCCCGAAGCTGGTGAGGTTGTCCGCCCACGAACCGGGCAGGTAGGTCGAACCATTGGGCAGTGTCAGCCAGGGCGCACCAGTCACGGCGCCGCGTACATCATGACGATTTTTCGGACTGCTGTTGCCGGTGAACTGTTCCAAAAAATAGGGAATGCCACGTGCATCAAGCTTGGCGCTGGTGATCGGCCACTGACTGCGCCGAGTCACCGAACGAATATCACCGCTATCGACAAAGTAAATGCGCCCCTGTGGTTTGGTGCCGTCGCCGGCGGCGGTGCGTTCCAGTGAATTGATCACCTGATCGGGCGTGTTGCCCATGAAACCGGTGAATCCGGCCATGCCGGCCATGGTGTAATTCATGGCCACGGTTACCTGATTGCTGCCCACCTTGAAAAACTCCGTGTGCGTCTGACTGTGGCGCAGCGGTGTGTTGTTGGGCGTGTTGGCGGCCAACTGGTAACGTTTGGGGTCATCAATATATTTGGCATCCATCGCCAGGCCGTCGGCATGGGCATCCAGCCGGGACAGGGCATGGGTGATCGACCAGCGATAGGCTTTGGTGTAGTTGCTGGTGGGCGAAAACGAGGTCGATTGACCGATCAGCCCGATGTAATCGACATTGCTCAGTCCGCGCTGGCGGATGGTGTTGGTCAGGGGCGTGATGTAGTTGTCTTTCATCTGATCGACGTTGAGCCAGAGCCGTGTGTACCCGCCGGAGCGAGGGGGTGCGTGAAAGATGATGTTGCGATCAGGGATTTGTCGGATGCGTGCGTAGGCGTTGGCCACACGAATGGCGTTTTCATCATTGGGGTTGACCACCAGCAGCATGTTTTCACCCCCGCCCGACGCCCATAGCGGTGAAGCAACCAGACAGACGGCGAGTAACAGGGTTGCTTTGTATTTCACGATGACCCTCCAAAAATCAACCTGATGCGGACAAGTGATAACCATGCGCCCGCATGAAGGGGCGCTGTCGAGTCAATCGCATTGGGTGAACAATACTTACGAACCTACAGCCGGCACAGCACACGATTCGCGTACTGACAGCGAAGTCGGCAAAGGTGAAACCGTATCGTTGAGCGGGTCGCCCTTGGTCAAATAACCAATCAACAGTTCAGCGGCAATCTGTCCGAGTTTTTCACAATGATGATTCAAAGCCGTCATCGGCGGGTGCATGTATTCCGAGGCCCTTGATTCGCTGGTCACAATCAGGCTTACATCCCGCGGACAGCTCAACCCGGCGTGATACAGGTTTTTGAGGAACGCCTGGGCCATGGGTTCGCTCATCATGATGCCGGTCAATCGTTCATGCACCGGCTGCTGTGCCCACTCTTTGAAAAATGCGTGTCCCTCGGCGAAATCGACATACCCGGAGGGCACACAACTCAGTTGCACGCCGATCAGTTGCGGGTTTTGCGCGATTTTCTGTTGCAGAATTTGCCGGGTGCGCTGGTTGCCGACGTTGCCGCCCATTTCGCACCAGCCGATGCGTCGGTGGCCGAACGATGCCATGTGGCACACCGCTTCGTAAAGCCCGTCGGCATGGGTATGCGTGACACTGGCCATGAGGTTGTTGGTTTCAAAAGTATCGCCGACGCTCACGCAGGGCAGGTCCAGTTCGCTCAGCCGCCGGGCGGTGGCACTTTCCACAAAACCGGTGAGTATCATGCCATCGACGGTACGATGGCCCAGTTCGGTCGATACCACCAGTCGATCCAACTCGGCGCGGGTGTATCGGTTGATGCGCAGGCCGTAGCCGTGCTGCCGTGTGACCTGTTCCACGCCGACGAGCTGTGCGGAAAAGTAGGGGTTGGCAAAACCGTCACCAATCGTGTCCGCCAGCAGAAAACCAACGTTGTACGTTTTACGGGTGACCAAGGCTCGTGCCGCGGCGTTGGGTTCGTAGGCCACCTGTCGTGCCGCCTCACGCACCCTTTTTTTGGCGTCGTCACTGATCGACCAGCCGGTGTCCTTGTTGCGCAGAATGTATGAAACCGTGGACACGCCCACCCCGGCGATGCGTGCCACATCCGCCATGGTCGCCGGTTTGCGCCGTGGTGGCTTGCGTGCTGCATCGATCGAGTTTGTCATGCCGGTTTCATTCATCAATACACACTATTCCGCCGCGACCCTGTTGGGTTCTTCTGCTCCGGGCAACTGTCTCCAAAATATACCATTGCCGTTGGTGCCCACCAGCAGCCGGTCCCCCGCAAACGCCATCGGGGTTCGATACGTGCGATGCGGCATTTGCTGCCCCACTTCAAGCCAGGTCCGCCCATCATCCTCACTGAATATCACCCCGTTTTCATGGGCTGCTGCAATCCTTCCGGGCTTGACCCGGTCCACCGTGATGTTGCCCACCGCCGGGGTGTTGAGCTTGTTCCAGGTGCGTCCGCCGTCGTCGCTGCGATACATGCCCTGGTCCATGATGCCCATGTAAAACCGTCCGGGGCGATGCTCATCCGCAGTCACCATCCGCGCGTTGGCAGGCAACACCCACTTGAGGTTCGAGGGCAACCAGCGCGACTGCTGCTGTTCATAGTAGAACACCTCTCTGCTGCGGGGCGTGAAACAGACCATATCCCCGTTGCCGCTGATCGCCAGGTCCGGCGCAGCACTGAACAAGTTGCTGCCGAAGAACGTTTCGTTGGCGGGCAACCCCTGCCCCATCCATTGCCAGCTTTGTCCGCCGTCGGTGCTGCGATAAACGCCCCCATCACCGGGGCTTACCTTGCCGGAAATGCCCATTACGACCACATCGGGTTGTTCCGGGTGGACAGCCACGGTGTTGCAGGCTGAATCGGGTTTGTTGGGTAACCCGCGCATCGGACTGATGCGCCAAAAGTGTCCGCCGTCGTCGCTGCGATACAACACTTCCGTCTGCCACTTGCCGCCGCGTGACACTGTGACATAAACCCGATCCGGGTTGCTCCGACTCACCGTAATCGTTTTGGCGTTGCGGTCCAGGTCCGCGTTTCGGGTATAACCTTCCGCTGCGTGCACCGGAAACGTCATTCCCCCATCGGTCGAGCGCATGTACCCGATGTCCGCCACCGCCGCATGCACATGCATCGGTCGTGACGGGTCCTGTGCCAAATCCAACGCCACCGTCACTTCGACGCCCTCGTTGGTGCGCTGCCAGGTTTTGCCCGCATCGCGGGTCTGAAAAATCGACAGAAAGTCGGTGATGTACCAGTTTGACGGATTGTGCGGATTCACCGTCACCGATGACGTGGCCAACCCGAACTTGCCCAGCCCCTGCCCCCACCAGGGTATGCCGTTCTGCACGTTCATCGCCGGCTTGACCTGCCGCCATTTCGATTCCCCGGCATTCGACATAAACACATCATTGAGCGTGTTGGCGGTCAATATAAAATCAGGCCCCGCGCCCAGCGCGATGTACAAAAACTTCGAACACACCGGCAGCGTCGCACTCTCCAAATCCACCATCAACCCGTCCGTGATCGGCTGCCAGGTCCGACCATGGTCCCTGCTCTCAGCCAGTTGCCGATTGCGATTGACAATGCCGATGAGCCGACCTGCGTCCAACGGGTCCTGCACCATCTCAATCGGCGTGTCCGCATTCTCGGCCAGCTTCGTCCACGTTTGGCCCCCGTCCTCAGTCATGAAAAAACCGCCCTGCAGCGCCAATCGTTTTGCTTGTTTCTGCCAATCCTTGAACTCACGGGCGCTCACCCACCAGCGTTTGGGTTCACTGCGATCCATCTGCACATGCACCGGCTGCAAACCGGTCAAACCCACATTGCGCCACGTCAACCCGTTGTCCCTGCTTGTAAAAACGCCGTTGCCATTGGTCGCCACGACGAGTTGATCCGGGTCATGCGGACTGCGCACCAGCACAAACCCATACGCCCGACCGACGGAATTGCCATCGGTGTCCGCCTTGAGCGTGTGCTTCCAACTGCCCCCGGCATCCTCACTGACAAACACCCCCACGCCCGGTGCATACGAACCACGATTGCCCACCAAAATCGTCACGCGGCTATCATCCCGCGGATCGACAATCAACCCGCGTGTGTTGTAATGGCCATACCCGCCCGGCAGTGTCCCGCTGATGATCGTCCAGGTCTCTCCGTTGTCTTCGCTGCGAAACGCGCCGCCCACGTCGCTGTAGGTGTACAGCCGATCGGGGTTGGTCGCACTGGGCACGACATTGATGATGTAACCGCCGCCGCTGATGACGCTGGAGTGCCATGAGCCATGGGTGCGATACGCAGGAACCTGGGTTGATTGTGCCACCGCCATCGTCACCACTCCCAGGGTGATCCCCACCACCAGCAGCCATCGGCTCATCACCGAGCCGATCGATTGTTGCAGTCCGTGCCTCGTCATCAAAAACATTCCTTGTGCTAACGTCAACTGGTGCGTTTTGAACCGTCCATCACCTCGCGGCATCGACCAGTATGTTGGCAAACAAAACCTGCTCATTAGTAAGCGAGGCTGCATGACCATCGGCAAAACCGAAGGCACTGAGCAGTTGATTGCCATCCCCATGCCGCCAGCGGAAGTTCCCGTAACCATGTGTGGCACTGCCGGCAGCGGTGCCCGCAGCGACCGATGAAGGCACATCCACATTCAACCCCGTCGGGACAGGCCTGCGGAAATTCGCCACATCCGTTGCGTTGCTCGGGTTGTACACCAGACTGCGGAACCATTCCCCATGCCGACGTACCGGGTCCAACACATACAAGGCCGATTCAAGCGTGTTGCCGCTCTGTTCGTGTTGATTACTGTCCCAAATCAGCGCCATTTCGTTGGCTCGGCTGATTCGGCTCAATCGATAGGGTTCGAGCTTCTGCGTATTGCCTGTAAAGGGGTCATTCCCCGTGCGGGCCATCAAACGCGGATGAGCAGAGTAATGCCTGCGTCCCTTGTTGATCAGGGCTGAGGGACACAAAAACGACTTGAACTTGTTGAGGTTGGCACCGGAGGTGAAGTCAGCCGTGTCACCCGTCCATTCACGATACATCAGTAACGTCCAATCGGTTTGCCCGCCATCGTAGGCAATCGGCAGACGGTCCTGATTACTGCCGGCGTAAATCGCAGCGGTGGTCACCAAGTGCTTGAGGTTGGCGACACAACTCATGGTTTGAGCCGTACGCCGCGCCGAGCCGAGTGCCGGAAGCAGTATCGCCACCAACAGCGCGATGATCGAAATCACCACCAATAATTCGATCAGCGTGAAGCCCGGTTGCGAGCGACGAACGTGAACGTTCTTTGACATGATCGAAACTCCTTAGATGAACACCTGAGCCTTCTGAACAATTCCCTCTCCCATGGTCAGAGCGGGAGTAGATTGACTCGGATCATCGACAAAGCCATCAACGCAAGTCACTGCGCCGATGACAAAGGTCAAAAGTTTTTCAACGTTCACGACGCGCCAATAGCATCAACCCGCCCATGGCCAGAAGCGCCATCGAGGCCGGTTCGGGCACCAGTGTCAGACTGATGGCGTTGACCACCGCCGGGGCATGTGAGCCGCTGCTGAACGAAATTGCATCGAGTGTGAAAAGCTGGGTCGTGGCATCGGCTGTGAAATCAACCAACACCCGTCGACCAGGGCTGGTGCTCGACGAGGCATTGGCGGTGAAAGTGGACGAAGAGGTACCCGTCGTCATGTCACCAAACCACATTTGCGAGAAGGAGGAGCCGCCGCGGTCATGCAGGAATTGCGCCTGATAATGGTTGCCGATTGTTAAGCCCGTAAAAGTGATGTTAAACCGTGCAGTGCTGGAACTGGAAAAGTTGGTCGTACGATAACTTTTCATCAGTGCATCCATCTCCGGTGTCGTGTACCGATCCTTCACAGTAGCGTTGTCGGTGGCATCGCCCGCAGGCGTTCCACCTGACACCGTGAAAGTGATATTGCCCGGCTGAGTATCCAAAAACGTAATCCCGCTGATGGTCGGGTTCAGGTTTTCGTTGCCATTCACGTTCCACGCCGCCAGCACAGTGCCGGTTTTGACCACATTGGAACCGTCCACCGCCAGGTTGGTCACCGTCATGGTGATCAACCCCGCCTCTGCCCCGCCTGCCAGACTGCTCAGCAACAAAGCTGCGCCCCAGGCCCATGTCTTTGAACGACGCTCTCTTTTCATCTGCAAACCCTCCTTAGAAAAATGGTGTCGATGGCCGATTCATGGACTGCTATGTGATTCAAGCACACGATTGCCCAAGTACCTTTTGCATCCAACCAGAACGGTTTGTTTCTTGGATTAGGTGAGTTTAATAATGAATCGTTTCACTATCCATCACAAGTGTAACGCTTCATATACCTTTGTCAAGGGTTCATTGTCTATAACCTGTAAAATTTCGACGCTGGGGTTTTACTTATGCCATCGCGGGGGCTGCCTCAAACAACACGGTCGCCTTGCATGACTGGGTTAAGCCGACATCAAAAGACCCCGATAACCTCAATGGGGTCGGTATTTATCCGAACATTCACCTCCGCTTTCGGGGGATGATGTTTTCGTTTGAGCGACACCATGCTGCTAACGAACTTGGATGATGTTGAGCCGGGGATGAAGGTGGCCGTGGTGGTGTTGCACCCGCGTCGCCCGGAAATGCAATTACTGGCTGCGGACACGCAACTCGACCGCCCGATGATCCATCGACTCCGTCAACTGGGCGTCAGCGAATTATGGATTCATCACGATGCCCTGGCGGACTTGGATGCCCACATCAGCCCGCGTTTGCCCATGTTGCGCCAGCAGGTGTACGCACACATCAAAAACGACTTTGCCCACATGTCCGCCACGACGGTGACGACGACGCAGGTGCAGTCGTATCGCAAGGCCATCATCGAGCTGGTGTTGGAACTGGTGGGCAACCTCAAGGTCGCCGGGCTGACCGACATGCTGTTCACCACCGGCGAAACCATTTTTTCGCACTGCGCCAACGTCGCCTACCTGGCGACGCTGATCGGATTGGAACTGGAAACCTACATCATCAGCGAGCGCAAGCGACTGGCCCTGGACCATGCCCGCGACCTCACCGCCCTGGGGCTTGGCGCCATGCTGCACGACCTGGGCAAAGTGACCCTGCCCACCGACCTGCGCACCATGCACGAAACTCACTGGAAGCGCAGCGATCAACCCATGAACCCGGACCTCTACAAAAATTATCAGCAGCATGTCGTGGCCGGGTATCGCATGTTGGCCGACAGTCACGCCCCGGCCAGTGCCCGGCAAATCGTGCTCAATCATCATCAGCGTTTTGACGGGCAGGGTTGGCCGGACTTGAAAGAACTGACGCGCAAACGACGCATCGGGCCGCAGGTGGGGCGTGACATTCACATTTTCAGCCGAATCGTTGCTGCGGCGAATGTGCTTGAATCGTTGCTGCGTGATGCCCAGGGGCGCAGGCGTCCGCCGGTGGCTGCGCTGCACGATTTTTACAGCGACCGGTTTGACGGCTGGTTTGACCCGGTGATTCGTGCCGCGATGTTGCGCAAGCTGCCGCCGTTTGCCATGGGTACGAAGGTGACACTCAGTGACGGGCGCAGTGGTGCGGTGGTGGCCCCCAATATCAATCAACCCTGCCGACCAGTGGTACGGGTGTTGACGGATAAACAAGGCCGTGAGCTGGTCGATGCGCTGCCGACGGTGGTGCTGGAAGAGCGGGGTGATTTACGCATCGTCGCATCAGCGGGGGTTGAGGTCGAACGTTTTTTGTTTGAGTTGCCGCCCCTGCCGCGCAGTCAAACCAAGTCAGCGTGATAGACCCATTCGAACCGTGATGACCGAGTTGTGTCATGTCAAAGCGGCGGATAAACGGTGCAGTTCAGAGCCACGAGTGGAAGCGCGTGGTGCTTTGAATACCAAAGAACCGCTCACTGCCGCCCCCGGTGGTCGCGGCTCTGAATCACCACTCGTACCACGCGCGGCAGGCGTATGGAAATCGAACAACCGTAAAGTACTGCAAAAGATACTGGTCATTTATCAGTATTTTTATCATACGAATTGTTGACATTTTTGGATTTCATTGTAAAATACCAGTATGTCAACTGGTATCGAAACACGGTTGCCGGTGTACGAGTCGCTGGTCCAGCGGATTCGCACGGATGTGCAGGCGGAGAAGCTTCGCCCTGGGGTGCTGATCGGTACAGAACATGGGCTGGTTCGGCAGACGGGGCTGAGTCGCACCTCCATTCGCAAAGCGATCGACTGCCTGGTGGAGGAGGGGCTGGTTGAACGACGTGCGGGCAAGGGTGTGTTTGTCCGTCGCCCACAGTCAACGATGCAGACGGTGCAGGTGATCGTCGGCAACCTGCGTTGGGAACCCTGGGCTTATTTCACCCAGGGCGCCAAGGCGGCGGCTGGTCGTCGGGCCACGAGTGTGCAGGTGTGTGATGCCCATGGCAGTGTCGATCAAGACCTGGACATGTTGCGGGAGTTGCCCCGGCGCGGGGTCGATGGTGCGATCATCGTGTCGTTGCATCACCTGCGGTTTGCAGAACTTTTATTTGAACTCAAGTCACAGGGTTTTCCCTTTGTGCTGGCGGATGAGCGATTGCGCTATGTTGATGTGCCTTCGGTCATGGCGGACAACCATGGCGGCGGATATGCAGTGGGCAAGGCTTTGGTGGAACAGGGGCATCAACGCATCGCCTTTGTCGGCGACCTGGCGGCTCAGACGGTTGAGCAGCGCCTGGCCGGGCTGCGTGATGCGGTGAACGACGCGGGCCTGGCGTTTGATCGCAAGCTGGTGATCGATTTACAGGAAGGCGACAACCGGTTGGGGGATTGGTCGGCTCAGGTGATGACTCAGGTGCAACGCCTGATGAACAACCAGCCCCGCCCCACGGCGATTTTCTTTTCCTGCGACGGCGTGGCGGCATCGGGCGCCAAGGCCATCAAGGCGATGAATCTGCGCATTCCGCAGGATGTGAGTGTGGTGGGTTTTGATGATAGTTCATGGCTGGAGTTTTTGGATCCGCCGCTGGCCAGTGTGCGTCAGCCGTTTATGCAGATGGGCGCGTCGGCGATGGATATGTTGCTGGATCAGATTGCCGGTCGGGCGCCTTCGCCGGCGGAGCATCGGGTGTTCCCGGTGCAATACGTTCATCGGCCCTCGGTCGGCCCGGCGCCGGCAATAACCCCCCTTTAAGCTCATTTTTTTCACGCTCTGTTTGCGTGAACCACATACCCAAGGGAAGGAGAATTGAACATGGTCAAGGCAAAAAAGTTGGCGGGTTGGATGGCATCAGCGGCGCTGTTGGGGGCGGTTTCGTCGGCTTCGGGGGCGTGGGTGCAGTTTACCTTGCCGTATAACATTGATGCGGTGCGTGAGGTCGGGGGGGTGATTGTGGGCGGGTTGGATGCCGAGGCACGCGGGCTGGTGACGCAGAGCTATGCCGCCACGCAGGACACGGTGGACCCGGCGGGCTTGCCGGATGACGGATTGTTTAACACGGCCTTGGGTCCGATCCAACTGGCACCCTACAACCAGAACAATGCACTGCGGCTCAATCCGTCGAACAACCCCGGCAGCTTCGGCAGCAGTGCGACATTCGCCGTCCCCGTCGGCCCGTATGACGCGATTCGTTTGTTCGGGTTGGCGACCGAGGGAACCGCGCCGGTGCGGGTGACATTCAACTATGCCGACAGCACCAGCAGCATCGTCAATCTGTCGGTGCTTGATTGGGCGGCAGACCCGGTGCCGATGCCTGCGGGCGTCAGCTACCTGATCGACGGCATGGATCGTCAGGGCAGTGCCAGCGTCGGTTTTCAGGACCGCGACGATTTTGCGATTTTTATTTTCGACATCACCCCCGACAGCACCCGCAACCTTGTCGGCATCAGCCTGCAAAACACCGGCACGTTTCCGATCGCAGCTTTTTTCGCGGCATCGGGCAACGTCATACCCGAACCCGGCACGATGAGCTTGTTGATGTTGGGTGCGCTGTTATTGGCTGGGCGACGACGGCAACGAGCATGATGAATGATCGATGAACTGAGAGGCTTTGGAGACCGACCATGAGGATGAAGAACCCGTACCGATGGATGAGTGTTGGCAAGTCAGCGAATGGCAGGGGGTTGGGCGGTTTCACGCTGATTGAGTTGCTGGTGGTGATCAGCATCATTGCGCTGCTGGTGGCGATTCTGTTGCCGGCGTTGCAGGCGGCGCGGGGCATGGCGCGATCGGCACAGTGTTTGTCGATGCTTCGGCAGATGGCGCTGGCCAACGCAGTGTATGCCGACGATTACCGGGATTTCAACGTGCCGGCGGTGATGCGCAAGCACGACGGCGGCGAACGCTACTGGACCAACAACCCCGGTTTCACGCAGGCCTTTGATTTTGAAGGGGCCAGTGACCGCAAATGGCCGGCCAAATATTTGTGCCCCGAATCGGCTGAGCGCGGCAAACCGGACAACAACAACCGGGCGCGGATGAACCGCAGTTATGCCGTGAATGCGCAGGGTTTTGACGGATGGTTCGGCGGAACGCAACCCGCAGCCTGGGCGCTGCAGCGGGCGAACATGCTGCGGGCTTCGAGTCAGGTGTTCATGGTGGACAACATATCACCGTCGATCGACACAGCCTGGGCCAATCATTTTGGGTCCTTCCGGGTTTTCCATGGGTGATTCATCGTGTATAAGGGCTGCATTCA
>CAZJMK010000038.1:31936-41346 GCA_964547135.1 uncultured Phycisphaeraceae bacterium | reverse complement strand
AGCCAACTTACTGTCGTTCCTTAACCGGACACTACTGATTTCGGATTTCGAATTTACAAGCCAAGGACGAATCGCCTTGGCGATGAGGACTTGGGTATTGATTTAGATATGAAATCAAAGCAACAACCCATGATTGATCGCAGTTGGTATCGGCGACCCAAAAGAATAGCAAGGCGGACCAGTGCGGGGGGCGTGGTGCTGCGCTGGGATGCGCGCAAAAGAAAGTGGCTGGTGGCAATGGCACGGGAAGCGGATTACCCCGGTTATGTGCTGCCCAAAGGCGGGGTGGACCCGGGGGAAACGATTGTGCAGGCCGCCCGGCGGGAAGTGTTGGAGGAAGCGGGGGTCGATCAGTTGGTGAGTCTGGGGAAATTGTGTCAGCGAAGTCGGCTGACTTTCAGCAGGAAGAAATGGGTGACGGTGCATTATTATTTGTTTGTGACGGAGGATGCGGGAGGTAAGCCGACGGATTTGAAAAAGCACCCGCACAAAGCAAGGTGGTTTGCGCTGGATGATTTGCCGGGAATGCTTTGGCCCGAACAGAGCGAGTTGTTACGGAGTCGAAATTCGATCATGTTGAAACGGATATCGCGGTATCGGAAAAACGCCGAGGCAAAGCGTCCGCGCTAAACGACTGAATTCACACACATGCGATATCACCACGGGATAAATACCCATGTCTTTTGATTAAACCCGCAGGTCTTTTGATCCGAAGTTGAAGATGGTTCATGTGCGTTCAAGCCAGGGGTGTTTGGGTGGCTGGGACATGATTTTGTGATGTAGCAAATCGGGGGTCGATCACACAGCCTTGTGGGTGTTGTGTGAGAACAAAACGGAACATGCCATGGGTGTGGCATGAGCGCGGTGTGTGTGGTTGTACCAGGGTTTTCGGGGGCGTGGTTGTCCGGTCAGACGGCCGCGCTATTTGTACCAGGGAGGCATTATGTTCAAGCGGTTGTCGATTCGTACCAAGTTGTTGTGCACCTTCGGCCCGCTGCTGGTGATGGCTTGCGTCATACTGGCGGTGGTGGCGACCAATTACGCAAGGCGAGCGCTGACGCATACCTCCGGCGATGCACTGGTGCACATGGCGACCCAGGGTGCCAACCTTGTGACATCGAATGTGAACCATCACCGCACCGTGCTGGAAGGCATTGCGGGTCGTAACGTGATTCGCAGCATGGATTGGAAACTGCAAAAGCCGGGGCTGGAACAGGAAATCAAACGTGTCGGTTACCTGGCGATGGCGGTAGTGACGCCGGATCGCAAGGCACATTATGTTGACGATACCTCGGCTGACCTGTCGGGGCGCGATTACATTGATCGCGCGTTTGCCGGTCAGAGCACCATGTCGGATGTGATCATCAGCAAGGTGACCAATACAGCCGTGATGATGGTGGCAGCACCGATTCGGGATGAATCGGGGAAGGTGGCAGCGGTGTTGATTGCGCGTCTGCCGGCCACGATTTTGAATGAAGTGATCGACAACATACGTTTCGGCGAAGGGGGCTATGCGTACATCATCGACAGCAAGGGAACACTGATCGCGCATGACAACAAGGATTTTGTGTTGCAGCAGCGCAATTTTGTGGAGGAATCAAAGACCAAACCGGAGTTCGTGGAATTGGCAGCGATGATGCAGCGCATGATGAAGGGAGATAAGGGTTTCGAGCAGTACCCGTTCATGGGCAAGCATCGCTTTTTCGGTTATGCGCCGATCGCGGGGACCAACGGCTGGTCGATCGCAGCCGGGGCTTTGCGCGATTCGGTGCTGGCCAGTGAAAAGCAGTTGATCATGCTGGTCAGCGGGGTGACGGTGGTGGTTGTCGTCGGCGGGTTCGTGCTGGTGTGGTTCATTGCCGGGACGATCACCAAACCGATACGCAAGGTGGTGGACATGCTGATGGACATCGCGCAAGGGGAGGGCGATCTGACCAAACGGCTGGAGGTGCGCAGTCAGGACGAAGTCGGTGAAATGTCAAAATGGTTCAACACCTTTTTGGAGAAGTTGCACGGACTGATATCGGATGTGGCGATGGTGAGCAGGGAAGTGGCGTCGGCAGCGACGGAGATTGCCGCCAGCAGTGAACAGATGGCCACGGGGATGAGTGAGCAGACACAGCAGGTCAGTCAGATCAGCTCAGCGATTGAAGAGATGAGTGCCTCGGTGGTGGAGGTGGCACGCAAGAGTGCCGAGGCTGCCAATCATGCGGCGGACAGCGGCAGGACGGCGGAGGAAGGCGGCACGGTGGTGAAACAAACCATCAGCGGCATGCAGGGCATTCATCAGGCGGTGTCAGCCAGTGCGACATCGGTGCAGGAACTGGGCAAACGCGGACAGCAGATCGGGCAGATTATTCAGGTGATCAACGACATCGCTGACCAGACGAACCTGCTCGCGCTCAATGCGGCGATTGAGGCGGCAAGGGCGGGTGAACATGGACGCGGGTTTGCGGTGGTGGCTGATGAGGTGCGCAAACTGGCGGATCGCACGACCAAGGCGACGGAGGAAATCGGCGGTTCGATTCAGGCGATTCAAACGGAAACCGGTCAGGCGGTCCAGCGCATGAACGCAGGGACAGAGCAGGTGACCACGGGTGTCGAACTGGCCACGCAGGCGGGTGCGAGTCTGCAACAGATTGTGGACAAGGCCAAGGGCGTGGCGGACATGATTCGCTCGATTGCCGCGGCAGCGGAAGAGCAGTCGGCTGCGGGCGAACAGGTGTCACGCAATGTCGAATCGATCAGTGCGGTGACCCGGCAGGCCACCGAAGGCGCCAATCAGGCGGCCACGGCTGCGTCGCAATTGTCATCACGGGCGGAACAACTGCAATCACTGGTCAATCGCTTCAAACTTGATCACAACCAGAAAAAGGCTGCGTAATACAGTGGTCTTTGTGACGTTGATGGTGATGATGGAATAAGGATTGTTCAAGGCCCAGTCATAACCATGGCTGGGCTTTATTGATGGATATGCACTAAAATCGGGGTATGAGTGTGACACCATCAACATCAGGCGATGCGGCGCAGCGGGTGACCTTGCGGGTGATTCGTGACTGGGCGAAACAGGGGCGTAAGTTTGCGATGCTCACCTGTTACGACGCGACCACGGCCAGGTGGTTGTCACGGGCGGGGGTGCCGACGCTTTTGGTGGGCGACTCGGCGGCACAGGTGATACTGGGTCATGATCAATCGATTTTTGCCCCGCTGGATTTTCTGATCACCATCACGGCTGCGGTGCGGCGGGGGGCGCCGAATTGTTTGTTGATGGGTGACATGCCTTTCATGAGTTACCAGGCCGATGACGCGGAAGCGATACGCAACGCAGGGCGGTTTTTGGTGGAGGGGCTGGCGGATGTGGTGAAGTTGGAAGTGGACGGACGTCACGCGGAACTGGTGGGCAAGTTGAGCAGGGCGAGCATACCGGTGGTGGCGCACCTTGGTTGGCGTCCGCAGATGGTGCGCTATGTGGGCATTCGTACCGCGATGGTGGCAGGGCGCACGGCTTCACAAATTCAAACCCTGGTCGATGAAGCACGCACGATGGAAGAGCATGGCGCAGTGATGTTGTTGTTGGAACAGTGCACGGCAGAGGCGTCGGCAGCGGTGATGGAAAAGGTGACGATACCGGTGATCGGTTGCGGGGCTGGGCCGGGCTGTCACGGGCATGTGGTGGTGTTGCAGGATTTACTGGGCATGAGCGATCATCATCCGTCGTTTGCCAAGCCGATGGGGACGGTCGGGCAGAGCATCATGAGCGCAGCAAAGCAGTGGGTGGAACTGGTGGCGAGCGGTCAATACTTGCGAGAGGATCATCCGTACAAGATGAGCAGGGAATGAAGAAGAAGTGGCCAAGTGGTCAAGTGACGGAAACGTATTCGGCAGTTAGCGCCGCGATTTATCGCGTCTGTGAATGTGGCACCGCCGCCCTCGGCGGTGGTTATTCATGGTGATTCACCCAGCCGGGGGCGGCTGGGCCACAAAAACAGCCATGTGATCAATTCACTGCAAAATATACAGTCACTCGGCCACTCGGCCACTTCGAGTTTCGATAGAACCCTTTTCAGCCGATGACGTATGATTCATCAACGAACGAACTTTGGCATTGCAGGTGATTGAGGAGTGACCCATGAGGACGTTTCGCTGGTATGGCCCGGCTTTGGTGTTGTTGCTGGTGGCATTGGTGGTGGTACTGGCTGGGCCGGGGATTGCACGTCGGCTGGCATATGAAAATCGGTTGCAGGAAATCAAACTGATCAAGGATGGGCTGCGTGAGAATGTGTCACTGGCGGAGCTGAGCCGATCGTTCAAAGATGTGGCACGGGTGGTCGAACCCAGTGTGGTTTACATTCAGGTGTTCAAGCGTGGCAGCAGTGCATCACCGCAGCGACGGATGATGGAGGAAGATTTTTTCAGGCGCTTTTTTGGGCCGCGTGGTTTGCCCCCGGAACTGATGCCCCCGGGCGAAGAGGAGGGCATGGAAGATGAAAACGCCCCGACCCCGGACGAAGGCCCGTCATCGCGCGATCGTGGCAACATGGACCGTTACAACGTGCCCCGCCAGGTTGGGTCGGGGTCGGGTTGGATTTACAGCAACGATGGTTACATCATCACCAACAATCACGTGATCGAAGAAGCGGACCGCATTGAAGTGCGATTTTTCAATGGTGAAACGCTTACTGCGGTTGTCAAGGGAACGGACCCGAAAACTGATGTGGCGGTGTTGAAGGTGGACGCAGCGAAATTGCACGCAGCGACGCTGGCGACCGAACCGGTGGAACAGGGTGAAATTGTGTTTGCGTTCGGGGCGCCATTTCGCTTTGAGTTTTCGATGAGTCAGGGCATCGTGTCGGGCAAAGGTCGGCAACTGGGCATTCTGGCGGGGCGACAGGGGTATGAAAATTTCATACAGACCGACGCAGCGATCAACCCCGGCAACTCAGGCGGGCCGTTGACCAACATTTACGGGCAGGTGGTAGGCATGAACACCGCCATCGCCACGCAAACCGGTGCGTTCAACGGGCTGGGGTTTGCGATACCGATTGACATGGTGAAACGGGTGGTCGATGAACTGATTGCCACCGGAAAAGTGCAGCGCGGATACCTGGGCATTTTCATTGAAGATTTGGACCCGCGCATGGCGCGCACCTTCGGCTACGACGGCAAGGGTGTGCTGGTGACCAACCCGATCGAGGGCGGACCGGCAGCGGAGGCGGGCATCGAGCGCGGCGACATCATCACCAAGGTCGATGGCAAAGCGGTGAGCAACCCCGATGAGTTGCGCAACCTGGTGGCGGACCTTCCGCCGGGCAAACAGGTGCGGCTGGAAATTTTCCGCAATGGCAAGTTAAGCGAAAAAGTGGCGACGATTGCGGTATTGCCCGATCAGGTGGCGATGACCGGCGAGCGCAGCAGGCCCGGTCAGCGTGGTACGCCCGAAACGGTGAGTCGTGAATTGCTGAACAAGCTGGGGTTGGAGAATGTGGCGACGATGAGTCGTGAACTGGCGGAGCGATTGCGCGTGCCGTTTGCGGAAGGCGTGGTGGTGATGGGGGTTCGACCCAATTCGGCGGCAGCGGCGGAGCGCATCACCCGCGGCAGCATCATCATCGATGTCATGGGTGTCAAGGTCACCAGCGTCGAACAACTGGTCGGTGAATTGAACAAGCATGACCTGCGCAAGGGCGTGCGCATGAGTTTGCGCAATGGTGAGGTTGAACGATTTGTGCTGCTCGAACTGCCGGCGGATTGATGCAGTTTGCAGGTAATGACATGAAATGTAGAAGTGGCCGAGTGGTCAAGTTGCCGGAACTGTATTTGTAAGTTAGCGCCGCGATTTATCGCGTCTTCTGATGATGTAGCCCAGCCGCCCACGGCTGGGTGAATCGCCTTGGACATACCCACCGCCGAGGGCGGCGGTGCCACAAAGCGTCGATTTTGAACCACCGTCGCGGGCGGCGATGCTACACTTGCAATATGCGTATCGCCTTTTTTGTCACCTGTCTGACGGACAGCTTTTATCCGCGTGCGGGGATTGCTGCGGTGAAGGTGTTGGAAAAACTGGGTTGTGAAGTTGCGTTTCCAACGGCGCAAACCTGCTGCGGCCAGCCGATGTTCAACAACGGGTATCGTGAAGGTGCCCGTGAACTGGCAAAACATTTTGTGCGCGTGTTCGAGCCTTATGAAGTGGTGGTGACACCCTCGGCTTCGTGTGCTTCGACCATCAAACATCACTATCACGAACTGTTGGGCGATGACCCGGCTTACGGTCATGCGGTGCATCAACTGGCGGGTAAAACTTATGAATTCAGCCAGTTTTTGACACAACAACTCAAGGTCGATTTACGGGAGCATCAGCCGAAGTGGCCGGGCGTGGTGACGTATCACTATTCATGTCACAGTCGCGGGCTGGGCATGGTTTCGCCGGAGCTGGCACAACTGACGGTCGGTGGTCAGAAGGTTTGCGCGGGTGAGCAGTCGGTGTTGCGCTTGCTCGCACAGGTGCAAGGGCTGACGGTGAAATTGGCAGAGCGGAGCGATCAATGCTGCGGGTTTGGGGGTACGTTTGCGATGAAATTGCCGGAGGTGTCGGGGGCGATGGTGCGCGACAAGGTGCAATGTCTGGCGGGCAGCGGGGCGCAGGTGGTGGTGAGCAATGAACCCGGCTGCACGATGAACATTGCGGGCATGAGTCGGCGGATGAACGTGCCGCTGCAATACATGAGCCTTTCGGAACTGTTGGCCGAGGCGATGGGGTTGTTGCCGCGTAGTCACGTGAATCAAGTGCTAGCAAGCAGCACGGAGGCGACAACATGAAGGGTCATGAAATACTGTTTCCGTCGCTGCCGTATGAATTCAAATCGCGTGCCCCGCAGGCGGTCAGTGACCCGGCTTTGCAACAGGCGTTGCACAACGCGACGGTGCTGAAAGACCAAAAACGCCGTGAAGTCTTTGCCCGTGATTTTGGGGATCGAACCGAATCGCTGCGCACCCTGGCGGCCAATATCAAACAGCACACCCTCGATCACCTTGATTATTATTTAGAGCAATTTGTCGATCGTGCGCAGACAGTTGGGGCACAGGTGCACTTTGCCGGCGATGCGGCACAGGCCAACGACATCGTTACGACCATCGCGCGTCAGCATGGCTGCAAATTGTGTGTCAAAGCCAAGTCGATGGTGACGGAAGAAATACAGTTGTTACCCGCTCTCGAAGCGATCGGGTGTGAAACCATCGAAACCGATCTGGCGGAGTTCATTTTGCAGATCGACGGCGATGCGCCGTCACATATTGTGACAGCGATGATTCACAAGGACCGCAAAGCCACCGGTCGGGCGATGCAAAAAGCGCTGGGGGTGCCTTACGAGGAAGACCCGGAAAAACTGACGATGATTGCCCGCAATCACCTGCGCGAAAAATATCGGCTTGCGGACCTGGGCATCAGCGGGGGTAATTTTCTGGTGGCGGAAACCGGGTCACTGGTGCTGTGTACCAACGAGGGTAATGGGCGGATGTGTACGAGTGTTCCCCCGGTGCATGTGGCGGTGGTGGGCATTGAAAAACTGGTGCCGACGATGCAGCATTTGGGCGTCATGCTCAAAATGCTGGCACGCAGTTCGACGGCTCAGCCGCTGACGGTTTACACGCACATGATCACCGGCCCCAGGCGAACGACGGATCAGGGCGGCCCGCGCGAATTGCACATCGTGTTGCTGGACAACGGGCGAACGAAATTGTTGGACGAATCGACGCGGGAAATGTTGCGCTGCATTCGTTGCGGGGCGTGTTTGAACACCTGCCCGGTGTATCGCAAGGCTGGGGGACATGCGTATGGTGCGGTGTACAGCGGGCCGATTGGAGCGATACTGACGCCTGCGCTGCAGGGGTTGGAACATTACCCCGATTTGCCGCAGGCCAGTTCGCTGTGCGGGGCGTGTTACGAAGTGTGTCCGGTGAAAATTGATATACCCCGATTTTTAACCTGGCATCGCGCACAGGCGGTGAGCAGGGGGCTGAGCGATTGGCGTGAACGATTGGTTTTTGGGTTGTGGGCCTGGTCCTTGCAACACCCTTTCACCTATCGCTGGGCCAATCGGATGCAACGCTGGATGTTGCGCTGGTGGGCGGGGCGTGATGTCGAAATGAGTCATGATGAAAAGAGCAATGATGCAAGGTATAAGGATCGTCGCTGGATGAAGAGCGCACCGCCGCCGCTGGACGGTTGGACGCAGGCGCGTGATTTGCCGACGCCGACGAGTCGTGATTTTCGATCGTGGTGGAACCGGCGTGATGTGTGATATGAAAGTGGTCAAGTGGTCAAGTGAAAGACACGCCCTCACCCCATCCCTCTCCCGGGGGGGAGAGGGGGCGGAAACGTGGTCGAGTCACGGAACCGTATTCGGAAGTTAGCGCCGCGATTTATCGCGTCTGTGATTGTCGATTGAAGTCCATCATGATCTTCGTAAGCGTGTGTGAGCCACGCGCATACGAAGATCAGGCGTGAAAAAAACTTTTAATAACCAACACCCAATGCACGCATCCAAACAACCGTACAACTCACAAGTTACGCTGGGCATGAATCGTGACGATTTCATGAAACGGGTGCGCTGGGCTTTGGGGCGTGGTGATCGAGCCGGTGCAGGTGAAGTGCCGGTGCCGCCGAGGGTGGCAGATGATTTGGTGCGCACGGTGCCGCTGACGCAAGCGCAAACGACGGACGTAAACTCGGCTGAAACGAACGCAAGCGAAGCGAATGCAGCCGATGCGAATCAAGCGTCACCCCTGTCACGTTTCATGCAGCGGGCTGGTGAAGTCGGCATGGTGGTTCAAGCCACAACCCGTGGCAAGGTGTTGCGCGACCTGCTCGCATTGGTTGAATCGTTGCAAGTACAAAGTGCAGCGATTGGTGTGGGCAGTGTGGCTGAGTTGCTGGGGCTGGGCGATGCCTTGCGCCGCAAAGGGGTCAGCGTACACCCTTGGCGTGAACACGAAACCCTGCAACCGATGTTTGATGTGGACGTGGGCATCACCGATGTTCATGCAGCGATTGCCGAGTCGGGGACGCTGGTATGCAGCAGCGATGCGGGGCACAGTCGCGGGTTGTCGCTGGTGCCGCCGGTGCATCTGGCGGTGGTGCGACGCAGCGACATCGTGCCCGACCTGATGGACTACACGCATCGACTGACGGGCGAAATGACCAACAACCTGCCCAGTTCGACGGTGTTCATCACCGGCCCAAGCAAAACTGCCGACATCGAAGGCGTGCTGGTCACTGGTGTTCATGGCCCGGGCAAGGTGCATGTGCTGGTCGTCACCGATGCGTGAGCGACGAAATTGACACCTATCAAACAACCGACGCCGAGGGCTTTGGCCCTGATCGTTTTACCATTCACCATATTCATGGAAGCAAC
>CAZJMK010000038.1:0-31836 GCA_964547135.1 uncultured Phycisphaeraceae bacterium | reverse complement strand
CGGCGTCAATAGCACCAATTGTCTTTGTAGCCCAGCCGCCCACGACTGGGTGAATCGCCTTTGACATACCCACCGCCGAGGGCTTTGGCCCTGATCGTTTTACCATTCACCATATTCATGGAAGCAACCGGCCCTGAAGGGCACGGCGTCAATAGCACCAATTGTCTTTGTAGCCCAGCCGCCCACGACTGGGTGAATTGCCTTGGACATACCCAGCGCCGAGGGCTTTGGCCCTGATCATTTGTACCATTCACCGTACTCGTGGAAGCAACCGGCCCTGAAGGGCACGGCGTCATATGCACTCGTAGTGCGGCACCCGACCAGACGCGATAAATCGCGGCGCTAACTTACCAATACGTTTCCGGCACTTGGCCACTCGACCACTTGGCCACTGGACCACTTCAAATTGTCACAGTTCGGTCACACTCATCGGCAATTTGCATTGACGGCAAACCAGTCTGTCGGGTAGCGGGCCGTCGGAGGTGAGGGCATTGAGCACCAAATTGGCCGCGTGAATGCACATGCCCGGCGGGGTCACGTCCGTGAACGCAAAGTGATGTTCCTGCGCCCCGGTCACCGGGCATTGTTTGGGCGGATCACGCAAATATTCAACCAATACCTTGCGGGGCCGATGCGGCTTTTCGACCGGTGTTTCACACTGGAATGCGGGCTGTGTGTGTGCCGGTGATGATGTCGTGCGGGCGGCATGATCCACCTTTTCAGTTCGATCATGGCCTGAATCAGGTGCAACCCGTTGACCGTCCCGAATCACCCATACATCGCGTTTTTGGTCCATCGCCAGGTTGGCCAGTTGGTCGGCACGGGTGTTGGCTTCACGATAAACATGACGAATCGACCACTTGGCAAAACGCTGTAATTGTTGCCGGGCCTGTTCGACCAAGGGTTTCAGTTGCGGGGCCTTGACCTTATATTGGCCGGTGACCTGCATCACCATGAGTTGTGAATCGCTGACGATTTCAATATCACCGGGTTTGAGTTTGTCGGCCAATTCCAAGGCTCTGAGCAGGCCATGGTATTCAGCGACATTGTTGGTCAGCCGACCCAGAAAAAAGCCCACCTGCGTGATCGGTACAAGGACGGTGTCGGTGACTTGATCGATGGCGACACCACAGGCAGCCGGGCCGGGGTTGCCGCGTGATCCGCCGTCGATGCTGATGCGTAGTTTCATGACAGAGTGATCGGTGAAATGTTGTCGGCTATATTATTTTTCACGATCGCAGTTCAATGCGATTGATGAGCGCGACAAGGATGCGGTCCCAGCGCTCCGCGGTTTTGGGCCATTCGTAGGCAAGTGAATCCGCCAGGGCCACGGTGTCGTTGTTCTGCACATGTTCGCGTAACTGACGCAGTTGATCCGCCAAGGCGTTGGAGGCATCGTTGAGCGACAGTTCATCGGGCATTTGATCCAGGTTGATGTTGAGCAGGCTTGCCGAGTGCAAAATCGCGGTGGGTAATTGATGCCAGATGTCCATCGCCTTGCCCAACCGGCTCATGCCCGTCGCCCCATCGTCGGTTTGAAAAGCCTCGGCTGCGGCGCCGAACCCTTCATGGGCTTCGGTGAGTAAATCGCGCACCTGGCGAAGGGTTGATAACGCCAGTTCCGACGGGTCGGCGGAAATGAGTTTGACCTCATGTTGGTGGAAACTTTCATCACGGGCAGCGCGCAAGGCTTCGCCCACCAGGGCACGTTCACCCACATGCACTTCGACAATCACGCGACCTTCTTTTTGCACACGCTTATTGGCGGCATCGAGCACGGCCCCAAGGTTGCCGCCGACAAAATGAAACGGCTCATCGTCCAGGTAAATCGCCATATGGTCACCCTGCCCCCCGCAAAGCTGCGTCTATCACCATGTTGACATTGGATCATATCAAATTCACCGCAGTCGGGTATCGCCGCAGTAACCGCATTTTGGCATCACTGATCAAGGATTCAGAGCCGCCAGCGGCAGTGAGCGGTTATGGGTTATTCAAAGAACCACTCGCTTCCGCTCGTGGCTCTGAGCTACACCGATACCCGCTGCATGGCTTATGATTGTGGAACCTCATGCTGTTACGCATTGCCCTTCGATACCTGCTGGCGCACAAGCGACAGACATTGATTTGTGTCGCGGGGGTGAACATTGCTGTGATGATTTTTCTGGCGATGTTCGCCATGATGACCGGGTTCAAGGAAAAGTTCATCATTGAAACCGTCGAGTCGTCCGGCCACATCACCATCAACGACGAACCCCGGCAGAGCGAAACGCCCATTTTGCAACTGGCGTACAACGACCCCAATGCGCTGTTGTTATTGGATCGGCCCAAACCGCGGGAACAGGTGAAGCAGATCAAAAACCCGACGGGGTTGATCAGCAAGTTGCGGGCCTTGCCGTTGGTGGTGGACGCGGCCCCGGAGGTGACCGGCTCAGCGGTGGCGACCTACGGAACCAAAACCGTCAACATCGATGTGCTGGGCGTTGAACCCGAAGCCCAGCAGCGGGTGACCACCATCGGCGAAAAATTGTTGGAAGGTGATTTTTCACGGTTGCGCACCACAGCCGACGGCATCGTTTTGGGGCGGGGCGTGGCCTTGGTGCTGGGGGCCAAGGTGGGGGACTCAATCGTACTGACCAGCCCGAAGCGCGATGGTTCGCCGGGCGGGCGGACGATTTCGCGGGTGGTGGGCATTTTTCAAACCGGGGTGGTGCCGGTGGATTATTCACGGGCGTACATGCTGCTGTCCAACGCGCAGACGTTGCTGGATAAAAAAAACATCATCAACCGGATCACGCTGCGCACGACGGATTATGTCAATGCACGTCAACATGCCGCGATGATCGAGGCCCTGTGCGGTTACAAGACCGAAAGCTGGCAGGAGAGCAACGAAAACTTTTTGAAAATTTTCAAAATACAGGACATGATCACTTCGATCATCACCGGGGCACTCATCATCGTCGCTGCCTTCGGGGTGCTGAACATACTGATCATGGCGGTGCTGGAACGGGTCAACGACATCGCCATTTTGCGCAGTTTCGGTTACACACGAGGCGACATCACATTGATTTTTTTGGTGCAGGGGTTCATCATCGGGCTGGTGGGTTCACTGGTGGGTTTGTTGCTGGGCAAGTTGATGATTGTGGGGCTGAAGTCGCTGCCGATTCAGGTCGAGGGGTTGGTGAAATCAGAAGGGCTGCTGATGTCCGAAAGCAATTCGATGTATGTTTCAGCTTTCATTGCGTCGATGATTGCGGTGATGATTGCCTCGGTGTTCCCTGCACGTCGAGCGGCAAGGTATGACCCGGTGGAAGTGATTCGCGGGGCGCATTGAAAGGTACGCGGAATCATCCCTCAGTCCCTGCCTCAAAACACCTCGTACGAATGACTCGAATTCATGGGACGGGCAAGGGTAAGCTGGCCTTGTCTGGTTGAAGGTAACGATATCGTGTGAGCTTCAGTACAGCGTTCCTCCCATAAATCACCACGTGCCAGTCGCCATTGACAGCGGTGCCTGGCCAGCGTGTTTTGGGTTCCCACTTGATCTGGTCGCGGGTGTATCGCTCGAATTCGAATAACGGAATGGTTCGGGTTTCCACATCCATGACTTCCATCGCTTGTGCGGGATTACGTGTATCGAACTTGAACGTCAGCGTTCGATCCACTTCATGCACCATCTCCACCCATTTGCCGTCGAAGTACGACGCTTGTGCGAAAATGACACAGGTAATGGTCCCCTGCACAGCATCGCTGGGGGGTATCGTTTTTACAGTCAATTCCGCATGGGGCACCAGGTGGACACGCACCGTGATATTTTTGCTGGCACCTCCTCCCGTCATGGTCTGACCATCCGAATCCACGATGAGGTCTGGTTTGATAATCGGCGGGTCGCTGTGAACGATCAGCGGGTTCTCCCACCAGTGATTCGTGGGTCGGTAAAGAGTACGTCGCCAGGTGTTGTCTCGCATCCCCCCGAGATTCTTTGCCACCCAGCCGAATTCTTTCCTAATCACCACCTTGATGTAAACCAAAACACTGCTGGCCTGTGCGTCAGGCGCGATGCAGTCTGTCACGAACACCGGGTCCACGACTTGCGGCAATATCGTGCGTTTACCCTGAGCCTCCACTCCATCAGACTCCACAGGTAGTTGAGGCAATGGCGCAGCAGCCAATGAAACGCCGAGTACGAATTCACTCATACAACAAACTACTTTGCTAAGTTTCATGGTAATGAACTCCCAATGGAGCAGTATCATCCACCTTTGAACGCAGATCAGCACGGATATATTTACTCTCCCTGCATGGCTTCTCCGGTCTTTTCGACATCCTTGCCGACACCTTTCCAGGTGTTGCATCCCGGCAGGATCAGTATGGCGGTCAGGGTCAACAATACAATCACGCTGACAAATACATTTCGCAGGATCATCGCAAATCTCCTTTATAGCAATTGAGTATCGATATCAAAACGATCGTTGGAAATATGAGTAATGAGTGCTCTGAAAAATCCCTCTCCCCTTGGGAGAGGGTGGCCGAGTCCGCGAGGCCGGGTGAGGGCCGATGAAGAATATGCCTTGAAATACAGTACGACCATACGCTCTTCCGCCCTCACCCTAACCCTCTCCCGGGGGGAGAGGGGATTGTTCAGAGGGCTCTAATGTTTTCTCGCTCGATCAGAAGCCACGGGGAATGTAGCCCAGCAGGAGAAGGATTAATATAATCATGAGCAACAATCCAAGGCCTCCGGACGGACAATAGCCCCAGTTTTTGCTATATCCCCAACGAGGCATCACTCCAATGAGCAGCAATATCAAGAGAACCAGTAGTATCAATCCCATGGCAGTCTCCTATAGAAAGAATGTGAAACCGATGATCAAATAAGGCCCGGTGCCAGCCGCTCCCCTCCCCGTGGCCGGCGACCGGGCCGATGTTTCCATTCGGTTACACCGTGGAGCCGCGACCCTGCAGCAATCGGATGATCACCAGAGTCAGAGCCACCACCAGCAAAACGTGAATCAATCCACTGAAGGTGTAGGCTGTTAGAAAACCCAGCAGCCATAACAATAAAAGTACGATGGCAATGGTCCAAAGCATGGCCGTCTCCTTTCGTCAATCATGCAATGATGACAGGGAGCCATGAACACCACGGCTGTTATTTTCCCTGTCTAGGGCGTCATTTCCTGATTTTGTTTTCAGCTACAACCTCACCCGGTTTGGATGATAATCCCGCAGCTTGTGGCCCCGTGTACACCGGTTTGACATTAAGGGTTGTTTTTTCGACGTTCAATGAATTCTGCCGGGCAGATGAGGTGACATCGTATCCGCAGTCCTGCTGGGTTTTGATATCCGGCGGGTTTTGGCTGCGTAAATCACTTTCGGCCTGCCGCCAGTTCTCGTCACATCGCCCTTCTTTGCAATCATTCTTGACATAGATCGCATAAGCGCGGCTGGCGATGTCTTGGTGAGAGGGCGTCGATGTCGAGGGCAATGATGCTGCGGATGAGCCGGTTGGCATGGGGGTGAGTTTCTGATTTCCAGCGAGGTCCAGTTTTGTCTGAGCTTGTGGATGGATGAAGGTTTGCATGGGTGTCTGCCTTTGGGGGTTGGGGAACGGAAACACACAAGGATTAGGTTGTGGTGGATTCGTTCCAGGTTGCAGCGGGAATACTTGCCGCCATTAAAAAAACCTGAACCATGGTGCCGCTGGTGAATGCGTGGACGATTGTTCCCGTGGTGGTTTCAACTTCCGCGGCCACCTCACGCACTTGCACACCAGTGATGCGTTTGATCTCCTGTTTTAGTGAATCCGAGGAATCGGCAAATAATTGGCGATGAAACTCCTGCACGCGGGCGGCGCCTTGCGGGCTGGAAGCCAGGGCTTTCTCCGCATGGGTGAGCGCCTCATGCAGGGTGATGACCAGAACATCCCCGCAAAGCACCACGGTCACCACCGAAGGAACATGGCCCGTGCGCTGTGATTCATAATCACTGGCGGCTCGCGCCACCCGCTCAGCCATGGTTGATGGATTTATCGGCATGACAACACCTTTGCAATTCTGGCCGTGCACGAGGCATGAGCGCGAAAAAAAGCCGATGTGACATGTCCCTGAACGGGGCGTATCACATCGGCTTACTCTTTGACGAGCGTCCCGACAAGGTCGGGCTGCCCTTCATTTAGTCATCCGTTTGGAAGTCTTGAATGCTTTACTCACTCTTCCCTGACTACTACGATGATAGCGCGGGTCTGGTTCGAATCAATCATGACGCATCCGATTTTTTCGGTTTTTGTCCAGCCTACCTCGGCAACAACGCAAAAGCAGCGCAATCACAGACATTTCTGAAGATCATCTTTTTTGGATGAAAGGCTTGGTTCAAAGTTGATTGGATATCATGACTGAGCAGTGGCCATCAAGCGGAACTGCCGAATCGGAGCTGAACCATCATGAAAACAAAGGGCGAAATCGAAGCAGCGATCAGCGATGGAATCCGCCGATTTGAACAGGACTACATGGGACGCGGCCCCAAGGATGTTCACTGTCACCTGATACGCGATCTGGTCGTGGTGCGTCTTCAGGGAGTCCTGACAGCTGCGGAGCAGCATTTGGTTACAGCCTTACCGGTCGAAAAAGGACGTGATTTGCTCAAGCAGGTTCGGATTCATCTGATCGAGACGGCGCGTCCTCGCTTGGAATCACTGATCCAGGCGATCACCAATGTCCGGGTCATCAGCCTGCATCACGATATCAGTACGGTCACCGGGGAGGAAGTCATTCTTCTCACCTTGGCATCGGAGCCGCCTTATCGTGATATGAAATCGAAATAATATGAGTTGATTTACCCAGTGGTGATTCACATCAATCCATGGAAGCCTCAAACGAGTATTCAACCATCGAAGACAGGGCAAACGCATGCACGAGCAGCGACCCCCGGGGGGGTCGCTGCTCGTGCAATCAATCCACATGCGTTTACCCTGCCATCGAAGACCTTTGAATTACGACATCATGGAGGTTTGGTTACAATGCTGACATGAGTGAAAACGAACCTGTGCAAACGACGGACGCAGCCGCTGCGATTCAGCCGACCGAATCGAATCAGGTGGCTCAAGCGGAGGTCAAACCAGTTGACGATGCGGAACTGGCGCTGACCGTGGAAGCGGTACTATTGACGACGGATCGGGCACTGCCCACTTCAAAAATCACGGAATTGATCGCCGGTAGCAGGGCCAAAGACATCACCGCCGCGATGGCGCGATTAAATGAGCAGTATGAACGAACCGGTCGGTCGTTCCGCATCGAGGAATTGGCCGGGGGTTGGCAGATCATGACTTTGCCGAGGTTTGCATCCGTACTGACCAACCTGCATAAAAGTCGAACCCAGGCCAAGCTCAGCCCTGCGGCGCTGGAAACGCTGGCGATCGTGGCTTACAAGCAGCCGATTTTACGGGCGGAGATCGAAACCATTCGCGGCGTGGCCAGCGGTGAAATGTTGCGCAGTTTGATGGAACGTCGGCTGGTGAAAATTGTCGGTCGCGCGGAGGAAATCGGTCGCCCGATGTTGTACGGAACAACCAAGGTTTTTTTGGAAATGTACGGACTGGCGAATTTGAAGGATTTGCCGAAGGTGGAGGATTTGAAACAGCCGGGGTGAGGTGATGAGGTATTGACGGAGTGTTGATATCACTGATGGAGTGACAGGTTTGAGGCATTACGGTGACAGGTTGTTGATGGTAACGGTGGTGTTGATGCTGCTGTGGCAGGCGGCGGGCTGTTCGCCGTATCAGTTGCAGGGAGTGGTGGTGCGATCGGATGAGTCAACGGTGAATGCGATGCGTTGGGATGGCAACCCGGATACGTTGCCGGGGGCGACGATTGCGGGGGTGAATGTCGAAGTGGTGTTTGAACCAAGGACCACCCGGCCGCGCAAGTTGGGGACGGTGCTGACGGATGATCAGGGGCGGTTTGCGATGACGATTGATGAATCGGGCGCGGGATTCATGGAATTTGAAGTGATGGTGGTGGCTCGTCAGCCGGGGTATCGTCCCTCGTGGCGCATCATGCGGTTGCCGGCGCGGGGTGAACATGTGGTGATACAAATGGCCCCGGGGCGCGATGAAGGCGGCCCGCCGGTGGACATGTTGGAAGAAACGCTGCGTATGCGGCGCATGCTTGAAGGCAACTAAAGCCGTGAAGTCAGGCTATCGCTATAAAACCCGGCTCGGCCCCAGCGGCGTGGTGTACGTCGTGGTGGCGGCGCTGATACTGGGCACGGGGCTTTACACGCAAAACAACCTGCTTTTTTGGGCGTTCGGCCTGATGGTCGGCGGCATGATCGCGTCGATCGGTGTGTCATGGTTATCGATGCGCGGTTTGAAAGTTGAACGATTGCTGCCGGATCATGCGGTGGTCGGTCAGCCGTTGGTGGTGCGGTACCTGATCACCAATCCGAAAATATTGATGCCGGTGTTCAGCCTGGTGGTGATGGAAAACTGGGGCCGGGGGATGCGCGGGTATCGCAAAGTCGGCCCGGTGGCGGAACGACCGCAGCGACTGGGCGGGGCACCGATCGGCTGGGTGCTGCACCTGGGTCCAAAACAGAATGTGCAGGCGGAATCGGTATGCTGGCCGCTGCGCCGGGGGTTGTTGAAATTCGACCGGGTGGTGCTTAGCACGACATTTCCGTTTGGGTTCATCCGTCAAATCGTTGAGGTGCATCAGCCCGGCCAGATGTTGGTGTACCCCCGGCTGTATCGGCTGAGCAAGTCGCTTTGGTTTCGACTGGCAGCGGCGGACCCCGGGGGGCATTTGCATATCGATCAGGGTGGCGGGACGGAAGAATTTTTCGGTCTGCGACGGTATCGCCCCGGTGACAGCATGCGCAGCGTCGATTGGAAACACAGCGCCAAAACGGGGGAGTTGATCAGTCGTGAAATGACCATACCCTGTCCGCCGAGGGTGATGATGGCAGTTGATTTGACACAATTTCCGCTGGGTGATCAGCCGATGTCGGCAGGCGATGTTTTAGCGGATGACCATTCAAAACATCACGCCGATGACCTGTCGGATGTGCATGAACGGGCGATCAGTCTGGCGGCATCGGTGATTTGCGGGGCACATGCGCAAGGGTATCAGACGGGGATGGCGGTGATCGGTGCAAGGGCACCGTTGTTTCGCATTCATCACAGCCTGCCGCATCGCAACAACATGCTCGAAGCCTTGGCGCTGATTGAACTCAATGACCATCACGAAGGTGTGCGTATTTTGCCGACTGAGCCGACGGTGCTGATTCGCAGCGGGGATGGTCAACGCCCCAAGGCTCGCGGCATGAGGCTGGGGGGGCGATGTCTGACGATGGACGCGCGGGAGATTGGGCAGTATGTGCGTGAAACCCAGGGCGACGCAGCCGAGCTGTTGTCGCGCACGGTGGCGGTGCGCAGTAAAAAGCAACGACGCATGTTGGGTGAAGCATGGACCTGAACTACGTGTTTCGCCGGTTGGTGTTTGCGCAGGTGCTGTTGGGCATCGTGGCGTTTTGCATTGCCGAGCAGAACCCGGAAATGTTGTTGATAGCCGGGGCGATGGTGGCCTTGTCGTGGTACGTGGTGGAAGGGCCGACGGGCAAGCCCTTGCCGCAGTGGTCGATCATCATCGGGGCGATGCTGGCGGTGGGCTGGTTGTTCGTCGAAATGTGGTACTTCCGAGCCACCAACGCGATTCAAACCCTGGGTCATTTCACCATCTGGCTGCAGGTGCTTCAGCTTTACGGGCACAAAAACAACCGTGATTACACGCTGCTTTTGGTGCTCAGTCTGTTGCAGATGGTGGGGGCGACGGTGCTTTCGGTGTCGGTGGTGTTCGGGTTTATGTTGATTGTGTACTGCGTGCTGGCGTTGTTCACCGTGCTGGTGTTTCAATTCAAAAGCACCAGTGATTTGGTGTTCGAGGCTACGCGCAAGGCTGCCCCGCGACAGGCGGATGTTGATCGGCCCAAGGCGGTCATCGGCAGAGGTTATCGCTGGCAGTTTCGCCTGCTGGCGATCATGGTGGGCACGTTGTGCGGGTTGTCAGCGATGTTCATTTTTTTGCTTTTGCCCCGCGGTGAAAAACCGCACATGGACACCGACCTTCTCGGCGGTGATCGCAATCGCACTGCCGGGTTTAGCCCGAGTGTGCAACTGGGCGTGGGGGCACCGCCGACGGCCAGCCGGGAACCGGTACTCAATTTCAAAGTCAGTTACCCGGACAGCCGGATGGAGAAAGAGGATTTTTATTACCTGCGTGGCGCGGTGCTGGATACGTATTTGGCGGGCAGTCGCACCTGGGTGCGGGGTGATTTCATGGGGCGGATGGACCTGCCGCTGAAGTCGGATGATGGTCGAAATCAGTTGGGTGATTGGCCGACAGAGGCATCGGTGCTGGTGGGTCAGGTGACGATGCGTTCGCGGGATGTGCGTCATTTGTTCACGGTGCTGCCGATTGCGCAAATGAACGTCCCTGTCGATCAGACGGCGTCGTTCAACCCGGTGGACCTGCAACTGGTGGGGGGCGAAAAGGCCAAGGTCGCAGGTTGGTCGTACCAATTTCGCAGTCCGCTGACTTGGGACGCATTGTTTTTTGAAAACATGCAGACCCGGCACAGCACGGCATTGCGTGAAAATACCCTGGGCGGTCGTCCGCGTAATGATGGTTTTGAAGCTGACAAGTACGCCCGTGGCTGGCAGGTGCAGGCCAATGTCGTCGCTCGGCTGGCGCAACAGGTGCTCGAACAGGCCGGGCTGAGCCGAGACCCACAGGCGGTCAGCGACCCGCAGGATGCGATCATCGCACAGGTGCTTTCGGACTACCTGCGTGACAATTTCACCTACACGCTGGTGAACAACACCGTCGCCCCAAGGGAAGACCCGGTGACGCAATTTTTGTTTCGTCAGCGGCAGGGGCATTGCGAAATTTTCGCGGCGAGCCTGGCGGCCATGTGTCGATCGATCGGCATGAGGGCTAGGGTGGTCACAGGTTACCTGGCGCACGATTACAACCGGTTGGGCGGTTACTTTGTGGTGCGTCATGCCGACGCTCACGCCTGGACGGAAGTGTACTGTGCTCAGCGCGGCTGGATATTGATGGACCCCACGCCCCCGGCTTCGCTGGCGGAAGAACATTTCCAAGAGCGCGGCTGGAGCACCTGGATGCGCGAGTTTTACGAGCACTTTGAGTATTCATGGATCACCAACATCGTCGGCTATGACAAGGCCACCCAGGCAGCCGTGGTCACCAGCGTCGGCGGAACCATGCAGCAACAGTTGCAGGACCCCAATCGCATCACCGGCAAGGCTCTGGCGAACCTGAAAAAGTTCATTGAAGACTGGCGGTTCGACCCGCTGAACACCGGCATACTGATCGTCATCGTGCTTTCAATCGGCATGGCTGGTTTTACGCTTGTTCGATTATGGATCATTCGTCGTCGTCGCCTGGTCGCCTTGCAACTCACCCGGTTGCCCCGACGACAGCGCCGTACCCTCGCCAAACGGTTGAACTTTTACCTGGTCATGCTCGACATGCTCGAACGTCACGGCTACGAACGCCCTGCCTGGCAAAGCCCGTTTTCCTTTGCGCAGGAACTGACACATAAAAACCCGTTGCAATTCGAACCGGTATTGGCGCTCACCGAACACTTTTATGAAATACGCTTCGGCCACCGTGATTTGGACATTGACCGTCGAAAACTCATACGTGCCCACCTCTCCCGGTTGGAGGAAACACTCGGTACCACCAGGGGCGATTGAAAAACAGGCGACGGAATCGTTTACGGAAGTTAGCGCCGCGATTTATCGCGTCTGTTCGACATGGTGAATCGGTTGGTCGGTGAGTCGGTTAATCGGCCGGTCGGACCCCAATTTATTGCCTTCAGGCCGGTCCCGGAAAGTGGTGATAGTCGGTGAGTTCGCAGCGCTGTGCGGGTACGGACCATTTCATCAGCCCTGATTCATGAAACATTTGTTGCTGATCGGCACAATGGTTCATAATATTTTCAATGTTGGTGATGGTGCGCAGGGTGTTGCCGGTGGTCGAGGGTACATCAACGATGTCGCTTGTCGGCACACTGTGAACCCGTGCAACCTGAGCAGCACCGTTGATGATGACCAGGTGATTGCGTGCCATTTCCAGCGTAGCCAGCGGGCCGTCGTTGGGGGTGAGTTGGCGCACCGCACGGTTAAAACGATGCAACATGGCCAGGTGCATCACATCGCTTTCCGATTGGAATTGATCGATGAATGTGCCCTTGCCGTCATGAATCGTGGTTTGACCGGCGTGTTGCCAGGTGACCCGGCCTTGTGAGCCGTGCAACACGATTTTGGGATTGAAACTTTTCGGGCAGGCGTGCGTGAGCATCACCAGAAATTTCACATTGCCGGGCAGGTGAATGCGCAGACAGACCGTGTCACAGTTTTCGATATGGCGGGCACGGTACAACTCGGCTTCGACGGCCAATGGGGTTGCGGTGGTTTGATCATTGCTCGATAAAAAAAACAAACCGACGTTGATGTAATGGGCCATGGCGTTCATGGCCGGGCTGTCGAGCACCCACACGCCGTTACGCTTCATCGCACCGACCCAGCTTGCACGATTGAAATACTGGTCACCGCGCGGCCAACCGCCCACCAGTGTGGCACTGGTGAGGTTGCCGATGACCCCCTGCATCAACCGGCTTTTTAACATGAGCACATGGGGGTCGTAAATATGTTGAAACCCGATGGCCATGGGCAGGTTGGCCCGGTCTCGTGCCGCGATCATGGCATCCAAATCGTCAACACACCCGGCTGCGGGTTTTTCGCACATCACCGCTTTGCCTGCGGCCAGTGATTTTTCCGTGAACGGCCGATGCAAATCGATCGGCACGGGCAGCCAGACCGCTTGGATGTCCGACCGGAGCATCGCGTCCAGGTCCGGGTACACCTCAACCCCCCGTTGCTTCAATTGACCGATCAACTCAGCGTGACGGGCTTGATCGGGTTCGCAAACCGCATGCAGTTTCACCCCCGGCTTGCGAGCGCTGTACCAACTATCGGTTTGAGCTTTTTCAATGAGCTGACGAATGCTGCCGGCGTAACCACCCAGGCCCGCAATTCCATATTTCACGACATCATTTGCGTTCATGTTGAAACATGTCTCCGTAAGTGGCACATCGTCGCAACAAACGGTTGCGATGACAAATCAACGATTGAACAAAAATCGTTATGCTTTATACGTTGTGGAGCGCGTCGGTTCATGGCAAGGAGTGACCCATGCAGCAAGCAGGCCAGTCCGTACCGGTGGTGGGCATCATCATGGGCAGTGCCAGTGATGCGCCGACGATGAAGCAGGCGGCTGCGGTGTTGGATGAACTGGGGGTGTCGTACGAAATGAAAGTGGTGTCGGCTCACCGCACGCCTGATTGGATGTTCGAATACGCAGACACAGCCCAGGCACGTGGGCTGAAGGTGATCATTGCCGGGGCAGGGGGGGCGGCACATTTACCGGGCATGGTGGCCAGTAAAACAATTCTGCCGGTGCTGGGGGTGCCGGTGCAGAGCAGGGCATTGCAGGGGCTTGATTCGCTGCTTTCGATTGTGCAGATGCCCGGGGGTGTGCCGGTGGGTACGCTGGCGATCGGCGAAGCAGGAGCACGCAACGCTGGGTTGCTTGCCGCCCGCATACTGGCGACCCATGACCCGGCCCTGGCCCAACGGTTGCACGATTACCGGCAAAAACAGGCACAAGCAGCACTGCAGGCACCGATCCAGTGAGCACAGCTATGATGTTGGATTCCAATTTTACACGGAGTGTTTCACGATGATGCCTTGGACCCGTTCAGCGGTTTTGGTGGCGATGATGATCGGCATATGCACGCCTGTGCTGCAGGCGCATAGCACCGATGAGCTTCAAGCCCAGATGCAACAATTGCAGCAGGAAAATGCGCAATTAAAAACGCAGGTGCAGACCTTGCAGGCGGAAAACAAACGATTGATGGTACTGGCCGGGCTGGTCGAGCCGGAGGACCGGGCGCTGGCGCAGGAACGCAAACTGGAAACAGAGACCGACGCCGGCGGACAAGTCACCGCTGCCAAATCGAACCCGACAGTCATGGTGATGACAGGTGGAACCCGTGCTGATCATGAAGTTCACCTGCGTTACGAGAACAGCCAGGCCCTGCTCGAAATCAAGGGTTTTTTCACCGGCGGCATTTACCGTAACGTTACGAACATGGAACTATCGGTCGATGGGCAGCCGATGTCACTGCCTGTCACAGCGTACCGTTCCAAGCGGCAGGACTTTGGGACCAAGGTGAAAATTCGCGCCGATGATGAGTTTGTGACGCTGGCCGTGAGCCGAGAGGCGCTGGCGCAGATCGGCAAGGCGCAATCGGTCACCGGCAAACTTGGTCGCACCACTTTCAACCTCACGCAGGACCAGGTCGCCCTGTTTCGTGCGCTGGATGCAAGGTTGAAGTAAATCGATGACGCCGTGCCCTTCAGGGCCGGATGATTTTGTATTTGACAATTGAAGCCGGATTGCAAAAAACCGGGGCTGAAGCCCTCGGCGTCAATTTTTTTTACTGAGCCATTCACCCGACTGGTTCGGCACGTTGGACGTAGAACATGGAGTCAGCAGGGCGCGGGCCGATCATGTGCCAACTTAGCGGAAACTTGGGTCGCAGTGCCAGATAGGTTTCAAACACTTTTTTACCCAACGCAAACTGTGATTCAATGTTGGCTTCGACCGCCAGGGCGTCGCCGGCGGGGATGAATTGTTTACGGGCATAATTCCAATGCGGGTCGAGGCGCACCAAAAGGTGGCCTTCCTCCCATTCAATCGGGTACCCATGCACGTAACCTGAACCCGTGTCGGGGGTGTGAAACCAGTAGCAAAGAAAGCGGTCTTTTTCGACGGTGGAAGTGACATCGCTGCCGCCCTGGAGCAGGCGTGCGTGTGAAATGCGAATGGGGTTGATGCCCAGTCGTTTGCGGGCGATCCAAAGCGTGCCCAGTTGAACGTCCATCAGGCCGACGTGCGGGTAATCGGCGCGCAGTTGATCCGTGGTGTAGTGCTTGTTGATTTTGAGATCATGTTCCACGGGGCTGACAGATTAACCGGTAATCGGCGGATGGAAAAGTGAAGTCACATTTTCGATGACTCAATCCAACTCACCGCCTGCGTGATGCGCTGGTTTTGTGCCGCGAGGAACGTGGACATCACATCGGTATCCCCCCCGGACCCAGGCGTACCCAGTTGGCCGACCAGTTCATCACTCTTGGCTTTCAAGGCGACGGCCTGATCAATCGCCTGATGCAGCGACTTTTGGAACTCAGCCACCTTGCTGCGCATCTGCTGAGCCTCATCACCCAGCGTCACAGCCTGTGCCAATCGGCCATCGACGACCGCCAATACCCGTGCCATGTTGCCCTGGGCTGCGATCCAGCGACCCTGCACTTCCAACCGTGTCGCATACGCCGCCAGCAAGTCAGCCTGCAAACTGCGCCGCCGGGCTGCGTCACCACGAGCCTGCCCCAATGCTTTTTCAAACATGGCGATCGCCTGGGCTGCCTGTTTATCCGCCTGATCAAAAGCGGGCTGAACACGTTCGCTGTAGGTTTGCATCACCTGTGCGAGCACCTGCGTCAATGCCGTTTCACGCGATTTCACACTGGCCGGGTTTTCCGCATCCTTGATCAAACTTTCACGCTGCTGGGCGGCCTGGGTCTGTCGCTCCGACAAAGCCTTGGCCTGGGTTTCAATCACGCCCACATTGGCCTGCGCCAGTTTTGCCGTGTCTTGCGCGATGCGCAGCTCAGCTTGTTGCACTTCCAGTTGTGCCGCCAATTTTTCCGCTTCCGCATCGTGTTGCTGCGCCGTGCGCTGGGCAGCCAGGGCCTTGGTGTAGGTGTCAAAGCGTGCCTGTTCAGTGAGCGTGAACGCCTGCTCATTGAGGCTTTGCGATTGCTTCATCGCTTCATCGCGTTGCACCAGGGCGGCCTTGTGTTTGGTTTGCAGTTCGCTGATCGACTGCGTCAGGGTTTGCATGCGTCCCTGTGCCTGCTGTGCCTGCTTGGCGAACCCGCTTTGAAACTCACTGAGCTTTTCCAACCCCGGGGTTTGATTGACTTCAAGCGACTGCGCCCGCACCTGGGCATCACTGACCATCGTGACCCTGGCGAGCAATTCAGACGTGGTGTTCCACAATTGTGCCCACTGTTCTTCCGCCAGGTTGATCTGATGCCTTGCCAGTGTGGTATAGGTGTCACCCAGCACCCGTGCCGCCGCCAGTTGCTGAACCGGGGTGCCCTGATTGAGCACCGCCTGCAAATCACTGACCGCTCGGTTCAGGGTTTCAGCGCGGAAGGCAGGCAGGTCGGCTGCACGCCCCGACAACCCATCCGTAAAGCCCCGATTGGCCGTGGCCACCTGCTCCAACGCAGCCTGAAACTTTTGCTGCGCATCGCGCTGGGCAGCGGCTTCGGGGTCGGAGCAGCCCAGCAATAAAAAGGAGGCGGACAGAACAGCCAGACTTCCTCGCAATCGAATGGTCATGATCGGTTTCCCGTACAGAGAAGAAGTAACCCAACCAGTGCCTACAGAATAGCCGGAGTTGGTCGCAAGTGAAAATCGAACAACAGCAGGAACCTCTAAAACCCCTCTCCTCTTGGGAGAGGGTGGCCGAGTCTTCGAGGCCGGGTGAGGGCCGAAGAGCGAAAAGGTCTTGAAATATCGAATAACCAAAAATAGCCGAGCCCTCACCCATGCCCTCTCCCGGAGGGAGAGGGGTTTCAGACGCATCATCAATCATACCCGACCCGGTTTGCCGATAAAGTGAATCATGCCCAGCCCGGATTACATCCTCGACCTGACCCACCTGAAAACCAGCACACCGAGCACCGATGCGGCATCGTCTGGTTTGCCTGCCACCGGGCCGGCGGTACGCGCAGCCGCACAGGCGGGCTTGCTTGGTCGGCCCTGGCTTTCGATTTATTGGAAATGTTGCAACGTTTACGGTCGTATTTATCGCAATGCAGCCGGTGATGCCTATCAGGGACGCTGCCCGCATTGCGGGCGAATCGTCAGTGCCACCGTCGGCCCGGGCGGCACCTCCGCACGATTTTTCACAGCGGAGTGATGGGTAATGGATGATGTCGCTCATGACGCCGTGCCCTTAAGGGCCGGATGATTGACTTCTATTGATGCAAATGATCCGGGGCTAAAGCCCTCGGCGTCAAATTGTTCATTCACACCCGCACCGGCAGAATGATCATCGGAATACCCTGCGTGTTGAATCGGCGTTGAATCGAAAACACCGTGTTGTTGTGCAACAGTCGGGTGAAAAACGTTTCCTGCGGGAACGCCAGTTGTCCGCCGAAGAAAATCGCATTGGGGTGTTGTTCGAGGATGCGTGGTGCCAATTCATCCACCTCAGCCACGACATCGGTGCCGATGGACGTAAACGCCTGGCCGTGAAACCCCTGTTTGCCGACGAACTGTATGTATCGCTGCACTTCGGTTTCGACATGTTTTTTCAAATTGTCGATTTCTTCGACGCCCTTGAAGTTGCCCGCATCGATCACGCCCACATGCACGAACACAAAGTTGCGGAAAATATTGGGGAACAAACGCAGAACATTGAGCAGCGTGTGCAACCCCAAACCATTGAAGCCATTGACCAGCAGTACTGCGGTTTTGCCCTGCGGGTCATAGGCTGGGGCGGTCATGTTTTTGGCGGGTTCACTTTCAGCTGCACGCACCAGCCCATCAAGTCTGCGTAACAATTTTTGGGTGTGCTGGTAGTGACGACGGATGAGGATGACAATGCCCGCAAGACCGCCGGTGACAAACAGTGTGATCCAGCCGCCGTCGTGAAATTTGATGATGGTCACCGCGATGAGAATCGAGCCGCAAAGCAATAGGCCGATGCCGTTGATGCTCATGCCTTTTTGCCAGCGTTTGCCGCGCTGTCGTTCATTGAGCCAGTGTTTGACCATGCCTGCCTGGGTGAGCGTGAAGGTGATGAACACATTGATCGAGTAGAGCACCACTAAAAACTTGACCGACCCGCCGGTGAAAATCATGGTCGCCAGGGCTGCGGCGGACATCAGCAGCACGCCGTTCTGAGTCACCAGCCGATCGGAAAACGTGGCAAACTTATGCGGGAACCAGCGGTCCAATGCCATGTTGACCAGCACCCGTGGTCCGCCGATGAACCCAGCCTGAGCCGCGACGAATAGCAGGGCGGTTGCGGATGCCAATGTCAAAAAGATAAAAACCCCGCTCCAGGGCGCCGGCCAGGTTTGCGTGAACTCCATCACCAGCACCGCATTGAGGGTTTTGCCCGCCTGCGGTTTGACTTCATAAAGCAGGTACGCCAGCATCAACCCGACGACCGCAATCGACAGCGAAATCGCCATGTAGCGCATGGTCCGCCGACCGGTTTCGACGCGCGGTTCACGCAATATCGGCATACCGTTGGACACAGCCTCGATGCCCGTGAACGTGCCCGCCCCCATGCTGTAGGCCTTGAGCATGATCAGCAACATCCCCATTAAACCGATGCCGGGCGTGCTGTAGGCGGTGCTCACCTCTTGTAGGGTGTGCGTCGCCACCTCCGGCAGGTTGGTGACCTTTTGAAACAGCGTCGTGCCGACGATGATCGCGTGGGTGACGACAAACGCCAGAAAGATCGGCACCAACGGCCCGACCGATTCCTTGACCCCGCGCAGATTCAATAAACACATGAACAAGAGTGCCATGATCGCTGCGGGCAGTTTGTAGGGTTGCCACGCGGCAGGCAGAAAACTGAAAAACTGGTCGGCTCCGCTGGCGATGGAAATGGTGATCGTCAGTACGTAGTCCATGAGCAGGGCGCAGCCGGAGACCATGCCCATGGAGGGGGACAGCAGTTTGGAGGCCACCAGGTAGCCGCCGCCGCCGGTGGGGAATTGTTCGATGACCTGCGTGTAACTGGCGCTGATGATCAGCACGGTCAAAGCCGAGGCAATGGCGACGAAGATCGCCAGATAAGGAAAGTGAAGGACCGTGCCATCGGGGGTGGTGAAAGCGAGTGCTTCGAAGGCTTCCGCCGGTCCGTAACAGGAGGAGGACAGACCGTCAGCCCCCAGCCCCACCCAGGCGAAAAACGCCACCAGGGAGATGCTGTGAAACACATTGCGATCAAAGGGATTGCGTGCCCCGCCCAGCACGATGCGCTTGATGCGTGCAAAGATCGAATGGTCGTTATTACCGTTCATCGAGCAGAGTTACCGGGGTTCCGTGAAATCAAACAGCAATGCACTATGCTAACAACCTTTGGCGGATGTGCATGACGGGGAGGTGGCCAAGTGGCACCCGTCGAACGATGATGACGCCGTGCCCTTCAGGGCCGGATTCTGTATGACGACGATGCGAACCATCCGGGGCTAAAGCCCTCGGCGTCATGAAGTGGCACCGCCCCGGAGGCGTCCTCGGCGTCAATGATGGTGTGATAAATCACCCAATCACTCAACAACCCGCATCGCACTGCCCATCGCCCGCAACTGGTCCAACGGCCTGCTGCCAATGCGTACCCGCATATTCACCTGACCATCGACATACTCACGACTCAAAACCGTCGCGCGGGTTTCCACAAAATGCACTGCCTTGCCGTCCGCCAGATCGATGCACAACGTCAGTTCGCGTTCCCTGCCGCGCATCACCGTGCGCACCTGTTCCACCAGTTCGTTCATGCCGCGACCCGTTTTGGCCGACACCGCCACGCTCGGCCCGTTGTGCTCGCGCTCCATCACGATGATGTCCGCATTGTGGTCCACCAAATCCATTTTGTTCAGCACTAAAATGCGCGGCTGCGTGTTCGCCCCGATGTCGTCCAGCACCTCACGCACCGTCTGCCACTGTTCCCGGCAGCGCGGCTGGGCCACATCCAACACCACCAAAAGCAAATTGCTGTGCACCGCTTCCTGCAACGTCGCCTTGAAACTGGCCACCAGATGGTGCGGCAGATCACGAATAAAACCGACCGTGTCCGACAACATCACCCGATCACCCCCGCCCAATTCCCACGCCTTGGTGCGCGTCGAAAGCGTGGCGAAAAGTTTGTCGTCGGCATATGCGCCCCCGGCGGTGGCGGTGTTGAAAAGCGTGCTTTTGCCGGCATTGGTGTAACCGACCAGACCGACGGTGAAAAAATCGATGCTCCGGGCCGCCACTTCGCGCTCCTTGCGCCCCTGCACGGTTTTGATTTCGCGCTTGAGCATGGTGATGCGACGCTGCACCAGCCGACGGTCGATTTCGAGTTGCTGTTCACCCGGGCCGCGCGTGCCGATGCCGGTGGGGGCGCCGCCGGTGATGCGTTCCAAATGCGACCACATGGCTCGCAACCGCGGGTAGGTGTATTCCAGCTGCGCCAGTTCAACCTGCAATTTGCTTTCGGAAGTCTGTGCCCGGCCGGCGAAAATGTCCAAAATCAGTTCGCTGCGATCCAGCACCTTGCATTTGACGATTTCCTCGATCGAGCCGATCTGACTGGGCGACAAGTCGTTATCGAAAATCACCACATCGACTTCGCGGGCCGCCACGATTTGGGCGATTTCCTGCACCTTGCCCGAACCGATGAACGTGCCCGCATCGACACGCTGGCGCTGTTGCAATACTTCATCGACGACCACCGCCCCGGCGGTGTGCGCCAGGGCGCGTAACTCATCCAGCGGGTCATGCGGGTTGTTCTGCGAATCAGGCAGCAGACAACCCACGAGGATCGCTCGCTCCTGTGCGACCGACAACTTTTCACGTTCCGTCGAACTGGACATTGATGCTGACCTTGAGCTAACTGATGCAGACGATTTTTCAACACTGAGGACACGGAGATCACAGAGTCAAGCCAAGGCACAAAGGGGTTGATTGATCGCGATGGCGAATATCGATATTGCTCAGAGCCACGAGCGGACATCGGCGTAACTCAGAGCCACGAGCGGAAGTGAGTGGTGGTGATTCCAAGAACCGCTCACTGCAGTTCGCGGCTCTGAGTCCTTCTTCTTGGCGTCTCTCCATACTTGGCGTCTTGGCGTTATGGTTTTCATGCCTGTCGGTCATCATTGCGACCTTCATCGGTGATGGCAGAATGCGGTTGCACTGTTGATTCACCCTTTCCACTTGAACTTGTGGCGCGATTGGGTCACGCCCCGACGGTTGGCAGCCAGGTGTTCAAGCACATGGTAAATGGTTTCCGCTGCTTCGGGCATCGCCAATTGATCGGCGATTTTTTCCGCTGAAAGCGCCTCGCCTTTGGCCTTGAGGTGCGCCAAAGCCTTGTGACGAATTTCCAGCACCGCCGCCGCTGCCTTTTTGCCCGCTTCCACCCCCGGCTGATGGTACGCATTGATACCCACCAAACTCGCATAAAAACCCACCGCTCGCTCATACAACGCAATTAACGCCCCCAGCGTCGGTGCATCCAATTTTTCACAGGTGATCGTCAGCGAAGTTCGCCCTTTTTCATACAACGCGGTGCGTGTGCCCTGCCAAAAACCACTGAGGTATTCACCACTGCTCACGCCGGGTAACTCACCGGGGGCGGGGGCGGGTTCAACCGTGGGGGCGAGTTTGCCCGAAGCCGGTGAACGGTCTTGCAGCACCACGATGAACGTGGCGAAAAAGTTGCTCACGCCTTCACGCAACTGTTGCACGTAAGCATGTTGATCGGTCGAACCCTTGTTCCCGTAAACACTGATGCCCTGATGCACGAGGTTGCCCAGCAGGTCTTTTTCCTTGCCCAGTGATTCCATGATCAGTTGTTGCAGGTAACGCGAAAAGAGAATCAGCCGATCTTTGTAGGGCAGAATGACCATGTCTTTTTGCCCGCGTCCGTCGGTGGCATGGTGCCACATCAACGCCAGCACGGCTGCGGGGTTCTTTTTCGCATCGGGCACACGGGTCAATCGGTCCATCGCTGCGGCACCGTTCAGCAGGGCATCGATATCAAGGCCCTGCAACGCTGCGGGCAACAGGCCCACGGGGGAGGTGACACTGGTGCGTCCGCCGACGAAATCCCACATGGGGAATCGTGCCAGCCAGTTTTCACTTTGAGCCAGTTGATCGAGTTTGCTGCCGGCGGTGGTGACGGCCACGGCCTGTGATGCGAAGTTCAAACCTTTGCGCTGCATGTAGGCAGCCACTTCGACCATGCCGTTGCGGGTTTCGGGCGTGCCGCCTGATTTGGAAATGACCAGTATCAGTGTGCTTTTGAGTCGGGCACCGAGGTTGTCGAAAGTGCGGTCAAAGCCGTCGGGGTCGGTGTTGTCGAAAAAGTGCAGGGTGAGTTTGTCTTTGCGTGAACCCAGGGCGTCGGCCACGAGTTGCGGGCCTAAAGCGCTGCCGCCGATGCCGACGATGAGCAATTCCGTGAACTTGGCAGCGGTGGGGGGTTTGATGGTGCCACTGTGAACGTCGTAGGCAAAACGCACCACCTGCTGCCGGGCGGCTTCGATGGCGGCACGGGTGGCATCATCAGGGGCAAGCAATGGGTCGCGCAGCCAATAGTGACCGACCTGCCGATTTTCATCGGGGTTGGCAATCGCCCCGGCTTCGAGTTGCTGCATGGCGGCAAAAGCCTGTTGCATCGGCGCATCCATGCGCACAAAAAAATCGTCGGGCACATCCATGCGTGAAAGGTCGATGCGAATACCCAGGTCCGGGCAATCGCAGAGCATGTCTTTATACCGCCGCCAAAGGGTCAGGTTGTCCATGATGATGCTCCTTCAAGCGTGAAGCAGGGGTTGATGATCGTGCTTCGTATGACAAACGTTGCGTGCAAACAGTCCAACAAACGATAAGGGATTCATTGGCCCCACCGTGCGTATGCGTGGGTTGATACGAAAAGGGATGATATGGGTTTACAGCCCCGCCTGCCGGGCGATCAGACGATGGCGGACCTTTGCTGCCGGGTCGTAGATTTCAGCTTTGACCACGGGGAACGCACGATCCGGGTGCAGGAACGAACCAGCCGGGTAGGTTTCATGGTAACGGTTGATAAAGTGCAGCAGGTTAACCGAGTTGTCGGTGCCGATGGCGATGGTTTCGACATTGCCGACGAACTGTTGGTTGAGCCAGAGTTGTATGTTGTTGTATGAGCGTGGGGTACGGTTGACCAGTTGCAATGACCGGCCATGGGTGACAACAAGGATGTCAAGGTCATCACCGAGCGGGGCTGACTCCGGGTAGGGCGTTGCAGCCAGTTGGGTGACTTGTTCCGGTTCGAGCGCAGAGATGTTCCACGTGGAACAGCCGGTGAGCGACAGCAACCCGATGATGAATAATGGCAGTAAACGCATGATCGATTCCTTCATGAATGAAAGCGGGTTCATGATACACGGAACCGGCGGGTGAAGTGGTCAAGTGGTCGAGTGCGGAAAGAAGTGGTCGAGTGCGAAGAAAATTTCGAATTTCGATTTTAGCGGAAAATCCCGCTGTTGAAGCCGTCGGATTTCGAATATACAGAAGCAAGCCGAGTACGAGGTCGCCGCGACGACCGAGGGCTCGGGTATTCTTTGATTGAAAATTTGGCGGTTTTTGGAATATTTCACGCCTGATGTGGCACCGCCGCCCTCGGCGGTGTGTTTGCCCATGGTGGTTCACCCAGCCGAGGGCGGCTGGGCCACAAAGCCAAACGATTGATTCATCACAAAATGTACAATCACTCGGCCACTTTCGCCACTCGGCCACTCGGCCACTTTCGCCAAACCTATAATGTCAACCATGCTCGCCCTCGGCAACGTACAACTTGATGCTCCGTTTTTTCAGGCCGGTTTGGCTGGTTACTCGGACACCGCCATGCGTTTGGTTGCCCGCCGGCATGGGGCGCCGTTTGCCGTGACCGAAGCTTTGCTCGATGTGTTTTTGTTGCAGGGTGGCAGAGGGCTGAAGGCTGCGGAACTGGATGCCAACGATCACCCGATTGCCGGGCAGTTGATGGGGTCGCACGCCGTCGAAATTGCACAGGCTGCGAAAATACTGGTGCAAATGGGCTACGACGTGATCGATGTCAACCTGGCGTGCCCGGTGAAAAAAATTCGCAAACGAGCACGGGGCGGTCACCTGCTCAGCGAGCCGAACGAAGCGACAGCGATTTTGGACGCGGTACGACAAGCGGTGCCAGCCTCGGTGCCCTGCACGGTAAAACTGCGCCGCGGCACCGACCTTTCCGCACAGGCGGAGCACAACTTTCGTTTCATTTTGGAGGCAGCGATTTCATTGGGTTACGCAGGCACGGTCGTGCATGGTCGTACCGTCGAACAAAAATACCTCGGCCCGGCGGACTGGTCATGGCTTACCTCCCTGATTCGCACCTACGGCCAAGTCACGCAACCCAATGGTCAACGTTTTGTGATCGGGGGGTCGGGTGATATTTGGTGCGCATCTGACATATTTCGCATGATCGAAACCACCGGCGTACATTGGGTCAGCGTCGCTCGCGGGTGCATCGGCAACCCCTGGATTTTTCATCAGGCACGCGCCTTGATGCGTGGCGATGTACTCACCGCCAATCAGCCGCCGACGATCCAACAGCAGCGTGAAGTGTTGCGTGAACATTTTGAATTGGCCTGCCGGGTGCATGGTGAAAAGTCAGCATCGTTTGAAATGCGGAAGTTTGGCATCAAGTTCAGCCGACATCACCCCGATCACCAGCAGGTTGCCAAAGCCTTCATTGCGGTCAAAGGCTTGGCTGATTGGCTGGCGGTGCTCGATACGTTTTACGCCCTTGACGGCCCGGGTCGTTTGGCCGACATGTCCGTGGCGACGCCATTGGCGTGTGAGGTTCAATAACTGACGCCGAGGGCTTTAGCCCCGGATTTCACTCTCGAACAACCGGCCCTGAAGGGCACGGCGTCAATAACGTGTGCGGCAGCGTCCGCACTAAAAATACAGAAATATGATTGTTTTTTTTGTATCACGCCAATTCACCTTTTTCACCCGTATTGGCCGATAACTCACTACATGCGACTGGATGTGTATCGCAAAATTCGCACGCTGGATCAGCTCGCTGAACAGGCCCATGAACATCGCGCTGCCGGTCGGCGGATTGTGCTTTGTCACGGGTGTTTCGATATCGTTCACCCCGGCCACCTGCGCTACCTGCAATTTGCCCGCACTCAGGGGCAGGTGCTGGTGGTCACCCTCACGGCTGACGACGCCATCGAAAAGTCGGACGGCACCCGGCCTTACGTCCCGCAGGAATTGCGCGCCGAGGCGCTGGCAACGCTCGAAATTGTCGATCATGTGGCGGTGATTGATGGGCCCACGGCTGAGCCGGTGATACGAGCGCTACAGCCGGATGTTTACGTCAAGGGCCGTGAGTATGAAAGTTCGACGCACCCGGGCTTTGTCGCGGAAAAACAACTGGTCGAACAACTGGGCGGGCAGGTGATATTCAGTTCGGGCGATGTGGTTTTCTCATCGACTGCCATTTTGGATCAGGTCGGTCAACAACAACTCGACCGCGAAAGCGAGCCGTCGTTGCGACTGGCAACCTGTTGTCGGCGATGGGGCATTGATCAACTCGGCATGACGCACAAGCTGCGTCAGCAAATGCCCGGCAAGCGTGTCGTGGTGGTCGGTGATGCGTTGCTGGATCGCTACATTTTTTGCGATGCCGGCGAACGTTCCGGCGAGGCACCGATTCTGACCGTGCGACCGCAGCAACAACAACATTACCCCGGCGGGGCAGCGATCATCGCCTGTCATTTGCAGGCCTTGGGCGCACAGGTTCACTTGATCAGCTCGATGGGCGATGACCATGACAGTCATCACCTGACGGATCAACTTCAATCACGCGGCATCGTCGTTCACGGTTTACAGGCACGCCCGAAACTGCCGGTGAAAACACGTTACCTGGTCGAAACGCAAAAGTTGCTCAAGGTCGATGACGCCGCAGCACAGCCGCTCGATAGTGCTGCACAGAAAAAGTTGCTGTCGATACTGAACGATTTACGCAAGCAACTGGACGCAGCAGTGTTTGTTGATTTTGGTTGCGGCACGTTGTCGCCGTCCAATCTGACCAAGGCCATTGCCACGGTAAGGCCGCATGTCGGCATCATCAGCGGCGATGTCAGCGGCCCACGACGCACATTGCTGGCGTTTGAAGGGGTTGATTTGCTGACGCCCCATGAACGTGAATTGCGCGGGGTGATGGGTGATTTTGATGCCAGCCTGCCGGGGGTGGCCATGAACCTGATGCGGCAGTTGAAACTGAGCAACCTGGCGGTGACGCTGGGGGCCAAGGGTTGTTTGCTTTTTCGCCCACGTGAAACCCAGCGTGATGAATGGTTCACCAATCGTTTGCGCAGCGAATACATGCCCACGCTCGGCGGGACGGTGGTCGATCCGGTCGGGGCGGGTGATGCACTGTTGGCAACGGCGACCTTGGCATTGACGGCAGGGGCAACGCTCACACAGGCGGGTTATCTGGGTTCCGCCGCAGCGGCGATTCAGGTGGCCCACCTGGGCAATCACATCATCGATACCCAGGCCCTGCTGCAATGGCTGGGTCAGCGCCCTGAACTACGTCAAAGCATGTCGGCAGCGGGCTAGTAAAATGATTGTGGGATTACGCACTAACGGAGGCAATCGCAGACCATGTTGGAGCCTGAGTTACTCATTCTCGATACCGATCTGGGGGGCGATATCGACGACTTAGGTGCGCTGGCGGTCTTGCATACACTGAGCAGTCATGGGTATTGCAAGTTGTTGGCGGTGATGAGCGTCACGGCACAGGAAGCGGCCATTGGTGCCATTCATGGGGTGAATCGTTTCTACGGTTGCCCGCACATTCCGGTGGGTAGGCGACGGGAAAAATTGATCGTCCGCAACACCTATGCCGATGCCGTCACCGCTGGGGGACATCAGGGGACTGCTTTGGCGGAGACCAAACCTGCGGTCGAGTTGTACCGTGAGCTGTTGTCGCAAGCCCAACCCGGATCGATCACGATTGCGACCATTGGGCCGCTGTTTTTCATGGATGAACTATTACGCAGCGAGCCGGATGATATCTCTCCGCTAAGTGGGGTCGAGTTGGCGAACCGTGCTGTGAAACGGGTGGTGATGATGGGCGGACATTACCCGGCTTCGACCACGCGCGGCGAAACCAACTTTGTCGCCTGGAACCAGACGGGTGTGACCCAGCGAGTGATGCAGAACCTGACCCGGCCGGTGGAAGTCTGCACGTTTGAAGTCGGCGATATCGGATCGGGCTTTGGCACAGGCAAGCGACTGGCCCAGCTTCAGGCGGACCATCCGGTGCGAATCGGGTATGAGTATTTTTTCCTTCATCCGCCGGAGTGGGCACACCGTGATCCGTCACCGATCGATGATTGGTCGGTGTGGGATCAGATCACCGTTTTACAATCGGCGATGTCCGATTGTCCGTGGTTAACGGTCGATTGGTCCGAGCGATGCGAGGTTGAGGCAGACGGGCGTAACCGCTGGATGCGCTCGACCTGTACACCAACCGGGCGTGTGATATGTCGATGCAAACCTGAAGTACTGGCGAACCAGGTCATTGAACCGCTGATGATGGGTGAATGGCCGTCGTTAGAGCCTGTATGAAAAGCCGATGGTCTTGACGAGCCGCGCCCGTCAGGAAGCGGTTTTCGAGTGCCTGCCGCTTGGGAAGACCGCTCCCTCACGGTCGCGGCTCGTTCAAAGGGACTTTTCATACAGGCTCTGAGTCATTCGATGACCACAGGGCCGAATCAGCGGCGACGATAGAACATCAACGCCAGCCCCGCCGCCAGCAGGGATGCGGATGCCGGTTCGGGGATCGCGACCTGGAAATTATCCATATACAATTCGGTGGTCGCAGTCGTGTTCGTGGATATGGACAGAGAGCTGATCGGGGCAAGCGTCAGCCCTGAACCGGTGATTTTGAGCGAACCATCGACGAATACCAGCATCTGTCCGCTGGCCACCGATTGTGTGCTGATCGTTTGGGTGGTGCTGCCGGTGTTGAAGTAGATGGCCACGGACGCCTTGGTATCGAGGGCGTATTCCTTGGTGCTGCCGGCGGCGCCGCCTTGCGGGATGGTATCACCATCAATCAATTCAACACGTCGGCCGGCAAAGTTGATGCGCACCCAGGTGTTGGCGCCGGAAGGGCTGGTGGAAGGCTCATACAAGTCGAACGAGATGATGCCGTAGTCGATGCTCTGGGTGAACGTGGCCGTTTTGGCGAGTGATCCGTTGGACGCGGTATTGGTGTCCTCGATTTTCAGGACGCCGTTGGTCACGCCGTTGCCGAACCAGTTGTTCGCATCAGCGATGGGGTTGAAGGTGAGGCCGGGGCCAAGGACATTGGTGCTCCAACTGCCCAGGTTGGCGGTGAGGGTCGGGTCGGGGCTGGTGGTGCCGAAGTCATCATAAAAGACGACGCCGGCGTGTGCGGATGTGGTGGCCAGAAGCAACATCAGGCCGCAGGGGGTCAGGGATTTCATCAAAGCTCCTCCTTAAAAAAGTGAATGCAAAACAAGGTCACGGCGACAACGTTTGTCAATGCCGTGGGACGGAAACAGGTACGTTGTTTGATGCGCTGGCGGAAGGCGATTGTGCGAGGGCAGGGCGAGCAGCCAGGTGCCCCCACATGTAGAACGTCGGCCCCATGGAATTATGAACCGTCGGTTCGTTGGTGACGGTGTAAAGCCCGGTATCGAAGTAGGCTTCACAGGCGGGCCACTGCGGCAGCGGGGGGTGAACCTTCATATAACGATTGAGCCAGAATCGTCGTGCGACAAACCACTCCTGCGGCCCCATGGGGGTGAGTCCGTGCGGGGCGGGCTGGTTGGTTACCTCGGCATCGATGCAGGTGACATGTTGGGGCCAGCGCGACCCGACACCGGTGGTGAAGCTGAGATTCAGGGGGTTGTTGCCGGCCCCGTACTGGCAGGCACGGATCATGGCTTGGAGATATTTTTCATCGCCGGTGAGTCGGTAGGCATACAGAATGGGGATGGCATAGCGGGGGGTGTTGAGTCGTCCCCAACCCAGGCGCACCGGTCGTGGCCCCGTCCAGCCGAAGGCGGTGCTCAGCCCTTCTTCGATGAGTCGCTCGGCTTCGCGTGTGATGCTTTGCAGGCCGTGCTTGCGGATGTTGGCATCGGTGCTGCTTTCGGGAAGCAACAGATAGGCGAAGATGGCTTCGCCCTGGTCGAACTGCTGCCACTGGGTGAGCTTGCCACGGGACTGGGTGAAGGCGGTGGTCTGTTTGAACAGGTCATGCCAACGGGGCGATTGTGTCAGGCCGTAGAGCTGCACCGCTGCGAGGTTGCGGGCATCGGTGACGACATGGCCGTAGCCTTCGAGTTGCCCTTGTTGAGCCTGTTGATCGAGCCAGTCCATGGCCTTGACGGCGCTGTCGGTGTAGGTCTGTGCCAAGGCCAAGTCATAGGTTTGCAGCACGCGAGCTGCATGTGCAGCAGTGGCAGCGTAAACGGCGGTGGACCAGGGGTCGGGTGCGAAACGATAAATCGGGTGCGATTCCTGCCAGCTTGCCTCGCCGATGCGTGGGTGCTCGGCGGACTCGATGCCGGCGGGGACCGATCCGTCGTCGAGCTGCATACGTCGATAGCAATCCAACCCGAAAAGAGCTTCATCGACCAGGTCGGGCAGATGGTTGTCGCTTTCGGGAATGTTCAGGGGCAGCGTCTGCAAGGACGGATAAGCGGTGATCAGGTCCAAAAGGTAACGAGCGACGATCAGGTGGTCGGCGCGTCGGTCCCAGTCGGCAGCATCCATGTAGCCGCCCCAGGCATCACGGGTGGTCTGTTTGGTTTCACCTTCGACCAGGCGGCGAAAACGGTCAGCCTGATCGGTGGGCTTGTTGGGGATGATGTAGGCAGCGGTGGACAGACGAATGACCACGCCATCGTCGGGGTGAAAGGGGCGAGGCCGGGTGAACTCGGTGTGGGGCGGGCCGAGTGCGATGCCGCTGCGTTGATGAAACAGGCCACGGACCGATACGGTGAACGCATCACGCCAGGTGGCTTGGGTGATCCGAAACGGCTGCGAGCAACCAACCCCCTCGACATACAGACGATATTCGCCCGGCTGGTTCAGGGTCGAAAAGTTCAGGTGCCAAACGTCGGCCCCGTTGTGATTCACCTGACCGGGCATTTCGATTTCGTTCACGCCTTTGGCCAGTGTCGCTTTGCCGTGATACACGGTTTGATCATCGCTGATGCGGATGACCTCGAAGGGCAGGTTCGGCGTGAAAGTCATGCCTCCGCCGTCGCCCAGCCAGAGTGACAGTGAACCGAGTTTGAGCGGGTCGTCGGGTCGGAAGCCGATTTGCGACACATGCACCGCTTCGCTGATTGTCTGGCGCGGCTGGTGAAGGTAGGTCACGCAAGCGATGGCAGGTTGATGCCCATCAAACGACACTTGATAAGTGCAGCCGACTTTGAGCGGCGCAGGCAGCATCAGGTAAAGGTGATGTTCACGGGGTCCGTCGATGTCGTGCGGGCCGAAGCGAACCATCTGCGTGGGTCGGCTTTTGCGGTGCAACTTCATGGGCGGCAGCGGCTGGGCATACGAGGGATCGTCGCCAAGGGTGCATTGCAGACGATAGTGAGCCGGGTTGGATGCCCAGTCTTCGTTAAGCGGTTGGTCGATGAATTGCGGCGGTCGATAGAGCGTTTTTTTGTCCAAGCCGACGAGTGTGCCGATGGGTTTGCCATCGCGCTCGATCCAGTTGTGATAGCGGACGGGCTTGAGTCGATCGCTGCTTTGGGGGATGTAGGGTTCCTGTCCGCCGGGAAGGACACGGCCGTGGCTTATGACGATTGCGAGGGTATCGGAAGAGACGGGGTAAACCTCCGCCACACGCGGGTTGGGTGATTCATCGCCGGCATTGGCATCTTGCGCAGCAATGGACCGTGAAGCCGGGGATGACCATGCAGTCAGCAGAGCCAATGCGATGAACCAGCGCATTGGAGCCGGCAACGTGTCACGGTTTCGAATCAATCGCGTCATCGAATGCCTCACAAAAGCAATAAGGGTGAACGGTGGTAATCGTGAACAGTCTCAGGGCCAGAGCAGGTCCCAGTGTTGAAGGCGAGCGGTGGAAGACATATTGGTGTCCACCTTGGCGCGTGGGGTATGCTGGACATGGCCGTCGGCGAAAGCGATGTTGGCGCCCTGACTGTGTCGATAGGCGATGGCTGCACCAGCGGTGTCGAATTCGTCCTTGTAGCCGCCGGAGTTGGACCAGACCATCGAAAAGGCCAGCGAGTCGGCAAACCAGATTTTGCGTGCCGGTGCCTGAATGTCGTTGATGTTGAAAGCGGCGTACACCGGCGGGGTTTTGGTGTTGTCGATGTAGTTTTTGCCGGTGTGGTTGTAGCCCCAGGAACCGACCGGCCAGCCGTGCAGATTGGCGTCCGCCGGACTGATGCCGATGACGCCCAGTTCGAGTTGGGCACGGGGGGCCATGGGGCAGAGCATTTTTTTGGGCCAAAGCGGGGTGTACATGGTGGTGCCGCCGGCGTTGACCCAGGTGCTGACTCTCACCTGAAGGTATTCACAAAAGGAAGGTTGATTGTGCCAACGCAACTGGGCATTGACATGCAGCGGCACAAACCAGCCGTGATGATCCGCACTGTAGGCGACGTTGGCCATGGCAATCTGTTTGAGGATTGCCTGGCAGGCCATGCCCTTGGCGGCATCACGGGCGCTGCTTAACGCCGGCAAAAGCAGCGCCACCAGCAGCGCGACGATGCTGATGACCACCAGCAGTTCGATCAGGGTGAAACCATGTAGGGGCCTGGGGCGGCACAATGAACGTGTGTGT
>CAZJMK010000037.1:0-41801 GCA_964547135.1 uncultured Phycisphaeraceae bacterium | reverse complement strand
GACCACTCGACCACTCGACCACTCGACCACTCGACCACTCGGCCACTCGGCCACTTCCCCATCCACTTGACCACTTCCCCCACCGGCTTTACAACCAGCGGATGCAATCCCTCAACTATCAACAGGCTGGGGTGGACTACGGCCCGCTCGATGCCTTCAAACGCGCCTGCCAGCAACAGGCCGCCACCACCATCAACGAGTTGTCGCGCCATGGCATGAGTGAAGTCGCAGGGGCACGCGGTGACAGTGCCTACCTGCTGGAAACCGCTCTCGAATACCTGGCCCACGTCGAAGAAGGGCTGGGCACCAAAAACCTCGTGGCCGATGCCATGCTGACCCTCACCGGTCAAAGCCACTATCACGACATCGGCGTCGATACCGTGGCCACCATTGTCAATGACCTTGTCACCTGCGGTGCCCTGCCCATCAGCGTCGCCATGCACGCAGCCGTGGGTGATGCCGCCTGGTTTGAAAACAAAACGCGCGCTGCTGATTTGGCCCAGGGTTTTGCCCACGGTTGTCGTGAGGCACAAGCCGTGTGGGGCGGCGGTGAAACCCCGGCCCTGCGCGGCATCGTCGAACCCGGCTCCATCGTGCTGGCCGGTTCAGCCCTGGGTCGCATCAGCCCCAAGCAAAACCGCATCACCGGCAATGTCGAACCCGGTGACGCCATCATTTTTCTGGCCAGTTCGGGCGTGCATACCAATGGTCTGACGCTCTGCCGAAAGATTGCCGAACGTTTGCCCAAGGGTTACCTCACCCCCGTGCCCGGCGACGCACTGGGTCGAAACTATGGTCAATCGTTGCTGGCTCCGTCGGTGATTTATGTGAAGTTCGTCGCTGCCTGTCAGCAGGCTGGTTTGCCTTTGCATTACGCTGCCCACGTCACCGGTCACGGTTGGCGCAAACTCATGCGCCTGCCCAAACCGTTGGTGCATCGCATTACCACCATTCGCCCCGCCCCAGCCCTGTTTGATTTTTTAATGCAGCATGGCCCGGTCGAACTGCGCGAGGCTTACGCCACGTTCAACATGGGTGTCGGCTTTGCCGTGTGGGTGCAAGCGACTGATGCCGACAAGTGCGTGCAACTGGCGGCCGCGCAAGGGTACGACGCCTGGTTGGCCGGTCATGTTGAAGCCCAAGGCTCACGTCAGGCCGTGGTCATCGACCCGTTGAAACTGACCTACGAAAGCGACACGTTGCAACTGCGGTGAATGCGATGTGGCGATTGGGTAATTTTTTATTTTTACACGCCTGAACTTCATGTCCGCGTGAAGTTCAGAATGGCTATGCAACAACCGTTGACGCCGAGGGCTTCAGCCCCGGATTGATTCACGAGTCGCACAGCCAACCGGCCCTGAAGGGCACGGCATCAATCACGCCGACGCAAATCGCCCGCGCTAAACATTTCAAATCACCCGGCCACTTTCTTACTCACGACACGCACTTGAGCACGATCATGGTGTTGTCATCGGTGCGGGGGTTTAAGCCCGCAAAACGGCGCATTTCCCACAGCACATGATTCAGCGCATCGGTGGCGTTCTTTCGGCTGCATTCGAGCAGTGCCTTGATGATGCGCTCGCGCCCGAAACGCTGACGCTCAAAGTTCATCGCATCCATCAGCCCATCGGTGAAAAACAGCACGATGTCGCCTTTTTCAAAATCGAGGATGCCCTTGTCGAATTTCTGCGTCGGGTCCACTCCCACCACCATGCCCCCCGCTTCCAGACGAATGATTTTCCCTTTGCGTAACAAGAGCGGCGGCTCATGCCCGGCGTTGCTGTAAGTCAGCCGTTTACTACGCGGTTCCAACACCCCGTAAAACAGCGTCGCAAACTCGTTGGCCTGGGTATCACGGCAGAGCGACTGATTCACCCGTGATATCACCATATCCAGGTCGTACAGGTCCTGCGCGTAAGCTCGCAGCGACGAACGCACCGAAGCCATGAGCAGACTCGCCGCCACCCCCTTGCCCGATACGTCCGCAATCGCCACGCCCAAACTGTTGCTGTTGGTGAATTCGATGAAATCATAAAAGTCGCCGCCCAGTTCGAACGAAGGCACATAACGGGCTGCCACCTCAAACCCGGGTATCGTCGGCAGACTTTGCGGCAACATCCGTTTCTGCACGTCCGCTGCCATCTTCAATTGACCAGCCACGCGCTCCTGTTCCAGCCGCTTGCCTTCCAGGCGCGTGTTGTTGATCGCCGCCGCCAGTAGTTGTGCCATGGCACGCAGCAGGTCGGTTTCCCATTTGCTGAAAACACGTGCTTCGCCGGCGAACAGTTGTATCACCCCGATCGGCTGGCCCTTGTACACCATGCCCCCGCACAGGTGCGACACGATCCCCTCACGCTGCGCATCGTCCGGGTAAATCACCCGCTCATCGCTGCGCATGTCCGCCACGTAACTGATGCCCTCCGAAAGCGCCTGCTGAAACACCGTGCTCATTTCCAGCAAAATCGGCCCCTTTTCGATGTACGCTTCCGAAAGGTTCCACACCGTCTGCGTACGCAGTTCGCGCAGTGAATCATCCAGCAGCCGAATGCCCACCGCCTTGACACGAAATGTTTCCGCCGCTTCGCGGGCAGCGGTGTCCAGCACCTTTTGCAAATCGCGCTGCTGACTGAGCACCGTCGATAACGTGTACAACGTCGAAAGCTCGTCGATGCGTTTGCGCAGCTGATATTCCTGGTAGCACAGCCGGGCGATGTTGTTGGCGATCAGGTACAAAAACTGCACCCCCGCCGAGCGCGCCGGGTTGTGCGTATCGACATCACGGTCCGCCGCCTTGATCAACTGTTCCACATGCTCGGGTATCAGCCCCAGTTGCTGTGCCGCATCACGCAAACGCGCCAAGTCAGGCCCGTGGGGTTGATCCTCCACACGCGGATCAATATTGATCGTGCCCAATACCTGATCATCGACAATGATCGGTGCCGACAGGGGCGCATCCTTGGCGCGACTGATTTCATCCGCCATGAGCCAATCCAGCACGCGGGCTGATTCCTGTCGCGCAGCCGTGTCGGAAGGAGCGGTGACCTGTCTGCCCTCGGCATCGTGAATGGTCGTGGCAAACCCGGTCATCGCGGTGAAAGCATCCTGCAATTCCTGCAAGGTACGAATGTGTACAAAATCCGTCAGACACAATCGCTGAGGTGCCTGCGGAATCGACGTATCGGAAGTTGGAAGGGGGTCGGAGGGGTTCACGGTTGGGTTACTGCACCACGCAGCCAGACCTGACGCAACAGGGGTAATAATGGGTCCATCGGGGCACGGGCCTGCGCCACATCCAGTGCGTAACGACTGACCTCCGGCAGGGCAAATTGATAACCAAGGTACGCCAATAACAACGCCGGCTCCAATCGTTTCCCCGTGCGAATCATTTCATCCAGCTGCTGTCGAATGAATTCCAGTCGATCCGCCGGCGGTAACAACTTGGCCTCATAGCGCACCCCCATCAGTTCCGGGTGATCCTCCAACCATCGGCGAAGGTTCAAGGCTGCTGAATACACCATGCCTGCCGCCATCTGCGCATGCACCTGACCGACCCGCGCCAAAGGGTGCGCCGGGTCCAAATCCAACACCGCTCGATAGCGTCCCTCCGCATCAAAATATCGCCCTGCTGCCAGGTCCGCCTCCGCTCCGCGCATCAGGTCATTGAGCAAATCACTGCGTGTGCCCGCCAGTGAAGTCAAGGCTGGGCCGGGCTTTTGCAACGATGTGATCAAAGCCGACAGCGATTCGGGTAACGTGGCCGGTTCATCCGCTGCTATCACCCCCGGCAACGCAGGCAACGCATTCGGGTCGGTATCCTTTCGCGTCGTCGTCGGGGCAGGGGCGGGTAATCGTAAACCCCGCGCCCGGGCCATGGCTGCGTCACGCTCCAACCTGGCCTGTTCAACTTGTGCCGGTGTCATCGGCCCACGCAACGCTCGCTGTTGCAATGCCAGGTCATACCGCGCCATTGGGTCAGCCGCTTGCGTCGATGACAGGTTGTTGCCCGCACCGCCCACTGCGTTGGCGTCAGTGTCACGAGGCATCCATGTGCCCGTCTGTTCACGATTCGGTGGTGTCGTCGTGGGCGCGGGTTGTGTCACGGGTAGCCGCGCCGCCGATCCCGGTTGCACAGACGGTGCTGGTAATTGACCCTTTGCTGCCAACGTATTTTCACGCACCTTGCTCAAAATATCCAAATACACATCCTGCCCCGGCTCGGCCTGCATCGTCCCCAACGGCGAAAACAACTGCGCCTGCAATCGCTCCACCTGTTTGTCCAAACTCACCTGTTCATCCACCCTCGGCGTGTCCAACCGTGCTGCAATCGTCGCCCCCAACGCCAATGACGGTGCCCACTGCCCCCGATCGCGCAAGGCCTCATGCGTCGCCCATCCCCCCGACGTACTTTGCAACTGCCCCGGTTGCACCCGTGCCGCCTCACCCAGTGAAGCTCGTGACGGGGCCTGCGGCAAATCAGTACCCGGTAAACCAGCCGGGGCCGGGGCCGGGGGTAAATTGCCCGCTGCGTTGGTTGTGGTCGGACTGATCAGCGGAGCCGTCAACATGCGACGCACATCCCCCGCTTCCACCCGGCGCACGCCCAGCAAGGGTGATGCGGTCATATCCAACAATCGCCCATCCTGCACCGATTGAAAACTCACGCCCAATCGATCCGCCGGGGCACTGCGCAAGCTGTCAATGCCCGTCGCTGAGCCGTAGTACCCGATCGGCGCACGCACCGTCAAACCACTATTGATCATGTTGCCCGTGGTCAATCGGTTGCCGCTCATCAGGTCCGCCACGCTTGTGGGTGCCAGACTTGAATACAACGACCCCACCGGCGACTGTTGAATCGCCAGCGAAGGCGCACTGTGCAACGTCGGCGTACCAAACCCCAATGGGTTCACGCCCGCCGGCGAAAGTGATTGTGCCTGAAAACGAAACAGGGAATCGCTGGACAATCGACCTTGAAACTCCCCCGGTGCCCGATACCCGACGTTGCCATGAAAATACCCCAGCCCCGCCACATTGCCGGTGATCATATTGTTGCGCAAACGAAAATCAGGTTGCTGCATCGGCGCGTTGATACCCCCCGAACCCTGCTGCAAACTGTTATCCAGCCGCCGCCCGTCCATCTGCGCCGACTGCGCGACCAACGTCGAAGCCAGCAGCCCCCACGTCATCAACCCGATCAGGTTTTGCAGCAATGTCGGTTTCATGAGCGTTTCATCTCACCGTATCGCACTTTTTTTAACATTCAAACCACTCACTACAGAAAAAGTAGCTAGGGGCTAGGGGCTGGTGGCTTGGTGCCAGGCATTTTTCTTTCTCATAGGCTATTTTCCTAGCTCCTAGCTCCTAGCTCCTCTGTGTCTCTGTGCCTCTGTGGTGAATTGATTGAGTGGCTCGAAATCCAAAACAACGCGACAAGTCGCGGCGCTAACTTCCGATTTCATTTTTTTCACTTGTCCACTTGGCCACTTGACCACTCGACCACTTCTTCATTCCTTCACCTTATTTCCAGCACCTCAAACCGTTTGGTGCCGCGAGGCAGATCGACCTTCACGACATCGCCGATGCGGGCCTTCATCAACGCCTCGCCCATCGGGCTGCCGGAGGTCACTTCGATTTCATCACCATCGAATCGCCCGCTGGCTTCGCCGACGATTTTGTAAAGGTCTTCGTTACCCGAACCCTGATCGCGCAATTTCACGATCGAACCCAGAAAAACCATTTCCGACGGGCCTTCGACCTTTTCCACCACCTTGGCGGTTTTCAAGCGTGCCTCCACCCGCCGCACCTCAGCGTCATTGAGCGCCAAATCCTCACGGGCTGCGTGGTACTCCGCGTTTTCCGACAAATCGCCCATGGCCCGTGCCTCCGCCACACGATTGACAATCGATTGCCGCCGGGCGCGCAATTCATCGAGCCGGGTTTCCAGTAGCACTTTTTCTTCCGCCGTGATCATTTCCATCGAACCAAACTCCTTCGATCATCCATCCAAACAAAGTCACCCACACAACAACTTACCTGATATCGACCCGCAAACAAGCAAGGCTGAATCCTGAATCACATCAACCCATCATTCTACCCCATTACCACCCCTTCGATACGTCCTTTTTTCAACACAGGTCAGAACCGTAATCGCAAGTTAGCGTCGCGATTTATCGCGTCTGTGAATGTGGCACTGCCCCCGGTGGCTCCCTCGGCGGTGTGGTTGACAAAGCGGCGGATGGTATCCGCCGATGCCCTGGGCTGCTTTATTCACCCAGCCGACGGCGGCTGGGCCACAAAAACACTGATGCAATCAATTCACTGCAAAATGTACAATCACTCGACCACTTCCGTATCTCCATTCCCTCTGGCTTGAACCCTTTTCCAAAAAAATAAATCAACCGCGGGCACCCGCCCACGGCTGCAACAGCCTCCCCACACCATGTCATACCTTCACCCTGCCATCATCAGGGCCTGATCATGAAAAAGTTGGCCGAGCTCGTCCGTGAGTCGGCGCAACTGAAAATCGTGTCGCAAACCCGTCCGTGAGTCTGCGCGGGCGGTCAGGTTGAGCAGCCATGCCCACCTGCCCTGCACTCGTCTTCAGCGAAGGCTCCACCGCTCGGAAACGACCTTCACCAGGCGTGCGCGGAACTCTTTCGAACTTCCGTTCACTGATGCGTCCCTGGCGACCTGCTTCGACCGACACGTCCCTGTATCCGTCGCTGCGGCATCAATCGTTCCCGGCGTGGGGGTGATTCCGTTCCACCTTCGCCGACTTCGAATGCTCCCGTCCAACCGTCGCCCGATTCCCTTCGGGCTGCGCCCCATCGTCCATCTGCCGGGGCAATGCTCAACATCCTCTTTCAAGGACATCGAACCTTTATGTTGGGGCTAGTGGCTTGTAGCTAGGGGCTAGGCAGATCAAATTGCCATGTACCATTTTCCCAGCTCCAAGCACCCAGCTCCTAGCTCCCTCTTGCCCGCATCGCCTTGCGCGGATTCATCAGCAGCCCCGGTTTTTGTGCCAGTATCTGTTGCACATGTGCCATCCAAGCCGCCCGATCCCGTACTTCCAAATGGTCCTTCACGCCGATGAGCACCACTTCCGTGCCCAGCCCCGATTGTTTGAGCAGATGGTCAGGCAGCCTCACCCGACCCTGTGCATCCAATTCCACCCGGTTGGCCAGACTGAAAAGCATTCGTTCATATTCGAGCAGTTCATCCGCATCCAACGCGCTCTGATCCAGTTCCGCTGCCCGTTTTTCAAACCCTGCTTCGGTGTACAGACACAACGCTCCGTCACCCAAAGTCACATACAACGCCAACGGCACTGCACCATCAACCCCCGCGATGCCGGCTGGGGCTTCCCGCAACAATAAATTGCGTACCTCGGCTGGAATCGCCAGCCGATGCTTGGCGTCAATCGCATGCTCGAATGTGCCGGTGAATACCAAGGCATGCGCACCCCATGTCACCACATACAGGTCATTACAGGAAGGTTATGGGAATCTACCCCACTTTACCCCACCATGCAAGCAAAAAAATTCAAGGTGCATTTTTTGTGGAAAACCTGGCGTTAGCGTCTGGTTATCGGTCATAACAGCCGCAGCGGCACGAATATTGTGTTTTGTGACAATCATCGCAAGTGAGCGCCGCGATGAATCGCGTTGCTGAAAGTGGCCGAGTGTCAAGTGATTCGAAACGTGTAGAAACTGTTTCATAACTCCTTCCGGACTCGGAGCCACGAGCGGAAGCGAGTGGTTCTTTGCATAACCAAGAACCGCTCACTACCGTTCGCGGCTCAGAATCAAGCAAAGGACACCTGCCCCACCCAAACCAGTTATGAAACAGTTTCTTAGCGCCGCGATTGATGGCGTTACAAGAAGTGGTCGAGTGGCCAAGTGACGGAATCGTATTCGGTAGTTCGCTCCGCGAATGGTCACGTTGCAGGAAGTGGCTGACAGGCCGAGTGACTTTACATTTTTCAGGTGATTGAGTGCCAATGATGAAAATCACCAAATCGCCAGATCACCCGATCGCCAAATCACTCACCCATGCCGCCTATCATGCACCGTCGTTCTCTGACCCAACGTGAGGCGGTGATGGTCATGACCCAGCGTTCGCACACCATGAAGTTCACCTGTGCCCTGGGCGATGCCCCCAATTGTGCTACGGCGCTGGCGCAAATCACCGCGCAACTGCACGACGCACTGCCCAGCCCGATCGACCTCATGGTGGTGTTCCTTTCCCCGCATCATCGTGATCAGGCACAACGGGTCCGCGATCATCTGCGCGCGCATCACGCACCACGGGCCTTGCTGGGCGTCACCGGCGAAGGGGTCATCGGCATTGCTCGTGAAATCGAAAGCGACCCGGGCATCGTCGTACTGGCTGCATGTCTGCCCGGTGTTCATTTCACGCCGATATCGCTAAGGGCGGGTGAATGGGCGGGGGCGCTGGGTTCGCCGGAGGCATGGAAGGCGCGTTTGATTGATGTGCCTGCACAACAACAAAACGACGACCCGTCAACTTCATCAGCCGACCTCAAGGCGGTGATCATGCTGGCGGACCCGTTCAGCACGCCGATGCTCAAGGTGCTGGATGTGATGGACGAAACGTTTCCGGGTGTGCCGGTGGTCGGCGGCCTGGCCAGTGCGGTGATGCAGCCCAACGCCAATCGTCTGCTGCTGGATGAACAGGTGCATGCCGATGGGTTGGTGGGCGTGGCGATTCATGGGCCGGTGCAGGTCGATACGATCGTCAGTCAGGGTTGTCGGCCGATCGGCAAGCCCTGGGTGATCACCAAAGCGGTGCGCAATATCGTCATGGAACTGGGCGGCAAACAAGCCCTGCAGGTGATTCATGAAGTGGTGACCGAGCTATCGGAAGCCGACCGTAAACTCGTCGAGGCCAACGGGCTGCTCGTCGGTCGGGTGATCAATGAGTACAAGGATCGTTTCGGACGGGGCGATTTTCTGGTGCGCAACATTTTGGGCGTTGATCGTGAAAAGGGTTACCTGGCGGTGGCGGACCCGCAGGTGCGCATCGGGCAGACGATTCAGTTTCAACTGCGTGATCAGCAGACAGCCATCGACGATTTTGAATTGCTGTTGGAGGCACAGGCCATTGCGGGGGATGTGCAGGGTGCGTTGCTTTTTTCATGCAATGGTCGGGGGAGCAAGTTGTTTACCACGCCGAATACGGATGCGTGTTTGATTTCCAAAATGTTGGGGGCGGTACCCTTGGCGGGTTTTTTTGCCGGGGGCGAGTTCGGGCCGGTGGGTGCGCGTAATTATGTGCATGGTCACACGGCTTGTCTGGCACTGTTTCGACAGGCCGTCAAGTAGCCAAGTGGTCAAGTGACGGAGCCGTATCCGGAAGTTAGCGCCGCGATTTATCGCGTCTTATCTGAAAGGTTGATCGGTTGGTCGGTTAATCGGCCAGAGCAAAGACCGTTCTAACCGAGTAACCGATTCACTGACTCACCGATTAACGACGCCGACCAGACGCGATAAATCGCGGCGCTGACAGATACGATTTACTCGGACACTTCGATGGTGGGTCCGCTCGCGGACTGACTTGACCCACCCTACAACTTCACTTGAACACTTTTCTCCAATGACTTTGGACCTGTCAGATACCCAAGTCCTCGGCCCGTCCGCCTCGTCCTTGGCTTGGGGTTCCGTACTCGGCGCATGAAAAAAAGGTGTCGTACTTCGACGGCCTGCGGCAGGGACTCGAGCGAGTTTCAGCTGACATCGAACTGATGCGGGCCAAGCGGAAGCTGGGGACTGGGATGAGCAATACGCCTCGGCGAACCGGACATTCCGGCCCTGCCCCGAAACGCATCACCACGGTCGCTTGGCCTGCACCCTTCCGATGCCCTCTGAAACTCCCCCCTCAAGTCTCCGTCTGGCATCCGGGGCGAAGGTTCGACACCTTTCACCAAGATGTATTGCAAACCCCGGACCAGAAAATAAAACATACGAGTTGCGACGTAAAAAATGGCACAAACGTTAAACATAACAAACAGATTCACCGCAGAGGACGCAGAGATCGCAGAGAAAAACATCGGTCCATTGAGCGGTATTTTTCATGGGTCTTGTTCTCTCTGCGTTCTCCGCGATCTCTGCGGTGAAATCGTCCTTCCGATTCACAGAGAGCCACCTGCATATTGATTAAGCAGTGACCCGGTAACACTGCCTGAAAAAGCACTTGGTTGATGTTCACCCGTGATTGGGGCTAGAATCGTTCCCCACGATATGTTTGGGCGGCATTGATGGTCATGATGTGCCCCGTGTGCATCCAATAACGACCTCACCGACCCGCCCCCACCCTCAGCCCCAAGGAGCGACCCATGGCCAGCGAAGCGATTCTCGAATTGACCGACGCCAATTTCGAACAGGAAGTATTGCAGAGCGACAAGCCCGTGCTGGTCGATTTCTGGGCCGAGTGGTGCATGCCCTGCCGAATGCTCGCCCCGACCATCGAGGAATTGGCCAAGGACTTTGGCGCCAAACTCAAGGTCGGCAAGGTCGATACCGATGCCAACCCCAACACTTCCATGAAGTTCGGCATACGTGCCATTCCGACCGTCATCCTTTTCCACAACGGCCAGGCGGTACGTGAGTTTGTCGGCATGCAACCCAAACAGCAATACGCAGCCGAGATCAACAAACTTTCCGCCTGAGGTGCGTGTTGGCGCGAGCAACGATCACCGCCGAGGTTGCAACACCTGGGCGGCGGCGCTGTTGGCATGGTGCGCTTCACTCATTACGATGAAGCGATGGTCGGAAGTTGTGCTGCCTCTGTGAACAGCGTGATGCCAAGGAGTTGACCCATGGAACTGGACGAAGTGTTGCTCACCACCGAAGAGGGCATGGAAAAAGCGGTCAACTATTTGAAGAACGAACTCAAGGGCATTCGCACCGGTCGGGCATCGACAGCTCTGGTCGATTTCATCAAGGTGGATTATTACGGTTCGCAGTCGGACCTGCGCAGCATTGCCCTGGTGAGCATTCCCGAAGCGACGCAACTGCTGATCAAACCCTTCGACCCCGGCAGCACCCAGGCCATCGTCAAAGCCATTCAAACCTCGGGGCTGGGCCTGAACCCGATGACCGAAGGCAAACAGATTCGCCTGAGTCTGCCCCCGTTGTCCGGCGAACGTCGCCAGCAACTGATGGGGTCGGTCAAGTCGATGGGCGAACAGGCCAAGGTGACCTTGCGCAACGCCCGCCGCGATGGCAACAAGGCGTTGGACACGTTGAAGAAAGACAAAAGCCAGCATGTTTCGGAAGATGAGATTGAAAAAGCGGAGCAGGAAATTCAGGACCTATTGAAGAAGTACGAAACGGAACTGGACAAACTCGTCGCCGCCAAGCAGAAGGAAATTCAGGAAGTGTGATGGGGGAAGTGGCCGGGTAAAAGGCACGCCCTCACCCCACCCCCGCCACGGCGAGGTCTTCGACTCCCGGTGGGAGAGGGGGCGGAAACCAAGCCAAGAACGAGGCCGGCAGGCCGAGGGCTTGGGTATCTGACGAAGTGATCAAGTGATTCTCAATGTTTCGCGTGGGCGTTTTATGTCGTGGTTGAATGAATTGGTGCATTACGTCGTCCGTGCCACGATCAACCGCTGCGCCTGGGCTGGCGATGCTGCAAGGAATCGCATCTCATCGAAGCACCTGATGCCCCATTTGGTTTATGACAACCAATCGTTACCGGGCATGATTCTTTTCATGAACTGATCAAACAGGGGAACGGTGAACGCATTATCGCCATGGCTGGGGCTCCAAATCATTCCTTTGTTGATGAGTTGGTTGCGCACCGGGCCTAACGCGGTGACTTCACGATCGAGGATCTGTGCGATATCACCGGAGCGATGCGGACCAGGGCCTGACTCTGCCATGGCTCGCAGATATTGTTTTTCCTTGGGCGTCAGACGATCAAATCGGACACGGAAAAAACTGGCGTCTAGCGCGGCTATGACCAGTTCGGATGCCTGATGGACATCATCAAGTGTGATGGGTGAACGGGCGGCGACCTCCCACATCTGTTTACCCCACTCCTGCAGAAAGTAGGGGTAACCTTGAGTCAGTTCGATGACGCGATCCACGGCCGCTTTATCGATATCAACGCGCAGTAACTTGGCAGGCCTGCACAATGCCTGCTCGGCTGCCTGAGCGGTGAGTGGACCGATTTCCGATAAATCAAACAGGCGTTCTGCGTAGGACTTGGCTTTACCAGTTTTACCTCGTAACTGCGGCAGGCCGGCACCGACCAACACCACAGGCAGTTTTCTTTGCGCGCAGTAATGTAAAGCGGTGATCAGAGCGGCAAGTTCATCTTCTTCTACATAGTGAATTTCATCGATGAAAATGCACAGAGCCGTCTTGGCTTGTTGGGCAGCATCGCCAACCAGCCCAAGGAGTGTTTGCAGATCACTGATCAAATCGCCGTTGTCCGCAAGTCCGGGTTCGGGTTGCAAATCGATACCGACTTCAAGGTCCTGGTACTTGACCTTCAATGCCTTGGCAAAGCCTGCCAGACCACGCATGGCACGCATCGCATAATCCTTGGCGGACTCGAGGCGCGACAGACCGATGAGTGCCTGTCGAAGTTGGGGAGCAAGCATTGCCGGAAGCGATCGCCGTTCCGGAGCTTCCACGCGAACGGTGCATATGCCGGCGTTTTCCGCATTCTGACGTATCCGATCCAGCAATACGGTTTTCCCGACGCCCCGTAATCCAACCATGACCATACTCTTGCTTGGATTTCCGATACGAATGCGCTCCAAGGCAAAAGCCACCTGTTTAAGCAACTCATCTCGTCCAGCCAACTCTGGCGGTGGCGTACCAGCACCAGGCGCATAAGGGTTACGAATGGGGTCCATGACGATGAATTATAATAAGTTTAGCGAGTTTATAAAAACAAGATAAACCGCGTAAACTACCTATAAAACCATGGTAACAACGATTCACCCCACCTCCAGCAATTCCCGTCGAGCCTGACTCTTGGTACTGATGTGTTGATACGGGGCCATACGCAACTGGTCCATCGGGCTGGGTTTGCCCTGATAAGGGTCCCACAATTCCGCAAAACCCTTCGGCAGAAGTGCAAGCTTGGCCGGCTCATAGCCCTCACTCATGAGCCGGTTTTTTTCCTCTTCACTGGGCACGTAAATCACATCCATCTTCTGGTAGTACCAGCGAATGAACGTCCGCGCCAAATCCTCAAACATTTCGTCCTTGGTCGATTTGAACACATGCTCAGTCACATCACGATGGTAAATGCCCGTCAAACGCAGGCCCAGTATTTTACCAGCCGCCAACCCCGCCAAACCGATCGGGCTGGGGCCGCTCAAATACAGTTCGCTGAACTCCTGCTGATCGATGTAACGCAGCATTTCCAAAAACGGCGGAAACTCAAACACCTGTCCCTGCAACTCCGGCAAATTGAATTCGCCCACCGGCTCAAAGTTCTGTACCGCCAATGGCAGCCCCGGCGTCTCCTTTCTGCACGTGATCGCGGTCAACTGTTTCTTTTCCACCTTCGCCTGCTGGAACATGTCATGCACCCGAGCCGTCACCGCATCAGTCATATCCAGTTGATCGGTCACCCAGGCTTTGCGATCACTGCTCATGCGCAGATGATGAGCCGTGGCAAAGTGTTCACCCACCGCCTGAAGCAGCCAACGATCCTTGTGCATGTTTTTGAACGCCGCCAGGTAGGGCGTCACCGATAACGCAATCGGCCCCATCGCGGCCACGGCCTGCAAACTGGCCTCAAACCGACCTTTCTTCACTTCCTCCACCAGTTTTTTCAAAAACCGAAAGCCGAGCATGTGGCAAATGCGACAGGTGGTGGCGAAGTTCTTTTCATCAATCCCCAAATCCTGCACGCGGGCCGGGTCCACCGGGCTTTGCTCATCCAAGCCCAAAAATTTCACAAACTCGTCCATCAGCAGGCGGTCGGTTTCCGACATCCGCCGACGACGAATCGGCGACACCATTTTCCAAACCGCTTTTTTAATTCCGTGGCTGACAGTGGTTCCCAATTTACGCTGTTGATGCAACGCGCCCGGCTGTGGGGCCAGGCGTTTCAAAAATTCACCGACCAGTCCACCCGAACCCTGCTTCAAGTAGCGTTCCCGGTAGTACCCGTAACCGATCTGATAAAAGGCATGGGCCACGCGCAGGGATGTGCCCGAACCCCCGGCCATTTCATGGTCGCCTCGACGGAGGTGGTCCAAATACTGGGTCACGTTTTGAGCCGGGGGCGTGACGGTGTAAGCATTGGTGAGGTACAGGCCGCTGTGGTCATCGCTCCCGCCGGTGAAGGTTTTGCGCCACGGGTCGTTGCCGGTGGGCGTCAGGTTTTGACGGTTGGCCATGTCCGCGATCATTTGCGGATTCAGGTGGCGAAGGATGGCATTGGCGACCTGATCGATCCGCCGATGGTTGCAGCCGTTGAGTCCTTCGAAACGATTGAACATGAGGATCAAACGTTCAAAGTGATCGACGGTCATGCGTCCGTTCACTGCGTACAACACATGAGCGACGCTGGCGATGATCTCTTTTTCGACAAGGTAGCGATGCAGATCGTAAATACTTTCGCGGGCCTGTTGAATATCTTGAAACTGGGCTTCGGTGATGCCGTGTACGCAGATGTGTACCTTGCATCCGTCTTCGGGGAAGTAGGTCGTGACTTCGCAGGAAATGAAAGTATCGGGCAGATGAGCGATCGACAGTGCTCCATCAATGCGATTGTGATCGCTGACGGTGACGAACTGCATGCCCCGAGCTTTGCAGATGCGGTACAGCTCCATCGGCTCGGTGAAGCTTTCCGGCGCACCAATGCGGCGCAGGAACCATTCGCTGGGCCTGTCGGAATATTTGGTGTGACAATGTAAATCGGCTTTGGCTTGCATGAGGTCACCTTGCCTTCCTTGACCGGGTGGACCGTCCTTGTGGAGCCGTAAACCTACAATATGCATCGACCGGAAACATTACGGTTTGGTTATGAAACAGTGAGTATTCCGCAACCCTGCAAAATACCGGGCGATTGTGTGAAAGTGGTGAAGTTTGGCGAAAAAGATAACCACGATAGGCAGACAAACAGTCAATGGTTCATGTTGTTGACGCCGCGCCCTTTAGGGCCGGATGTTCGAGGAGTGAAATCCGGGGCTGAAGCCCTCGGCGTCATCTCAAAGCCCTCGGTGTCATCTGCTTTTTGAAAAACCACGCCCGTACTTCACGCGGACGTGAAGTTCAGGCGTGGGCAAATCCTCGGACTTCACCGCCGATGTTTCCACCCGCGTTCCGTCCACACCCGCAGCATCCCCAACAGTGCCACCGGCCAACCGTCCAAGTTACCGTTGCCCAGAGCCATGATTTTCATCACCCTTCCGCTAAGCGTCTGCGGGTTCATCCAGCGGGTCTCTTCCTCCAATTGATCACGATACGTCAGTGCCGCCCGGCAGTAGGGCGACACCTCCGCAAACAGATTGCGATCCGGTCGCCAGGGCTTTGGCCCCAGCGCATGCACCAGCGTCGGCCAACCACGCCAAAGGTTGCGTAAACGCTCGGCCACGCGATAGCCACGTGTCCCTACGCAATGAGCAATGTCCCGCCCCGGTTGCAACAGTTGGAGGGGCACCTCTGCATACATATCCGACCCCAATAAACCGGTGAGCACATCCTGATCCCCACACAAATGTACCGGTCGCTGGTTCAAGGGTTTTTTTTGAGCCTCCAAAAAACTCGGCGAAGCACACCATCGCCCCCACTCACGCAGCAATGGCAGATGTTCACGATGCACTCGCAGCAACGCAGTGTTCACCGTGCGGGGCAGCACTCGGCCTGGTCGTAAACCCATCGCATCACTGCGCGGTTGGCTGCCATGCACCGCTGCGTAAACAAAATCCTCCGTGCCCACCAACACCTTTTCATCCCTCGAAAGCAGCCTGCGAACATCCCGCATCACCAAAATATCCGCATCCAGCCACAACACCGATTCGTGCCCCGCCTCGAGTAATGCCGCCAATAAACCGGGCTTGACCCCCCAACCCCCAACCTCAAGTGCCAAAGCATTCGTTGCTATCGCCTGCTCCAGCCAGTGCACATTTTTTTGCTTTGCAAACCAGGCACGCTGGCTCGGCCAATGGTGCGAACCGGCCAGGTAAACCGGTAGGTCCGGGCAGTGCTGAGCCAGACTCAGCACCAGCAGTTTCAACCCCACCACGCAATCCGGTCGATCTTCATACGTGCAAACAATCATGCCTTGATGATACCTTCCTGTCATTTCAGCCCGGACGATGTTTTTTTCATATGATGCTGACATGACCCCTCACGACATCGCGCAACATTTGTCGGATCGCTTTGGTGCAGCCATCACTGCCTCCTTCCCGCAGGACAAGCACCCGCGCGTGCATACCACCAGTGAACCCTGGCGGAGCATCGCTGAGCACTTGTATCACGACCCGGCCTTGGCGATGGATTGGCTGGCCAACCTCACAGCGCTCGACTACCCGGCCACGGATCAACTGGCGGTGGTTTACGAGTTGCGCTCCACCCAACATGAACACTGGTTGGCAGTGAAGGTTTATTGTTCGCGGAAGGAGCCGGTGGTTGACAGTGTGTGCGACCTTTGGCCGGCGGCGGAGTGGCACGAACGTGAAGCCTATGACCTGATGGGCATCACCTTCCCCGGCAACCCGGACCTGCGCCGCATTTTGCTCCCCGAAGATTGGGTCGGCCACCCGTTGCGCAAAGACTACCAATTCCCCCGTTCGTACCAGGGCATACCGGGAACCTACGAACTGGATTGGCAACAAAAACCCGACTACCCACGATAAGCATGGATCATGGATGATGGATAATGGGTTGAATATTTCGGATTTCGGATTTCGGATTTCGGATTTCGGATTTCGGATTTTGTGGAGTGCAACACTTTGTTTGACGCCGAGGGCTTTAGCCCCGGATACATTCTTCACTGAAGGCCGTATCATTCAATACAGTTCTCAGTGGGTACGACATCCGCTTTTCACCATGTCTGTGCCCCAACCGCTATAATGCCCCTCTTTGTATCCTGCGGGCGTGTCTGCCTGCGATGCTTTCAACTTGCGGAGTGTTGTCGTGGCCGATCAGAAAATCTGGCTCAACGGGAAATTGGTGGCACGCGAACAAGCCGTGGTCAGCGTGTACGATCACGGTCTGCTCTACGGCGACGGCGTGTTCGAAGGCATTCGTGCCTACCACGGACGCATTCTCAAAGCCCTCACGCACTTGCGCCGACTCGACCAGTCCGCCCGGTCAATTCGTCTGCAAATTCCCTATGGCGAAGCGGAACTGTTGCAAGCCATTCGTGACACCCTGGCTGCCAATGGTCGAAGCGATGCGTACATTCGTTTGTGTGTGACGCGCGGGGTCGGGGCGTTGGGGTTGAACCCGTTCAACTGCACGCAGCCTTGCGTGTTCATCATCGCGGATTCGATCAGCCTGTACCCGCAGGAAATGTACGAACACGGCATGGCGGTGATCGTGGCCTCGACCCAGCGCATCAGCCCGGCTGCGCTTTCGCCGCGCATCAAAAGCATGAACTACCTCAACAACATTCTGGCGAAAATCGAAGCGATCGACGCCGGGGTGCCCGAAGCGGTGATGCTTAACGCCCAGGGATTTGTCGCCGAATGCACGGCTGATAATTTGTTTTTGGTGCGCCCCGACAGCGCCACGGGGCAGCCGATGTTGTGTACCCCGCCGTTGTCAGCCGGGGCGTTGGAAGGTGTGACGCGCAATTTGGTGTTGCATCTGGCGCGACAGGCGAAAATCATGGTGGGTGAGCCGGAACTGACCCGCCATGATTTGTACACCGCGCAGGAAATGTTTTTGACCGGCACCGGTGCGGAAGTGATTCCCGTCACCAAGGTGGACGGACGCATCATCGGCCACGGCCAACCGGGACCGATCACCCGACAACTCATCACCGCTTTCAAAAACTTACTCGCCCACAACGCGCCGGAAGATTGATGCGGGAAGTGGTCAAGTGTCAGAAACAAGCCAAGGACGAGGCCGACAGGCCGAGGACTTGGGTATTCTTTGATTGAAAAATTTGGTGATTTTTTATCTTTCACGCCTGAGGTGGCACCGCCGCCCTCGGCGGTGTGATCGTCAAATGTTTTTACCCAGCCGGGGGCGGCTGGGCTACATCAAACTGACGCTAAATCACGGCGCTAACTTCCGCATGTGATTCCGCCACTTGACCACTTCTTCGAATACCCAAGCCCTCGGCCTGTCGGCCTCGTTCTTGGCTTGGCAAATCCGAAATTCGAAATATTCTTTGCACTCGATCATTATCCCCGCGTCCTGACGTACACATCCAAGCGATGTGATTTGCCCTCGATGCTCGTGGTTGCCTGCACCGCTGGTGACAGCGAGTCCCCCAACGGCGGGGCGTGCATCGGTCGTTTCACCACCACGCGCTTTTGCGCCAGGCGCAACGCCCAGTGCAACAATTCCGGGGCATCGTCATCATCACCCACCAGGTGCCTTGCCAAAACCATGGGTTTGCGGGCAGCCGTGCTGCGCTTTTCATGTTCGGGGTACATCGGGTCCAGGTACACCACGTCCGGCTCAAAAAACGCACGCACCGATGCGGGCAACTCAGCATCGTCGGCTGACGATTGGCCCCCCGCCGAATGACGACCACGCTGTGCCAGGCGGCGCAGCAAATGTCGCGCATCGGTCTGCACCACATGCAGCCGCATCAATACCTCCGGCTGCTGACTGCCCGCACGCAACACCGCATCGCGCAATAACGTTGCCATGACCCGATTGCGCTCGGCAGCCAACACCTGACAACCGATGCTCGCCAGCATCCACGCATCATTTCCCCAGCCGGCTGTGGCATCGAGCACCGTGATGGGTAAATCCTTGCGAGCCTTGATGCCCATGGCCTTGAAAAGCGGCTGCTTGAGCGAACGACCCTCCGGCGATGTGGTGTCGATGTCCTGCAAATTCACTGCGACCGGCTTGCCTTGCTTAATCGAAGCCTCGCCCCGCAACACCCGCAACTCCAACCGATCGGGGGTGACACACAACAACGCATCAATTTCATCAGCGGGTGATTGACCGGGAGCGATGAAAGGGAAATGCTGATCGACCGCCAGGCGCGCTGCTGCTTTTTGCAATGACAAATCACCAATCGGTTCCGCAGCCACGGCCACACGCAAGCGCGGCGGGGGTGAATTCGAATTGGAACGCCAAGCCGACATGATGACAGAATACGAACCTCAGCCGTTGCCGCCAAGTCGGGAGTCGATCTGATCGGGAGCCAATGACGCCGTGCCCTTTAGGGTCGGATGTTTGAGGGTTCAATCCGGGGCTAAAGCCCTCGGCGTCATGGTTGTGGTTTGAATAACCATCCTTAACTTCACTCTACCACTTCTTATAAACGCATGGACTACAATGTCACCCTATGAACACAACCACACCCACCAATGTATTTGATCTGGTCGTCGTCGGAGGCGGGCCGGCGGGGTATGTCGGTGCCATCCGAGCCGGGCAACTGGGCAAAAAGGTCGCCTGTGTCGAACGCGATCGCCTCGGCGGCGTGTGCAACAACTGGGGCTGCATACCCACCAAGGCCCTGCTTGCTGAGGCGGAGTTTTACCATCGCCTGCAACACGAAGCCGCCTCATGGGGCATACTGGCCGACAATGTGCGACATGATTGGAGCAGGGTCATCGGGCGATCGCGTAACGTGGCTGACATGGGCGCCAAGGGCGTCGCCAGCCTGTTCAAAAAAAACAAGGTGACCCACTTCGAAGGTCATGCCCGCATCATCACAAGCAAGCCTCCGTTTCAAATGGAAATTCACGATCGCCCGGACCACGTGGCTCAGGTGATCAGCGCCCAAAAGGTGTTGATTTGCACCGGGGCACAACCGCGCGCTTTGCCGGGGGCGGGGTTTGATGGTCAGCAGATTATTTCGTCCAAGGAAGCGATGAACCTGCCCACGCAGCCCAGGCGATTGATCATCGTCGGGGCCGGGGCCATCGGTATGGAATTCGCTTATTTTTACCAGGCGTTTGGAACGCAGGTGACGATTCTGGAAATGATGGACCGACTGCTGCCGATTGAGGATGCGGAGGTTTCCGCGACGGTCGAAAAGGCGTTCAAAAAAATGGGCATTGCGGTGTACACCGGTCACAAAACGTTGCAGGTGACAAAGACCGGGCAGGGGGTGCAGGTGACTTTGGCACCGGTGAAGGACGAGGCGAAAAAACAGACGCTTGAAGCGGACGCGGTGCTCGTGGCCATCGGGGTGCAGGGGCGGTACGACGGGTTGTTTGCCCCGGGCGTGATGGTGGAAACGTTCAAGGACCATTTGAAGGTGGATTACAAGAAGCCGGGGGCGACGTATGAAACAAGTTTGAAGGGGGTGTATGCGGTGGGCGATGTGATTGGTCCGCCCTGGTTGGCGCATGTGGCCAGTGAGGAGGCGATCACCGCGGTGGAGCGCATGTTCGGGCATCACGCCCACGACCTTGCGTACGATGCGATTCCCGGTTGTACGTACTGTCAGCCACAGGTGGCGAGTCTGGGGCTGACCGAGCAGGCCTTGCAGGCTCAGGGGAAAAAAGCGGGGGTCGATTACAACGTGGGCAAGTTCCCGTTTTTAGCCAGCGGCAAGGCTCGTGCGGCAGGCAACACCGATGGCTTTGTGAAGTTGCTGTCGGAGGTGAAAACCGGTGAACTGCTGGGCGTACACATGGTCGGTGATCATGTGACCGAACTGCTTGCGGAAATGGGCCTGGCCAAACGCCTGGAAGCGACGACGGAAGAAATCATCGCCACCATGCACGCCCACCCGACCTTGTCGGAAGCGGTGCATGAAGCAGCGCTGGGCACGGTGGGACGGATGATTCATTTTTGAAGAAGTCGATTGATCGTATGAATTAAAATGTTGAGCGCGGACACTTGGCCTTGGCGGGCATGACGCCGTGCCCTTCAGGGCCGGATGATTTTGTTCATCATCAAGTAAAACCATCCGGGGCTGAAGCCCTCGGCGTCATTCATTTGTTTTGGCCACTCGACTCATTCACATTTTGCCCTCTCTGGCGGCAAAGCGTATCATCGCCGACATGACCCCCAAGTCTTGCTTTGTCATGTTGCTGGCGGTGTTGCCCTTGATCACGGCCAACCCTTTGCATGCTCAGACGGAGTATCGTCTGCAAAACGATCAATGGCAGGCGCAGGTGGTACACGACCCGGCTTCACCACTGGGGCAATTGCAGGCCATGCGCAGAGCTTTGGCGGAAGATCGGCCCGGCGAGGCGCAACGATTGGCCGACCGCTGGATCGACGACAACCCCAATCACCCACAACTGCCCCAGGCCCATTTGTTGCGTGGTGATGCGTACTCCGCTCAGCGTGATTATTACCAGGCGTTGTTTGATTACGAAGTGGTGCTGCGCCAGTTTCCGGGGTCGGAAGAGTTCAACCTTGCCTTGGAACGTGAGTTTGAAGTGGCGCGCTTGTTTTCGATGGGTGTGCGACGCAAATTACTTGGGCTGCGCATACTGACCTCGTATGGCGAAGCGGAGGAAATTTTCATCCGCATTCAGGAACGTGCCCCCGGAAGCGCCATCGGCGAAAAAGCCAGCCTCGAACTGGGCGAACATTACGTGCGTCAGGGTGACATGAACAATGCGGCCACGGCTTTCGATATGTTTTTGCTCAACTACCCGCGCAGCCAGCGACGTGAGTTTGCCATGTTGCGCTTGATTCAGGCGAATTTGGCGGCGTTCAAAGGGCCGAATTTTGATGCCACCGGGTTGCTGGAGGCAGCCACGCGCTTGCGGATGTATCAAAATGAGTTTCCGGCAGCGGCGGAAAAACTGGGGGCACAAGGGCTGCTGACCCGCATTGAAGAATCATTGGCACGCAAGGATTTTCTGGCGGCGCAGTGGTACGAAGTGAGAGACAAACCCGTGAGTGCGGCTGCGGGGTATCGCCGGGTGATGCGGGATTATCCGCGTACGGGTGCAGCACAGCAGGCTTTGGCGGCGTTGCAGGGGCTGCCGATGGAAATCACCAACCCTGACAGTGGTGTGCAGACGGATGCGATGACGAAGCCGGAGGTTCAGCCATGAGTCGTTTTTCGTTTGCATCATGCGTGATGAAAACCACCGATGAATCGGTCGTGGCGATGTTACTGTTATTGATGCTGCTGATGCTGCCCGGCTGCGGTTACACGCAGAAGGAATTGTTTTCAACGGAGTATCGTTCCGTAGCGGTGCCGATTTTCGCCAATCGTTCGTTTTACCGGGGCGCTGAGTTTGATTTGACGGAGGCGCTCATCAAGGAGATCGAACTGCGTACGCCGTACAAGGTCGTGGCTGAGGCAGGGTCGGACACGGTGTTGGAGGGCACGATCACGAGTGTGCAGCAGCGGACGCTTTCATGGTCGCGGGAGGAAGGGCTGCCGCAGGAAATGGAAGTGCGGGTGGAGGTGGATTTTGCCTGGAAGAACAGTCGCAATGGGCAGGTGATCAAAGAGCGCAAGGGGTTCGCAGCGGTGGGGCGGTACATACCCAGCACGCCGGTGAGCGAACGTTACAGCGCCGGCCAACATGCGGCAGTGCAAAAACTGGCGACGGACATCGTGTCGGCGATGCAGACGAATTGGTGAAGTGGCCGAGTGATTTTCGATTTTGCAGTTGATTGGTCTTCCAATTCGGTAAATCGCCAAATCGCCAAATTTTATCAAAGAATACCCAAGTCCTCGCCGCGGACGGCTCGTCCTTGGCTTGGTAAATCCGAAATTCGAAATCCGAGATCCGAAATTCAATACCACTGGGCCACTTCCTTTCATTGGCTTTATCGCGCAAAATCACCGATAATCAAGCTGGCAGACGCTTTGCGACCTACCATACGCAATGAGTTTTACAGGCATTGGCATGCCGAAGGTTTCCATGGCTAATTCCAACGACAACCCGAATCAAAACCCCAAGCGCAACGGCAACAACCGCCCGGACAAGAACGGCGGGAAAAATGCGCCGCAGAACTTCATGTCGCGCGGACTGGTCGGCTGGTTGCTTCTGGGCGGCCTGGTTATTGCCTTTCTGGTGTTGATGAATCAGGCGCAGAACTCAGCGGAAGAGGTGTCATGGAAGCAATTCCGTGAATATGCGCAGCGCGGAGCGTTCAGCGAGCCGGTGGTGGTGGAGGACAGCCGATTGCTGGGTTTGCTGCCTGCGGACACGCCGGGGATGGACAGCAATCGCAAGGGACCGGTGCGTATTGCGGTGCCGATCCAGGCCGACAGCCGTGAGTTTTACCTGAACGAACTCAAGGCCATCGGACAGGATTTCAAACCCAAACCGGGCGGGTCGATTTTATTGCCGCTGCTCATCAACTTCGGCCCGGTGCTGCTGATCATTCTGTTGATTTACTTTTTCGTATTCCGAGCGATGCGCAATGCCGGCGGAGGGGCGGGCATGCTCGGTTCCTTTGGGCGCAGTCGGCACAAAATGCTCACCAAGGAACACTCCAACATCACCCTGGCGGACGTGGCGGGCATCGACGAGGCCAAGGAGGAAGTGTTTGAAATTATCGAATTTTTGAAGAACCCCAAAAAGTTTCAACGACTGGGCGGGCGTGTGCCGCGCGGGGTGCTGCTGATCGGCGATCCGGGTTGCGGCAAAACGTTACTTGCCAAGGCGGTGGCAGGCGAAGCGGATGTACCCTTTTTTTCCATCAGCGGCAGCGACTTTGTCGAAATGTTCGTCGGCGTGGGCGCATCACGGGTGCGCGACCTTTTCAAACAGGCCAAGGACAACTCGCCCTGCATCATCTTTTTGGACGAAATCGACGCAGTCGGTCGGCGGCGGGGCAGCGGCTTTGCCTCCGGCGGACACGATGAACGGGAACAAACCCTCAACGCGATACTCGTCGAAATGGACGGGTTTGAAACCAACGATCAGGTCATCGTCATGGCGGCGACCAACCGCAATGATGTGTTGGACCCGGCACTCATTCGGCCCGGTCGGTTTGATCGGCAGATTCACGTACCGCTGCCGGATTTGCGGGGGCGGATGGAAATATTGCGGGTTCATGCGAAGAAGGTGAAGATGGGGCCGGATGTCGATTTGGAAAAAATCGCGCGGGGCACGCCGTTGTTCAGCGGTGCGGACCTGGCGGCGTTGATCAATGAGGCGGCGATTGCGGCGACCCTGGCGGGCAAGGATTTTGTGGAAATGTTTGACATGGAGGAGGCCCGGGACAAGGTCAAGTGGGGCCGGGCGATGAAGAGTCGGAAGATTGATGATCGGGAGAAGCGGGTGATTGCGTATCACGAAGCGGGTCATGCCCTGGTGATGTATCACGATGCGGACAGCGAGCCGTTGCACAAGGTAACGATCATTCCGCGCGGGCAGGCTTTGGGTGTGACGTTCATGCTGCCCGAACGTGAAAAGCACATTTACACCAAAAGGCAATTGATGGCGCAGTTGCGTGTGACCTTCGGCGGACGCATCGCGGAGGACATGTTCTGCGGGGATATTTCCAGCGGCGCAGCGATGGACATTCGTCAGGCCTCGGCCATCGCAAGGGCCATGGTCACCCGCTACGGGATGAGCGACAAACTGGGGTTCCTTCTCTACGGCACCGACGAAAGCCGAAACCCGTGGGAACAGCCCGACCGACTCATCAGCGATGAAACCGCCCGGCAGATCGATGATGAAGTGAAAAACATCATCGACACGACGTATGCGGAAGCACAACGGCTGCTGGAACAACATCGTGATGAACTGGAACGACTGGCACAGGCGTTGTTGCGTTATGAAACGCTCAACCGGGATGAGGTCGATCGGTTGATGAAGGGACAGACTCTGCTCAAGCCGACGGTCAGCGACCTGCTCAAGGCCGAGGCGGACAAGGCGGGTAACGGTGCAAGCAACAGCGCCGCAGGTGCCATCGCCGACACGGACACGGGCAACCCCGGCCCGGGCAGTCTGCCCCAACCGGCGTGAAACTGATCACTTGTTAGCGCCGCGATTGATCGCGTCTGTTCGAAGTGGTTGATCGGTGAGTCAGTGAATCGGTTACTCGGTCAGAATGGGATTTGTTTTCACCGATTAATTGGTTAACTGGTTAACTGGTTAATTGGTTAATTGGTTAATTGGTTAATTGGTTACCAAAGACATACCCAAGTCCTCGTCCTTGGCTTGTTGTGAAATGAACCCTTACGGAACTTAGCCTTGCCTTCGATGCAACAGGAAATTGAACGGCGGCGGACCTTTGCCATCATCAGTCACCCCGACGCAGGCAAAACCACGCTCACTGAAAAACTGTTGTTGTACGGGGGTGCAGTGCAACTGGCCGGGTCGGTCACGGCTCGCAAAAACCAGCGGGCCACGACCAGCGATTGGATGGAACTGGAACGCAAACGCGGCATATCGATCAGCTCGACCGTGTTGCAATTCGACTACCGGGGCTATCGCATCAACCTTTTGGACACCCCCGGCCACCGGGACTTTTCCGAAGACACCTACCGCGTGCTCACTGCGGTGGACGCTGCGGTCATGGTCATCGACGCCGGCAAAGGGATCGAATCACAGACACGCAAACTGTTTGAAGTTTGTCGGCAGCGCGGCGTGCCCATTTTCACCTTCATGAACAAACTCGACCGCCCATCGCTGGACCCGCTGGGCTTGCTCGATGACCTGGAAAACGTACTGGGCATTCATGCCTACCCGATGAACTGGCCGCTGGGCAGCGGGGTCGATTTTCAGGGCATTTACGATCGGCAGCAGAAACAGGTGCACCTTTTCGAACGCACCGACCACGGCATTTATCGCGCTCCGGTCAGCATCGGCGGATTCGATGACCCGGTCATCAGGCAGCGCATGAAGCCTGAGGTTTTTGAAACCGTGCGCGAACAGAATGAAATGCTCGATTTGGCCGGGGCGGTGTTTGACATCGGGCAGGTGAGTCAGGGCCGGTTGACGCCGGTGTTTTTCGGCAGCGCGATGAACAACTTCGGCGTGCAGTTGCTGCTGGACAGTTTTTTGGATTACGCGCCGCACCCTTCATCACGCAAAGCCACCGACAGGCTGATCGACCCGGCGAAGGATGATTTTTCCGGCTTCGTGTTCAAGGTGCAGGCCAACATGGACCCGAGGCATCGTGACTGCATCGCGTTCATCCGTGTCGTGTCGGGTAAATTCACCCGCGACATGAGCGTGACGCATGTGCAATCGGGACGGAGCATGCGCATCAGCAACGCACAGGCATTGTTCGGGCGCGATCGTGAAACCATCGAGGAGGCGTACCCCGGCGATGTGGTGGGCGTGGTCACCACCGGCGGACTGGGCATCGGCGATACGTTCACCGCGGACGCGAAAATCGTGTATCACGAAATACCGCGCTTTCCGCCGGAGTGCTTTGCGTACCTGCACAACCCCAGCCCGGCTCAGTTCAAACGCTTTGATCAGGGCATCAGTCAGCTTTTGCAGGAGGGCGTGGTGCAACGGTTTGATCTGCCTCGAAGGAAACAGAAGGTGGTGCTGCTGGGCGCGGTCGGGCCGCTTCAGTTTGAAATTGTGCAGTATCGTTTGAAGAACGAGTACGGGGCGGACTCACGGCTGGAAACGACGCCTTGGACGATGGCTCGCTGGTTTGAGGAACCGGCCCAGGCGGCGACGCTGGACGACATCGCGCTGCCCGGCGGGGTGGAACTGGCGCAAGGGCCTGAGGGCGAGCCGGTGCTCCTGTTCCCCGACCCCTGGCACGAACGCTATTTCCGCGATCAGCAGGGGCATGTGAAGTTACGGGCGACGGCGACGGTGAAAGCTGACGCAACACCGATTGATGCAAAATAACCGTATTTCCGACCGATAATGGTGCAACCGTTGCTCATTTATCATCGTATGATTGATGGGGATACGATAACAGGGGCATACGGATGAAGGATTTGAAGATTGAATTTGTGCTTTACGACAAGGTGGGTGATGTGGAAGTCACGCCGGAGGCGATACCCTTGTCAAAGTTCACTCGCTATAACAAGCAGGTCCAAGATTTCATTAAAGGCAGCGAAAATTTATTGCTGGATGACGTATCCATCAGCGTTGGAAGTGGCTCCTACAAGTTGACCGCGGTCATTCCTGCTGCGCTTTCCGCCACGCTGGCGGCCAACCTTGTGTCGCTACAGCACCCTGATTCGTGGGGCGAGGTGGATTCCAAGCGAGTCGGAATCCTTGCTCAGTGGCAGAACGAAAGCAAGCGATTCCCACATCAGCGTTATGTCATTCGAGCGCAGGGCAGTTCCATCAAACCGATGGAAATCAACCAACATACAGATTTCAAGCCCGTGGATGGATCGCCTTGGATTCAAATGGAGCAATATCTGGTTGGTACCGTTGTGGACATGGGCGGCGCCAACGAAGCCAATATTCATTTGCGTCGAAGTGATTCCGGCGAACTGATTGTTTTATCAACAAACCAGAAATATTTAAAAAGCCAGGAGCAGAATTGGTTGTATCGGGAGGTTTTGGCGCACGCATTTTGTGATCTACATACGAAAACCGGGGAAATACGAAATTATCAACTGATATCACTGGAGCCATACGCCCCCAAATATGATTTGGCGGCTTTGGATCGCTTTGCCGAACAGGGACGCCTTGCTTGGGCGGATGTACCGGATGCCGTAGCATGGGTGCGTAAGCTCCGAGGAGGAAGCTGATGTTGAGTGGGGTTGTTGTGGATACCTCTTACCTGATTTGCTTGGCCGACACCAGCCGACCGAATTGCCAACATGCGAGGCGATATTGGCAGCATTTTCGTGAGCAGAAAATAGCGGTCTATCTTTCCACAATTGTGGTTTCAGAGTTTTGCATCAAACAATCCGTAAATGATTTGAATCATTTGAAACCTTTTGTCACATTACCCTTTAATTGGAATCATGCTGTCAAATCAGCCGAGTTGAATTTTTCGACGGTCAAACGAAAAAACAAAATGCGGGATGCGCTGAAAGATGATTACAAGATCATCGCTCAGGCAATGGTTGTTCAAGCCGGTTGGATCATCAGCGAAGACGAGGACTTGTGTGGCAATGTTAAGCAGATGCAAGCCAGCAGATCGGCTCATTTAAGAGCGATCAATCTTAACGACGGTTTTGACTTATCGCACTTCAACGCTGCTGGGCAAAGGCACTTGAATTTTGAAAACCAAGACAGCGCTGATACCAGCGACCCGTAAGCTGTATCACTTCCCAGCCTTGTCCCAGCACTCCTGCAGGTAGGCGATGCAGGGCGGGCCGGCCTGGGGGATCGGCTGAGTCCATTTGCCTTCGAAGCTGATCAGGCCGTCGTACCCGATGCGGCGGAGCAGACGGAAAAAGTGGATAAAGTCATACGACTTGCTGTTGCCGATGCCGTGGCCGCCGGGCTGGATACGGTCGATCGGTTCAGCCACGTGAACGTGCGCCAGCGTGCCTTCGAGTGCGAGCAGTGACAGGTCGGTTTCCTTTTCCAGGCCGTAGTGGTAGCTGTCCACCAAAGCGCGGACATTGGGGTGACTGACGCGCTGAATGAGTTCGAGTTCCTGCGACAGTTTGTTGATGGTGTTGGTTTCACCCTGGTTGAGGTGTTCGACGACAATGGTGACGCCATGGTGGCTGCAGACTTCGCCGGCCATGCGGGTGAACTCGGCGATCTGATCCATGGCCTTGCCCAGCCCCAGATCGGGCGGACATTTGCGGGCACCACCGGAGCCGAACACGAGGGTTTTCAAGCCCAGCAACTGGGCACGCTTGGCGACGTGTTCCATGTAATGCTGAAGTTTGGCCATGTCACGATTCGGGCCGACGATGGGCAGTGAGCCGGGCACCAGGCAATTGGCGGCGGGAATGGGCAGTGCAAAGGTGGCGGGGTCGGGGCGGGTTTTGTCCCAAACATCACCGGGCGTTTCGCCTTTGAGGACGCTTTGCACATTGACTTCGAGAAAGGTAAAGCCGGCCGCCTTGATTTCCGCCGCCTGATCCAGTGAACCGCAGCAACCCAGTTTCATATCGTCTCCTTGTAGCGTCTTTTGCGGATGGAACGTGTACCAACTTGTCGGTGAATCATTACTTCAACATGAAAGGGTTGCGACTGCAAGTGGTCGTGATAAAAAAACATTCGCTCCGTGTGGCGCGAAATGATGCGATATCAACATTGCAGTGATGGATCAATAACGAATCATGCCCGGTGCGATGTCGATGGCCCAAAGGTCGATGCCCCCGGCCAGGGACTTGACGCTCGTAAAACCCTGTTGCCGAAGCAGCATTGTCAACTGCAACGAACGTCCGCCATGGTGGCAATAAACGATCACCGGCTGGTCCTTGGACGACTCCAGCGATTCAAGGTGAGCCGACCATTGCTGCAACGGCACCAGCTCCGCCCCGTCGATTTTCACCAACGCCCACTCTTTGGGCGTTCGACAATCAATCAACCTCGGCGGTGCGTCGCTTTGCAAGGCCTGTGCGACCTCACGCGGCGTGACTTCCCAGTCCGGTCGAAACGGATAGTTCGCCGGCAAGCCCTGCGGGTTGAGTTGTTGGTGCATCGGGTTGGTGGGGGTGTTCATGTGGGATGATAGGGGGGCGGATGATGCAGATTTCGAATTTCGAATTTCGAATTTCGGAATTGTTTCGCGCGAACGCTTGGCGTCGGCGGTAATGACGCCGTGCCCTTCAGGGCCGGATGGTATTACATGATGGATAATGGATAATTGATGATGGATCATGTTCAGAGATGGTGTTCAAAATTAATTTCTTGGTTTGAACTTTATCCATTATCCTTGATACATCATCCATCATGTCCCCGGTGGGTCCTCTCGCCGACTCGCTTGACCCACCCTACAACACCGCTCGGCCACTTCTGTTCACCGCATCAAATAATTCTGACTTGGGGACTGGTTCCACAAACCCAGCCATTGCACACTGGTGACCCGCCATCGACCATCGTTCATGCGCACCCAGGTCAATTGCCAATCCGTCGGCACAGCCTCCGCCAAGGCCCCTGCCTCCATCACCGAACGCACCCGCATTTGCACCACGCGAATGCCTTCCTGATTCACCATCACTTCGATGCCCGCCGGGGTGTTACCTTTGATTTGATACATGCGGGCTGCCCGTTGCAACACCGGTAAAAACGTGCCGCTTTCCAACCATACATCGCCCGCCGGTCCAAGCAGGCTCACCTGCGGGTCCAAATGCGTCTGCAACACCGGGGCATCGACCGGGGCGGTGGCAGCCACCAGTTCACGGGTTTGCCGAAGCACAATTTCCGTCGGCGTTTCCACCAGCACCGAAAATACATACACACCAACCGCCATCAACCCCGACACCAGTGCCAAAAAAAGCAGCCGACGATCACGCCGCTGCTGCCCGGTTGCCAGCAGTACCAAAGCAACCAGCACCAACACCCCCACCACCGCCCAGGGCTGCTCCATGAACCATCGTTCCCACCAGGCTTGTCCCCAAAAATTCATCATGGCACGATCATAGCCCCGGCGCCAGGGAAAAGAATCAGGCCCCGACCCGATCCATACGTACCGTATTGATCCCGTCGAAACAGGTCAGGGTGATGCTCAGAGCCACGAGCGGAAGCGAGTGGTGCTTTGAAAAACCAAGAACCGCTCACTGCCGTTCGCGGCTCTGATTAACTTGACTGCCGTTCGCGGCGCTGAGTCATTCGATGACCTTAAACGTCCCGCCTCACCCTGCATTGGGTGATGCAACAATTTCCATCCTTATACGCCGACGCAAAGCGTCCGCGCTAAACAAATTCCAAATTCGAAATTTGCTTCACTTGACCACTCGACCACTTGGCCACTCGACCACTTCCCGCATCACCCCATCCGGGCCAGAAACGTGTTGAACTGCCAGGCATCTTCGGGGGCGGGTTTGGGGGCAGCTCCGTAACCGATAAAAGGTGCCGGCCAACGGTCCAACGGCGACCAATCCACCGCCTCGTTCACATACGGCCCAAGGTACGGTTTGGCCAACTTCAACACATACTCATACGGCAATGCATCGGGCAACAGCACACCCTTGCTGGGGTTTTCCGTCATCCATTTGGCTGCGGCAACGACCGAACAGGCCACTTGCAGCGTCGTGGCATTCTGACCCGGGGCGAGTTTGCGGGCTTCGTGAATGTCCAGCAGTGAACCGACCCACCAGCTTTTGTAATCGTGACCCATGAGCAGGCAGCCGAGTTTGTCCTGCCCCTGCGTGATGTCGTCGTACATGATGCGCAGGTCCGGTTGCAGCTTGTCGCCGCGCATGTGCAGCTCATGCAGGCTGGCGATGGCGGTATCACAGGGGCAATAGGCGTAATGCACCGTGGGGCGATATTTCGGATGCCCGCCCATGTCCGCAGGTTGTCCGTTGTCGGTGACGGTGAGGTATTCGCTGAGCGAGAAGGCTTCGCCGTGACGAATCACCATGCCCACGATTTCCTCGTTGGGCACCCATGAACGTACCCACGTGCGACAGCCGAAGTGCGCCAGACAGATTTGGTTCCCCGGGCCGGCCTTGTGAAAGTGCGCCTTGGGGGGCAGCGTGCGCTCGTGTGTCCCCCAACCCATTTCCGCCGGGCTGGTTCCTTCTTCATAAAAGCCTTCGATGGACCAGGTGTTGACGAATTCATCGACACGTTTGGGCTGGTTGGTGATCTGCGTGTCACGCTCGGAAATATGAATCACCTTGACGCCCAGTTCCATGGCCAGGTGATTCCATTTTTGTTGGCGCAATGATTCCGTGATGCGGTCGCGCCGGGGTGATTTCTTTTTGAAGTCGGCAAGCCACCGGTCAGCCATGGTTGCCAGGGCGTCTTTGGTGAAGTGTGACACCAGGCCGGGGTTGGCGCCATGGTCCAGCACTGCCGTCGGCCCCGGTTTTTTCCAGGTGGCCAGCATCCGGCGCATTTCCATGTGCCGATGGTAAAGCGTGCGTCGCTGCGGCGGGGCAGTGTCCATGCCCTCGTAAGGGTCCCAAACCTCCACCGACGTGTTGATATACAGCACGCCATGGTCGTGGCACCATTGCAGAATTTCCGTGCATTGAATGTTCCACGCCAGGTCGATGATCAGGTCGCCCTTGCCAACGTACCTGGCCAGTCGGGCGGCCATGTTGCTGCGGGTGATTTTGTCCTGCTCGAACGTCACGCCCCGGTCGGTGATGGTCTGCACAACTTCACCGGGCAGGTCGGCGTAATCCATGATGGTGATTTTGGACGGGGCCACCGCCAGTTGTTTCAAAATCAGGGGAAGTGCACAACGTGATACCGCGCCGTAACCGATGACCAACACCTTGCCGTTAAATGCCATGATGCGTTCCTTGGGGTTGACCGAACAAAAAACATTGGTTAATTGGTTAATTGGTTAATTGGTTAATTGGTTAATTGGTTAATTGGTTAATTGGTTAATTGGTTAATTGGACGGAATGGTATTTGTCTTTTCTGGCCGATTAACCGATTTACCGACTCACCGATTAACCACTCTGACCAGACGCGATCAATCGCGGCGCTAACTTTCACATACGCTTCCGTCACTCGGCCACTCGGCCACTTCTTTCATTACCCAAGTCCTCGTCACTTCGTGCCTCGTCCTTGGCTTGTTTTAAAATTCGAAATTCGAAATTCGAAATACGAAATTTACTTCACTCGGCCACTTCTTCAAATCAGTTTCACACTGATGATCTGATACGGCGTGTAATCAAGCGTCACCGTCTGATCCGCCAATTTCACTGCCGACGTTTCATCTTCCAGCAGGTTCACCAGGGCTGCCTTCTTCACCGGGAAGTTGACCTTCAACCGGGCGCTGCCGCGGGAACCATGCGCTTCGTACAAGCGCACAATCAGGGCGTCCGAGTCCTCCGCCTTTTTCACCGTGTCAATCACCAGGTTTGCATCGTCCACCGCCAGCAGCGCGCAAGGCTGATCCACCACCCCTTTGCCCCACACCAGCGGCACATTGAAAGCATACCCCTCTGCCACCGTGCCCTGCCGCCAATCGCCCTGATGCGGGTACAAAGCATAGGCATACTGATGCCTGCCAAGGTCAGCCTTGGGGTCGGGGCTTTGCGTGGAGCGGAGCAAGCTCATGAACATCACGTTGCCGCGGGTGGTAAACCCATATTTACTTTCCGACAGAAGCGACACCCCAAAGCCATGCTCGGAAAGGTCCGCCCACTTGTGCCCGCAGACTTCATACTTGGCCAATGCGAGCAGGTCGTTGCAATGCGTGGGTCGTTCAACCGAACCGAACTGCATTTCATACGTCGCGTTCAAAGCCCGCACATTCAGCGGGAACGACACCTTGAGCATCCGTCTTGCTTCCTGCCAATCAATATCATGATGAAACTCAAGTCGTTGGCTCATCGCGTCCAGTCGCACCACCTGCGTCAGTGAACTTCTGCGACCCAGTTTGTGTTCAAAAGTGACCTCGACGCGCAGGTCATTTTTCATGGTCACCTTGCAACGGGTCGCCGGCGGGCAGGGTTTGCCGGTTTCGTGCAACCAGGGGTCCACGTCCCACGCTTCCCAGTTCGTCGGTCGATCGTTGAAAAGTTTCAACACATTGCCCGGCTCCGACAGCGCCTGCCGACCACTGGCCTTGTGCACCAGTGACAGCAAACGACCATCCTTGTGCAGCGTCGCCAACAAGTACTGGTTTTCCAGCACCACCTTGCCATCCGCCTTGACATGCACCTTCACCGCTTCAGGGACATCACGACGCACCACGCCCACCCCATACGAAGGCGCCTCGGCCACGACCAGTTGACCATCGGGTTGCTGCGCCACTTCACAGCGATCAAACCCGATCGTGTTGATCGGCGTGAACCCTTTCTGTTTTACATCAACCCCCACCGCCGCTGAAAGCGCCTTGCACCCCGCCTCGTGCAGCGGGTTGCCCTTTGCGTACACCGACGCATAGTGCTGGTCCGCATCCGCGTACACATGCCGAATCGACGACCCGGGCAGAATGTCGTGAAACTGATGCAATAGCACCGTCCGCCAAAGGCTCGTCAAATCATCGTTCGGGTATTCATGGCCATTGAGTCGCGCCGCCATCGCCGACATGAACTCGATATCGTGCAGTAAAAATTCACATTTGCGATTGTTCTTTTTCGTATTCGCCTGCGTCGTGTACGTGCCGCGGTGCAATTCGAAATACAACTCGCCGACCACCGTGGGCAGATCGGTCGCATCCTTTTCCAGCAGCGTGAAAAACTCATCGCTGCTGCGCTGCCTGCATTGGGGCACCCCTTGCAGGTTGTTCAGGCGACGCAGGCTTTCGAGCATGGTTTTGGTCGGCCCGCCCCCGCCGTCACCGTACCCGAACAAATACATCGCATGTCGGCTGTGGGCGTTTTCCTTGTAATTGCGTGCATGGCGGCGAATCTCCGATACCGAACCCACCGCGTTGTACGTGTCCGCCGGGGGAAAATGCGCCAGCACATTCGACCCATCAATGCCCTGCCAGTAAAACGTGTGGTACAACGGCTTGTTGAACCAGTTCCATGACAGCTTCTGCGTCAAAAAGCGTTCGATGCCCGCCAGTTTCATGATCTGCGGCAATTGGCCGTTGTACCCGAACACATCCGGGTTCCAAAACTCAGTGCAACGCTTTCCGAACTCAGCCTCGAAAAACCGCTGCCCCAGCAAAAACTGACGACACAACGCTTCGCCGCTGGGCAGGTTGCAATCCGGTTCGATCCACGTGCCGCCGACGGGAATGAACTGCCCGGTTTTCACCTTCGCCTTCATCCGCTGGTACAAGTCCGGGTTGCGCTCCTTCATGATCCAATACTGATACGCCTGTGAACAGGCAAAGCGATATTCCGGGTACTGGTCCATGTACGAAGTCTGCGTGCTGAACGTGCGCGTGCATTTGCGCACCGTTTCCTCCAACGGCCAGAGCCAGGCCGTGTCGATGTGCGCATGACCGATGGCGGAAAGCTGATGCGTCACCGACCCGTTGCGCTGCTGCAACAACTTCTTCAAAATTTTCTGCGCACCCGCCCACGTGCTGCGGTCATCTTCATCCAGTTCGTTGGCGAATCGGTTGAGTTCAAACAGCAACGTCCCCGCCCAGGTTTTATCCAGGTCACCGGGGTTATTCGCGCCGGAAAAAGTCCATTCACGTGCCGCCCCTGCCACCTGCTCGGCTTCCAATTCCGTCAATACTTTCAGGTCGTGATAAATGTCCCACGCCAGCGCATCAAAGCAGCCGACCTCCGCCCGATTCAAATACACCGGGCTGCGATGTTGGGGGAACTCGATGCCGTGCGAACCAAACGCATCGTTGCACGCGGTTTCGATGTAAAACCAAAGCACCTCGCCGCCCTTGGCACGCATGAGCAACGGCGCATCCATGCGGTCCTGTCCGTTGGAATGATTCAGCCCCTGCCGACTTTGGCCGTCGATCCACAAGGTGTTTTCCGACATCGTGTCCCACAACAAATCGACGCGCTGCCCCGCCCACGCTTTGGGCACACGCACCTGCACACGAAACCAGTAGCTGGCAAACAACGGCCCAAGCTGCGCCCCAAGCTTGACCGGTCGATACTGCAGCTTGAGTGCTTCCTCGTAAGCAATGCGCTCCACCTTCGAACTGATTTCAAGTTGCTCAAGGGCCAGCGTCTGCGGGTAAATGCGCCCCTGCATACGCTCGGTCAGTTGTTGCAAGCGCCGACGGGTGTAATCCGGGTGTCGTTGCATATGGCGTCCTATTACGTAACTTGGCGATTCGCCTCTGATGATAACAATTGTGCACCGGGTATTCTTAATTGAATGAGTTGGCGATCTGGCGATCTGGCGATCTGGTGATTTGGCGATTTGGTGATTTGGCGATTTGGTGATTTACCGAAATGGACGACCCTTTCACTGCAAAATGTACAATCACTCGGCCACTCGGCCACTTCTTCAACCGATTAACCGACTCACCGACCAACCGATCAACCACTCCGCTCAGACGCGATCAATCGCAGCGCTAACACTCGAATACGGTTCCGTCACTTGACCACTTGACCACTTCTTCTCACCGACTTGCGATATGATCGTGTTTTTGCATCACGCACGATCAAGGAACACGGACGATGTTTTTTCAGAACAAGGTGATTGGCAAACCGATGGCAATCTGGCCGGGGACGCAGGACCGACCGGGCGTGGCACCGGGCAGTCCGTTCCCCGGTACGCCGGCGGATGCGGTGGTCAATCAAGCCAGCGCTCCGCATTTCGAACCGGGGGACGTGCCGTTGGTGACGCCGTATTTGTTGGAGGATGGGCAGACTCACCCGATGGTGTTGGTGTTGCCGGGGGGTGGGTATGGTCGTCAGGCTGCCCATGAAGGCCGGCCGATAGCACAAATGCTCAATGATGCGGGGTTTCACGCAGCCGTACTGCATTACCGCGTCGGCCCACGTCACCATCACCCGGCCATGTTGAACGATGCCCAGCGGGCCATGCGTTTGCTGCGCCAGGCAGCTGATGATTGGCACATCCGTAAGGGCAGCGACGGGCAGGCGAAGGTAGCGGCACTTGGTTTTTCGGCAGGGGGACACCTCACCGCCACGCTGGCGGTTCACTGGGACCATTTTGTTTGTGAAGCGGATGATTTGCTGGCGGTGCACAGCGCCAGGCCCGATGCGGTGGTGTTGTGTTATGCGGTGATCGACATGATGCAGCATCGTCATCGCGGGTCATTTCAATTGTTGATGGGGGCTTCGCCGGAGCAATCGCTGGTGGAAGCGATGTCGTTGCAAACGCAGGTGCGCGACGACAGTCCCCCGGCGTTTATCTGGCACACAGCCGATGATGGTGCCGTGCCGATGCAGAACAGCCTGCTTTATTTTCAAGCCTGCCGAGCCAAACAGGTGCGCGCGGAACTGCATGTGTATGAGTCGGGCCACCATGGCATGGGCCTGGCGGAAAAACATGCGACGATACAAAGCTGGGCGCCGCTGGCGAGTGATTTTTTACAGAGGCACTTGTCGTGAATGAAGTGGTGGAGAGGTTGTCTTTGTTTAGCGCGGACGCTTTGCGTCGGCGCAATTGACGCCGCGCCCTTTAGGGCCGGATGTTTGAAGGTAAAATCCGGGGCTAAAGCCCTCGGCGTCAATCGCCGTGTAACCAATCAACATGATGCTGCCGGCTCCTCAAAATCATGCGTATATTCGACGGACACCTTGATCTGGCGATGAACGCGGTGGCCTACAACCGGGACCTGACCCGGTCGCTCGCCGAGTTGCGCGCTTATGAAAAAGACTTGCGCAGCCCGCGCGATGCACGCAATGTCAGCGATGGTCGGGGTACCGCCACGGTGACGCTCGATGCACTGCGTCAAGGGCAGGTGCGCTGCTGCACCGCCACGCTATTCACCCGTGCCAGACCGGGGGCGACGGCAGGGGACGGTTTTCTTCGCTGCAATGATGACTCGTCCAGCCCGATGATCGCTGCGGCGCTGGCCCATGCCCAACTGGCGTATTACCAGCAATTACAGCGACAGGGTTATTTACGGTTGATTCATCAACGCGACGATTTGACGCCCGCGCAGTCACAAAAAGACGACACGCTGAGTTGTGTGCTGCTGGTCGAATGCGCCGACATGATCAGCAACGAGGCGGAGTTGCAGCACTGGTTCAGGCAGGGCGTGCGGGCGGTGGGGCTGACACACATACCGCAGGGTCGATGCGGGTTTGGTAACGCGACGGATGGGCCGTTGTCGGAACTGGGGGTGCTTTTGTTGGGGGCGATGCGCGAACTGGGCATGGTGCTGGATGTGTCGCATTTGGCAGACATGGGCATGTCACAGGCTTTTGATTTATTTGATGGGCCGACGATGGCCAGTCACAGCAATTGTCGGGCGCTGGTGCCGGGCATGAGGCAGATCAGCGACAGTCAGATCAAAACCATCACCGGCCGCGGCGGGGTGGTCGGCATCGTGCTGTCGGCAGCGATGCTGTCATCGATCGTGAAACGTGAAACGCATACCCGTGAACAGGTGACGTTGGCGCACGTGGCCCAGCACATCGATCATGTGTGCCAACTGGTGGGCGATGCGCAGCACGTGGGCATCGGGTCGGATTTGGACGGGGGCTTCGGGGCGGAGTATGTGCCGCTGGAAATCGAAAGCATTGCCGACCTGCATCGGATTGGCGATGCCCTGGCACAGCGCGGTTACAAGGATGCGGATATCGCCAATGTGATGCACGACAATTGGTGGCGGTTTTGGCAAAGGGTGTTGCCGGGGAACAATAGCAAGTGACTTAGAGCAATTTGCATAATTAACGATACCGCTTGGACCCCCTCTCCCTTCGGGAGAGGGTGGCCGAGTCTGCGAGGCCGGGTGAGGGCGTGAAGAAGAAAAAGCCATGAATCAACCGGTTTTCAAATACCAGACACGCCCTCACTCTACCTGCGAAGCAGGTCTCCTGCCTCTCCCGGAGGGAGAGGGGGAAGAACTCGGCACTCGATTTCACAAGCCAATGCGTGACTTGTGATTTGACGAAAGCCGCACACAGGGAAACACCACATGTGGGTTGCCAATACGGTCACGGAATTGCGCAGGCAGCGCGGAACGTTGACGGGTGATGTTGCGTTTGTACCGACGATGGGGGCGTTGCACGAGGGGCATTTGTCCCTGGTGCGCGAAGGTTTTCGTCGCGCCCGGCAGGTGATCGTGAGCATTTTTGTCAACCCGACGCAATTTGGGCCGAAGGAGGATTTCAGCAAATACCCTCGACCCCTCGAACGCGATTTGGCGATGTGTCGGGAGGCAAACGTCACGGGCGTGTTTGTGCCGAGCGTGGCGGAAATGTACCCGCCGGGGGCGGTGGCCTGTGATATCGATGTACCGACGATGACGCATGATTTGGAAGGGCGATTCAGGCCGGGGCATTTTCAGGGGGTTTGCCGGGTGGTGGCGAAGTTGTTCAATCAGGTGCAGCCGACGGTCGCGTGCTTTGGCATGAAGGATTATCAGCAGTTGCAGGTGATTCGAGCGATGGCGATCGACCTGGCGCTGCCGATGGAAATCATGGCCTGCCCGACACTGCGCGAACCCGACGGGCTGGCGATGAGCAGTCGCAATGTGTACATCACTCCAGAGCAGCGACCCAAAGCCCTGGCGTTGTCACAGGCACTGGCACAGGCGCGGGTGATGATTGAAAATCAGCACGTGACCGACCCGACGGTGGTGGAAGCCATGATGCTCGACAAACTCAAGGCTGCGGATTTTGAAGTGGACTATGCCGTGCTGCGACATCCGCAAACCCTGGCGCCGCTCATGCACATCGATACGCAAGCCACCGGCGGCGTGGTGGCGCTGATCGCAGCCCGTTGGCCCAATGTTCGGCTGATTGATAATCGTGTCATCGGGGGGTGAGGTGGCTGATCGGTTGCCGGTATTGCTCAGAGCCACGAGCGGAAGCGAGTGGTTCTTTGATAAACCAAGAACCGCTCACTACCGTTCGCGGCTCTGAATAACTCGATTCCCGTTCGCGGCTCTTTGTCCCTGCGGCGCAAACAGTCACTTGTTAAGCGACGTTTTTTTGACATTTCACCCCTGGCAAGCGCACTCCGTTGAAGCCTTTGCATGTTTGCGACGATGTGGATAGTGGAGCGAAGGCAAGGTCCCACGGAACTCACAACGTGCTGAAAGTCGAACTCGAACATGCTGTACCGGGCATGGTGCTGGCGCTGCCGGTGATGCACCCGGAACTGCCCGGTCATACCCTGTTGCACGCCGGCTACGAACTGGAAGCGGATGTGCTGCCCCGGCTGGAGCGACTGCGTATTCGCCGATTGTGGGTGGGTTACCCGGCCCTTGATTTTGTGGACAAGTACATCAGCAAAGAGGTGATGCAAGCGCAGGCGCAGATGGTCAACACCATCACCGATGCGTTTACGAACATGCAGCGCAAGGCCACCGCCCGCATCAACTACGACGCCTACTGCCGAAACATCGGCAACCTCGTCGGCAGCCTGCTCAACTCGCCGCAGGCAGCGATCTTTTTGGATGACCTTTCCAGCACCGAACCCGAAGGGTTGGATTTGATTCGCCATGCTTCGAGTGTGACGTATCTGAGTCTGCTCATGGGGCTGAAGATGGAAGGGTATCTGGTCAAACAGCGCAAACACATCGACCCGGGACGCGCCAAGGAAGTGGTGAACCTGGGCGTCGGGGCGATGCTGCACGACATCGGCATTCGTGAACTGGCCCCCGAAGTGCGCAACCGTTACATGATCACTCACGATGAAACCGACCCAGCCTGGCGCGAGCATCCGACGCTGGGGTATCGGCTGGTTCGGCAGAACGTCGAACCCAGTGTGGCGACAGTCGTGCTCAATCATCATCAACGCTGGGATGGTTCGGGTTATGCAGGGTCAGCCGTGCCCGTGCTGACGGAAAACCGTATTCACGTGTTTGCACGCATTGCCGGGTTGGCGGATCAGTTTGATCGGATGCGGCAGATGCACCGGGAAAAGCCCGTGCCGGTGGTGGCGGTGTTGCGTGAACTGCTCAAGCCCGAGTATCGCAAACAGTTTGACCCGCAGGCGATGATCACGTTGTTCGCGGTGGTGCCGCCGTATGCCCCGGGTTCGATTGTGCGGTTGAACGACAGCCGATGGGCGGTGGTGCTCGAACCGCACCCGGCGGACCCCTGTCGCCCGGTGGTGCAACCAATTCACGATCCGCATAATTTGGAGGAAGGCTTGGCCGGCGAGCCGCTGGATTTAGCGCAGGAAGGGCGGAACTCGATGATCGTGGAATGCGATGGTGAAAATGTCGGGCCGTATCACTTCGCAGCTCCGTCGTTCATGGCGGATTTTGAAAGAACCTTCAAAGTGTGGTGATGTTACCCCCTCGCCCGAGGGGAGAGGGTGGCCGAGTCAGCGAGGCCGGGTGAGGGCGTGACTTCAAAACGATTGATCAAGGTGAACATCAGAATTGCACACGCCCTCACCCTAATCCTCTCCCGAGGGGACAGGGGACAGAACAAGACATGTCGCTCTCCAAGGAATGATGCAAATCGCTCTACCCGCGCGGGTAATCTTTCGCCCAGTTCTGCCGCAGGTTCGGCTTCACCCGACCGATGACTGTGATAAACGTGGTGAGTAGCACCGCGATGATCACCAGTAGTAGCAACAGGTTTGAACGCCCTTGTTGAGCCGACCAGAGCGCACCCATGTGAACGCCCGGCAGCACCAGCAGTATCAGCGCCATTTTGACTTGAAACCAGCGCAAACGCAGAAACACCCAGGGCATTTGCAACCACAGCAACACCCCCAGCAAACCCGAGGCAATCGCGCCGGGCAGAATCACCATTTTGTAAATCAACGTGATCGTGGCGAGCGTGGCGGCAGTCGCATCATGGTGTGTCGCACCATCGGCCCACCATCGTTGCTGCAACAGCAACATCATCACCGCAGCCAACCCGCCCAACACCCATGCCACAGCCAATACCTTGGGTATCAATAAATACGGCCGCACTCCGCGATGAGGCTTGCGACCATGCACATTGACATACGCCGGTGACATACGGGTAGGGTAACGCAAAGCTATTAGCGCAGCGATTGATCGCGTCTGTGAATGTGGCACCGCCGCCCTCGGCGGTGTGATTTTCAAAGGTAATGCACCCAGCCGAGGGCGGCTGGGCCACAAAGACACTGATGCAATCAATTCACCACAAAATGTACAATCACTCGACCACTCGACCACTCGACCACTCGACCACTCGACCACTCGACCACT
>CAZJMK010000036.1:0-42025 GCA_964547135.1 uncultured Phycisphaeraceae bacterium | reverse complement strand
TGGCAGAGCAGCGCTTTTGTAAAGCGCAGGTTGCCGGTTCGATTCCGGCAGGTGGCTTTTTCATTTCCCTTCGCACCCTGTCGCACCCTATTGCGTTGAACCGCTAAATCAAGGGGTTTTCGTACCGTTGCACCGGCGTCAATCACCACCGGTTCATCGCGCCCCAGTGCGCCAAGGTTACTGCCGCTGCACCCCAGGAGTCTTGTCGCCCTTCTTGACGTGGCCGGTCTCGTCGATGATGCCCACCATGCCGATGTCGTCGCCAAGCGCAGCCACCGCCTCGTTGGTCATCATCAACCTCCTGGTCGTTGGAGGTCTTCATCGGCTCAGCAACGCGCAGAACTTGAGCTAATGTTGCGCTGTAGTGTTAGGGTGAGGGCGTCTTCGCTTCATACATTCACGTTCATCAGGCATTCTCAAGACACGCCCTCACCCGGCCTCGGTCGCCGCGGCGACACTCGGCCACCCCCGCCACGGCGAGGTTTTCAACTCTCCCGGAGGGAGAAGGGGTTGATAGCCAACACTACTTTTGCCCAATATGAAAAAGGCTGGGTAGTGAGCGGTTCTTGGTTTTTCAAAGAACCACTCGCTTCCGCTCGTGGCTCTGAGCAACACCAGTGTCCGCTCGTGGCTCCGAGTCCGGAAGGAGCATTAAAATGGGTTTGCGCCCATGGGCAGTCGAAGCCGCCTGCCCACAGGCCCAGGCGTTTGTAGCCCAGCCGCCCCCTGGGGCCACGGCTGTGAGTCAATCCCTTTTTCATGGGGAGAGTGATTTTTTCACAGCCCTCTCATGCTAATCGGTTTATTCACTGGGCCGTCGTGCCAGTATGCTCAGTGGCAGTCCGGCCAACACTGGATGTTGCCAGAATGCCCTTCGCAGCCATCGCCCCGCAGTGCTGTGAGCGTTGGTCCAAGACATTGGCTCATCCAACTCGTCGGCGTAGTGCCGGGCCAGCATCACATAAATGGACAGGTCTGCCCAGCGCGTTCGCTGTTCTGCCAGCCAAGGCTTTGACCCGATTGCATGAACCAGCCCCGGCATTCCCCGCAGCGCATGACGTAACCGGTCAATCGGCGGATACAACCTCGCCGCCATCGCATGCACGATGTCCCTTCCGCTGCGCAGCAACTGAACCGGTACGCTGTCAAATTTCGATGCCAGCAGCGCTGTGAGCAGGTCCTGGTCGCTCTGCAGCCAGAGCGGTCGCTCAAGGATGGGCCGACGTTGCGCCGCCTGGAAATCGTCACGAAGCAGCAAATCCTGCCATGCCGCCAGCAGTCCCAGATGTGCCTGGGTGACTCGAACGAGACAGGTGTTAATCGTCCAAGGGAAACGACGCTGTTCCGCCCACCCCAGCCCCTGGACCCGCGCGGCGCTTCCCGGTGCGGGCACATGGTGAACATCCTCGGTTGCCACCAGCGTATCAGGATCGTCACTCAACTGACCGAGGAACGGGCGATGCACGAGCAAATCGGCATCAAGCCAGATCGCCGCAGCATCGTGTGCGGATTGCAGCACGTCGCGCAATACCACCGGTTTCACCGACCATCCCGCCAGCGCATCGGTCGGCCGTTCACGCAATACCGCACCACGCTCGCGCAGCCATTACTGGAGTTGACCGCTGTCCTGCTGTTCGAGTACCCCGTAAACATGCAGCGACAATTCAGGGTGGTGTCGACGCAGACTTGCCACCAACAACTTCAGCGCCACCCTGTGGCTGGAGCGATCCTCGCATGTACAGGCGATCAGCGTACCCATCTAATGCTCCGAATATAACTCCGGGTGTGAGGGATGTCGTGAGCGGCTCCTGCGGTATTGAAGCTTCGTTTCATTACGCAGCACCAGCAGTTAGATGGTGATTCGTTACCGGAGGGGTCAATTCACGATGCCTGCCGGCCATCGAATTCGGCCTGCGATCCGTCCGATTACCCCTGGCCCCTTGTCGTGATTTTTCGGGTATCGACCATTCTCACGAAAGCCGTACCGTCATCCCCCCTGAAATCCCTACGAATGGCATGATACCGATTCCGACCCGGTCAAGATGCGATCGCTTCAACTCTTTCTCTGGATTGCCATGATTGATGTCAAAACCAACGAATTCATGAACCGTGGGTTGCCGTCCGCGATGATGAAGATTGAGGGTTGACCCGTCCAGGCGGGTAACCTGTGTAATAGAAGTGGTCAAGTGGTCGAGTGATTCAAAATGTTTAGCGCGGACGCTTTGCGTCGGCGTTTCGGGTTGGCTTATTTTTTACACTCGACCACTTCTTCAACTGATTAACCGACTCACTGACCAACCGATCAACCACTTCGACCAGACGCGATAAATCGCGGCGCTAACTTCCGAATACGGTTCAGTCACTTGACCACTGGGCCACTGGGCCACTTGACGAATTTTTATGATGCGATAAATCGCAGCGCTAACTTTCGAATACCATTCAGTCACTTGACCACTGGGCCACTGGGCCACTTGACCACTTTTTTAGGAGTTCCCCCATGCGTGCGGTGATGCTGATGTTTGATTCCCTGAATCGTCACATGCTTCCGCCCTACGGCGGATCGTTCATTCATGCCCCCAATTTCCAGCGTCTGGCGCAGCGTACCGTCACCTTCGACCGGTCGTATGTCTGCTCGATGCCCTGCATGCCCGCAAGGCGCGATCTGCATACCGCAAGACCAAACTTTCTGCATCGCAGTTGGGGCCCCATCGAACCCTTTGACGATTCGGTGCCGCAGATGCTCAGTCAGGCCGGCGTGTACACGCATCTGGCCACCGATCACTACCACTACTTTGAAGACGGGGGAGCCACCTACCACGGACGCTATGACTCGTTCGAATCGTTCCGCGGACAGGAAGGCGATGCCTGGAAACCAAGCCTGGTAAAAATCAGCACGGAAAACGCGGTCGGACGCAACGCCAAAGAGGATCCTTGGTCGAATCATGATCGCACCAACCGTACTTACATGACCGAGGAACATTTGCAGCCGCAGGCACAGACGATGCGAGCCGGGCTTGATTTTCTGAATCGGCATCACGACAAGGATCGCTGGTTTTTGCAGATCGAAACCTTCGACCCGCACGAGCCGTTTTTCACCCAGCGAAAATACAAAGACCTGTACGCTGAGCATTACGAGGCTTACCGCAAGGCCGGGGGCAAAATGTTCGATTGGCCGAATTATGACTTTGTCCGTGAAACGCCGGCCGAGGTGGAACATTTGCGGGTTGAATACGCAGCCCTGGTGAGCATGTGCGATGCGTACCTGGGTGATGTGCTGGACACCTTTGATCGGCTGGATTTATGGAAGGACACGATGTTGATCGTGTGTACCGATCATGGGTTTTTATTGGGCGAACATGAATGCTGGGCCAAAATTTGGATGCCGTTTTATGAGGAGGTGGCACATACGCCGTTCTTTGTGTGGGACCCGCGCAGCGGCAAGCAGAATGAGCGGCGACAAGCCCTGGTGCAACCGGCGTTGGACATCGGGCCGACGTTGCTGGAATACTTCGGCGTGCAGCGGACCAAGGACATGACCGGTTGCGATTTGAAGGACACGGTAGCCCACGACAAAGCGGTCCGGCAGGCGGGTATTTTCGGTGTGCATGGCGGTCAGGTGAACGTCACCGACGGGCGGTATGTCTATATGCGTGCTGCGGCCAATGATGATAATCAGCCGTTGTTTGAATACACGCTCATGCCCACGCACATGCGCAATCGGTTCAGTGTGGACGAACTGGCGGGAGACAAAACCACGTTGAGTGAGCCGATGTCGTTCACCAAGGGCTGTCGAACGTTGCGGATCAACGCGGGTCGATACTGGGGCAGGCATCCGGGTGTTCGGCAAACCTTGCTGTTTGACCTGCAGAACGACCCGCAACAGCTCAATCCGATCAATGATCCAACGATTGAAAAACGCATGATTGAGTTGTTGATTGCGGAGATGAAAAAAGCCGACGCCCCGGCGGAGCAGTACGTGCGTCTGGGGTTGCAGGCGTAACACTGCAACCATGCGACACGCCCATGGCCAATAGCGTTGCAGTGCGTTAAACTTGTGAGAATCACCACCCTTCACTCAGGGAGTTTTGTCATGCGTAAACGTTCGGGTTCACTGCTGGGCGCGGTGCTGTTGGCTGTGGGGCTGGGGCTGGTGGGTTACACCCTCTATTCATGGTTTGCTGAACCGGCGGATACAACCCCTGTCGATGCCCGGCTCGATGCAACCGACTCGGCAATGTTCGCCGACACCGCACCCTGGAACCAGCCGACGCCGCTGAGCCAGACGGGGGGTTTGGGTGATCGCAGTTACGCTGCCCTGCCCGGCGCGTCGCCGGCGGTGGCGGAAACGACGCCTGTTGCAACGCCTCCGGCTGATACAAGTTCAACCAATTCAACTTCAGCAACAACCACGACGCCGACTTCACCTTCCAACCCCGCATCGACAGTTTCGCCATCCGACAGCATGACCAGCACGCCATTGCCCGGTGCCACGATCAGTAACAACAACCCCGGCACGAACATTGGCAATGCCGACCCCGCTGGGCCGACCACTCCCCTTTCCGGCACGGCTGAACACATCACCACCGCTCCGACCACCGCGCAACCGACGGTGCCGTTGATCGACCCGCCGGGCAGCACACTGCCATTGAGCGTCAATGTTGATGCCACCCCCACCGGTTTGACACCGGGCTTCAGTTCAGCCGGTGGAGCAGGCACCCCAACCACACACAAAATTGAATCGGGTGACACGCTGGGTTCGATTGCGAAGAAATATTTGGGCAAGGAATCGCGCTGGCCGGAGATCGCCAAACTTAACCCAAGCCTGGACCCGCATCGTTTGAAAATCGGCGATGTGGTGAAACTGCCGGAGGCTGCGGCTGGTGGTTCGTCATCGACTTCAACTTACACCAGTTCGCCCAGTGACCCGCCTTCGGAAATCGTCGTACCGATCGGCAGTAAAACCCACACCGTGCGCGAAGGCGACACCTTTTGGATCATCGCGGAGGAACACTACGGATCGGGCGCACTCTGGCAGACGATCTACCGAGCCAACAAACCCATCGTCGGCAACAACCCCGACAAACTCACCACCGGCATGAAACTCATCATTCCGCCCAAACCGGGCGAAGTCCCCGCACAGTAACGACGTGTCTTTTGAATTGTGATTTGTTTTTCACTCGGCCACTTGGCCACTCGACCACTTGGCCACTTACTCTATGAACCCCAGGCGCAACAGTTTCATGGAACGAATCATCATCACCGGCGGGGCGGGGTTTGTCGGCTCGAACCTCGCACTCACCATTCAACAACGTCACCCCAAATGTCGCGTCGTCATCATTGATGATTTTCGCAGCGGCAGCTTTGCCAATCTGGTCCCCATCGAAACGGGCAAGTCCGCTTTTCGGGGTGAAATGATCGCCCGGCCGCTGAGTCAACTGGACCTTTATGAAATTGTGGAGGATTTTGACCCGCAGGTGGTTTTTCACCTGGCATCGATCACCGACACCACCGTCACCGATCAAGCCAAAATGATCACCGACAACGCGGACCCGTTTGATCAGCTGCTGGGGGCGGCTTTGGAACGGGGCTTCAAGCTGGTGTGGGCGTCGAGTGCGGCGACCTATGGCACAGCCGCCAACGGGGCCACGGCTGCCAAACGACCTTTCAAGCTCGACGATGCCGGTCAGCCGGCCAATGTGTATGGGTTTTCCAAGTGGGTGATGGAAAACATGATGCGGCATTCGCTGTCGCATGTGCCCGAAGCACACGTCGTGGGTTTGCGGTATTTCAATGTGTTTGGGCCGGGGGAGCAGCACAAGGGCAAAATGGCGAGCATGGTGTATCAACTGGCGATGCAGATGTTGGCCGGGCATCAGCCGCGCATTTTTACGGATGGGTCGCAGGCACGCGATCAGGTGTATGTAAAGGATGTGGTCGAAGCGACATTGGCTGCGGCGGACGAGCGGGCGGTGTCGGGGGTTTACAACGTTGGTTCGGGCAAGGCTACGAGTTTCAACGACATCATCGCAGCGATCAATGAGGCGCTGGGCAGCAGTTATCAGCCGCAGTACATCGACAACCCGTACAGCTTTTATCAGGACTACACCTGTGCGGATGTGACCGCGACAAAAAAAGCGCTTGGCTGGTCGCCTCAGCACGAACCACGGAAGGCGATTATTGAATATGTACGATGGTTGAAAGAGCATCAGCGGTGAACCCATGGTGAAAAGATTCATCATGACGCCGTGGGCTTTAGCCCCGGATATTCCGGTCCATAAAACATCGCCATGCAATCATCCGGCCCTGAAGGGCACGGCGTCATTCACACAAGCTTCACCCCGATTTGGTCGATCAACCCTATGATCAGTCGGCATTTGCCCGCCCTGTGCTATCGTGGTAAAAAACAGGGCTGATTTTGACGTATTCACCCCACTATCCAAGGGAGCAATGACAGTGGCCAGCCAAAACGGGCGTTATCTTTTCACCAGTGAATCGGTCTCGATGGGGCACCCGGACAAGGTTTCCGATCAGATTTCCGACACCATATTGGACTATTGTTTGAGTCACGATCCGACCAGTCGCGTGGCTTGTGAAACGATGGTGACGACGGACCTGGCGGTCGTGGCTGGGGAAATCACCACCAAGGCACCCTTGACCCGTGAAGTGGTGGACAAGCTGGTTCGCCAGACGATCACCGACATCGGCTACACCGACCCCAACATCGGCTTTGCCGCTTCGACGTGCCAGGTGGATTGTCGCATTCACGCCCAGTCGCCGCACATCAGTCAGGGCGTGGACACCGGCGGTGCGGGCGATCAGGGCATGATGTTCGGTTTTGCCTGCAATGAAACGCCGACGCTGATGCCGCTGCCGATTTACCTGGCGCATCGGCTGGTGGAAAATCACGCCAAGTTGCGCGAATCGGGCAAAATCAAATGGCTGCGGCCCGATGCCAAAAGTCAGGTGACCGTCGAATACGATCAGGCCGGCGTGCCGGTGCGCATTCACACCGTGGTGCTTTCAACCCAGCACGATGAATCGGTCACCCTGACCCGCAAGGGCAAACCCGACTACTTCACCGATGAAGCCCGGCAGATCATCATTGATCAGCTCATCGCGCCGACCTTGAAAGCAGCGCGACCCGATTTGATCAAGGGCAAACTGGTGATGATCCGTCCGGGAACCAATAACCCCAAATTGGCGGAAGGTGATATCGCCTGCCATGTGAACCCCACCGGCTGCTTTCTGGTCGGCGGACCGCATGGTGACAGCGGCCTGACGGGGCGCAAAATCATCGTCGATACCTACGGCGGACGCGGTCGTCACGGGGGCGGCGCCTTCTCCGGCAAAGACCCCACCAAAGTCGATCGCTCGGCAGCTTACATGTGCCGATATATTGCAAAGAATATTGTCAAGGCTGGGCTGGCAAGACAGTGCGAAGTGCAGGTGAGTTACGCCATCGGCTACCCCGAACCGTTGAACATTTGGATCGACACCAACGGGACCATCGCTGATGGACTGACCGAAGCGGACTTGGAAAAACTGGTGCGTCAGCATTTTCCGCTGACGCCCAAGGGCATCATTGAACATTTGAAACTGCGTCGGCCGATTTTCAAAAAGACCGCCAAGGACGGGCACTTCGGGCGTGAGCTGCCGGAGTTTACGTGGGAGAAAACCGACCTGGCGGCGACACTGAAAAAGGCGGTGAAGTAACTGGAGCCAGGGGCTGATAGCTGGGTGCTGGGTCAATCCATCAACGTGTAATTCGGTTCAATCCATTGACCTAGCTCCAAGCCACCAGCTCCAATGTGCCATTGATAGTATCCAACTCACGAATGAGTATTTGACCAAGGTTTCACGACTCATCAGCAATGTTCATGAAAAAAGGCATCCCGGTATCACCAGGCGTGGCGATTGCCAAGGCTTTGGTGCTTGATGCGCAGGATCAGCCGGTGCAGCGCAAGCTGGTACCGGTGGCCGGGGTGGCGTTGGAGTTGGATCGGCTGAGCCGATCGCTCAAGCAGTCGCAGGATGATGTGGAAAAACTGCGGGCGGTGGCGGAGACCAAGCTGGGTAAAAAGCTGGCGGAAATTTTCGGAGCGCATCAGTGGCTGCTTCAAGACCCGCAACTGGTTGATCAGTTCAAGCACGCGATTGAGGATGAACGGTTCACCGCGGAGTATGCGGTACACACGGTGATGCGCGACTGGGCGGAAAAGTTTGAAAAACTGGACAACCCCTATTTTCAGGAACGCGCTCACGACCTGATCGATTTGGAACGCCGGCTGGTGTCGCACCTGGTCGGGGTCACGCGCACCGAACTCAAGGACATTCGCAGCGAAACCATCGTCGTGGCCCGTGACCTGACGCCCAGTCAGACCACCGCACTGGACCGCAGCAAGGTCAAGGCATTGCTGACGGATGTGGGCGGTCGTACCAGTCACACCGCGATTCTGGCGCATGCCCTGGGCATACCGGCCATCGTCGGGTTGGAAGATTTGTCGAGTCAGGTGGCCACGGGCGATCAGATCATTGTCGATGCGCACAACGGCTTGGTGATCGTCAACCCCGATGCGGCACAGTTGCTCGAATACCGTCAGTATCAGGCCAAGCTGGCGGTGATGGAGAGCAACCTCGACGAGGCGGCTCGGTTCCCGGCTGTGACGCTGGACGGGGTGTCGATTACGGTGCATGCCAACATCGAATTTCCGAGTGAAATTCCGGTGGCGTTGCAGAAGGGTGCCACGGGCATCGGGCTGTATCGCACGGAGTTTTTGTACCTGGCGGCACAGCATGCACCGACAGAGGAGGAACAGTACCAGGCTTATTGCGATGCGATCGACTACCTGGGTGACAAGCCGTTGACGATTCGCACGCTGGATTTGGGGGCGGACAAACTGGCCAAGGTGGTGGAGGAGGAAACCCAGCGCAGCGGGTCGGTGGAGGGCAACCCGTTTTTGGGGGTGCGGTCGATTCGTTTGTGTCTGGCCAACCCGCCGCTCTTTAAGACGCAGTTGCGGGCGATTCTGCGTGCCAGTGTGAAGGGGAATGTGCGGGTGATGTTTCCGCTGGTGTCGCACATCATGGAGTTGCGTCAGGCGAAAATGCTGATGGGCGACGTGATGGAGGATTTGGAGGATGAAGGTTTGCCGTTTCGGCGCGATGTGCCGGTGGGCATCATGGTGGAGGTTCCGTCGGTGGCGCTGCAGGCAAAGACATTCGCGCGTGAAGTGGCGTTTTTCTCCATCGGCACCAACGACCTGATTCAATACACCCTGGCGGTGGACCGGGGCAACGAACGGCTGGCGAACCTGTATTCAGGCGGTCACCCGGCTGTGCTGCAACTGATCAAGGAAGTGGTGCGGGCGGCGGCAAGGGCGAAAATTGATGTGTCCATCTGCGGGGAAATGGCGTCGGACCCGCTGTTTGTGATTTTGCTGATGGGCTTGGGGATGCGCAGTCTGTCGGTGGCGCCGCCGGCCATCCCGGAGGTCAAACGCATCATCCGTTCGGTAACGGTCAGTCAATGCCAACGCATTGCCCGAAGGGTGTTATCATTTGATTCGGATCGGGAGGTTTTAACGTACCTGCAGGACCAGCGCAACCGGGTGTTGCCGGAGTTGCTGCCGGGGCGCAGTACGGAGAATTGATGGATGATTCAGTGGTCAAGTGGACGAGTAAAGGCACGCCCTCACCCTGGCCCTCTCCCGGGGGGAGAGGGGACAGGCAAGTGATCAAGTGGCCGAGTGACGGAATGATTTCGAATTTCAGATTTCGAATTTCGGATTTAAAACAAGCCAAGGACGAGGAACGCAGTGACGAGGACTTGGGTATTTTGCATGGTAATCGATGAATCGGTGAGTCGGTGAGTGGGTTGCTCGATCCGTCGGCAAGTTTCGACGCATCGGCCATCACTCGAATAAAAAAACTTTTCAACAAACAAAACAAATCGCCCTTTGTCATGTGACGGAACAACTTCCGAGGACGAAGGGAACAACAAGAACTTGGCATCGAACAGGTCGTGAACTCATCGGAAGCAATCATGGTCATTTCAACAGGTCAGCCGCCTCGCAAGCAGGGTTGCTGAACATATGTACCTATGGTTCACCGACGCAGTCACCTCCTCGATGCCCCAAAGCAGTGATGAATTTTTATGCCTCAACATGACATGCTGATCAATTACGTGCCCGGCGAGGAGTGTCGCATTGCCATCGTCGCCGACGGCAGGTTGGAAGAGTTTTATCAGGAACGTGCCAGCAGCGAATCGCACGTCGGCTCGATTTACAAGGGCCGAGTGTCCAACGTCGAGCCTTCGATTCAGGCGGCGTTTGTGGACTTCGGCCTGGAACGCAACGGGTTTCTGCACATCTCCGATTTGCACCCGATGTACTTCCCCGGCGATCACAAGGAAGAAGTCGAAACCGTGGGCTTGAAAACCCCGCGTAGAGAACGTCCGCCGATGCAAAAATGTTTGCGCCGCGGACAGGAAATATTGGTGCAGGTGCTCAAGGAGGGCATCGGCACCAAAGGCCCGACGCTCACCAGTTACCTGTCGATACCGGGCCGATACCTGGTGATGATGCCCTACATGGAACGGCTGGGCGTGTCGCGCAAAATTGAAGACGACGACGCACGGCGGGAAAGTCGGAAAATATTGCAGGAACTCAACCCGCCCGAAGGGTTTGGGTTCATCATTCGCACAGCGGGCATCGGTCAATCAAAAACCGAACTCAAACGCGACCTTGCGTACCTGGTGCGACTCTGGAAAACCCTTGAAAAACGCATGAACAGCGTCGGGCAGATCGGCGAACTTTACACCGAAAGCGACCTGCTCATTCGTACCCTGCGCGATGTGTTCACCAGCGACATCGGGCGCATCATTATCGATGATGTCGGGGCTGCCCACCGTGCTCATGATTTTTTGTCGGTGGTCAGTCCGCGCAGCGGCTCGCATGTGTATCTGTACAAGGAACCGATTCCGCTGTTTCATCGCTTTGACATCGAACGACAGATCGAAACCATTCACGCACGGACTGTGCCGCTGCCTTCGGGGGGTTCGCTGGTGATCGATCAGGCTGAGGCGATGGTGGCCATCGACGTGAACAGCGGCAAATCGCGCGATAACCGAGATGCGGAAACCACGGCTTACAAAACGGATTTGGAAGCCTGCGACGAGGTTTGTCGGCAACTGAAATTGCGCGACCTGGGCGGCGTGGTGGTGATCGACATGATCGACATGCACCAGGCCAAGCATCGCCGTGATGTCGAAACACGCTTTCGCAACAATTTGAAGAAGGACCGGGCACGCACCCAGGTGTTGCCCATTTCGCGTTTCGGCATTCTGGAAATGACCCGGCAGCGCATGCGTCCGTCGCTCACCAAATCGAGCTTCACCCCCTGCCCGCATTGTCAGGGTGAAGGTCAGGTGAAAACGCCTGAAACGGTGGTGCTGGAAGTGTCACGACGACTGGCGCTGGCGATGCAGCGCAGCGAGGTGGCACGCATCGACCTGACCGTCAGCCCCGATGTGGCGTTTCAACTGCTCAATCGCAAACGGGCGCAATTGGTGGCCATGGAACAGCGCTTCGGCAAACCAGTGATGGTGCGGGTCAGCGGCGGCGGGGTCGATCTGATCGACATCGCCTGCTTCGATGCCCGCGGCGGCAGTGTCGTGGTCGATACCAATGGCAAACTGAACCCGCCCGAACTGGAACAGATCGTCGGCGGAGTTGACTTACTGGCGGAAATCGAAGCCGAGGAACAGGCCCAGGTCGAGGCAGCGGCACAGGCAGAGGCGGAAGCGAAAGCAGCCGCACAGATTGCTTATCAGACGCATGAGCAAGCAGATGCCGAGGGCGAATCGAGTGATCAAGTCGATGGCCGAAACGGGTATGCCTCCGTGCAGACGAGCGGCGGTACTCATGGTGATGATGACATCACGATTGCCCCGCCGACACGTCCGCAAGGGTCGATGCGTGTGGGTGGGCAACAATCACAGGTTCGACCGGGCAACACTGGTAATCAGCCCCCTGTGACCCGCGGTGATGAAACCGGTGCAGGTGAGCAGCGTGGTCGTGGTCGAAGCCGGGGGCGAGGGCGGGGCCGAGGACGGGGGCGTGAGCAGAATGCCGATCAGCAACATCAGGGTGTTGAATCAACGCAAACCAAAACGATCAATGAGCAAACAGTCGAGCAACCGGGTGATGCAGGTTTGTTTGCATCGCCTGCGGATGAAAGTCACACCGTTGAGCCGACAACGATCGCCGAGCAGGGCGCAGCGATGGTAACGCCTTCGATCATCAGTTCAGCCGACAGCCCCCCTGCCGTCGGTACAGGTGAAACGACTTCAGCCTCGCTGCCTTCAGTCAGTGTCACCATGACGGTCGCACCCAGTTCAGTTGCACCTGCCACCATCACCACCCCCGGCAGCAATGCCCCCAAACCCATCGCCGGGGGCTGGCGACGAAAACGCGGCACCCAGGGCGGCCTGCTTTACCCAAGGGTGCAACCGGGCAATCGGGGTCATACTTCAACACTTCACACCAAGCCCGGCGGTCCCGCTTCAACATCAACCATTGCCGTTGTCGGCTCTGCCTCTGTCATCAAACCGGTGAACACAACGAATGCCGGCAACCTTCCGCCGCGTGCCGTGACGACAGCGATGCCACCGATGAAAGTCGGCGCATCGGGTGTCACGCTGTCAGCTCGACCCGTCAACCGGGCGGTTCAGCCGTTACCTGCATCAACGGTCAGCCATGCACAACCCCCAGCCAACGTGCAACGTTTGCCAAATCAACCGCCCCGTCCGCCTGCGCAACCGGCTCGTTCATCGGCGGGGTCCGCGAATCAACCCATGAATCAACCGGTGAATCAGCAGCGGATGCAAGGCAATCAATCACGCACGCAAGACAGTCAACCGCGTACCCAAGGCAACCCGCCGCGTACACAAGGCCAACCATCACAACGCCCCCATCAACCCCGTCAGAATCAACAGCGTCAGAATCAACAGCGCCCCAACCCCAATCAATCATCAACACGACCACCGCAGCCGTCGCGCAACCCTGCACCACAGCGAAGCAATCAACCGCAAACCCAGCCGCTGTCGCGTAACAACGCGACCTCATCGGGCAACCCCGGTGCCAACCCAAGCCGAGGGTATAAAAATGCGGTCGTCGCCAAACCTGACAACACCTCGCCGCAATGAAGCACGATAACTCATCAACACCACGTCGCCTGGTCGTACTGGGTTCCACCGGCAGCATCGGCGTCAACACCCTTGATGTCGCCCAGCATCTTCGCACCACGGGCCTGATGAACCTGCAAATCGTCGGGCTGGCCGGGGGTAAAAATGCCGACCTGCTGATTGCACAGGCACGTGAACATCATGTACCGGCTGTGGCCGTGGCGGATGTGACGGCGGCATCGAAGGTGCAAGCGGCATTGCCGGGGGTGACGGTGTATCAGGGGCCTGATGCGGCACGGCAATTGGTGGAAGCATGTGATGCGAAGGATTTGTCCGCTGCGATCGTGGGCAGTGCCGGGCTGGAAGCGACCTTATGCGGGGTGCGCAAGGGCATGCGCATAGGGCTGGCGAATAAGGAAACGCTGGTCGCAGCCGGGGCGTTGGTCACCCCCGAAGTGCGCCGCTGCGGGGCGACACTCATCCCCGTTGACAGCGAACACTCAGCGATTTTTCAGTGCCTGGCGGGGATGGAAGAGGGAAGTGGCCCAGTGGCCAAGTGGCCCAGTGACCAAGTGAAAGAAAAAGAAAGTGGCCGAGTGGTCGAGTGGTCGAGTGGTCGAGTGCCGGAAAGAGGAAGTGACCAGGTGGCCCCCTCTCCCTCCGGGAGAGGGTGGCGAGCCGCTATGGGCGAGCCGGGTGAGGGCGGCACTGAAACAAACAAAAACATAAGCAATTTTCAACAACAATCACGCCCTCACCCCTGCCCTCTCCCGGAGGGAGAGGGGGATGATCATAACGAGCAATCACCATTTCGAAATTCGAAATTTAACACCTCCATCAAGCGCATCGTGCTCACCGCATCGGGCGGCCCGTTTCGCAACACGCCCAAAGCCCTGATGCAGGATGCGACGGTGGAACAAGCCTTGGCGCACCCGACCTGGAAAATGGGCGCGAAAATTTCCATCGACTCGGCCACGATGATGAACAAGGCCCTTGAAATCATCGAAGCGCATTGGTTGTTTGATCTGCCTGGTGAAAAAATTGCTGTGATCATTCATCCGCAATCGGTGGCGCATAGTTTTGTGGAGTTCACCGATCATTCGGTGCTGGCGCAACTGGGTCCGCCGGACATGCGCACGCCGATTCAGTATGCGCTGACGTACCCGCAGCGGGTTGACGGTTGCAGTCGCGCGATGGATTGGCAGCAATTGTCACAACTCGAATTTTTTCAGCCCGATTTGGACAAGTTCCCTGCGCTGCGATTGGCCTATGATGTGATTGAAGCCGGGGGCACTGCCGGGGCGGTGTTCAATGCAGCGAATGAGGCAGCCGTGGCCGCGTTCCTCGAACGACGTATCCGTTTCGGGCGTATTGTTGAGTTGGTAGCCGAAACGCTTTCCGCCCTCACCGTGCAACCACTGGACAGCCTGCAAACGGTACTCGAAGCCGACGCGATGGCCCGTGAATTTGTCCGCAAACGGCTGGGGTGAATTGTTAAAACGACCGATAAACATCAGCGTCGGCAGGTGATACTGCTGTGAACGCAAAAACTTCAAACTAGGGGCTGGTGGCTAGGTGCTGGGGGCTGGGCGAGCCAAAGTCGAACCGCTTCGTTGATCAATCACTGGCTCGCTACCAGCCCAATTATTCCGACAACCACCAAGCATGGTTGTTTACCCCGAAATGGCATGACCGTAACCGACATCAACCCCATTGAGTTTTTCACACCATGACCGAACTTTTCCCCGGTTTTAACTCGCTCACCGGCATCGCCATGATCGTCGCCGGCTTTGGTTTCATCATTTTCGTCCACGAACTGGGTCACTTTCTGGCGGCGAAAATGGTCGGCGTCAAGGTCACGCAATTTGCCATCGGCTTTGGGCCGGCCATCGTCGCCTGGCGCAAGGGCATCGGTTTTCGTCCCGGTTCCACCGAAGCCGACCTCCAACTTCGCCTCAAAAAACACCTCGATCAAAACTACACCGATCAGCGCCAGCGCACCGGCACATCATCACACACCGAGCAAGCCCCCGCTTCCAAACAAATCGACGAAGCCTGCGCCAAACTCGGACTGGGTGAAACCGAATACCGCCTCAACTGGCTGCCGCTGGGTGGTTACGTGAAAATGCTCGGACAAGAAGACCTCGACGCAGCCGTGCAAAGCGACGATGAGCGAGCCTTCAACCGCAAGCCGGCCTGGGCGCGTGCCATCGTGATCGTGGCCGGTGTCACCATGAACCTCATTTTCGGTTTGATCTTTTTCATCATCGCCTTCCTTCACGGCGTTGAGTTCCCCCCTGCCATCGTCGGCAACGTCGCCCCCGGCAGCCCCGCTGCACAAGCCCGACTCGTCGGTTCCGATGACCCGGCTACCTTCGGCTTAAAACCCGGCGACCGTGTCGTGCAAATCGACGACAAACCCGTCACTGATTTTTTGGACCTGGCCGTCAACACCGCACTGGCCCATGCCGACCACACATTGACACTGCAAGTCATCCGTGACGGCGAATCACAACCACTGACCTTCAAAGCAAAACCCGTTCGCAACCCGCAACTGGGTTTGCTGAGTTTGGGCATCAATTCGCCCGCTTCCACGAAATTGACGGCAAGTCGTGATTTACCTCTGCCCCGTGACTGGTCGCAGGCGGGTGTCAAAACGGGAATGCACCTGACGCAAGTGGACGACACGCTGATCACCCCGTTGCAATTTCACCTGTTCACCCAAGGCATCGTGGCCGGCCAAGGTGAACCCGTTCCGCTGACCTTTACCGACGTTCAGGGCGCTTCCGCGCAGGTTACCCTCGCCGCAGCACCAACCCTCACGCAAGCACCTGCCGACAGCGCTGACAAAGATAAAGCAACGTTTCAACTCCTCGGCTTGCAACCGGTGGTGGCTGTCGGTTACGTCACGCCCCAATCACTGGCCGAGCAGGCGGGGTTGCAGGCTGGTGATTTACTGGCGCGCGTCGATCAGGTCGATTGGCCGAGCCTCATGCAGGTGCCGCCATTGATTCAGGGAGCCAAGGGTCGCAAGGTGGCGATCACCGTGCTGCGCGACGGCCAATTGGTTGACTTGGTGCCGACGCAACCCTCCGCCAACGGCACGCTCGGTTTTCAACCCACCTTCGCCCTCGACCACAACCTCACCAGCGGCACGCTTCCCGGTTCACCCTTTTCATCCCTCAACCTGCCCGAAGGTTCACGCATTCTGGCCATCAACAACACGCCCGTGCAAACCTTCGGCCAAATGCAGCGCTTGCTGACCCATACCCTCACACAACAACCCGCCGGTGATGCTGACAAGCCGTCGCCATTGACGATACAGGTGACATACCAACTCAACATCGCCGGCCAACCCGAATTCACACGCACGGTCAGCATCGATGCCCCTTGGCAAAAGCAACTGGCGCAAGCCGGTTGGACGATGCCGCAGGTTGCCTTGCCGTTTGCGACGTTGCGTCTGCCCGTGGTGGCTGACACGCCGTGGGACGCAGCCGTGCTGGGCGTGAAAAAGACCCATGTATTCATGATGCAGACGTATCTGACCTTGGTACGACTGTTTCAACAGACGGTGCCGGTGTCGGGCTTGCATGGGCCGGTGGGTATCGTTCATGCGGGTACGATGATTGCGCGTGACAGTGGTTGGCCGTATGTCTTGTTTTTCTTTGGCATCATCAGTGTCAATCTGGTGGTGATCAATTTGTTGCCGATACCGATTGCAGACGGGGGTTTGCTGGTGTTTCTGGCGATTGAAAAAATCAAGGGCAGCCCGGTCCACCCGGCCATACTCACCGGCGCCACCTACGCCGGGCTGCTGCTCATCGGCGGCCTGTTCCTCATGGTGACCTACTTCGACATCATGCGTTTGATTAGCCCCAAATAAACCCGCCCACGATACCGAGACATGATCAAGTACCGGAACCATTTTTGGGGAGTTAGCGCCGCGATTTATCGCGTCTGGTTGTAGTGGTTAAACAGTGAGTCGGTTAATCGGTTACTCGGACTGAATGACATTGGTTTTCACCGATTAACTGATTTACCGACCAACCGATTAACCAACCCGGCCAGACGCGACAAGTCGCGGCGCTAACTACCACATACGCTTTCCTGCACTTGACCACTTCTCTTGCTCATTGCAGTTTCCGCTTGCCTTGAGCCGTTAATCGGGGTAGGCTACCAGTGAATTCAGCGAAAGCTGGCGTCGGTTGACATCTTCCGCCCTGATGTTTGGGGCCTCGGCTGAATGATTGCATGACAGATCACAGCCGGGGCGAGGCGCTTGTGGGAGCGTCGCTTCAAGGCGGTCGTCGGCGCAGCCGTTCGCTTTGTTGGAGGTTCGACCATCACTCGAGGACGTTTTCAACCGTCGCGGCCTGTCGGCAAGCAGCTTCGCATCAACGAACAAATTCGCATTTCACCCGTGCGCCTCATCGATGACAACGCGGTCGATGTCGGTGTCGTTGAAACCAATGAGGCAAAACGTCGTGCCCGTGAAGCCGGGTTGGACCTGGTGGAAGTCGCCCCGCAGGCGACGCCGCCGGTCTGCAAAATCATGGACTACGGCAAGTGGAAGTATCAACAGAAAAAGAAAGAACAGAAAGCCCGCAGTCACGCCAAGACCAGTGAACTCAAGGAAGTGCGCCTGCGCCCCAAAATCGAAGAACACGACCTGGGCATCAAACTCAATCAGGCCACCGGCTTTCTGGCGGAGGGTGACAAGGTGCAGTTCACGTTGCTGTTCAAGGGCCGGGAAATGGCGCACCGCGAAATCGGCATGCAACTGATGCAGGAAGTCAAAACCAAACTGCATTTGGTCAGCAAGGTCGAAAGTGAACCGCGCCTGCTGGGGCGTCGCATGACCATGGTGCTGGCCCCCGACAAAAAGCAAGCCCCCAAACCCGCAGCCCCGACACCCACCGCCGCCGCCGCTGCCCCGACACCGACAGTGGTTGTGTCACCAGCAGCACCCTTAGTCAATAAACCTCAAGGTTGAAATCACTGCGTCATTGAAGCTGTGCCCATGACGCCGTGCCCTTCAGGGCCGGATGGTTTGATTCATCATTCAAAGAAAACAATCCGGGGCTGAAGCCCTCGGCGTCGTTTTGTTTTTTTATGTCACTTGACCTGTGCATCACGTTATACTTTGCCAACCATGAACGACCAACAACTGATTGAACGCATCAAATCGTCCGCCCTGCTGCACGGCGAATTCACCCTGCGCAGCGGTCGCAAAAGCAGGTATTACCTCGATAAGTACCTCTTTGAAACCCAACCCGACATCCTCAAAGCCCTGGGTGAAAAATTCGCACAACACCTCACGCCTGAGGTGGACCGCGTGGCCGGGGCCGAGCTGGGTGCGATACCTCTGGTCACCGCCCTGTCCATGGCCGGCGGCAAGCCCAGCGTGCTGATCCGCAACCAAAAGAAAGACTACGGCACCGCCAAGCAGATCGAAGGCAAACTCAACCCCGGCGAAAAAGTGCTCCTCGTCGAAGACATTGTCACCACCGGCGGGCAAACCCTCGAAGCCGCCAAATCGATTGCAGCCTGCGGCGGCGTGGTCGTCAAAATCGTCGCGGTCATCGACCGACAGGAAGGCGGACGACAAAACATCGAACAAGCCGGCTTCTCCTTCGCCAGCCTGTTCACCAAAACCGACCTGGGTATTGTGGAGTGATGCTGCGATTCATGGCACATTTAGTCCCCGGTCATTGACCGGGGGCTAAGTGATGTCCCTTGAGTCCAAAACCGGCAATTAGCTCTGCCGGCACATGATGACCTATGATCAGGTGAATCATGGGACGACTAAGCGACCTGATCCGGCAAGCGGTGGTCGAGGACAAGTACCTTGTCTCGATTCATGCTGATGAGCGTTGTGAAGAACGTCGTATTTCTGCCTGGCAATTGGTTGCTGGTTTGGCGAACGCAATGGTGGTGCGTGAACGACCTGCCAGCAAGCCAAACCCATCGATTATTACCCGGCAACTATTGGCAGATGGCTCGGAAGTGGAAGTTGTGTGGTCTTACTTGGAAAAAACGCATCGAGCCATGTTGGTGACAGTCTATTTTCGAGAACAGCCATGAAACAACGACACGCCAAAATCACACGTTGGGTCCGTCGTGGGCAGTATGCCGTTGAGTTGCAGGTGGATGTGACCTACCCCGATGAAGATTCAACAACACCCTGCCTCGAACCTGCCACGATCAAGTTATTGGATGAAGTGGCTCATCGTGCGGAAATCGGCGATGTGAGTTACCTGCGTCGCATCGGTCGTGTGTATCAGGCCCTGACAGCCTGAATGCGGCGTTATTTTTTTCGTTTCAACCCAAACCCCTGTTGAATCGTCAGCACCCTGCCGGTGGACGCATCGGTCAGCGCCACCTTCGCCGTCACCTCGCGCACATCATCCGGTATGTCACCAGGCAGGGGCACTTCCAGCGTGTAATGCGTACCCGTGACCCCGGTGCGATAGGTTCGGTCCAGGTCATCGGTCGCAAACGCCTTGTCCGCCAACACACGCGGTTCTGCACCGGGCGTGATCACCACCACCTGCACCTGTGCCGCCGCCGCCACGGGTATGAATCTTTGTTTCTGGTCGAGCGGCTGAAAGTACAAGCGAATCAAATCATCACGGCCATCACCATCGGTATCGACCGGGCCGGTGTACATGCCGAATCGCAAACTCACCGCCAGTGGTATGTCGCCCGGTTCCACCCCCGGCACCCGCGCCCGCTGCGGTGCCAGTGCCGTTTCCAATGTGCCAATCTGCTGCAAACGCGATGCGAGTTTGGTATTCAACTCCTCGACCGCGGTTTTGAGTTCCATGTTCTCCCGCCGCAGCCGATCATTTTCATTCTCAAAATTCCGCGGGCCAGCACAACCCGCCAACCATCCGGCCATCATCAGCCACAACAAAGCGTGTAACCACACGCTCGCACGAGTGTCTTGCAAATTCGAAATTCGAAATTCGAAATTCGAAATCATCATCACACCGTCTTCTCCGTCGGCCCATCCTCGTCATCACTGACGTGCTGTTTGTTCATGCTTTCGGGAATGCTTTTCAAAATCGCGTCCGCCACGCCGTAGTCCACCGCTTCCTGGGCATCGAACCATTTGTCACGTTCGCAGTCACGGGCGATGGTGGGTAAGTCCTTGCCGGTGTGGTCGGCCATGATCTGATACAACCGGTCACGCGAACGCAGCATTTCCTTGGCGTGAATGCCCAGGTCCGTCGCCTGCCCTTCCAGCACGCCGCCGATCAGCGGCTGATGCAGCAGCACCTTCGAGTTGGGCAGCACAAAGCGTTTGCCCTTGGTGCCGGCCATCATCAGCACCGCGCCCATCGATGCCGCCATGCCGATGCAGTAGGTCGCCACATCGGGGCGAACGAACTGCATGGTGTCGTAAATCGCCAGCCCAGCCGACACGCTGCCGCCGGGCGAGTTGATGTACACGTGAATGTCCGCCTCAGCGTTTTCGTTGGATAGATACAACAACTGGGCAATCGCCAGGTTGGCGGATTCATCGCTCACCCCGCCGCCCAGAAACACCACGCGGTCCTTGAGCAGGCGTGAGTAAATGTCGTAAGCACGTTCGCCTCGTCCGGTTTTTTCGATCACCATCGGTATCAGCATGTTGGCATCCTCGTATGTAATGAAGTCACAACCTAGGCCGGATTCTAGCAGGTGCATTCATCATCGGCCAAAAGTGCCCTCGATGCGCAAAGAAAAACCCACACAATAAGTGTGGGCGAAGGTCGGACGAAAGTGACCCACTGAATCGCATCGGTTGGCTTTGTGGCCCAGCCGCCCCCGGCTGGGTGAATAAAGCCGCCGATGGCATCGGCGGATACCATCCGCCGCTTTGTCAGCCACACCGCCGAGGGCGCCCCCGGGGGCGGTGTCACAATCACAGACGCGATAAATCGCGGCGCTAACTATCGAACACGTTTCGGTCACTTGACCACTTGCCTGTCCCCTCTCCCTCCGGGAGAGGGCCAGGGTGAGGGCGTGCCTTTACTCGACCACTTGGCCACTTCCATTCACTCCGCTTCGGCCTTTTTGCCCTTCTTCTTGGACTTGGGCTTTTCCTCGCCCTCGGCTGCGGGGGCAGCCTCAGCCTTTTCCTCGGCGGCCTTCTTGCTCTTCTTTTTGGGCTTTTCCTCCGCCTGTTCCGGGGCCGGGGCCTCAGCCTTTTCTTCCGCCTGCAATTCTTCCTTGGGTTTGTCAGACACGACCCAAAGCTTGATTTCGGTCTTCAAATCCGACGCCAGCACCACCGGTATGTGGTAGCTGTCCAGTCGTTTGATGACCGTGCCGATGCGGATCATGCGGTCTTCCACCGCGTGGCCCTCGTCGCGCAACACCTGGGCGATGTCATGCTGGGTCACGCCGCCGAACAGAATGCCCTGTTCGTTGTGCGAGCGTTGCAGGGTGATTTCGTGATTCTTGATTTTTTCCAGCAGCGCTTCCAACTGCGCCCGACGCAGCTTCATTTCCTGTTCCACCTGGGCACGGCGAGCGGCCAATCGTTTGATCGCCCCTTCCGTCGGCTTGGTCGCAAGGTTGCGCGGCAAAAGGTAATTGCGGGCAAAACCGGGGCGAACCGAAACCACATCGCCCACGATGCCGGTGTTGTCCACGTTTTCCGTCAGCAGTACTTTCACGTTCTTCATGGTGTCCTCACTTCCGAGTTAGGCCTCGCCCGTGGGTTGTTTCCCTCACAGACGGCAGACCAGCATGGGCATTTTTATTGTTGCCCGTTGTCCAATCATCAGCCGGAACATCCGACTTTTCTTTTCACCACAGAGACACAGAGGCACAGAGAAGGCAAGGCATTGAATCACGAGTCAAAAAAAGATGCGATAGCACTGACTCTTAATTCTTTTTTTGTTTCCTCTGTATCTCTGTGTCTCTGTGGTACATTTCTAAAATTCAAAACGGAATATCTTCATCGCCCATCGGCGGGGGTTGGTTGGCATCCACCGGGGGCGGGGCTGTGTTGGCTGCCGGTCGATTGACTGTTCGCGGAGGGGCTGATCGAGGTGCGGACGCTGCTCCCCCACCTTCGCCCATCTCCGCTGCATCACCACCACCCTGCCCACCACCACTGCCACCGGCACTACGCTGCGAGTCGATAAACTGAAAACTATCGATCACCACTTTGATCTTCGACCGATTGTGGCCTTCCTTGTCCTGCCACTGATCCAGTTTCAATCGGCCCTCGATATACACCGGCCTGCCCTTGCGCAGGTACTGGTTGATCGTCTCAGCCTGCTTACCCCACGCTTCACAATCGACAAAGGTGGTCTCTTCCTGCCACTCGTTGGTCTGCTGGTTGCGCCAGCGCCGGTTGATCGCCAGGCCCACCTGCACCACCGGCGTGTTGCTGGGCGTGTAACGCAATTCCGGGTCACGGGTCAGGTTACCCATGAGCATCACGCGGTTGAGATTGGGCATGACAAACCCTCCAACCAGTAAGGTTCATTCACCGATCCATATCAATGATTATTTCACGTCTTCCAATTCCGACAGGTCCGGCACTTCAATGCCGTCGGCATCCACCGCCGGCTTGGCCGCAGGCTTTTCCTCACGCAGCTTGATTTCGACGGTGAGGTTTTCTTCCTTCTTGGCCAGTTCCAATTCGACATCACCGACGTGATCCGCCTTGATGACCATCGCCCGCAGCACAACTTCCGACAGCACTGCATCACGGTCGATGGCAGCCAGCGCAGAACTCGGGGCCTTGAAGTACGCAATCAGATACAGGCCGCGCTTCTGCCCACGAATGGGGTAGGCGAGTTTGCGTTCGTCCCACTTGCGGAGAATGACGATTTCCCCGCCGTGACGGGTGATCATGTTACGCACGGTTTCGGTCGCCGCCGTCAGATCAGCCGTGGCCGACTGTGCCAGCAGAAACAAACCTTCGTACAAACGAATCGGATGCTCAGCCATGATGAAACTCCCTTGCGGTCCGGTGTCCCCGGGGCCGACCCGAGGCCTTGGACCTGTGGCTGCGTGTGTTTGTGAAGTGACACACGTGCCCAGGCCGAACCGTTTGAAGCCCGTCATCATAGCGGAAAACAAGGTGCGTGACAAAAAGCGATAGAACGATGACCAGGGCAAACGCATGTAACCACGCCACCTGGCCACTCGACCACTCGACCATTCGACCATTCGACCACTTCATCATGGTGGGTCCGCTCGCCGACGCGCTTGACCCACCCTACTCGATATGACTCCCGACCACTTTATTCTTCCTGCCCACCACCCTGGCCATCAGTTCACGAAAATAATCATCGCCCTGTATTCCAACCCTGGGGATGCATCAATTTATACCCCTCAGCAGGCAAAATCATGCGCCGCGATCGTCGCCGGGGATTTGCAACGACGTGTAGGGTGTTGTGGTCGATAAGCCCTTGAGCATCGCATCGTATTCAGGGTTGATATCAGGGATGCGGGCTTCGATGGACTTGCGCCACGCACGCAGCATCGCATACAACCGATCACGTTGATGGGGTTGTACCTCAGTCAGATTTCGACTTTCACTGATGTCATTGGCGAGGTTGAAAAGTTCGAGTCGTCCGCCGTCTTCAAAATGTTCGATCAGTTTCCAATCACGAGCACGAATCGAGCAGGCAGGCGATTCACCCTGATTGGAATAGTGCGGGTAATGCCAGTAAATGGCATCGCGGTCCAGCCCGGCTTGCGGATCAGCAAACACCGGCAACAGCGACAGCCCATCGCAATGCAGGTCGGGGCGAAGGGGCAGCCCGGCTGCCTGCAGGAACGTCGGAAAATAATCGGTACTGGTGACCGGTTCGGCACTGACACCGCCGGGCGCGATGACACCGGGCCAGCGTGCCAACAGACAGACACGGTTGCCGCCGTCGTAAATCCAACCTTTGCCTTCGAGCAGGGGTTTGTTGCAGGTGGGTGCGCCCTCGGCGGTGGAAAGTCCGCCGTTGTCGGAGGTGAACACGACCAACGTATTGTCGGACATACCCAACTGTTCGATGGCATCAAGCAGTCGACCGATGTTGGTGTCGAGGTTTTCCATCATCGCTGCGTAGCCGGCGTGTGATTGAAACTGCCTGCGTGTGATGCGTTCATCTTTTTTATGAAGGCAGGCAAAATGTTCGCCCTCCACCAAAGCCTGGCTGTCGTCCAGCCCCAGAGCACGGGCCTTGGCCTGATACTTGGCGACAAGGTGTTCAGGGACCTGGATGGGTGTGTGGACGGCGTAGTGACAGAGGTGAAGGAAAAAGGGTTGGCCCTGGCGTGAGCCTTGCGGACCATGCTCGCGGACCAGCGTGATGGCTTCATCGGTGAGTCGGTCGGTGAGGTATTCGCCGGGTGGGCCGTCGGGGAATTCGGGAATGCGATAAGGGCTGAAGTAGCCATGCTGTGGCATCCCCCAGCCGCAGCCGGCACGGTTGACATCAAAGCCGAAGTGATCGGGCCAATGTTTGCGATCACTGCCGCAGTGCCATTTGCCGACGTGGAGCGTGCGGTAGCCTGCGTCGCGCAGCTGCTGGGCGATGGTAACTTCATAGCGAGGCAGACGGTCGAAGTAAGGCACGCCCATGAGTTTGCCCCAGGCGTTGCCGGGGATGAAGTTGGTGATACCAACACGTGCGGGATAGCGCCCGGTGAGTATGCTGGCACGAGTGGGCGAGCAAACCGGGCAGGCGGCATAGGCATCGGTGAAACGCAGACCTTGTGCTGCCAGTTGGTCGAGTCGGGGCGTTTCGTAAAAGGAACTGCCGTAGCAACCCAGATCGCGCCAGCCCATGTCGTCGATGAGAATGAAAACAATATTGGGTTGTACCGGTTGGCTCATGTTCATGTGATACCGTAAAAACTCGTCCTTGTCAGAACGGTGCGTTGGCCAGTGTCGTTGTCAATCATATCGAAGCGTCGGTTCACATCGCTGCGGTCGTCACCCGTTGCACCTCAAACACCGCTTCGACATTTTCCGGTTCATCCGCCATCGGCTTGTCACCGCTGCCGAATTCCTTGCCGCTGGGTTTGCTGGTGTCAAGTTGATCGACGGTGCGGAACGGGCCGGTGCGTAACACCAATCGTTCCACCCAATTCGATGCAGGCATCGCTGTCGTTGTCGTTGTCGTCGTTGATGTCGTTGTCGTTGTCGCTGTCGCTGTCGATGTGATCGGTGGCAGTATTCCCCCCGCCGGTTGCCCATTCACACGCACCTGAACTTTGTCCACCGGCAGGTCGAACTCGATCACCAGGTCCAGCCACTGTCCCGGCTGATAGGTCGTCAGGGTGACCTCTTTGTCCGCCCGTTCGGCCACGAGCTTGCCATGGTCACGCAGGCTCAAACGAATCGGGCGATCACCCTTGCGTGTCATCAAATCCAGGTCCAATCGCCCTGCATGGTTCTGCGCCGCACGCAAACGAATTGCCACCCGCCCCCTGCTCGTGGCTGGGAACACTCGCATCGCACTGGCGTAGTCGTAACGATCCTTGTCCGCCAGGCGCAGACACTTGCCCCCCGCGCCATCATCCACCAAACCCACCTGCGTCCACTGGCCGCTGTATAGGTTCCAGTCCGCCAAGGGGTCGCTATCTTTGATTGCGCTGAAATCATCCGTCACATGCTGATCGATGCGGGTACGAATCGGCACAGGGATGCGACCGACCCAGATGTCTTCCTTGTTCTGTGAGAAGGTGATCCAAGTATCGCCATCAGGTGGTGTACCGCCGGGGCGGTTCATGTTGTAGGGAAAGATGCCCGTGTGGTAACTGGGGCCGGTGTTTTTGTACCAACCGGCAAAACGCATCATCGGAATTTCACCAAAAGCGGAAGCGACCTCCGGGCCGAAGTTTTTGCCATCGTCACTGACCACCGCCGCAATCGGATGCCGCCTCATACACAATCGGACGCCCCGGCTCACCCCCACGAACTGGCGCAACACGCTCACGATAGATGCCCGCAAAAACGACAATACGGTCGCCCGGTTGAGCCTGGCCGGCAGCAGCATTGATGGTGCGAAACGGTTTGTTGTGATCACCCGGACCCGCATCGTCGGCCTGCGGGTGCCCCTTGGCGACCACCCAAAGTCTGCCAACGACATCCGCCTGGCGGGGTTGTGTCGATGCGTCCGATGGCATGACCGCATCGCGTGCCAGACCCGTTGTGATATGGGTGGTAATCATTCAATAAGAAACTGTTTCATAACTGGTTTGGGTGGGGCAGGTGTCCTTTGCTTGATTCAGAGCCGCGAACGGTAGTGAACGGTTCTTGGTTTTGCAAAGAACCACTCGCTTCCGATTGTGGCTCCGAGTCCGGAAGGAGTTATGAAACAGTTTCTAAACTGCCGCGTGCGACTCCGGTCGTGGCTGGTACATGCGTTTGCCCGGACTCAGATTTGTAATTGGGTTTGAGTGAGGCCGGCGGGGGCCTGGCCGTTGTTGATGGGGCGCATGGCGAAGAAGGTTTGGAAGATGCCTTCACCGACGAGGTTCAATCGTTGTTGCAGGTCGTCGATGAATTCGTGCAGGCCGCCTTTGATGATTTCATCGGGGTGGGCGTAGGCCAGTTCGCTGTATAGCTGGCCGAGGCGTTGTTCGGCGGTGTTGCTGAAGGTGCCCAGCGGTACGCCTGATATGGCGTGCAGCGATTCGTGGGCGCGGGTCAGGCAGTAAAGCACCGCGCGCGGAAAGTTTTTGTCCAGCACCAGAAATTCAACGACCTGTTGCGGCGTGATGCGACCAAACCGCTGACGGTACATTTCCAATCCGCTGGCGGAGCGCAAGAGCGATGACCATTGAATTTCGTCGAGGGTGGTGCCGATGTCGGCGAGGTTGGGCAGCAGAATGAAATATTTCACGTCGAGTATGCGACTGGTTTTGTCGGCTCGTTCGAGCAGGCGACCCAGGCGGGAAAAGTGCCAACCTTCACCGTGTGAAAGGGTGCTGTCGGTCAGGCCTGAAAACAGATGGCTTTGAAAGCGCACATTGCGGAAAAATTCCTGCGGGGCTTCGATCACGTTTTTGGCGTCGGTCGCGGCGCTGCGCACCATGAGGTAAAACTGGTTGACCTGTTCCCACATGTCCGAGGAAATCACATCGCGCACGGTGCGGGCGTTTTCACGGGCGTTGCTTACGCAGGAGTAAATCGAGTTGGAGTTGTCGGCATCGAAGGTCAGAAACTTGATGACCGCGATTTCGTCGGCCTGGGTGTAACGTTTTTTGAAATCATCGTGATCGCCGGAGGTGGTGACCAGCGGCCACCATTGCTGTTCATTGCCGCTGGGCATGTCCAGACTGAGGTTGAGGTTCACCTCGATGAACCGGGCGACGTTCTCAGCACGTTCGATGTAACGGCTGAGCCAGTAGATGGAATCGGCAACGCGGCTGAGCATGGTTGGTTTTAATGGGGGTTCAGAATACCCGGGCCCTCGTCACTCACTTTGTTCGTGCCTCGTTCCCGGCTTGTCGGAACATTTGGAGATTTCCAATGCGCCGACGCAAAGCGTCCGCGCTAAACATTTTGAATCACTTGATCACTCGACAAATTCATTTTTCACGATAGCACCCAGGTATCTTTGGAGCCGCCGCCTTGTGATGAGTTCACGACGAGCGAACCTTTTTTGAGAGCGACGCGGGTCAGGCCGCCGGGCAGTACGTACACATCCTTGCCGTAGATGATGTACGGGCGCAGGTCCACATGTCGGCCCTCCAGGTGGTCATCGACAATGCAGGGCACGCGCGACAGCGACAGCGTCGGCTGAGCAATGTAGTTGCGCGGATGAGCACGCACCTTTTCAGCAAAGGCGGTGCGTTCTTCGGGGGTGGCGTGCGGGCCGATGATCATGCCGTAGCCGCCGGATTCGTTGGCAGCCTTGACGACCAGTTTGTCCATGTTTTCCAACACGTAAGCGCGATCTTTTTCCTCGGCGCAGACGTAGGTGGGCACGTTGGGGATGATGGCGTCCTGCCCGAGGTAATACTTGATCATTTTGGGGACGAAGGCGTACACCACCTTGTCATCGGCGATGCCGGTGCCGGGGGCGTTGGCCAGGGCAACGCGGCCGGCTTTGTAAACTTCCATAATGCCGGGCACGCCGAGCATCGAGTCGGCACGGAAGGCTTTGGGGTCCAAAAAGTCGTCATCCAGGCGACGGTAAATGACATCGACACGTTCAAAGCCCTTGGTGGTGCGCATGTGTACCCAGCCGTCGTGAACGATGAGGTCGCTGCCTTGCACCAGTTCGATGCCCATCTGCTGAGCGAGGAAAGCGTGTTCGAAGTAGGCAGAGTTGTACATGCCGGGGGTAAGCAGCACGACCTTGGGGTGGGCGACTTCGTTGGCACGCAGGGATTGCAAGGCGTGCAGCAGGTGCGAGCAATAGTCATCGACGGGTCGAATGCGAATGGTCTGAAACAGTTGCGGGAAGGTCTGTTTCATGATCTGACGGTCTTGCAGCACGTACGACACGCCGGAGGGGCAGCGCAGGTTGTCTTCAAGGACATAGATTTGGCCGTCGTTGTCGCGGACCAGGTCGGTGCCGGTGATGTGACACCAGCGACCCAGGGGTGGCGTGAAACCGGTCATCTGTTTGCGGTAACTGGCGGCGGATTGAATGATGTGTGCGGGAATGATGCCGTCTTTGATGATTTTCTGATCGTGGTAAATGTCTTGGATGAACAGGTTCAGCGCGATGATGCGTTGTTTGAGGCCGCGGTCTATCCAATCCCATTCCTTGGCGCTGACGATGCGGGGAATGATATCGAAGGGCCATATTTTTTCCGTGCCGTCCTTGTTGCCGTACACGGCGAAGGTGATGCCCATTTGCAACAGGGAACGCTCGGCTGCCTTTTGCCGGCGCAGAACATCACTGGGGGCCAGTTCCTTGAGGCGGTCGCCCAGACGCCGGTAGGGGTCGCGCAACTGGCCGTCGGCGGAGAACATTTCGTCGTAGTAGCCGTTTTCGCTGTAGGTTTGCGTGAACAGGGAAGCACCTACGGAAGTTGGGGTTGAAGCGGCGACGCTGGGGGTGGTGGCGGTTTGCATGATGAAAAATCCAGCAATCAGGTTTGGCGCGCAGAACAATCGCTGATTTTTTATTCAGCCCTTTTGCGGTCTTTTTCAATTGACAAGACTTTATGCAAAATAAGTGCCGTACAGATCAAAAGCGGATTTATGCAGCAGCAGGCGTGTTGCGTGAGCGTTGAAGGCACTTTGGATGCACGTCAAAGCATCACCTGCCTTTTTAATGCGCATTCGACGGATCGTGCAATGCGTGTCACAAGCCAATAAAGAGGTTTCATTGTGGCATCAGGGTTGCAGTATTTAAGGTATTGGCGTCCCTCTCTGTGTGGGAGAGGCGGGCGGAGGTTGGCCTTGGCGGATGCGGTTGTGTGAGCAATGTAGTGACAAGCCAATGGTTGTTGCCGATGAATGACTCTGTCACACTCACGCCCTCACCCTAATGCGAGTGCAGCGAGCACTCTTACTCTCCCGGAGGGAGAGGGGGTGATACAAATGGTCATTCTGCACATCGCCGGTGCGATGTCAGACTCACATGAAGGTCGTGGCATGGGGATACGGGTTGCGCTTCATCACCGGACGCATTACACCTACGATCGGTTGGTATCGCTGTCGCCGCAGGTGGTTCGTTTGCGACCTGCCCCGCACAGTCGTACCCCGGTCACGGCTTACAGCATGAAGGTGTCGCCGGGTGAACACTTCATCAACTGGCAACTGGACCCGTACAGCAATTACCTGGCTCGGCTGGTGTTCCCCAAAGCGACCGAACAATTTACCGTTGAAGTCGATCTGATCGCGGACATGACGGTGATCAACCCGTTTGATTTTTTTCTGGAAGAGGCAGCCGAGAAATACCCGTTTACCTATGACGCGGTACTGGCTCGTGAATTGACACCCTATTTGGAAAAGCACCCACGCGGACCACGACTTAGTCGGTTGCTGGGTGAGTTACGGGAAACGTGCGTTCAACCGGGCATGCGGTCGATTGATTTGGTGGTGGGGGTCAATCAGCGAATACACAAGTTGCTGAATTACATCATTCGCATGGAACCGGGGGTGCAGTCGCCGGAACATACGTTGGAACTGGGGCAGGGGTCGTGCCGTGATTTTGCCTGGCTGATGGTGAACGCATTGCGACATATGAACCTGGCGGCGAGGTTTGTCAGCGGTTACTCGATTCAACTGGTGGCCGATCAAAAACCGTTGGAAGGCCCGGCTGGGGTGTCGGCTGACTGTTGCGACCTTCATGCGTGGGCGGAAGTGTACTTGCCCGGAGCGGGCTGGATCGGGTTGGATGCGACCAGTGGCTTGATGGCAGCCGAGGGACACATACCGCTGGCGTGTGCTGCGGACCCGACCAGTGCAGCACCGATCACCGGTTCGTATGCGTTCATGCAGCGGAGCAAGGAAGACAAGGTTAAAGAGACGTTCGAAGTGTCGATGAGTGTGCGAAGGGTACATGAAGACCCGCGCGTGACCAAGCCTTACACCCCGGCACAGTGGCAGTCGATTGAGGTGCTGGGGCAGCGCATTGATCGTGATTTGAAAGCAAGTGACGTTCGATTGACCATGGGCGGTGAACCAACGTTTGTCAGCATCGATGACATGGACGGGGCTGAGTGGAACACGGAAGCGGTCGGGCCGAATAAACGCCGGTTGGCGGAGGAATTGATACGACGATTGCAGCAGAAATTTGCACCCGGTGCGCTGCTTCATTTTGGTCAGGGCAAATGGTACCCGGGGGAGCAGTTGCCGCGCTGGGCACTCGGTTGTTACTGGCGAAAAGATGGTCAGCCGATGTGGGAGGATACAAACCTGATTGCGGACAGTCGGCAAACCTATAACCATGCACCGGAACATGCGTCGCTGTTCATGAACACGTTGGCACATGTGCTGGATGTGGACCCGTCGTTTGCGATACCCGCGTATGAGGATGCGTGGTATTACCTTTGGCGGGAGCGCAGGCTGCCGACGAACGTTGACCCGTTTTCGTCGCACTTGGATGACCCGCTGGAACGCAAACGACTGGCGCGTATTTTTGAACAAGGGTTGGCACGCACAGCGGGGTATTGTCTGCCGCTGGCGCGATGGTATTTGGACCAAGGCCCGCAGTGGGTGAGTGGTGCATGGTTTTTACGACCGGAGCGGATGTATTTGATACCGGGCGATTCGCCGATGGGCTATCGGCTGCCGCTGGATTCACTGCCCTGGGCACCGGCGGGCGAACGTCATCAGGTGATCGAGCAGGACCCGATGGAAGAGCGTGATCCGTTGCCGCCGAGGCGCGTGTTCATGCCGCGTGTTGCTGCAAGTGATGCGCCAAGTACGTTGTTGGAGGGGTACATTGAGCAGCAATTGCCGGCGGAGTCGGTGACCGGTGGACCGGGCAGGCCGAGGCGCAGACCGATACCACCGATGCAACCGCGCAGTTATCAAAGTGAAGGGTCGGGGGCGATTGTGACGGGCATGGCACTGCCGCCGTGGGTGATACGCACGGCTGTTTGTGTGGAACCAAGGCAGGGCATGTTGCATGTGTTTATGCCGCCGGTACGGTATTTGGAGGACTATTTGGATTTGGTGGCAGCGGTGGAATATGCGGCAGCAACGACGCAGTTGCCGGTGGTGGTGGAGGGTTATCATCCGCCGACGGACAGTCGGTTGCATGTGCTAAAGGTGACGCCGGACCCGGGCGTGATTGAAGTGAACCTGCAACCGGCGCATGACTGGAACCAATTGACGCACAACACCACGGTGTTGTACGAAGAAGCACGTCAGACCCGACTGGGCACGGAAAAGTTCATGCTCGATGGTCGGCACACGGGCACGGGTGGGGGTAACCATGTGGTCATCGGCGGAGCGACGCCGGCGGACAGTCCGTTTTTACGTCGCCCGGATTTGCTCAAAAGCATGGTGGCGTATTGGCACAATCATCCGTCGCTGTCGTACCTGTTCAGCAGTTTGTTCATCGGGCCGACGTCGCAGGCACCCAGGGCGGATGAAGGGCGAAGCGATGCGACGTATGAATTGGAATTGGCGTTGCAGCAGATACCCGACCCGACCAGCGGACGAGTGATTCAACCCTGGCTGGTGGACCGGGTGTTTCGCCATGTGCTGACGGATTTGACGGGCAACACGCATCGTGCCGAGTTTTGCATAGACAAGTTGTACAACCCCGATGGGGCATCGGGGCGCTTGGGGTTGGTGGAGTTTCGGGGGTTTGAAATGCCGCCCCATGCGCAGATGAGTCTGACGCAGCAGTTGCTTTTGCGTGGTTTGATCGCACGGTTTTGGGAAAAGCCTTACGAGGCGAAACTGGTGAAATGGGGGACGCAGTTGTACGGGCGGTACATGCTGCCGCATTGGGTGGAGCAGGATTTTGAGGATGTGGTGACGGAACTGGCGGAGAATGGCTACCCGTTCAAAAAGGAATGGTTTGCGCCGCACCTGGAGTTTCGTTACCCACGCATCGGGCAGATTGTGCAACGAGGGATTCAAGTGGAATTGCGCACCGCGATGGAACCCTGGCATGTGCTGGGCGAGGAACCGGGGGCGAGTGGAACGGTGCGATATGTTGATTCATCGGTGGAGCGGGTGCAGGTGAAAGTCGATGGCATGATCGATACCCGGCATGTGGTGACGTGCAATGGTCGGAGGTTGCCGTTGCAGCCGACGGGGGTGACGGGGCAGTATGTGGCTGGGGTGAGGTATCGTGCGTGGAGGCCGGCCAGTTGCTTGCATCCGACGATCGGGGTGCATGCGCCACTGATAATTGATTTGTACGATAACTGGTCCAATCGCACGATTGGTGGATGTACTTATCATGTGGCCCATCCGGGTGGTCGAAATTATGAGAAGTTTCCGGTGAACGCAGCGGAAGCCGAAAGCAGGCGGGTGACACGGTTTTTTGGATTTGGGCATACGCCGACACCGGGCTGGTCACCGCCGCCGGCGGAAGAATGTAATGGGGAATACCCGTTCACGTTGGACCTGCGACGGCTATGATCGATGGTTGGAAAGCAGATGGTTTAATGATGTACATAAAATGCAAACAGTTCGACATCAAAAAAATGGATACGGGCACGCCCTCACCCCAACCCCCGCCACGGCGAGGTTTTCAACTCTCCCGGAGGGAGAGGGGGCGGATCAATGGCAAAGTGATTCAATCGTCAACGATTGAATGAATTAGTGATGGTCATCATGAAACGCTCGGAGGGTCGTGTTTTACATGTCAGCGTCGCCACCGAGTACGAACAGCACCACCGCCCCGATGAGTCAGGGGGTGTCCGGGGAGGTACCATCGGCAGCAAGTATGTTTGATTTGTATCAGTTGCCAACCTCGTCGCTGGATGAAATGCGTCGGCCTGACGGCACGCTGCATGATCATTGGCAGACGCTGTCGCAATTGCTGGGCGATTTGGGGCCGATGGAGTTGACCGCGCGGTGGGAACAGGCACGTCGATTGATTCATGAAAACGGGGTGACGTACAACGTGTACGGCGACCCGCGGGGCATGGAGCGCCCCTGGCAACTGGATGCACTGCCGGTGATGTTGTCACTGGAACAGTGGCGGCAAATGGAATCGGGGTTGGTGCAGCGGGCACAGTTGCTGGATTTGATACTGGCGGATTTGTACGGGCCACAGACCTTGTTGCGGGACAATTTGCTGCCCCCGGCATTGGTGCTGGCGCATCCGAATTTTTTAAGGCCGTGCCACGATATCAACGTGCCTGGTCGGAGATACCTGCACCTTTACGCAGCGGACCTGGGGCGCGGCAGCGACGGGCAATGGTGGGTGCTGGGCGACCGCACGCAGGCGCCCTCGGGCATGGGGTATGCACTGGAAAACCGCATTGTGCTTTCAAGCACGCTGACGGAAGCCTTTCGTGAATGCAAGGTGCGCCGATTGGCACCTTTTTTTCGCACCCTGCGGCAGACCGTGACGGAATTGGCCCCGCAGCATCGTGACAACCCGCATATCGTGGTGCTGACGCCCGGGCCGATGAACGAAACGTATTTTGAACATGCGTACCTGGCGCGGTATTTGGGGTTCACGCTCGTCGAAGGCGGCGACCTGACGGTGCGCGACAATTGCGTGTACCTCAAAACCTTGGGTGGGTTGCATCAGGTGGATGTCATATTGAGGCGATTGGATGATGACTATGCCGACCCACTGGAGCTGCGCGGCAACTCGACGCTGGGCGTGGCAGGGCTGACCCAGGCGGTGCGCAGCGGGAAGGTGGCGGTGGCCAATGCACTGGGCAGCGGTTTGCTGGAAACCCCGGCGATACTGCCCTACCTGCCGCGATTGTGCCGGGCGATGCTCGGACAGGATTTGCTGCTTTCATCGGTGAACACCTGGTGGTGCGGGGAACCGGGGCATGTCGATTATGTGCTTGCGAATTTAAGGCAACTGGTGATCAAGCCGGCGTTTCCGGGAGCGGGGCGGGCGATGGAACCGGTGTTCGGCGACAACCTCAGCGATGCGCAGTTGCAGGACCTGGCGCAGCGGATCGGGCAGCGACCGATTGAATATGTGGCGCAGGAGAAGGTGCCGTTGTCAACGACACCGTTGTATGTGAACGGTCGGCTGGAACCGCGTCACATGATGTTGCGCACGTTCATGTCGGCGACGACGGATGGTTTCATGGTGATGCCCGGTGCCTTGACGCGCATCGGGGCGACGGTTGATTCGCTGGTGGTGTCGATGCAGCGTGGCGGGGGGAGCAAGGATACATGGGTTCCGTCGGATGGGCCGGTGGTGCCGTTCAGTTTGTTGCAACACCCCGGCGATCAGGTGGCGCTGACGCGCGGGGGGGGTGATTTGCCCAGTCGCGTGGCAGACAATTTGTACTGGCTGGGTCGTTACGTCGAACGGGCGGAGGGCATGATTCGCATCATGCGGGTGGTGCTGACTCGGTTGAGTGAGCAAAGCAGTTTCGATAATTCACCGGAGTTGGTGACGCTGCTGCACAGTATCGGGCACATGAGCGGGCAATATGCCGGGGCGTTGGGGGCGACGACGCCGGAAACATCGGCGGTGCGGCAGGAGTTGCTGGCACTGATTTACGATGAAAAAACGACAGGCAGCATTCGCAACATCATCGCTGACCTGCGTCGGGTGGCGAGCATGGCTCGTGATCGGTTGTCCGGCGATACGTGGCGCATCATTTACACACTCGATCAGGATTTTGAACCACCAAGACCATTGGCGCGATTGCATTTGGGCGAAGCGACAGCGTTGCTGAATCGTTCGATCATTCCGCTGGTGGCGTTCAACGGGCTGGTGACCGAAAGCATGACGCGCGGCCAGGGCTGGACGTTTTTGGATTTGGGTTGTCGCATCGAACGGGCGATACAGACGGCTCAGTTGATGCGCACCACCTTGGTGCAACCGACGACGGTGGAGGCGCCGCTGCTCGAAGCGGTGCTGGAAATCGGCGACAGCATCATGACGTATCGAAGGCGATACCTGGCGAGTTTGCAGGCGTCGGCAGTGCTGGATTTGTTGCTGACCGATGAAAGCAACCCTCGTTCGATTGCGTTTCAGGTGGCACGGATCGCCGAGCACGTGGCTCAGTTGCCGGGGGAACATGCGCTGCCTGCACGAACGACGGAGGAACGCATCATCATCGGGTTGCTGTCGCTGCTGCGACTGACGCAGGTGGAACGACTGGGCAAGGTGAATGAGGAAGGCTTGCGGATGGAATTGGATGATTTGTTGGATCGACTGTACATCGAGTTGCCGGCGCTTTCGGATGCGCTGTCGTACAGTTACCTCAGTCACACGGGCGTGGCCAAGCAACTGGTGCCGGGGAATGAGGGTGGTGGCAGTGGGACGGGGAATGCGTTGTGATGTGGAAGTGGTCGAGTGGTCAAGTGATTCAAAATGTTTAGCGCGGACGCTTTGCGTCGGCGCTGTAGCCCAGCCGCCCCCGGCTGGGTTGAAAAAGCCGTCGATGGCATCGGAGGTACGTCGTCGATTCATCAAAACACTGGCAGACAAGCTGCCGGTGGCACCCGAACGAGGCGGATACCCAGGGCCTCGGTCGCTGCCGCGACCTCGTACCCGGCTTGAATGAGTGGTAACAATCAACCATAAACTATTCGCGTCAGAACCATGAAATACCGCGTGACCCATCGCACGACGTATGAATACAGTGAAGCGGTGTCATTGTGTCACAGCATGGCTCATTTGCAGCCGCGGGACACAGCTCGGCAGCGGTGTGTGTTGCGCAAATTAACGGTGGACCCGCAGCCGGAGGTGGCCGACGACTGGCTGGATTATTACGGGAACATGGTACACAGCTTCACGCTGCAAAAGCCGCACAGGCGATTGATGGTGACGGCGGTGAGCAAGGTGGAAGTGCAGGCGAGCGGTGGCACGCATGGCGATATGTATGGTCGGCGATGGGAGGAAGTGCGTGATTTGGTACAGAGTCAACGGCAGCGTGAAACACTGGATGCGGTGCAATTTGTGTATGAGTCGCCGATGGTGAAGGTCAGTGAGGCGGTGCGGGCGTATGCCCAGCCGAGTTTTGCGGAGGGGCGGTCGCTGATGGAGGCGGTGAGGGAGTTGACATCACGGATTTTTCAAGAGTTCAAGTATGACACGACGGTGACGCAGGTGGCCACGCCGGTGGAGGAGGTGTTGCGCTTGCGGCGCGGGGTGTGTCAGGATTTCGCCCATTTGCAGATTGCGTGTTTACGGAGCATGGGTTTGCCGGCCCGGTATGTGAGCGGGTATTTACTGACCAATGCTCCGCCGGGGCAGTCGCGGTTGGTGGGGGCGGATGCGTCACATGCGTGGTTGTCGGTGTACGGGTTGGAGGCGGGGTGGCTGGATTTTGACCCGACGAATAATTTGATGCCCGGTGACAAGCATGTGACGCTGGGCTGGGGACGCGATTACAGTGAGGTCAGCCCGGTGCGCGGGGTGGTGCTGGGCGGCGGACAGCATCGGGTACATGTGGCGGTGGATGTGATACCGGAAGAGGAATAGCGCGGGTTGAGGCGGAGGCAGTCCAAGTGCAGTGCATATGTTTAGCGCGGACGCTTTGCGTTGATGTGTAGGTTAGCGCCGCGATTTATCGCGTCTGTGTCATGTTTCATTAACACACAGCGCCCGCTGCGCGGGACGCAGTATGGCACCCGTGCGGGAAGGTGCTGGGTGCTAGTAACTTGGAGCTAGTAAGACAACCATCACCATCGTTTTGCCCAGCCCCCAGCCCCTAGCCACTTAATGATCTCTGTGTTGAATTCTTTTTGATTCAAACGAATTTACATCATGTCAACAGCGGCAGGCTGACGATCAGCGTGTCGGAGGCGTCGTTCACCTGCATGTCTGCCCCGTGCAATTCGAAAATATAGTGCGCCAGCCAGAGCGCCAGTTCAGCGGTGGTGATGACCAGGTTTTGTGTCAGTATCGGGTGATTGGCGTGCTGTTGCAGTTCATGGCGATGCTGTGTAAACGAAAGCACGGAAGCCGGGTCGTCGATGGGGATGCAGAGGGTTGCCCGGCAACGATCGGGGCTGCAAGCGCAAGTGATGGTTTGCAGAAAATGGTGAGCATGGGTGCGCGGCGACCATTGAAACAGGCAGACGGAAAGGGCAGCGGTAAGCATGTCGCCCATGGCCATGAGTTTGTATTGAGCCAGTTGCGGATCATTCAACAGCGTCGGGGGTTCAAGGTCATCATCAAGGTGGCTGGTGATGGCATCGTGCAAAAGTTGTGAGAGCGGCAGGGTATGCACATCGTGATAGACCCAGCGGTTGGCGGCCTGGGTGAGCAGCAGGCCGTCGTGGGTGATGTTGGCAAGCAGACGGGTGTTGTGCCGCACGCGCTCGGCGACGGATTCGGGACGCAATTCATCGGGCACGGGCATGTCGGGGTTTTCGGCACGCAGACGATGCAGCGACTCAGCCAGGCGAAGGGAACAGTGCAGGTTGACCACATCGTGACGCACGCCACGGGCGAACAAGTGGGCGATACGCTGGTAATGGTCCCACGGCGCGGCGTGGTCGAGGTCGGGGGATTGAAGAACGGTGTTGGTGAGCATGGTGGCGTACCCTGAGATCAACCGACAAGATCACTGACCGGCGAGTTTGCGAATGTTTTGGAGGAGTGAACGATTGCGGATCGGGGTTGATTGCACCTGTAAATCGAGGCCGGATTGCCGCACCACCAGTTCGGGTTCGTCGCTGCGTCGCGCCAGCAGAAGTCGGGGCGTGTGTTGCAAGCCGGGGGCGGAACAGATGCGGCGAATCACCGGCAGCGAGGTCGCCAGGGCGGAGCTGGTCATGTCGATCACCAGCACATCATGGGTCATGGTTTGTTCAAGCAGGACTTTGGGGTCGCTGTAGGCGGACACGGTGGCGCCTGCGGACATCAGGGCACGTTGGTAGGGGTTCCATGGGCCGGCCTGGGGTGACACCATGGCCACGGTGATGCCGGGCATGGGGCGTAATTCACCGGCCCAGGGCGGACATTGACTGCCCAGTCGAACGGTGGTGATTTTGCGGATGTCGTCGAGCACATGCGCGATTTGCAGATCGAGTTCGGTGGCGGCCCCGGCCAGGGCACTGGGCAGCGGCAGCAGTTCATCGCAAGTCAAGCCACCGGCACCGGCAGCCTTGACGATTTGATCGGCAGCCATGACCACGGCTCCGAGTTGCTGTTCCGTTCCACCGACGCGAGCCAGTTGGGCATCGTCCATATCGTGGGTGGTGACGACGCTGCGCAACACGGGGGGCAGTGACTGGCGATCGACAAAGTCTTGCGCGATTTGTTTGTGATTGAGGCCGAAGAGAAGCTGCTCCGCGGTGGCGGTGGGAAAAATCATGTGCCCGACCAGGTCGTAACAGGCGATGGTTTTTTCACGCATCGGCCCAAGCAGCAGAATCAATCGACCAATGTCGTGCAGTAACCCGGCAACACGACCGACTGCGGGGGGCAGGTCGGCTGCCAGACACAATTCACCGGCCACGGAACCGACGGCCAGGGCATGTCGCCACCAACGGTGCAGCCAGGGGGCCAATGTTTCGGTGGTTCCGGTGAGTGGGCGAATATTGGTGATGACTTCCTGTAAACCCTGGGCACCAATTCGGCGCAGCGCCGCGTCGGTGTCACTGACGCCTTCGTTGGCACTGTGAACGCCTTTGTTGGCGGCATGCAATACGGCCAACATGATGCACGGGTCTTGTTCGATGAGGCGCACCAGTTTTTCGGTAGGTGTTTGCGGATTGGCGCAGGCTTGCAGTATGTCGGAGAGCACGCCGGGGACCACGGCTGGTAATGCCATGTCCGCCAGGGCGGCGCGGGTTTGTTCACGGTCGCTTCGCCCAAGCTGAGTGATTTTCTTTTTCCAGGTTTCCGCGTCCATCGGCGTGTCGTCGGCCTGGTTTGCGGTGGGTGAAGCAGCAGCGGGAGAATCAGTTGATGATGCGTTGGCAGGCTTGTCGATCGAGGCATCGGTAACGGCTGTGTGCAAACCAGTGGCGGGTTCACGTTTGTCTGTGTCTGTGTTCGAAATGGCATCCGCGCTACCCCCCGCGGCGAAGCGCACGATTTTGCCGATGAGGGCTTCGGGGTTGAGGGCTTGTTTGACGACGAAATCGGACGCCCCGCAGCGAACGCAGTTGCGTACGTTTTCAGATGAGGCGTAGGCGGAAATCATGATGACGGGGGTGTTTTTATTGGCAGGGTCACGGCGCAACATGGCCAGGGCACGCGGGCCGTCCATGCCGGGCATTTGCACGTCCATCAATATGGTGTGGTAACGATGACCGCGCGCCAGGGCGAGGGCTTCCATGCCGTTGCGTGCGTGTTCGACGTGAATGCCTGCGCGACTGAGGATGTAACCCAGCGTCGTGCGGGCAAACTCATCGTCATCAACGATGAGTACGTGCGGCGTCACTTCCGTCGAGCCGTCGGCTACGGCATCGGCGGACGTTTTTGCGGTGGATGTCAGAGTGGATGGCCCCATAACCCCGTCCAGTGGTGTCAAGCGATGAGTGAAAGATCGGTCGTACCGTCGCCCTATCGTCGTAATTGCAATTCCACTTTATGGGAAAATACCTATGAATAATAAAAATAAGGTGATTATGGAAATGTAAAGTCCGTGAATTGATCGGTCGATGATGGGGGATAAGAGGCAGGACAGGGTGGAGGGCATACGTGGGCCGGAGCCTGCCGGGGAATCGGCCATGAAAATTGATCGAGCATGGGTGGCGCAGCAACTTCAGGGCAACCTACGGGCGATGTTGAGTCCGTCGGTGTGCGTCAGGCTGTTGTCACAGTTGAACCATCCGTCGTCGGATTACGCAGCGATTGCGGACACGCTGGCGGGCGACCCGTATATCAGCGCCAAGGTTTTGAGTTTGGCGAATTTGTCGCAAGGGTCGGAGCGGGCACCGATCACCAGTTTGAAACGATCGGTGGCGGTGCTGGGTTTACGGCATACGCACATGCTGGTGATGAGTGTGTTGCTGACGGCTTCGCTGCTGCGTTCAGCATCGGGGGACAGGCGGTTGGATTTACGACGCTGGGTGTTGGCACAGGGGCCGGCGGCAGCGTGGCTGAGTCAGCACAACCCCGATTGCGTCAAAAGCAAAACACGATCGCTGGAAACGCAAACGCATTTGGTCAGCGGATTATTGCGCGGGATTGGGCCGATCATTTTACTGGCCGGGTTGGACGAAACCTATGAGCGGATACTCGGCTGGCCGATGCAGGTGATGGACTTGGCGGAATGGGAGCAACGGACACTGGGCGTGACCCATGCACAGGTGGCACACTGGGCAATGCTGGAATTGAAGTGCCCGGCGGAGGTTACCACCTGTCAACCGATGTTACCTGGCAGGCAAAAGATCGAGGACGCGGGTTGCACGGCTTTGTGTCAACGGGCGATTGATGTACTGGCAGCGGCGATTGCACGGGTGGAAACCGGAAGAGCGGAGGCGTGGTTGATCGATGCGCTGCCGAGGTTGGGCGTGGATGTGACGGATTTTTTGGAACACGATTTGGTTGAACTGCGCACGCAGACGGCGGCATTGGCGAAGGTGTTTGAAATTGATATTGAACCCAAGGATGCAACATGGTCGCCGGAACAGCTTGCAGCCGATGCGGGCCAATTGATGGAAGGGGCATTGGTACAGGCACTGGCGGCGCGATCGAGCATTGCTGATGAATTGCAGCATGAGGCTTTGCAGGCGGCAGCGGTGCAGGCGGTGCAGCGCACGGTGGAATTTGACCCGCTTACGGGGGTGCTCAATCGGCGCGGCTGGCAGCATCGACTGGGGCAACTGGCGGCTGGGGACGATCGTGCGGTGGCGTTGCTGCTGGTGGATGTCGATGGTTTTCGATTGATCAACGAACGGTACGGCCACGCGGCTGGGGATCGATTGCTGGTGCGACTGGCGCGGACGATTCAGGGATTGCAACCGGCGCCGTTGGTGATCGGGCGTATCGGTGCGGATGAACTGGTGGTGTTGCTCGCGGTGGAAGGCCTCGAGGATGTGCAACAGGTGGCACGCACACTGAGCATGGCATTGGCAACGCCGGCGTCGCGTGATCAGGTGGCAGCCACGCTGGGGATCGGATTGCTGGGGACACGATTGAAAAAACTGAATCGGCAATGGGAAGGGTGTTTGGAACGGGTGCAGAGGTTACGTGACGATGCGAAGGTGCAGGGGCCGGGGAAGGTCAGTGGCGATTGCGGGGAATTGGAAGAGCGGTAGTCAAAATACCAAGAACATTCACCACAGAGGCACAGTGGAGCTTGGAGCTTGGAGCTTGGAGCTTGGAGCTTGGAGCTTGGAGCTTGGAG
>CAZJMK010000035.1:0-42454 GCA_964547135.1 uncultured Phycisphaeraceae bacterium | reverse complement strand
GGCCACTCGGCCACTCGGCCACTCGGCCACTTGGCCACTTGGCCACTTCTTCCGACGCGATAAATCGCGGCGTTAAGCGGAACGCCGACGCAAAGCGTCCGCGCTAAACATTTTGATACCACTTGACCACTTCATGTAACACCATAAAAAAAGAGCGACGCTTGCGCGCCGCTCTGTCCCCCGTGCTTTCTCCCCTCACGACCCGTATTTGACAAATTAAATCACCGCTGCCGACGACGCAGCATGGCCAGTGCGCCGACGGCCGCGAGCATCAAGCCCGTGGTCGGTTCGGGCACAAGGTTGCTTTCCACCCAAAGCGTCGCATCTTCGTGCTGGGTTTCAAAAGCACTGCCGCCGCTGTTGAACACAATCCAAAACGGCTCGCTCGTGGTCAGGCTGGTATCGGTGCTGTAAAGCTCCATCTCCAACAGATAAATGCCCGCAGTCGGGTCAATGGTGAAGTTGCCGCCCGGCCCGCTGAGGGTGAACGTCAGGTGACGATGCCATTCCCCTGCGCTGTTCACCGCAATATCAAAACCGGCCACAAAACCCGTGCTGGTCAGACGGAAAACTGTACCGGTGGGCAAGCCGAAATTGAAACTGATGCCCATCACTTCCTGCGTCGCGGGGTTGAGGGAGTCAAACCCGCTGCCGTTCCAAATCTTCAAGGGTTCGAGAATGTTGAAGCCGATGCGTGTGCCGGGGGTGAAAATCGGCTGACTGTCAAAGCCCGGCTCATCGGTGGACCAGCCGTTGACAGCCTCCAATTCCGATTCCATCACCCGCGGATGCACTTCCAATTGACTGCCGTCGAGTTCGACTTCAAAGTCGCCGGCATGCGTGTGCTGAGCCTGCACCGTCGCGGTGCCCAGCGACAAGCTCAACACCGTCGTCAAACCCAGCAGCGGTCCATAAACCATACGTTGTGCGATCTCCATGAAACACCTCCAAAAAGTAAGGCACGTTGAGTGAAACAACCCGACAGCCTGCCTTAGTTGGCATCCGGGTCAAACTGATTGTCCACATTGGACCGATACACCTGGCCAAACGGCAACGCTGCCGCGTGACCATCCAAAAAACCATAATTACTGACTGCGTTGACCGAAGGTTGCGGGCCTTTGACGGCGTGAATCTGCACCTGTTTGGCGGCATTCACCGGCGTCAGATTCGGGTTGAAAACGTTCCACCAGGTTTCGACGTGAGTATGGTCAGCCGTGGCAAACGAATCGTTCACCGGGTTGCCCGACCCGTACATCATGATCAGCAGATGCACCAGCTTCGCAGGCTGACGCACCTGATCGAGCCGAGTCACCGGCTGCCCCGGTGCCAGGTCCGTCAAATAGTTGTTCACCCCATAACTGGTGCGACGATGAACGCCTGCAATGCTTTGCCCCCCGCCCATGTGCGCCGGCCAATAGGGGCTGGTGTCCAGCGGGGAACGAGCCTTGATTTCATCGCCCAGCCCGGTGTTCTGAGCACTGCTCCAGTAATACTGAAGTGTTTTGATCCACGCCAGGTTTTCGTCGCCATGCGCTCCGCCATGAGCCAGTCCGACGGTGATGAATCGCCCGTTGTGATCACCCATGTACAGGTAATGGGCCGTGGCCAGTTGTCGCAGGTTGGACAGACAAGCCACCGCCTTGGCAGTCTGACGTCCCTGTGCCAAGGCCGGCAGAAGGATGCCGACCAGCAGCGCGATGATCGATATCACCACCAATAGCTCGATCAACGTGAAACCACGTTTATGCAAAGGTTGAAACATCATGGGTAATAACCGGGCTGTCATCAGCCGGGGTGCAGGGGCAAACCAACGCATGTCAAAAATTCGCGCCGAAAAAACGTCGTGACGAATCAGAAGTGAATCGAAGGCGGATCACGCCCGCTGACAAAACCAACCCATGTCAAGTGAGCCGAGGTTGCATCGAGCAATACGAATCGCTTGCTGACAACATGCAACCACACTGCGGTTGTTGAACTCACCAGCGCGCTTGCCTGCACGGTGAGCAACAGGTGGCACACCGAACAATCATCGTGCGATTGCATCGGCATCGGTGTCGTTGATGAATCACGATTGCTCGAATGCCTGTCACTGGTCGCAACGGCATGGCCGTGACCATGATGTGCGCAACCCTGCTTCGCAGCATGATCATGGTGATGCACCAGCCCCGCATCATTTGGCTGGTGATAATGATGATGTTGATGATCGAATTGTTGGTGCAGCCACAGCCCCGGCCCGCACAGCGCGACCAGCAAGCTCGTAATCAACAGAATGACCAAACCCTGGCGCATCAACGTTCACTCATGACCGCGTGTTTATCCGCTTTCAATGAATCATCGGTTTTGCACGTATCGCAAAGCCCCGTCAGCCAAACTTCGTGTTCTTCGACCTTGAACCCGTTGGGTAATTTCGCGGGCTTGTCATGCAGTCCGCAACCGGGCACATCAAACACCCGGTCGCACGATCGACAGTGAAAGTGGTGATGATGCCCCAAACCTGAAAGTTCATAGCGCTGCGGTTCGCCGGGCACTTCCACCACGATCAACTGCCCCTCATTCACCAAAGCCTTGAGGGTGCGATACACCGTTGCAAGCCCGAGTTTGGGCAGTGCCTGTTGGGTCAGGTGCAACACTTCCTGCGGCGCAAGCGGACGGTGCTCGCGTTCAAAGCAATCACGAATCGCCTGCCGTTGTCGGGTGTCTCGTTCCATCACTTTCACCATGGCCTGATGCAATTGATAATTCATTATCAATATAGCACAGCCATGGGCGATGTCAAGTGCCACGCCCAACAATCCAATCGGTTAGCGCCGCGATTTATCGCGTCTGGTCGGTGTGGTTCATCGGGTGGTCGGTGAGTCGGCTCATCGGTCAGAGCAAAGACCACTTGCGTCCGAGTTCCGCGTGATTTTATATTTTACGGTAAATGAATCGCATGAGTGTCTTTGTGGCCCAGCCCCGGGGGCGCCCCCGGCTGGGTGAACCATTGCAATCAACCACACCGCTGAGGGCGCCACCGGGGGCGGTGCCACATCACAAACCATACCCGGCCCTCATCGCCTTCGGCGATTCGTTCCCGGCTTGGTTCCGGCACTCGACCACTTGGCCACTTCTTCTCTCCGAATACCGATTGGCAAGGTATCGTATTGTTGCGTATGCTCGCAGCATTGATTCGTCCGCGTGAACCCTTTTTTCGGGAGTTGTCTCCATGCGGCACCATGATCGCCCCGACCAGTCTGCTTCCATTTTCCTCCGCCCCGTCACGCTGAGCACGCTGTTGGCTGCCGGCGTGCTGGTATCACCTTTGTCACCCATCACCTTCGCCCAAAACGGTGACATCCCCGCGCCACCGACCCTCACCCCCGCCCCAGCCGCACTGCCCAATCGCCCGGCCACGATCGACCTTTCCATCGATCAACTGATTTCCCTCAGCACGCTGCTGGTCGAGCGCATCGAAGACCCGGTGTGGGACTTGCAAGTCGAACCCGGCAAACAATATTTGGCCATCCCTGTGGTGGTTCCCGTCTCCGATCAAACACTCGACCTTGATGCCAATGTCATTCGCATCCGTGGCGGGCGTTTTGTCGCCTGGCGCATTCCGACCAACCCAGCCGAGGGCGGCATTGATCCGACCGTCGGCCTGATGCCTTCCGACGCTGCCATGCCCGGTTTGGAACCTGCGCAACCAACCCAGCCCGGGTTCAATGGTCTGCGTGCCATCGCCCCCGATGAATCCGCCGCTGCGATTGCACTGCCGCCGGGTGTCAGTGTGACCACGCTTCAACCCATGCTCGCGCGCTCCATCACCGTCGAACCTGCCGGCAAAATTCGCTGGAACCTCGAACGCTTCATCCCCACCGGCACCGTCCGTGAAGCTGACAACCTTTACAACCTGAAAATCCGTTCCGAACTGCTCACGCGCAAGGAACCGCTCCGCCCACGCCCTGAACCTCCGCAACCCGGTGACACGCCACAAGCCCGTGCCGACCGTGCCCGCGCCTCGGCCCAGGCCAACGAGTTGTATCGTCAGCAGGCTGCTGCCTTGAGTGAACTGCGTCGAGCTGTCATGGCTGCACCCTCCAAGTTTGAAGCTCCGCGTCCGCAATTGTTATGGGCGATTTTCGATGTCAGCCCAGCCGTGGTCCGCGATCTGCAAATCGACGGCCCGCCCCCGCTGCCCTGGCGCATCAGCCTGCTTCAACTCGAATCCCTGCGCAGCCTCGCCAAAGCCTCCGTCGGCGCCGAAGGCCCCTCACGCGACGCCCTCATGCAACTGCACACCCTTGTGCAACTGGTGGCCGGTGATCCGCATCCCTTGAACCTCCGACTGGCGTCACAATCGCTTGCCGGCGCCAAATTGTTCCCGCTTTCACAACCGGGTGATGATGTACACAACGTCAGTCGCGCCATACTCGATGGCAAAGACCCAGCCGCCCGTTCCACCCTCATCCGTGAACTCGTGGCTGTGACCCCCCCTACCGATGCCACCCTCGGCTTGCTCAAACTCGCCGCTCGTAACGCTGACCCGACCACTCAGCTCATGGCCTTGACCGGCTTGGCGCAATCGCAAAACCCCGAACCTGAAGTGCTCACCTTACTCCTCGAAACTGCCAATCGTCTGATCAACGCTGCCGATGCTCCGCCCGCACTGACGGTGCTGGATCAAATATTCACCGCCAGTCGTGGCCCATCCACCAACAACACCCAACCCACGCCCCCGGGTACCGTGTTGGACCCCGCTGCGCTTACCGCAATCAATACCCCCGCCCCCGGTCCCGATGTCGCACCGGGCTTAACAACCACCCCCGGTTCCATCGCCCCCAACATCGCCGCCCTGCTCGCACAGCAAGTGCGTTTCCAATTCACCGACACCCTTCGCCGTGATGATGTCATTCTCGCACTCATCCAGCGCAGCAACACCCAACCATTAGCAGCCTATTGGCTCAGTACCCAACTGCTGGGCAGCACTGATTCCGCCCTCACCCAACGCACCCTTCAACTGCTCGCCTCCGCCAAACTCGCGCCAACCTCCGCCGCAGCTCTGCAACAGGTCAGTCTGCGCCTGCCGCGCTATGCACTGACCGTTGATGAACTGTTCGGCCAATCACCTTCCGTTTTAACACCCAACGATTCAAACCTGCCCGCCCCGGCTGCCACCGTTACCCTCGTCAATGGCCAACCTCAAATCAACCTGACGCAACCACTGGTCATCGCCGGCGGGGATCATGCCTTCCTCAAACTGTTGCGCAGCGACACGCCCGCCCCCTTGCGTGAACTCGCCTGGCAGGCGTTGCCAGTGATCAACTTCCCTACGGTCGAAGCTGCTGCTAACGTGGCGCCGTCGCCGGATGGCAGCCCTGTCGCTGCCCCTGCCATTTCACCCTTTGCCGTGTTTGCCGACATCGCTGCTGCCGAAAAACCGCTTTCCGTCAAAGCGGTTGATTTTCTGGCGCGACAACCCAACCTGATTGCTGCCAGCAACGCGCTGATCCGACTGGGGGGGCACGACACCGGCAAGGTCAGCGACGACCTTTTGCGTGGTTTACTGGGTTCCAATCGACCGCTGGATCAATCCCTGGCCGGCATGACCATTGAAGACGCCCTGCGCTTTGCCCGTCGTTTGTACGACCTGCATGCTCCCCCACTTCCCGCTTCACCGGCTCCAACAACACCTGCTACAACCACGTCCCCTGCTGCCAAACCGCCAACGACATCACCAACCACCACCACACCACCGGCACCCGCAGCATCACCCGCACCAACATCGCCCACTGCCCTCGTCGCCCCCGCCCGTCCGACCACTCCACCAACCGCGCCCACCCCGCCGACGGCTACCGTCGCTGTGCGACCTGCCGCACCACAGCCCACCCCCCCCGCTTCACCGGCCCCCGGTAGTGCAGCCCCCGGTGCAACCACCCCGCCCAAACCCGGTACCCCCGGTACCCCCACCACCCCCGCCTCCGGTAGCGCCACCACAACACCTGCGCAACCTGCCACCCGTGCCCCGCAGGTCGTCGGCCTGCTGCGTGATCGGCAGAAAGTGTCCACCGTGGCCGCCTGGTTCATGCGTGAAGTGTCAGCCGGTCGTTTGCCCGATGCGCCTGCCTGGGCGCAGGCCTATGGTGGTGAATCCGCGTTGCTGCAACAGGTTTACTCTTCCGATGATGAACTGGCCGTCGCCGCTGCCGCCGGTCTGTTGGCCACTGTCAACGGCCCATCCGAACTGGCCAAAACCTGGTCCAACGAAGTGCGTGGCCAACCCAATCGTTCCCCCGAATTTGCAGCCGGCATGTGGCAGAAGCTCAAACAGGAAGTTTTCATTCTTCGCCTCAAGTCGGCCGCAGGCCCCTACCGCCTGTCGCTGCGCATCTACCCCACCGAAGCTGCCACCATCGGCGCAGGCATCATGCAGCCGCCCGCTCCCACCGGTGACTTTGCCTTTGACCCCAACACCGGTGAATTTGGACCGCCCACCGCCCCCACCGGCACGCAAGGCCCGACGTTACCCCAACCCCCCGGCAAACCCACCCTCGATGAAGCACTGGGTATTCTCGTACTTCAGGCCGACGGCAAAAAAGTCACCTTCGCCAGCCAACCCATCAATGTCACCGTGCCCGATACCGCCTTCTTGCTCCGTTTGGACAAACCCATCGAACTGAAAAACTTACCCAACCCCAAGGTCGCGGAAATTCCGTGGGACCGGCAAATCGAACCCATCGACCTTTGGCCCCAACCCGACGGCTCATGGCTGGCGCGTTTCCGACTTGTCGATGGTCGAATTAGTGAATTGCAACTCAAACCCGTTCCCGCCGGCCAGCTTCCCCCGATACCGAAAGCGCCGACCACCCCGGCTACCCCATCCACGCCACCAGCAGCCACAAAACCGCCGATCGCTCCGACGGCACCGACGACGCCACCTGCCCCGACCGCACCCGCCCGGTAGGTTTTATTTTTTTGTTTTGTTGTTCACGCACGGACGGCGATTACACCGTTGCACTAAACAACCGGTGTGATTTGAGTACATTGACAACCCGACATACAGCAATCGTCAAAACTCACACCAGCCGCAGGTGTAACAGCGTATCGAGAATACCCAGCGAACCTAATAACAGACTGATCGCGCCATTCACCGTGAAAAACGCCAGGTTCAGGTGCAACTGCGGCGATGACCAGATCAATGCGTGTTCAAGCACCAGCAGCCCGGCCACCAATCCGACACCCGCACCAAACCCCAGCGCCAACAGCTCATTGATTTGCAACAGCGCGATCAACATCAACAGTGAAACCACATGCAACAACCCCGCCAAGCGTAAGGCGGTTTTTTCGCCCAGCTTTGCAGGCATCGAATACAACCCCTGCGACCGGTCGATGGCCACATCCTGCAAAGCGTAAATGATGTCAAACCCCGCCACCCAGGTGAGCACCATCACCGCCAACAGGTAAATGTCGGGGCTCTGCATGAAACCGGGTTCGACGGCTATTGCCGCGGCAATGGGCGATAGTGCCAGACTGCTGCCCAGCCAAAGGTGACAGAGCCAGGTGAAGCGTTTGGTGTAACTGTAAAGCGCCAACCAAGCCAGTGCGATGGGTGAAAGCAGCATCGGCCAGGGGTTGTGATGCAGTTGCCAGAACCCTGCCGTGGTGATGACAAAACCAATGCCGCAAAGCAGGGTGATGCCGCGTACAAAGCCAACAGGCAATCGCCCCGAAGGTATCGCCCGACCAGCAGTGCGCGGGTTGAGTGCATCGAGCTTCGCATCCGCCAATCGATTGATGCCCATCGCCCAGGTGCGTGCCAATACCATGCACATCACCACCAGCACGACCATGCCAATCGATGGGTACAACTGCACCGACCCGGCTGCAAGGAACGTGGCCAGTAACGCAAAGGGCAATGCAAAAACCGAGTGACTGAGTTTGATGTCACTGCCGAAGGTCAGCAGTTTATCACCCAGCGATGAACGGGTTGAATGGGTTGTCGGAGCCGATGCACACATGACCCTATCGTAAGGTATTCACAACAAATCGGCGGGTGGTATCCTTCGTTTTTTTGGTGCATGATGCACGCGCCGCAGGCACACTGCGAACCGCCGATGCCATCGTCGGCTAGACGTGGTTGATCACTTGCATTGATATCCTTCAAACCGCTGGTCGAAGGTTGTTGACACTGATGGTTTGCTTTGCCTTTTCCCCCGTCGGGGCTGGGGTCACCATCTCCGGCACCGCGCTGTGCAATGCTTCAATCAATTCGTTTTTGCTCACGTCCTGCCAGTAATGTCTGCCCTTGCCGTCGGCATACCCGCGCAACCGATCAAACGCCGCAATCACATGCCGCATCGTCATCGCATTGGGCTTGACGGTCTTCCACATGCGCACCGACGGATGCGGTGTCGGTATCATTTCCTCGCTTTCGTAGGCCAATTCCTCAAACAGTTTTTCGCCCGGTCGTGTGCCGGTGAACTCGATGGCCATATCGCGTCCCGGTTCCAATCCCTGCAAGCGCACAAACCGCTCCGCCAGTTCGACGATGCGAATCGGCTTGCCCATATCCAGCAAAAACACTTCGCCGCCCCCAGCCGACCCCGCATATACCGCCGACTGAATCACCAACCCCGCTGCTTCAGGGATCGTCATGAAATAGCGGGTCATGCCCGGATGGGTCACCGTGATCGGCCCGCCGCGTGACATCTGCTCCGACCATATCGGCAACACCGAACAAGCCGACCCCAACACGTTCCCGAAACGCACCATCGAAAACATCGTGTCGCTGCGACCACTCAAATATTGCGTGTAAAGCTCCGCCAAACGTTTGGTCGCTCCCATTACCGAACTGGGGCGCACCGCCTTGTCACTGCTGATCATCACAAATCGGCTCACGCCGACCTTGCACGCAGCATCCGCTATCGAACGCGTCCCGTAAAAATTGTTTTCCACCGCAGCGCTGGGGTGCTCCTCCATCATGGGCACATGCTTATGGGCGGCAGCGTGAAAAATCACGTGCGGTTTGTGAGCCATGAGCATGCCCAGCGTCCGCGGCGCATCGGTCACATCATGCAGCACCGTCGCACGGGCAATGTCCGGGTAACGCCTGGCCAAATCACGATCAATTTCAAACAAGGCGTTTTCCGCCCGCTCCACCAAAACCATGCGCGATGGGTTAAATCGGCAGACCGTACGCGCCAATTCCGAGCCGATCGACCCGCCCGACCCGGTGATCAACACCACCTTGCCGGTGATCAGATCGCAAATGCTCGTTTCATCCAACGGGTGCGGCTTGCGGTCCAACAACGTCTCGGCGTCAATCGACCAGAGCGGCCCGCGTAAAGGCAGCATCGGCTTATGCGCTGCTGACAAGGTTGGTGTTGATGATTCGGTGGTTGACGATGATTCCGTCAGGTGCAGCGTCGGTGCTGATTTCGTTTGAAGCAATGACGGGCTTGTTGCCGTCGTGTCGAGCAACGCTTCCAACCGCACCCGACCAGCCAGTTGATCCGCCCATGTCGGTATGAAGCGCCAAGTCAAACCCGCAACGGTCAACGCCTGCGTCAGGTTCGATAATGCCTGCCCCAGCACCAGTGGCAGCGACACCAGCACCATCTGCCCGCGATACGCCGCTGCACGTTCCAACAGTGATTGCACAACCTTGTTGCACAGTAATTCACCCGCAGTCTGTGACCCCTTGGGTTGATCAACGCATACCACAGCCGTGATGCTCGGAGCGGGCACGATCAACCGTTCACACATCGCTTGAAGCATCGGCAACGTGTCGGCATCGCCCAGCAAAATGACCTTGGCGAACGCATGAGTTGAATGCATTGAATCTGATTTTGATTTCATACGATTGACCAATTTTCACTGTGCTACAGGGACACTTCTTTCCGATGACCTTGGACCAAACCATACCCAAGCCCTCGGCTTGTCAGCCTCGTTCTTGGCTTGGTAAATTCGAAATCCGAAATTCGAAATTATTCGGCCACTTGGCCACTTCCCCAGAATTATCGGTCAAAAAACACCTCGAACACGAAAAACCATAAAAAACCGGATGTTTACGTCCTTGAATTGAACCTGCTCCGCAAACTTGCCGATGTTTGGTCATGTTGGCGAGTTATTTCCATGTTGGGGGTTGGTCGGAGGTTAACATCATGCCCAGTGCGTTTGAACCTGCTGATGCCCGCACCACCTCGCGTTTGCGTTTGCCGGCCATGTACACCCTCGTTCGGGTTCGTCCGGTCGGTTACCCCAAATTTCTCTGGACCGGCTACATTTACGACATCAGCCCCACAGGCATGCGCTTCGAACTCGATGTCACCCTCGAACCGGGCACCGAAATTGAAGTGCGTGCCATGTTGCCCGGCACCATGCAGGTCACCTTCGACGCCCGCGGCAAAGTCGTGCGCATTCACGATGATGAACCCGGCCCCTGTCGCATGGGTATGACTTTCGACCACTTCCGCCACCACGCCGACCGACGCGAATTACAGGCCTATATCGAACAATCACGCTGGTCACAGGCAGCGTGAATTCGAATTTCGGATTTTGAATTTCGAATTTACCAAGCCAAGGACGAGGTCGCCGCGGCGACCGAGGACTTGGGTATTTGATGAAGTGGCCGAGTGGCCAAGTGATTATATTTTGTTTAGCGCGGACGCTTTGCGTCGGCGTTCGGGTTAGCGCCGCGATTTATCGCGTCTGATGTGGCCCAGCCCCGGGGGCGCACCCGGCTGGGTGAACCACTGTGATCAAACACACCGCCGAGGGCGGCGGTGCCACATCAGGAGTGAACAATTAAAAATCACCAAATCACCAAATCGCCAGATCGCCAACTACCTCAATAACTGCATAATGTTCGCATGACCGCGGCCAAACGCATTATCACCGTCTGCCTCAACCCCGCCATCGACCGCGCGGTGCAGGTGCCGAACATCCAACCCGGTGCGCATGTCATCGGTCGCACCTTGCTGCGTCAGCCTGCGGGCAAAGCCGTCAACGTCAGCCGATCGCTTGCCAAGCTCGGCTCATCCAGCACCCTCATCGGCTTCGTCGGCCAACACGAACAACCCTGGTTCACGCAAACCCTGCATACCATGCAGCCCGGTCGCATCACCTGTCACTGGCTGCCCCTGCCCCAGCCCACCCGTGAAAGCATCACCCTGATCGATACCACGAGCAACCGCGACATGCACATCCGTGAACCGGGCTTCACCCTCACCCCCGCCGATTGGCAAACCCTCGTCGATACGCTCTTGCATCACGTCACCCCCGGCCCCAACCCCGGCTGCCTCATCGCCTTTGCCGGTTCACCCCCACAAGGTGTCACCCCCTCGCAATTACTTGAACTGTGTGACCAACTCAGTCAACGTCACGCACGACTTGTCATCGACATGTCCGGCCCGATGCTCACCGAGTTATTGCACACCCCCCCAGCCGGTGCGTTCCTCATCAAACCCAACCTGTCGGAATTGGCACACGCCCTGGGCAAACCTTCGCTTGCATTGCACGACCTTCCCCAAATCCTGCAACCCTACGCGAAAACCATACCCTGGTTGATCGTGTCACTGGGTTCGCAGGGCGTGATCGCTGCACATGAGGGACGAATCTGGCGCGGGCATTTGCATCTGGACCCTTCACAAGTGGTCGATACCGTCGGCTGTGGTGATGCCATGCTCGCCGGCTGCCTGCACGCACTCACGCAACCCGACATCACTCCCACCGCCCTGCTCACCGCTGCGTTATCGGTGGCCACCGCCAACGCAGCCGTGGCCGGGGCAGGTAACTTTGACCCTGCCTTCGCCGAGCATTTGCAATCACATTGCCGAATCGAATCGCTGCCCCTCGGCCAACCCTGACCGCCACTTTCGTTTTTTTCTTTCGACTTGCAAAAGTCGCCTTGCTCAACCACCGATAAACCCTACAGACCGTTGCAGGGGGCGTAGGCGGGTAACGGCAACCGGCCTCATCAGCCGATGGAGCAACCATATGTTGATCAACAACCCAACGCTCGGTTCCGTGGACATCGACCCGCAAAAAATCATTCATTTTGCCCACGGCCTGATCGGTTTACCCGACTGCAAGGATTGGGCGTTGCTCGCCCCGGTGCAGGGTAGCTGCTTTCACTGGCTGCAAAGCATTGACCGCCCCGAACTGATGCTGGTGGTCACCGAACCTTCGCAGTTCGTGCGCGATTACCACATTGATCTTTCGCCGCGGATGATGAACGACATCGCCCTTGAAAAGTTGGAAGACGCCACCGTGCTGGTGATCGTCAATCAGGAAGGTTCGTTCCTCACCGGCAACCTGCAAGGCCCGTTGCTCATCAACACCGCCCGATATTCAGGGACGCAACTCGTGCTGCCGCGCAAGGAATATTCGACCCGCCATGTGCTGCTGGAACTGCGTCACAGCAGTCAATCGCTCGCCGCGTGAAAAGGTGGGTTGAGTCTTTGTCGTGTTTGTCATCTGATACAGGTTTGGCGTTCCTTACATCACAATGTAATATGTCACCGACCAGAGGGGCCATAGCTCAATTGGGAGAGCGCTGCCTTTGCAAGGCAGAGGTTACCGGTTCGATCCCGGTTGGCTCCATTTTCACATCTCCCTCGACATGGGGTTGGTTTCATGTGGCACCGCCGCCCTCGGCGGTGTGAACGACCATGACGATTCACCCAGCCGGGGGCGGCTGGGCTACATCATCAGAAAACGCAATCAATCGCGGCGCTAACTTCCGAACACGATTTCGTCACTTGGCCACTTGACCACTTCCTCCAATACCCAAGTCCTCGGCCTGTCGGCCTCGTCCTTGGCTTGGTAAATTCGAAATCCGAAATTCGAAATCCGAAATTTTCATCCTGGTCGGTCCGCTCGCCGACTCGCATGACCCACCCTGCCAAACCCTCAACCCGCCTTACGCAACACATGACGCACCTGTTCCACCACTTCGCCCACCGGCAGATTCTCCGGCAGGCCGGTCTGCGGGTTGGTGAACACCACCGGGTGATGTTCCTCAATCTGTTTCACCACCCGCTGCTCCGCAGCAATCACGCTCGAATGACTGGCGCTCTTCAAGGCCTGCGCAATTTCCGGGTACGACAGCGGCGTCAGTTGCCTGGCCAGGTGAATCACCATGGCCCGCGCCAGCACGGTCAAACGATGTCGCTCCCCCCGTAAAATGCGTTGTTTGTCGATGCCCAGTCGCTCAGCCACGTGATGCAGAATGGCATCGACGCGCACCGGCTTGGCGCGATCGCTTTGCAAATCCTGCGCAAAGGCGCGATTGATGATCGCATGACCAATGGCCGGTTGCGTGCTGATCGAATCCGATACAAAGCCGGGCTTGTTTTCCTGCGTCAGTGTGGCCAGGGCGTGCAGCCGGGTGAGTGTGCCTTCGAGTTCGCGTACCGAACCGGGGCACTTGGCCGCCACCACCGCGACGACCGATTCGAGCATCGATATGCCCCGTCGTTGCGCCAGGGTTTGCACAATCTTCATCCGCGTGGCGGTATCCGGCGGCTGCACCTGCACCACCATCCCCCGCACACAGCGATTCACCAGGGCTTCACTGAATTGCGCAATCAACTTGGGGTGTTGATCCGACGCGAGCACCACCCGTGCCCCGGCCAGTTCGATGGCGTTGAAACTGTGCAAAAATTCCTGCTGCGTCGCCGTCTTGTTGGCGATGAAATGCACATCATCGACCGCCAGTAAATCCAGTTTGCGAATGCGCTGACGAAACCCGTCGATTTTGCCGCTGCGCACCGCGGTCAAAAATTCATTGGTGAACTGTTCGCCGGTGGTGTACAGAATGCGGGCATTGGGCTGACGATCAAGCATGCGTTTGCAAATGCCCTGAAGCAGGTGGGTTTTACCCAGGCCGACGCCCCCGTGAATGAACAACGGGCTGACGCCTGCCAGGGCATCGTCCTCGGCATCAACCACGCGCAACGCGGCTGCATACGCCAGTTGATTGCTGGGGCCGACGACAAAATCCTCCAGCTTGTAACGCAATGAAAGCGACGATGCCTGCGCGCGACGATGATGAACCGGCGCCCCCTGACGATGTTGCGGCATCGTTGCTGGGGTGGTGGTGTTCGCTTCACCCACCAAACCGGGGGCATGGTTCGACATCGCCACCGTGTCGGCTGTTGATCGCGAGGTATTCGTTGCTGAATTGCTTTGCCCAGCACCAGCCTGAGGGTTGCCATTTCGCACTGCCAACCCTTCAAACGGCACCGGGTCCACGTTGACGGTCAGATCGACCTCACACCCCACTTCGTCACGGGCGGCGTCCTGCAGGGCCTGCTGAAAGTGTCGCCCGATCCAGTCGGCGATGAAGCGATTGGGCACCACCACTTCCAGGCGATGCTGCTGATCCCGGTAGTCGAGCCTGGCCGAGCGATCAAACCACATCTGATAACGATGCAGTCCGACGGTTTGGGCCAATCGACGAGCGATGCGGGACGAAACGATATCCGGGGAAGTGCTCGTGGGCACGTTCACTCCCTTTCACAAAAGGCCACGGGTTGTTCCGCGACAAGTTAAAGCGCCCGCAAAGAAACCCCATCGGGCGCACAGGCTCACATCACACGAAATGGTTCCGTCCGTCGCTCCGTCGGTTCAGCTCAGGCTTGCGTCTGCGTCTCGCTTCTGCCTGCTCCTCCACCGTGATCGGGGTGACATTCCATTGCCACGGTTCAAAAATAGTCCGCCTGCTTCCGCAATGCAATGGGGGGGGCTGCTTCATCGGCGTATGATGTGCGATAGCACTCTGTAAAAACAGCATTTGAATCGCGCAAAATTTTCTTATCCACCGCTTGCGGCGCCGTGCGGAAAAAAGTGTGGATAAACCGATCGCGCCCGGTTTGCAGCCGGTGATTTGACAAACCATCGGCTGTGCCGTTGGCGCTTCATGAATCTCTTTTCCGTCTGATTTATCGGAACCAAGCCAAGTCGGAGTCATCCTCGCCGACGGCTCGGGTATTCTGCCTTGAAACGATTTGGAGATTGTCGGATGATTATTCAAGCAACTGACGCCGAGGGCTTTAGCCCCGGATACATTCACAACCATCCGGCCCTGAAGGGCACGGCGTCAAAATCACATGAGTTCCTGTTATTCACCGAGTCGGGGACGCCACCGGGGGGCTGGGCTACAACCCCACGCGATTGATGGCGCCGCTAACCAATACGCCGACGCAAAGCTTCCGCGATAAACAAATCCGACGGCTTCAACAGCGGGTCCTCCCGCTAAATCCGAAATCCGATATTCATTCCGCACTCGGCCACTCGGCCACTCACTCATTCTTCCAACCCCGGCAAATCCGAACGCAAAGTTACCAACCCCCGCTGGGCAACCTCAACACCAGCCTTGAACGCTGACCCCGTCACCACACTGCCGCTGCTTTGCAGCACGATTTTTTTGCCTGCCACCTTACTCTGCAACAACACCATCGGCCCATCATGTTTGAACGTGCATCCGACAAAGTTCAAGGTCGTCAGCGCGTAATCCTTCATCGCCCCGTTCCCGTAAAACTCCACCCGGTTGTTGCGCAGGCTCGACATCGCCACCGTCACCGCGTCCACCGGCGTACCCACCGCCAGCAAGGGCGCTTCAATGCCATGCAACACTCGCACATGGCTGAGCACAATCTGCTCCTGCACCGGCACAGCCGACCCTTGGTAGTACGACCGGTTGTAACGATCGTTGTCAAAGTGAATCGAAAACGAGGTGCGCGGATTGCGCAGAAAAATATCCCGAAACACCACGTTGCGCACGCCTGCGGTGTACGTCACATCGTTCTGCACCAGGCCCCAGTGAATGCCGTCGAGTTGCACCGCCCCGCTGCTGTGCGTCGGCGGGGTCTGCGAGGTGTAAACCGTGCCGTCGGGCTTTTCCTGCACCCGATACACCCGGCCCTGCGACACCACCGTGTCCGAATGCTGCACACTCATGCCCGCAAACCAGTCCCGCCACCCCCCGGCAATCATTCGGCAAAAATACCCCGTCGATTTTTTACCCTCATCCTCCGCCAAATCGTGGCAATCCTCCACCACCCCGTCCTCAATCCAGCCGAGTTCCGGGTTGGACGTGGCATAATCCTGCGCGTTGAGCGCCACCGCATCATCATGGGTTTGAAACACACAACGTCGCACGGTAAAACGCTTGCCTCGGCCAAAGTGAATGCCGTCCTTTTTGCCCTTGATGATCACATCGTGAATCAGCACATCCTCAAACGTGCAGATGTGAATCGCAAACTGCATGCTGGCCAGGTCCAGGCAGCGAAACCGCTCGATCCGCAAATCACGCACATAAAAAAAGGCGATCTGCCCGCGCAATCCGTACACTGGGTCCCACGTTTTATCCACCCCGTTCACGATCAAATGCAACCCCTCGATCGTGATGTCATGATCGAACGTTTTGGCAAGCGCCCCGCGATTGAGCAGCACATGCGTGAACGGCCCATGCTCGGCGGACTTGCGCAAAAACACGCCCTGTTCAAAACGCAATGTCGTATGACTGCCCACCAGCACCGTGCTGCAAAGGTCATAAGTGCCCGGTTGACGCACGATGATCGTGCCGCCTTGATCAACTGCTTGCTGCAACGCCGCACTGTTTTGCTGGCCGTTGGCCCCGGGTGCAAAGCCAAACTGGGCGGCATCGACTTCGCCTTTGCGTGTGATTGAAGCTGGCGACGATTCGTGTGAATTCACTGCCATGGGTATCACTCCTCAACAACGATATCGTTCACTCCGTCATGAGCCGCCGATTTGCCCGATTCGGCATCGTACCGACACGCGGCGGGCTTTGCTCAATCCTGCGACAGTGACATACACTGTTGCCCATGCTGCGACGATCTTTCTTTTGGGTGCTGACCTTGGTACTCGCCTGCCTGTTGTTGCCGGTTCAGCCTTCGCCCGCTGTGGCGCAGGAAAACCCGACCGATGCCACCCTGCGCACCGCCACGTTTTTACTTGCCAACGCGCAACGCCCCACCCGCGAAGGTCGGCATCATTTGCTGCTTCGATCTCTGCGTCAGTTACGTGACCCAGCCTTGCAACCCTTGTTTGAACACCTGCTGGACACCGATGTCCCTTCGCTGCGCATTCACGGGTTTCTGGGGCTGATGGAATCGTCGGCCACGGGGCTGGTGGACTTGTCGCAATTGGCGTCGGTGAAGGACGAACGTCTGGCGGCGGAAATGATCAACGCCGCCATGGACAACGAATTGTTATCCGCTGAGCAAGCCCAGCAAATCCTGCAATGGCAGAACTTCGACCTGACGGCCCGTCTGCTGGTGGCCTCCCGCTTGATCGAACTCCATCAATTCAACGACTCGGCGTTACTGCGCCAACTGGCCCAACATGAATCATTGGCCGTGCGCAGTTTCGCCGGGCTGTTGCTGATGCAGTTGGGTGATGCACAGGGCCTTGCTTTACTTGAAGCACTCAACAAAAGCGACGACCCGCGTAAAGACAATTTGCGTGAAACCTTGTGCCGGGCAGCCTTGCGTCAGCAGTTTGATAAAGCCGGGCCTTGGGGCATGGAATTGGCCACGGAACCGGGGGTGTCCGCCCGCACCGGGTTGGCAGGGTTGCAGGTGGCCATGCGTTTCAATGCACCGGGGGCCTACGACTTTTGGCAACGTTCGTTCACCAGTCAAACCGACCTGGCGCAGCAAATGCGACTGGCGCTGTTGGCTCTCGAATTGTCACCCTGGTTGCCCCCGTCCCTGTTTGACGTACTGATCAACCATGCGGACCCGACCATCGCGCAAATCGGTCGCACAGGCAAAGCCGTCGCCTCACAGGTCGATTTGCCGCCGCAAATCGGGGCGCTGATCCGACTGCAACACCCCATGGCCGGCGACTGGGCAGTACGCTTTGCCCGCAAGCAGGCGCCATTGGAAAGTGTCACCGCCATCGTCACAGCCGTGCTCGATGCCTACGACGGCCCACCCCGACACCAGGCCCAACGCTTTGACGATGTGGTCGCAGCCGTGCAGGTGCTCATCGAACGTACCCCGCAAGCATCGTTGCCACTTTTGCCGTCGCGCTTGACCACCCAGCCGGAGCGCAAAGAATTTCAACAGGCGATTTTGCTGGGGCTGATTCGCAGCCGACCGACGCAATCATTCAACCCTGCGGTGATCATTGACGGTTTGCCGCCATTTACCCACCCGGATGTGTCCGCCCTGGCATTGCTCCTGCAAACCAAAAACAGTGACAAACTGACGACCAGTCAACTCGACCAATTGGCGGTGGTGGTGCGTGGCGGGGGTGACATCCCGGAAACCTTGCGCTTGCAGGCCGCGTGGACCTGGCTCAAACATACAGGGCAGGCCGGGGCGGTGTTGCAGAAGGTGTTGCTGGAGCCGTGAGGTCAAAGCAAAGCTTTTTCAAGCCGGGGACGAGTCCGCGAGGACCCGGGTATGTTTTCGAATCGGTGCGTCAATCAACGACCAACCATGCAATACCCAAGCCCTCGTCGCCACTGCGTGTCGCCTCGTACTTGGCTTGCTTGATCAATCACAAAGACGCAAACCCTGAGGTTCCATCATGAGCAGTGTGATCCCGCTGAGTTGCCCGGACATTACCGAAAGCGAAATCGAAGCCGTGGTCGCAGCCTTGCGCTGTGAACGATTGAGCATCGGGCCGCGCCAGGCACGCTTTGAGGAAATGATCGCTGAGCGAGCCGGTCGTCGTCATGGCGTGGCCGTCAACTCCGGCACCTCCGGCCTGCACCTGCTCATGCTCGCCCTGGGCGTCGGTCCCGGTGACGAAGTCATCACCACGCCTTTTTCCTTCGTCGCCACCGCCAACTGCGCCTTGTATGTCGGTGCCAAGCCGGTGTTCGTTGATATCGATCCGCTGAGCCTGAACCTGGACCCGCAGAAGGTCGAAGCCGCCATCACGCCCAAAACCAAAGCCATCGTCGCCGTCGAGGTGTTCGGCAACCCGACCCACATGGACGAACTGGAAAAAATCGCCAATCGTCACGAAATCGCGCTCATCGAAGATTGCTGCGAAGCATTGGGTGGCATTTATCGCAAACGACCCATCGGTTCGTTCGGTCGTGCCGGGGTGTTCGCCTTTTACCCCAACAAACAGATCACCACCGGCGAAGGCGGCCTGATCGTCACCGATGATCAGAACCTGGCTGACCTTTGCAAAAGTTTACGCAACCAGGGCCGACCGATTGAAAAAGACGGCAAAGACGCCCTCACAGGGAATCGTGCCGGCTCATGGCTGGCGCACGAACGACTGGGCTACAACTTTCGCATGTCGGAGATCAACGCGGCACTGGGCATCGCACAGATGGAACGACTCGACACCTTACTTGCCCGCCGTCGCGCCGTGGCCGGCATGTACATGCGCCGCCTGATGGATTTCAACGACCTGGTGTTACCCACCATTGAAGAACCTGAAAACGCTTCATGGTTCGTGTTTGTGGTGCGCTTGTCGGATCAGTTCAGTGCCATTGAACGCGATCGTATCATCACCGGGTTGCGCCGACACGATATTGGTTGTGCGAATTATTTTCCCTGCATTCACCTTCAACCCTACATGCAGCAGTTGTTGAACACGCACAAAGGCATGTGCCCGATTGCCGAGTCGGTGAGCAACCGCACCATCGCCCTGCCGTTTTACAACCAGTTGGAAGAACCGCAGGTGGAACTGATCTGCCACACGTTGAAAATCATGTTGGACCGCGAACGGCTGCTCAAAAGGGATTGAAGTGGTCGAGTGATGTGAATTTCGAATTTCGAATTTCGGATTTCGGATTTGCCGAACCAAGCCAAGAACGAATCGCCTTGGCGATGAGGACTTGGGTATTTCAGAAAGTGGTCGAGTGATTGTATGTTTTTCAGTTGAATCAACGACCAATCAGAAATAAATCACCAGATCACCAGATCGCGAAATCATTCAATGCAGAATACCCAAGCCCTCGGCTTGTCAGCCTCGTTCTTGGCTTGTTAAATCCAAAATCCGAAATTCGAAATTCGATATTCCACTTCATAACCCTGCAACACCTACCACCCGCACAAACGTCATGAAACACTTTTTTCTTTTTCGGACCTAAAAGCACAACAAATCGAACTCGGTTTTGCAACCGACGTAACTATAATGAAGCGTGGGTCAGCGGGACCCGACGCTTGGGGACTTCCATTTTTAAGGAGCTTCATGATGATGATCGACGTCCGCTCCGTGCACATGGAAATGACCGAAGCCATTCACCAGCACACCATGGAACGCTTTGCTTTCATCAACCAGCGTTTCCAGCACATGATTCGATCTGTCAGCATCCGTCTGGTGGACGACAACGGCCCACGCAAAGGCCCTGACAAAGTCTGTAAAGTCATCGCCACGTTGCGCAACTCGACGCAGGTGGTGGTGGAACAGATGGGTTCGGACTTGTACAACGCCATCGACACCGCAGCCGGTCGCTTCAAACAGGTGCTCAGCAGGCGAACCAATCGACTGCCCAAGTCGCATCGCCGTGACCGCACCCCCGCCTCCGGCACGCCTCACTGAACAACCGTTTTAACCATTCATCACAATCAACAAAGGTCGCAAGCCCCAAGGCTCGCGGCCTTTTTTGATTGATTCGGGTCGTTGCACTCCGCAAAGCCCCGGCATGGCCATGCCTGGGCGTTAAATCAATCCATCACCAATCACCATTCACTTCACATGTCCGAACTCATTGATCCGATCAATCATCTGCCTGAGTCGTCCGTAGCCGCGCTTGGTTGATTCAAACCGCAATCGTGGCAATTCCAAATGGTCCGTCTCCTCCGGCAAAGGTCCGCCCTGCGTGATACGCCCCTCAGCCACGAGTTCCCGAAATTCGCCATCGAGCGTTTCCACCTGCTGACTCGTGAGCGCCTTTTTCAATCGCAACACCAGCGTATCGCGCACGAAGCGCTGTGAGTGATACGTGCTGTAAAACTCAACCACGTGATCGACCGCTTTTTGCGGGTCGTCGAAAATGTGGTACAGGCTCAAATCTTCCGGGCTGATCAGGGCGGTGTTGAGCAGGTGATCGCGGACGTAATCCTGCCAGTAGTACCAGTACGCCCCGCCCGGTTCATCGACCATCACAATCGGCACGATCGGGGCCTTGCCCGTCTGCACCAGGGTCAATGCTTCAAAGCCTTCATCATGCGTGCCAAATCCGCCGGGGAACAGCGCCACCGCCTGACTCTGCCACATGAACATGAGTTTGCGGGTGAAAAAATAACGGAACGTCACCAGCTTGGGGTCGCCCTTGATGTATTTGTTGGCGTTGGTTTCAAAGGGCAGTCGAATCGACACGCCGAACGAGGCTTGACGCCCCGCGCCGCCGTGGCCCGCCGCCATGATGCCGTCGCCGGCGCCGGTGATCACCATCCAGCCGCGCTCGGAAATCAATTTGCCAAACTGCACCGCTGCCTGATACTGCGGGTGACTTTCAGGGGTGCGAGCTGAGCCGAAAATCGAAATTTTCGGTAGGTGGCGATAAGGTCGAAACACCTTGAGCGCATAACGCAGTTCCTTGAAACTGCGACTGATCAATTTCAACTCGCCCAGGTTGGATTGATCCTTCAACAGTTTGAGCGAGGTGTGCATCAATTCCCGCACAATCAGCCCGGCTTCGCTCTCCGGGTCACCCCCCACCTGCACCAAGGCACGATCCAAAATGGCTTTCAAGTCCGGGTCGGTCACTGCATCCGTGCGATTTTTTTGCATGGTTCACCGAGCCGATTTTAGACCCCATCGCTATCAGCAGGTTGATATATCCACCAGTTTTTTTGCTGACACAGGCTGACGAATCACTCCGCCTGTGGGCGTGTATCAAAAAACCCTCTCCTTGCGGAAGAGGGCTTTCAGAACCATTGTTTTTATTCACTGATTGGTTGATTCAACCCTTGGCCTTGGCGTAAAGCTCGCCGACCTTGGCCCAGTTGACGATGTCCCAGAAAGCCGTGATGTAGTCGGGCCTGCGGTTCTGGTATTTCAGGTAGTAAGCATGTTCCCACACGTCCAACCCCAGAATCGGCGTACCCGGACACTCAGCCACGCCCTTCATGATCGGGTTGTCCTGATTGGGGGTGGAACAGACGCAGAGTTTGCCATCCCTGACACACAGCCACGCCCAGCCGGAGCCGAAGCGTTTGGTCGCGGCATCGGCGAAGGCTTCCTTGAACTTGGCCAACCCGCCACATTCGGAATCGATGGCTGCCTTGAGCGCCCCGGTCGGTTCACCGCCCTGGCCTTTGGGGGCGAGCAAAGTCCAAAACAGGGCATGGTTCCAGTGACCCCCGCCGTTATTGCGCACGGCCGGGCGAATCGCCTCCGGCACCGCTGCCAGATCGCCGATGAGTGCCTCCAACGTTTTGGCTTCCAACTCCGGTTTGCCTTCGAGCGCCTTGTTCAGGTTGGTCACGTAAGCGTTGTGATGTTTGCCATGATGAATCTGCATGGTGGTGGTGTCGATCACCGGTTCGAGGGCTGCAAAGTCGTAGGGCAGCGAGGGAAGCGTAAAGGCCATGATGAAACTCCTTGTGCAAAGTTGAATGTTTGAAGCGGTGTCAAACGCACGGATGCTTCGTGGAGCGCATCGTAGGTGTCATCGCGCACGGGGGTCAAGTTTTGTAGGGTGAGTCAAGCGCGTCTTCGAGCGGACCCACCATGATGAAAATTTCGGAATTCGAATTTTGGATTTCGAATTGGCTAAGCCAAGTACGAGGCTGGCAAGCCGAGGGCTTGGGCATTTTGACGCCGAGGGCTTCAGCCCCGGATTTCACCCGCAAACATCCGGCCCTGAAGGGCACGGCATCAAACGCCGACGCAAAGCGTCCGCGCTAAACATATTCGACATTCGAAATTGACATCGCTCGACCACCCTACCCGTTACGCCAGTGCGGGTTTCCCGTGGTCGTGGCCGTGGTGATGGCCGTGATCATGGGCATGATCGTGACCGTGATCATGGTCGTGGGTGTGCTGGTGCTGACCACCACTGCCCCCGGTTCCGCCGGCCCGTGAACCCGAACCCTTTTGTGCCTGCGCCAGGGCCGCCGCCTCGCTGTGTTCAATGTCTTCACCGGCGCGGACCAGACGGGCGGAATTGAAAATCACCACCAAGCCGGAAAACACATGCAGTATCGCCGCGATGATCGGCGGAATGTAACCCGCAGCCGCCAAACCTTCGAACACCACAATGAACATCGCCCCGATCATCAGGTTTTGCTTGATCACCGCATTGGTACGCTTGGACAACTCAATCAAAAACGGAATGCGGTTGAGGTTGTTGTTCATCAATGCGATGTTGGCTGAGTGAATGGCCACGTCGCTGCCTGCCGCTCCCATGGCAATCGAAATGTCGCCCGCTGCCAGCGCGGGGGCATCGTTAACCCCATCGCCCACCACGCAGACCTTGTGACCCTTGGCCTTGAGTTCATCCACCATTTCCAATTTCTGATGCGGCAGCACCTCCGCCCGGTAATCGGTGTGCATCGCCGCAGCCACGCGCTTGGCGACACTGGTACGGTCGCCGGTGACGATGATCAGGGCCTTCAAACCCTTTTCACGCAAAGCATCCATCGCTTGTGCCGCTTCGGGACGGGTGTTGTCCTCCAAACCGATCGACCCCAGCAAGCGACCCGCCTGCACCACGAACAACACCGATAACCCCTCCAAATCCGGGTTACTCATCGCGGTTTGAATCTGCTCCGCGACACCCGCTTGCAACGTGGCCCCATGCGATTCAACAATCCAGTTGCCACGACCGACGATCACCTGTTGCCCATCGAGCATGGCCAGCACACCACGTCCGGGCACTTCCTCAAACGAAGACGTGTCCGCGGGTTTGATGCGAGCTTTGCGTGCCACATCCACCACCGCACGGGCAGCCGGGTGACGACTGTTCTGCTCCGCCGCCGCGGCACTTTTGAGCAGTTGTGCAGGCTCAACACCCTGTGCAGGGAACAGGCGCGTCACCTGCAACTGGCCGGTGGTCAGTGTGCCGGTTTTATCAAACACCATGGCTGTCAGATTGCGGGCAGCTTCCAAATCCACCACTGATTTCACCAGTACACCCAATCGAGCTGCACTGGACAAGGCAGCCACCATCGCCGTCGGCGTCGCCAGAATCAGGGCACAGGGACAGGCAATCACCAGCATCGAAATCGCCCGGCTCCAGGCATCCTCCACCTCGCTCTGCAACGTGAAAAACAGCGTGATGCCCACCAGCATCAGAATCGTCGGCGTGTACCAGGCAGCATAACGGTCAATCAACCGGGCAATCGGAATGCGCGTGCGCTCGGCTTGCAGAATCATTTCCTTCACCCGGCCCAGCGTGGTATCGGTTCCGGCTTTGGTGACGGTGATGTCCATCACGCCGGTGAGGTTGATCGTTCCGCCGAACACTTCATCGCCTTCCTGTTTGTCCGCGGGGATCGATTCGCCGGTGATGTTGGCCTGATTGACCGTGCTGTTGCCGACCTGCACCCGACCGTCGGCAGGGATGTTGTCACCGGGCTTGACACGCACGATGTCGCCGGGCTTTAAGTCTTTGGCTTCGGTTTCGACTTCGCTGCCGTTCACCAGTTTGCTGGCACGGGTGGGCGTGATGCGAATGAGTGATTCGATGCTGGCCCTTGCCCCCAAAGCAGTACGGTTTTCGATCAGCACGGAAAGAATCATGAAAAAGGCGATGGCTGCGGCCTCGGTGTACCAGCCCTGCACCATGGCAGCCAATACCGCCAGGGCGACCAGTTCGTTCATGTGCATGTGGCCGGAGAGCAGGTCTTTGATGGCGACCCAGATCAGCGGCACGCCCAGCAAGAGTGCCGAAAGCAGACCCAGCGATTGGTAGTAAAACTCACTGTCAAAAAGGAAGCGGGCGAAGATGGAACAAACGAGCAGCACACCGCCCAGCAGCGTGGCGATGATTTGCAGACTGATCTGGCCGGTCTGCGATTCCAGTTGCAGATTGTCGGACACGTGGGAGTGAGCTGTCGCCATGCGCTTGGTTCCTTAAGGATCGAAATGTCAATAACAATACGTGAGAATGGGGGTTGGGTTCAAATCGAAGGTGCGTAATATTTTCGCCGGGGAGGTGGGCAAGTGATCGTGCGCGCGAACCGTCCTTGTAAGTGAGCGCCGTAACTTTTCACTTTTTTAAACATTTCCTGAAAATAATACTTGACAAACCATCGTGTTCGGTAAATGATAGGGTATCCGAACGGAACCCGAACACAGGGGCTTGCCATGCTGAGCATTCATCGACTGAACCGTGACTTTCACGCCCGTCGGTTTGAGGCCTTGTTGTCCGCCATCCTCGAACATCGCGGTTTGGAGGTTCCCTCCTCCTTGCGCTTGCGTCTGACCAGTCACCCTGCCTGTGCCCTGGGCCTGGCTCTGCAGCGCGTGGCTGAGCTTTCCTTCAGCCCCACCAATATTTTACAGGACATGCTCGCCCAGCTTTTGGACATGCAGCAGTCCGACGGCTCCATCGACCACGACCCGCTGCCCACCGCCTGTCTGGCACATGCCCTGAGCCACCTGCTGCGCGACGGCATGGGTTCCCCCGGCTCCCCCGGTTCCCCCGGTTCCCCCGGCTCCTCTTCTTCACCACTTGAAACCAAGCTGCATCAGGCTCACGAAAGGGCGATACAGGCACTCGCAGGGATGCAGGCACAGGCACCCGACCTGGAAGCCTGGCAGTTGTCAGCGGACACGCTTGGCGTCGGGTTTGTCTATGCCGATGACCGCACGGTGCAGGAGCGTGCCGCGGTGGGCGCGTTCATACTCATGCTGTTGGCCCACGACCCGTTGTTCCGCGAACTGGTCGATATCAATGGGTTGCTCAACTGGTTTGCCGAGCATCGCACCCTGCTGGAACCCGCCACCGTGAAACTCTGGCAGGCGGCCTGCATCGACCTGACCACCCTCACCCCGCCCCATCGCCGCCGTGTGCAACGCCAGAAACTCGCCCTGGCCGCATGATTCAGCCATTGACCAACGCCCGTCAGTCAGCGCCGCGATAACTCGCATCATTTGTAGCCCAGCCGCCCCCGGCTGGGGTCTCTTTCCATGTAGCCCAGCCGCCCTCGGCTGGGGTCTCTTTCGATGTGGCACCATCGCCCCCAGCGGTGTGACCCGGTGTAGCTCAGAGCCACGAGCGGAAGCGAGTGGTTCTTCAAATACACCGCTCACTGCCGTTCGCGGCTCATAACCCAGCATTTCCGAATCCGACATCCACGGTTCAACGCGCAAGCACCTGCTCATGGGGACACTCAACGAAGCAATTGCAACCCCCGTCTGGCACGCGATAAATCCTCGCGCTTCTTCGTCTGCGTTTCCTCCAACTTTTTCTGCTCCAACTGGGCTTTGACCAACCCTCCCTCCATGGCCTGCAACTTGCCCCTGGCGCGACTTGCCCCGGTTTCCGCCCTGGCCTGTTCCAGTTTCGCCTGATCGTGGTCCTTCTGAGCCTGTGCCACCTCCGACCGCGTCTTTTCCAACTCATCGGTCGCTTCGCGGTACTCCGGTTTCTGTTTCAACTGCTCCAACTGCGTTTTTTGCAGTTGATCGCGTTCCGCCCGTCGCTCGTCCAATTTCTTTTGAGCCTGCTCTGCCGTCTGATCTTCCGCCAGAGCCTGCGCTTCGAGTTTGCCGATCTGCGATTCCAGGCTGCGCGCGGTTTCCCCAGCCGTCATCCGAAGGGCTGGGTCGCCCGTCCCCAGTCGCGCATCCGCCCTTTGCCTTGCATCCTGCAGCAAACCCTGCAAGTTTTTATATTCCGTCTGCTCCGCCAATCCTTGCAACACACGACTGCGCTCGGTCTGCCATTGCTCCTCAGCCCCTTGAAGCTGCATCAAGGCCATTTTCCAACCCGATTCCGACTGCATCGACTCCAGTAACTTTTTTTCAATTTCATCCCGCTTGCCCTGCGCTGACACCACCCGACTGTTCGCTGCTGCCAATCTCTCCCGCGCTTCCCCGAACTTGCGACGGGCGTTCTCAAGGGTTTCCTCCGCGGTCTTGAGTCCAACCCCAGCCTCCTCGATCTGCTTACCCAATTCTTCCTGGCGCTGTTGGTTCACCCCCAGCAACCGTTCGATCTCGCGCAGGTCCGACTCGATCTGCTCAATGCTGCTGGAACGCTTGCTCACATCTGCCATAACCGGCAACGCCCAGCCGCCGACCAGCATCACCAACCCGCACATCCACATGCAATGTCGCATCATGATTTTGCTCCCAGAAAACCTGTGCATACCCGAATTGGCTCGCCTTCAATGGTGAATTGCAACCATCGACTATATCATCGTACCACGCTCCAACCGATCACCCTCACAAAACTCATGCCCCCGTAAAAACTCATCCATCCCCAGCACCCTTCCGCCTGGTTTCTGCACCTCCAACAACCGCACCACCCCCGCCTCCGGCCCCGCCCCCGTCGCCACACATCCCCCTTCCAGCACCCCGCCCGGTTCCACCTGTCCCGCGCTCACTCCCTCCATCACCTTCGCCCTTCGTAATATCAACTCCTGCACCGCTCCCCCATCACCACGCACCCAGTTCACCCGCACCCCCGGCCAGGGCGTCAACCCATGTATCCGGGCCACCACTTGTTCCGCTGGTAAACCCCAATCCACCCAACCATCCGCTTTGCTCAACTTCGGCGCTTTGCTTGCCAGACTTTCATCCTGCGCCACTCCGTGCAACGCCCCTTGTTGATAATCACGCAACACCGACCCAATCGCCCCCGGCCCCATTCTCGCCAATCGATCATGCAACTCCCCTGCTGTCTCCAACGGATCAATCGCCGCTCGCACCTGCGCATACACCAACCCTGCATCCATCCGTTGCGCTAATCCAATCACCGATACGCCTGTTTCTTTTTCGCCTTCAATCATCGCCCAGTTGATCGGTGCTGCCCCTCTGTACTTGGGCAACAGCGACGCATGCAAATTCACCACCAGCCCGCCCCCCGCCTCGATCACCCCCGGCGACAACTTCTGCCCAAACGCAATCACCACCGATGCCTCCGCCCGCATCGCCTTCAATTGTTCAATCCCCTCCGCGGTATTGATGTTTTCCACCCGAAGTAAGGGCAGCCTGCGCTCGAGTGCGAACTGTGCAATGGCCGTCGGTGTCAGCACCCGCTTGCGCCCCGCCGGCTTATCCGGCTGACTCACCACCCCCACCACCTCATGCTCAGTGCATAACCACGCCAACGTCGGCAAACCAAACTCCCCCGCACCCAAAAACACCATACGCATGGTTGCTTGTTCCCTGAACACTGATGACTTCGAGTGCAATATCAAAGCCGAGTATCAACACTAAATTCCATGTGGCTAGGGGCTAGGGGCTAGGGGCTAGGGGCTAGGGGCTAGGCAAATCATACAGGCTTGTGTGCTCCCAGCTCCCAGCTCCCAGCCCCCAGCCCCCAGCTCCCAGCTCCCAGTTCCTCTGTGCCCTCTGTGTTGAAATCCTTTTTATGAACCGTGGGGCGCCCCATCACACCAGCAATGCCGCCGGGTTTTCCAGCAATTGCCGTAATGTCGCCAGGTACGTCGCCGCCACCGACCCATCGATCACGCGATGGTCCGCTGACAGGGTGCAGGTCATTTCCTGTCCGATCACGATCTGATCATTGCGCACCACCGGTTTTTTGACCGCCGACCCCACCGCCAGTATCGCTGCCTGGGGCGGGTTGATGATCGCTTCAAAATGTTCCACCCCGAACATCCCCAAATTCGAAAGCGTGAATGTTCCCTCGGCCATGTCCTGTGCCGTCAAACCCTTGCCGCGTGCCTTTTCCGCCAAGGCCTTGGTTTCGCTGCTGATCGAGCGCAGCCCTTTGTTCTGTGCATCCCGTATCACCGGCACGACCAACCCGCCACCTTTTTCATCAGGCAGCGACACCGCCACGCCGATGTTGACCGTGCCATGCTGTTGCACGCCCTGCTCAGTCCATGAACTGTTGACCACCGGGTGCTGCACACACGCAAGCGCCGCCGCCCGCACGATAAAGTCATTGACCGACAGTTTGATGCCCTGACCAGCCAGTTGCCCGTTGAGGGTTTCGCGCAGGGCCAGCAGCGGGTCCATGTTGACGCTGACGGTGACGGTGAAATGCGGTATCGTCGTTTTCGATTCGACGAGCCTGCGCGCGATGGTTTTGCGCATCGAATTGAGCGCGATGAGCTTGCTTTCCAATGCTGCCACGGGGCGAAGGGGTTCGGGTGCGGGAATCGTGGTTTTACTTGGGGTCACAGGCGCTGCTGCCGGTGCGCTGCTCGTAGCCGTTGCGGGTTTGCCCGCCAAGGGTTGCCCCCCTGCCGCTGCCAACACATCACGTTTGATCACGCGACCCCCGGGGCCTGAGCCGGTGAGTGTGGTGACATCAACGCCCTTGTCTTCCGCCAATTTGCGTGCCAGCGGGCTGACTTTGACTTTGCCGCCCGTGGCGACAGCCGTGGCCGTGCCGCCGCCGGATGAGTCATCCTCGTCGTCACTGCTCGCTTCGTCGCCTTCATCCGCACCATTCGCATTCACCGCCGACCCTGCGCCGCTGGCTTCGCCCCCACTATCACCTGCTGCGCCGGCTGCCTGTTCCACGCTTTCACCCTCACCCGCCAGTACCAGAATCAACTTACCCACTGCGACGGTCTGCCCTTCCTGCACCGACAGTACGGCTACCGTGCCATCGTCAAAAGCTTGCAATTCCATGGTGGCCTTGTCGGTCTCGACATCCGCCAGTATGTCGCCGGACTTGACCTTGTCGCCGACCTTGACGTGCCACTTGTTGAGCGTGCCTTCCTGCATCGTGTCCGACAGCCGGGGCATGGTGATGGTAATGGGCATGTTCTGAAAACTCCGTATTTGCTTTCCGATTCAGTGAATTCTGTGATTAATAATCCATGCACGATGAAAAAAGATTCACCGCAGAGAACGCAGAGCAATATACATCACTCCAACCAACCATGACCGCGTTCACTGCTACGCATATCAAAAATTAAATCAAGTCTCCAATTTCAAACCCTTTATTGCCTGCCTGGGTTTTACTCAGCGTTCTCTGCGTGCTCTGCGTTCTCTGCGGCAAATGATCATTCTTTGCTTGATTGTAACCAGTTCATTTCAAGCCAACTTTTGTGACACGATCCTTCGCAATACCCAAGTCCTCGGCTTGTCAGCCTCGTTCTTGGCTTGATTTCTTTCACTTGACCAACACTTATCTCCGTGCCTCTGTGTCTCTGTGGTGAATCTCTTTCCGGCACACGTCAACAATCAGCCTCGCTTGCTAACCACGCATTTTCTGACCATCGATGTTCATCCGCTGACACCAGCGTTCGTATTCCACCGGGGCGATTTCCGACGGTTTGATTTCACTGCGCCCGCCCCAAAACACATTCGTGTAACCAATCGGCAAACCCACCTGCGCCAGGTGCGCATCAATCGCCGCCTTGTGTTCGAGCAGCGCCGGTTTTTCCATGCCGTGCGCCACGGCCATGATGTTGACGTGGTTGAACTCAGGCCCGCCTTCACGCCAGTACGCATGGGTCAAAATGTGAAATCGCCCGACCTGTTTGCCCGCTTCCAACTCACGCCCCGTCGGCACCGCCCAGTGAAACAGCCCATTGAACCGGGTCACCCGTTGTCCGTCGGCCAGCGGCTTGACATGTTCCAAAAACGTCGAAAATCGGCCGAGTATGCCCCGCCTGGCAAGTTCATCAGCGATCACACAAAACTGTTCATACCTCAAACCCGCTTCATCGGCGCGTTTGCGCCACGGTTCATGGGTGATTTCATCCGCTGTGAATTCACGTTTCAGGGCCACCAGTGTCTGCCACTGTTCCGCTTTCAGGGTGACTTCATCAATATCAATCACCCGACCCGGTTCATCGCTCATTGCGCCGGGTTCCAGGCTGCGTCGTCGCAAATGCCCCACGCCCAGCGCAAACAATTTTTTCGCGGGCATCAGCCGATACGCCTGTGCCTCGACATACCCAGCCAGCCATTCACAGTGCTTTTGCAATGAAAAGCCCTGCGGCACCTTCACCGTTGTCCACAATCGATAACTCGAACCGGGGGTGTCACGATCCGTGGTGCGAATCACCACGTGCCCTGAAAAGGGGTCCTGCTGATGAAAAAAATCAAACGCACTGTTGAGTTTGTCGTTGGGTATCTGCCAGGCCACCAACGCCCCCGCCGCCAGGTTGTTGGCCATGAGCGTCTGCCTCACCCGGCGAATGGTGTTGCCTCGCAACATCGCGGCAATGCGCTCCAGTACCACCGTTTCATCCAATTCCGCCAACCGGGCGATTTCCGTAAACGGGTGCATATGAAACCCACTGATGCGGTCCTCCGATACCGACAAAATGCGTGCGTTGATCGGATCGTCAATGGCTACGGGCAAATCATGCGTGGTCGTCATGCCTTGATGTTAGGCGCATCATCAATACTTCAGCCCGTTTTCACGCTGATGAATATGCGGTTCCCCGGCAATGTACCCGGCCTGGCGAATCTGCCCGATGAACAAATCATGATCGCCCTCAATATCCATGTGGCAAACCACTTCACACGACAAATACGATAAAGCCTGCGCCAGCACCGGCGACTTGGCACCACCGACTTGCAACAACTCCATCCCCAAAAACGGATCGTCCTGCAAATCGCCCCCACCTGCGAACTTGCGCAGCAACACCCGATCACCCTTGGGTATTTGACACAATGTGAACGCCCGCGATTCACTGATCAAGGGCATGATCGACCGCCCCTTCCCCACCGCCACGCAAACCATCGGCGGCTTGAAACTGGCCTGCTGCACCCAGCTCACCAAAATGCCCATCCGCTGATCCTCGTGCTGAGCGGTGAGTATGTACAACCCTTGCGGGATGCGAGCCAGCGCGTCAGCGATGCCCTGCAACTGCTTTTCATCCATCATCGGCGGACTCACATGCGTTGGGGTTGAACCAGCCTCCGTCAGATTAAATCGTTGTGCATTCATTGGCAAAGCGCCTGTGCTATCGTGACTCATCATCACCATCGTTTTTCGTTACCATGCGCCGATGAAACCAGCATTCAAAGCAGTGATGTTCGACCTCGACGGCACACTGCTGGACACCCTGGCGGACATCGCCTCAGCCGGCAATCATGTGCTTGCAACGCTGAACCTGCCCCAGCGGCCGATGCGCGATTACCGCTACCTCGCTGGTCAGGGTGCCCCCTGGCTGGTGGAGCAAATACTAGGCCCCGACCATGCTGCTCAGCACGCACACGCTTTGTCGCTTTTTCAAACCTACCTGATGCAACACGGGCTGGACCAAACCCAACCCTACCCCGGCATTGCCGACATGCTCGATGAACTGATTCGACGCAACCTCACCCTCACCGTACTGAGCAACAAACCCGAACACGCCACGCAACACGCCGTGCGTCAGCGTTTGGGGCGCTGGCGTTTTGCAGCCGTGGCCGGTCATCGTCATGAACCGGGCGCACCAGCCGTGAAACCCGACCCGATCGGTGCGTTGCAAATCGCCGCCCAACTGAACATCGCGCCGGCGAACTGGTTGTACCTGGGTGACACGCGCGTCGATATGCTCACCGCCCAAGCCGCTGGTTTTTTTGCGGTCGGCGCCACCTGGGGTTTTCGTGATGAAGCTGAACTGCGCGATGCAGGTGCTGATGTGATCGTGCATCACCCAAGTGAAGTGATCGCCCTGCTTGATCACCCACGACTCCGCAAATAACCACCGGCCTCGCGCAACCCGGTGCGCCATTCCATGTACTGATACGGCAACCCAAACTCATCATGAATTTGCCGAAGCTGCCCCAACATGATTTCGTAAAGTTCATGCTGCCACGAGTCGGTACCTCGCTGACAAAAAAACAATCGGCAACCCAGCGGGCGATGTGCGTGCATGCCGCAAAGATGACCCTGTTGAAACGGGCAACCATCGAATTCAGGCGTCGTTTCAACCCGTGGTACAACATCGATTAATTCGGTTGGCTTGGTTACATGCTGTAACACCCATGCAATTTCCAACCCGGTGACGTACAACCGATGCCCATAGGTTTCAAAATGACAACATCGCCCCGATGCCCAGCACACCGGCCCCTGACGCTGCACCGCTTCCGCCACACGTTCATACAAACCACGCAATGCCGCATCGACTACGGGCTGCTCCGCCGCCTGTCGCCAAATCCGCCAAGGGTTTGATGATGTGTCATCGATCACGATACGGTTCCCTCTGTCGCAATCATTCGCCGCCCAATACCCTGAGCCTTCGGCCATCACTGGTTTATTTGCTTTTGACTTGACCACTCGGCCACTTGGCCACTTGGCCACTCGACCACTTGGCCACTTTCATCCTGTCGGCAACATCCGATCACGAACAATTCGAATTTGCTCCACCGGGTAAAACTGGCCGTTACCCTCCATGCCTGCCTTCATGCCAGGGCAGCGTGCAGCCGCCTGTCGCCAACTCGTTTTGCTTTGCAGGTTATCCGGCCAGAAGGGCCAGGTTCGGCATTGCATCGGTCGCTCTTCATAAATCGAACAACGCCCCTGCCCCTTGTCATCACGCACCAGAAACGTGCAATCGTGGCCATATGCTGTTTCGTGATCACGCAGCGACCAGGCCCGCCCCTTGAGCACCGCGTGTTTTTCCAAAAACTGCTCGTAACTCAACCCGATGTGCTTTGCAATCGCGTGACCTTCTTCCGACGTAAACCACACATACCCCGGCGGCCCCGAACAGCAATTGCCGCATTGTGTACAGGTGAACCGCAAACCTTTTTCATACCAGTCTTCGTAAGCCATGAACTGATTGTAACGGGGAAAAGTGAAAGCATGATCGTATATGTACGGCGCGGACGCTTGGCGTCGGCGTGCTGGTTAGCGCCGCGACTTGTCGCGTCTGATCAGCTTTGGTTAATCGGTTGGTCGGTGAGTCGGTTAATCGGCAAGTGCAACAGCAGTTCTGATCGAGTAATCGATGAACTAACCCACCGATTAACCCATTCAATACCCGAGCCCTCGCGGCTGCGCCGCTCGTACTCGGCTTGGTTCCGACGCTTGACCACTTCACCGCAGCACGTTCAAACTCATGCGTCTTTGCAAATCATCCATCGGCTGCGCGATCAGGTCATACCCATCAAAATCGGTCACCCGGCAGCGCACCAGTTCACCTGCTGCCAGTTTCTGTTTGCTCACCACATAGGTCACGCCATCGATCTGCGGGGCCTGCTGATACGTGCGCCCCACATACAAACGTCCCTGCGTCGGCACACGACTTTCACCCGCCTCCTCCGCAGCCACCGATTTTGATTTCGACTCCCCACGCTTCACCGCATCAATCAAAACCTCCACCTCCGGCTGAGCCTTGGCCATTTTTTCATGTCGCGTCAACACCACCATTTGTTGCGCTTCATACAACTCACGTACCCGCTCTTCCACCAGTTCCGCAGGTACAGCTTCACCACGGGCGTGCAGGGTGCCTGCGGGGGTTCCCGGTTCGGGTGAATAGGGAAACACTCCCGCGGACGCAAAACCGCCGCCGGGGGCATTGCGAATGAATTCGATCAACTCATGATGTTGTGCATCCGTTTCACCGGGAAAGCCGGCAATAAACGTGGTGCGTACCGCCAGGCCCGGTATGCGGCGATACAGTTTTTCCAGGAGGGTTTCAATCAACTTTCGACTGGTATGCCGGCGCATGCGTGTCAGCACCGGGTCGCTGATGTGCTGCAAGGGCATGTCAATGTACTTCACCACCGTCGCACACTGCGCCAGGGCATCAATCATTTCATCGGTGAAACACGAGGGGTATGCGTACATCAAACGCAGCCAGCCGGGCGCATCGCCGCCTTGCTCACGCAGCAGTGCATCCAATCCGCGCAACATGCCCGCCAAACCTTCGCCATCACCGTGATACCCAATGTCGTGTCCGTAACTGGTGGTGTCCTGTCCGATGAGGTTGAACTCGAACGTGCCATCGGCGAGCAACTCGCGCATTTCACGATGCAACGCTTGCGGTGGTTTTGAGCGCATTTTTCCGCGAATCGAGGGTATGGTGCAAAAGGCGCAATTCTGATTGCAACCTTCGCTGATGCGCAGGTACGCATAATGCCGGGGCGTGAGCCGAAGTCGGGCTGCATCACTTTCAAAATAACCGGGGGCCTGCGTCGTGGTCAGGTCACGTTCACGACGAGCGATCACCGCATTGCCCGCAATCGACGAATACACCGGCAAGGGCAGCACCTCCGCCTCGCGCGCTTTTTTGGAAGGTGCCTGTAACGTCACCGGTCGCACAGCTTCGACGATGCGGTCACGGTCAAACACGCCGATGAGGGCGTCGATATCGGGGCACCACTCCAGCATTTTGGCGCGATGTCGCTGCACCAGACACCCCGCCACGATCAGCCGTTTGCACGTACCCGCGCGCTTACGCTCGGCTGCCTGTTTGATTTCGCCCAGTGATTCTTCCTTCGACGCTTCGAGAAAGCCGCAGGTGTTGATGACGATGGCATCGGCCTGTGCTTCGTCGCTGACCAGTATCAACCCTTCCTCCGCAAGCAACCCCAGCATTTTTTCACTGTCCACCAAATTTTTCGGACAGCCCAGCGACACCAGTGCGACCGTGCTGATGCTGCTGTCGCGTTTGGTTGGCTTGCGGGGTGCTCGTTGGGTCGATGTTGACGTTGTTTTGCGTGCAGTCATGGCGAGCAGATTCTAGGGGATTGACGATGACAAGGCGCAAACACATGGAGTGATCATCCATGTTTAGCGCGGACGCTTGGTGTCGGCGCTTTTTTGTTAGCGCCGCGATTGATCGCGTCTGTCGGCGTCGTTAATCGGTGAGTCAGTGAATCGGTTACTCGGATAGAATGGTCTTCGCTCTGGCCGATTAACCGACTCACCGACCAACTGATCAACCAACGCGATAAATCGCGGCGCTAACCCTGTACAATCACTCGGCCACTTCCCCGAATACCCAAGCCCTCGGCTTGCCAGCCTCGTTCTTGGCTTGGTTCCGCCCCCTATCCCGCCGGGAGAGGGCAGGGTGAGGGCGTGCCTTTCACTCGACCACTCGGCCACTTCTTCCACCACTTGACCCCTTCATCAAATACCCCCACAATCGCACTGCCTCAACACCCACCAATACAGAACGGAACACGACATGAGTCAGCCCCATTGTCAGCGTGTCATCGTCGAGCAATTCGGCGGCATCGAAAACCTCAAACTCATCACCGAACCCCTGCCCCAGCCCGGCCCCGGTCAGGTGCTCATTCGCCTCACCAGCATCGGCATGAACCACGCCGACCTCATGGCGCGCAAGGGCATGTATCGCCTGTCCTCCGGCGACCCCCCGTTTTCACCCGGCCTTGAAGGCGGCGGCATCATCGAAGCCATCGGCACCGGCGTCACCACCCGCAAGGTCGGCGACCGCGTCATCATCGCCCCCGATGTGCCACGTTTGTCCGCAGGCGGAGCCGGGGGTACGTATCGCTGTCATTACGTCTGCGCCGCAGAGGGCACGTTCCTCGCACCAGCCAACATCCCTGACAATCAATTGGGCGCACTTTGGTTGCCGTACCTGACTGCCTGGGGCGCACTGGTATGGAAGCACAACCTTCAACCGGGCATGATCGTCGCCATGCCTGCCGCCTCCAGCGCCGTTGCCCTGGCTGCCGCCCAAATCGTCAAAAAACATGGCGGAACTGCCCTCGGTTTAACCACCCGTCAGAGCAAGGTTGCCGCCATCAAAGCCCTGCCCACCTGTGCCTACGACCATGTCATTGTCACCGTCGGCGACGACGGTAAACCGCTGCCCTGGTACAAGGACATCAAAACCATCACCAATGACCACGGCATTGACGTGTTTTTCGATCCCGTCGCAGCCGGGGCTTACCTTGAAACCGAAATTCGCTGTCTTGCACAGCACGGCTCGATTTACGTTTACGGACTACTGGGCAAACCCGACAAGGTCGATGTCACCCCCCTGATTCGTAAACACGCTGCCATCCGCGGCTGGGCCTTGACCGAACTGGTCACCGCTGGCCGCACCCACTGGCAACCCGGCTGTGAACATATTTTGCAGGGCTTTGCCGACGGCAGTTACAAGCAACACATCGCCGGTGAATTCAAACTCAGTGATGTGCAAAACGCCCAACAGGTGATGGAAACCGGTCAGCACATTGGCAAACTGGTGCTGACGCCCTGATGGATAATGGATAAAGGATGATGGATAATGTTCGGAGAAAGACGCCGACGTCAGCTTTGTCTTGTCTCGACATTATCCATTCATACATCATCCATGATCCATGCTCTTCATCCCAATCCGCTGGCCAGAAAATATTCCATCAACTCGTGGCCGAACCTGATGTGCAGGTCGCTTTCGCCGGCGTGCTTTTCATGAAACGGTTTGCCGACCAGGTTGGGCACCTTGGTTCCAGCCATGCAAAACGGCACCGGGGTCGGATCGTGTTTGCGGGTTGACACCGCTGTGTAATGATCGGGCAGATACAACACTCGCCAACCGTCAGCGTACTGTTTCATCAAACCGTCCAGCACCGGGCCGACGACGTGACTGTCCATCGCCTCGATCGCCGCCACCTTCGTCGCTGCATCGCCTGCATGTGACGCCTCGTCGGGCGCTTCGATGTGTACACACACCACATCGTATTGTTCAAGTGCCTGCAGCGCATGCCGACCGGCTGCGGCGTAGTCGGTGTCGTGATAGCTGGTTTGTCCGGGTACGTCCAACCGGTCCCAGCCGATGAACGCCGCGATGCCCGCCAGCAAATCGACCGCTGTGATCATCGCCCCCTTGATCCCGTAACGCGACATAAAACTGGGTATCACCGGCTTGCGCCCCTGCCCCCAGGGCCAAACATGCGTCGCAGGCAACTCGCCCAGTTCACGTCGCGTGTGATTGATTTCATGCTCACGGAAAAACACTTCGCTTTCCGCAATCATCCGCTGCAACAACTCCGCATTCGGTCCGCCCACCGGCAAATACTTGCGCATCGGTTCGCCCGGCACATCATGCGGCGGGGTCGTCTTCAACTCCGACCAGTCGCGCCCCTGTTGCCCGCTGCGGTTGGACACGTCCACCATGATGTTGCGATAACTCACCCCCGGGTACAGCAACATGCCCGGCAGTTCCATCCGTTTGGCAAAATCCTCCAACAACCGGCGCCCCTCATCACTGCTGATGTGGCCGGCGGAATGGTCCTGCATATTGCCATCGATCACCGTCACCAAATTCACCCGAAAAATCCAATCATCAGGTGTCAGGTCCAACCCCATCGCCGCGGCTTCGAGCGGCGCGCGACCCTTGTGATATTGTTTGGGGTCGTAGCCCAGCAGACACATCGAACACACATCCGACCCGCAGGGCATGCCTGCCGGGGTGGTGACGACCGTGCCCTGTCGGCCGATCAGGCTGATGCGGTCGGTGTTGGGTTTGCGCGCCGCTTCAAAAGGGGTTTTCCCGCCCAGTTCTGTGAGTGGGTGGTCGGCTGCGCCGTCGGCAATCAGAATGACATATTTCATGCGTGCCTCAATTGGATGATTGAAGCAAACATCGTAGAGCAGGTGTGATGCATTCGCCAGCACGTAGGTTTTGTCTTGTAGCCCAGCCGCCCTCGGCTGGGGTATACATAAAAAACACCGCCGGGGGCGGCGGTGCCACATTCTCGTAATTGCGTTGTAGCCCAGCCGCCCTCGGCTGGGGTATACATAAAAAACACCGCCGTGGGCGGCGGTGCCACATTCTCGTAATTGCGTTGTAGCCCAGCCGCCCTCGGCTGGGTTGACAAAGCCACTGAAGACATCGGCGGCACCCACGCGTGATTGACGCCGAGCCCTTCAGGGCCGGATGTTTGCATTTGAATGAGTGAAAGCAATCCGAGGCTAAAGCCCTCGGCGTCATAGGTGTTTTTTCTACACTTGACCACTTGGCCACTTCACTTCACACACTCAAATACCCGCGCGATTCCAGCAACGTCAACAACTGTTGCACGCTCTCTTCAATCGACAACTGATCGGTACGCAGGTGAAGTTCCGCGTTGACAGGTGCTTCGTATGGGTCATCGATGCCGGTGAACCCTTTGATCTGACCCGCCCGTGCCTTCTTATAAAGCCCCTTGGGGTCGCGCTGCTCCGCCACTTCAATCGGCAGATCGACGAACACTTCCACAAACGGCAGCTTGGCTTCGTCATGCAACTTGCGCACGTTGTCACGGTCAGCTTTGTACGGGCTGATAAAACTGGTGATCGTGATCAGCCCGGCATCGGAAAACAACTTGGCGACCTCACCGATACGACGAATGTTTTCCGCACGGTCCTCCGCAGAGAACCCCAGGTTTTTATTCAAGCCCATACGGATGTTGTCACCATCGAGGCGATAGGCACGAAACCCGCGCTGCAAAAGCACCTGTTCCAACGCCACTGCAATGGTCGATTTGCCACTGGCGGACAACCCGGTCATCCACAAAGTGACGCCTTTTTGCCCCAGGTTTTTTTGCCGTTCTTCACGGGTGACGTTGCCTTCGTGCCAGGTGATGTTGGTGGCCTTCTGCGCGACACTCATGCCAAACTCCTTTTTTACGACTTTTTTAATCGTGATTCAATCGTTTCAATAATGCGCCTCGAAAAACCCATTGTTTTTAGGCGTTTTGATGATTAAGTGCGACAATGATAGCAGGCATGCCCAAAAAATCAAGTTTTATCTATTAAATTGATCGTGTTTTAATTTATGACACGTCAACCCCCTGCCGCAACCGCGGCACAGTGATTCACTCAGCCGAGGGCGTCCGGGGGGGGCTGGGCTACGCCAAACTTCATCGTAAAAACTTTTCGACCACCTTTGACCATTTGCCCTGGGCCTGCAAAAGGTGCTCGATGGCTTGGCGCACCGCGCCGCGTCCGCCGGGGGCTTGGGTGACACACTTGGCCACCTTGCGCACTTCCTCCACCGCATCACCCACCGCCATCGGGTAACCGCACTGCATCATCGCCGGCAAATCAATCAAATCATCCCCCAAAAATGCTGCCTGCTTCACTGTCACGCCAACCTGTTCGCACAGCAATTGCAGCGCGATGCCCTTGTCCTTTTGTCCCTGCATGATGTGACCAATACCCAGCCCATGCAGGCGCAGCGTGGCTGAGCGCGTGCAGCGCCCCGAAATCACACCGATGAGCAGGCCCTGTTCCTGCGCCAGTTTGATGCCCAATCCATCGCGCACGTGAAAGCGCCGCAGTTCCAGTCCGTTGTCAGCCACGAGTATCGAGCCGTCGGTCAGTACACCGTCGATATCGCACACCAAAAGGCGAATGTCGGATGCGTTTGCCATGCGTGCATCATAATGAATAACCGGTGGAAAACTTTCCATTTTTTTTATGTTTGACAGCCGCAGCCGGTTGACGATGATGCAACGATCACACGGAGGTGGTGTTTCAACATGACCGACAACGCCAATCAACCTGCTGACGATGTACCACCGCCCGCCCCCGGGCCGATGTTGTGTCGCAGCGAAATATTGCAGGCCGCCCGGCGAAGTTTTGATCAGCATGGTTACGATGGCACCACCATTCGCCGAATCGCTGGTGAAATGAACTGTGCCGTCGGTTCGATCTATCGATACTTTCGTGACAAGCGCGACCTGCTCACCGAACTGGCGCAGTTGGACCTGCAACCAGCCTTGCATGTGCTCGATTCAGGCGGCAACTGGCGTGACAGTGCCCTGCTTTATCATCAGTGTGCCGTGCAGGCAGGCAACCGCTACCCGCTGCTCTTCTGGCTGCATCACGTGGCCAACGATGCGGCGACAACCACCGCTGTGACGCAGGCAACCCTGCCGGGGGTGGTGCAACGCCTGATTGAAAAGTGGGCGCAGCAGTTTCACTCCCATGAACGTGCGTTGCAATTGTTTGCGCTACTGCATGGTTGCATCACCAGCGGGCTGGATGCCAATAGCACACTCGCGATGGTGGATCGTCAGTTTCAATCACTTGATGATTTGGAGGATGAGCAAACTTCGACGACCTCGCAGTTGAATAAGCCGCAGGTGGTCCCGGTGGCTCATTTGGGGCAGGTGATGCGTCAGCCGGTGCTGGTGACACTCGATGCCGCCGGCACGACCCAAAGCGTTCCCGCCACCCATCATGCGACGGAAACGGTAGCGATGGAAGTGGTGGAACTGCCGTTGCGAAACCATTGAAAAAAAAGGAGCTAGGGGCTGGTAGCTGGGTGCTGGGCAAAACAAACATCATCAATTCTGCCCAGCACCCAGCCACCAGCCCCCAGCCACTTGATTCCAATGTGCTGTAAAACCGTTTTGGGGTTACGCTTCATTCGTTGCAATCGATGCCAACCTGATACCCTCGCAATTTCGAAAACCATGCTCCGATCACACCTTTGATTTACCACTGCCCCTGTAAAATCAACCTGGCACTATCCGTCGGCGCTCCGCAACCGCCCAAGGGCCGGGGGTATCACCCGATCGCCAGTTGGATGGTCGCGTTGCAACTGGGGGATGAACTTTCCATTCAACCCGCTGCCGACGACAACAGTACGTATGACCTATCCTTTACCCCGCAATGTCCGCGCAAGCTCACGGTCGATTGGCCCATTGAAAAAGACCTGTGCGTGCGGGCCCATCGATTGCTGGAGCAACACACGGGGCGCTCGCTCCCGATTCATTTGACCCTGCGCAAAACCGTGCCCTCCGGCGGAGGCCTGGGCGGCGGGTCCAGTGACGCAGCCTTCACCCTCATCGCCCTCAACCAATTTTTCCAACTACAACTCGATGCACCAGCCCTGATCAACCTGGCGCTGCAACTGGGCAGTGACGTTCCCTTTTTCATCACCGTCGCACAGGGTCAGCCAAGCAGCCTGGTCACCGGTCTGGGTGAAACACTCCAGCCTCTGCCGATGCGACATGCCTTATCGATGGTGCTGATTTTCCCCGACTTCGGCACACCCACCGGTCAGGTTTACCAGGCTTTTGACCGCACCCTTGCCTCACCCGACCGTCAGCCTGATGCCCAGCGTATTCGTCAACTTGCTGCACAACCCTTGTTACCACATGATGCCCCCTTTAACGACCTGGCGGAACCCGCTTGTGACGTCACCCCCGCCTTGCGTCAGGTGCGCGAGCAAGTGCAATCACTTGCCCCTTACCGTGTGCATGTCACCGGTTCGGGTTCGACGCTCTTTGTACTCACCCCCGACGACCACACCGCCCAATCCCTGGCGGAAAAAATACGAACCACTTTGCACCTGGCAACCCTGCCCACACGGACACTGGTTTTCAGATAACCAATGACGCCGAGGGCTTCAGCCCCGGATTTCGCACGCAAACATCCGGCCCTGAAGGGCTCGGCGTCATGATCGTTCACACCCACCCATCCTTCTTCCACCCCATCACTCCTCAATCTTCCGCAGCGACAAACCATTGAGCGTCAGCT
>CAZJMK010000034.1:0-42487 GCA_964547135.1 uncultured Phycisphaeraceae bacterium | reverse complement strand
TATATATACCAATACAATCTGCCTAGCACCTAGCACCTAGCACCTAGCACCTAGCCACAAGTTACGAATGCAACGAGACCTTACGAACCAGACTATTTGCACAAAGCCACGCACATGACCGACACGCATGACAACCCGACGACGGCAGCATCGGCAAGCAAACCGTTTGCGCTGTTGGCTGAGTATCACGATGTGGACAGCATCATGGCAGCGGCGGTGAAGGTGCGCGATGCCGGGTACACGGTGTGGGACGTACACACGCCCTTCCCGGTGCATGGCATGGACAAGGCCATGGGGGTGAAACCGACGGTGCTGCCTTGGATCACGCTGCTGCACGGTCTGGCCGGGCTGGTGGGCGGTTTGGGGATGGTGATTTGGATCAACGGCTGGACGATGCCGGGTATTTTTGCGAGCTTTCAGGGCTATGAGTTTCTGATCAGCGGCAAGCCCATGATCAGTCTGCCGGCCAACATTCCGATCGTGTTCGAAACCACGGTGTTACTGGCGGCGATGGGCACGGTATTGGGTATGTTTGCATTGAACAAGTTGCCGATGTTGTACCACCCGCTGCACACGAGCAAGCGATTCAAGCGGGTGACCAACGACCGGTTTTTCATTGTGATCGAAACGACGGACCCGAAATTCGATGCCACGACGACGCAGGCACTGCTCGAAGCAACCGGTGCCAGGGCCATTGAAACGGTGATGGAAGAAGATTAACCACAGAGGCGCAGAGACACAGAGGAAACAGAAACATGTGAGTAAAAGAGTTTTGTTTGGTTGTTGATTTTTTCTGCTCGGTGAACTCGGTGTCTCTGTGGTGATATTTCTTGTCGGGCGATTGGGGTTTGAGTCAATGAATTGATCGTAGTCCGTGGAATGAATGTATGACATCTGGCAGTAAAGAACGCTTTCCGATACCCACGCCCGCCCGGCTGAAGGCGGAATTGCGCCTGGGTGCTCCGCCGTTTTGGATGGTGAGCGGGCTGGCGATTTTGATTGCGCTGTCGTTTGTGCCGTTGGCGATCATCGCACAAGTGCGGTTCAGCAAGAAGGACAAACCCCGGGTACACATTTTTCAGGACATGGGGGTTCAGCCCAAGGTGTTGCCGCAGAGCGCCAGTTCGGTGTTTGTGGATGGTCGGGGGATGAGGCCGCCGGCCCCCGGAACCGTGGCACGGGGAATGCTCGCGGAGGATGACCATTTGGAACGGGGCTTTGTGCGCAAGGCCAACAACCAGGGCGGGTTTGAAATCGAATATTTCAGCGGGTTCCCGCAGCAGCTCACCATTGACACGCGCTTTGTGCAGCGGGGGCAGAAGTTGTACAGCATTTACTGTGCGACCTGTCACGGGGTGGATGGGTATGGGAATGGGCCGGTGAATCAAAGGGCGATTGAAAAGGAAGAACCCAAGTGGGTGCCGGCCTCGAACCTGCACACGGAGGAAATTCGCGGACGGGTCGAGGGCCACCTGTATAACAGCATTCGCAACGGCATTCGCAACATGCCCGCATATGGTTCGCAGATTGACGTGCATGACCGGTGGGCGATCGTGGCGTATGTACGGGCTTTGCAACGCTCACAACATGCGACGCTGGAGGATGTGCCGGCTGCGGAGCGGGATAAGTTACGGTGAGGCCAGCGGGTGGAAATGAAACCGTCGTGGTGAATCGATGGATAAAGGATAAAGGATAATGGATGATGTGCAGAGTAGGTTTACGGCCTGTTTTCCGTTGCTTTGAACATTATCCATCATCAATTATCCATTATCCATCACCGACCATGTGGATTGAAAAAACGGTTGGGTCGAGTCGCATCCATGGAGACAAAACTTGGCAGCGCACGGGACGGTGAAACCTGAAGACTACCGCAGTGAACTGGGCGAATTGCGCGGTTCACTCAACCGGGTGGGTGTCGGCATGGCGGTGGTCGGCTTTGCGGCAGCGGTGGCGCATGCGCTGCTGGCCGGGGATGGGCTGCGCCGGGTGATGCTGGCGTACCTGGTGGCGTTTGCCTTTGTGTTGTCATTGGCACTGGGGGCGTTGTTCTTCGTGTTGATTCAACACCTGTTCCGCTCCGGCTGGTCGGTGCTGTTGCGCCGTTTGCCCGAAGCCATGGCTGCGAACCTGCTGCTGGTGGCGGTGCTGTTTTTACCCATCGCCACGTCGGTCATGATGGGGCAGGGTGACATTTACCCCTGGGCACGCCCGCTGTCGGCCAAGGTGGAACATCATGAACCGCCACTGCCGCTGCCGATGGGGGCAGCCGCTGATCACCAACACGATGCGCATGACCATGCCGCGGCAGGCCCGGTCATCACTGCTGCACCGCATGGTGATGATCATGCCGTCGATTCACACGCAGCGGTGGTGCCCGGTTACAGGCATCAGCAGTTGGACGATTTCACGATGAAAAAACGCCCCTGGCTGAATCAGGGATTTTTCGTCGGGCGATGGGCGGTGTACCTGGGCATTTGGGCGCTGGTCGGCTGGTGGTTCTGGAAACAGAGCGTCAAGCAGGACCAAAGCAGCGACTGGACGCTGACCTCGCAAATGGAATCACGGGCGCCGCTGCTGACACTGCTGTTTGCCCTCACGCTGACGCTGGCGTCGTTCGATCTGCTGATGTCGCTCAACCCGCAGTGGTACAGCACGATTTACGGCGTGTATTACTTTTCCGGTTGCGTGGTCGGGTCGCTTTCAATGGTGATTTTGCTGGTGCTGTGGCTGTCGGGCAAGGGGAGGTTGCCGGGCGTGGGCGTGGAGCATCAGCATGACCTGGGCAAGCTGCTGTTTGCGTTCGTCTTTTTCTGGGGCTACATCGCTTACAGCCAATATATGCTGCTGTGGTATGCCAACATGCCCGAGTTCACCGCCTGGTACAAAATTCGCGGGGCGACGACGGTATCGCAAGACATCAACGGCTGGACGGTGGTGGTGCTGATATTGCTGGTGGGTCACTTCATCGCACCGTTTGCGATGTTGCTGTCAAGGCATGTCAAACGTCGGGCGCTCTTCATTGCCATGGGGGCGATTTGGATGCTGGCGATGCACTGGCTGGATTTGGTCTGGCTGGTGATGCCCGAACTTGGGCCACAGGTTTCGATCGGGTTGTTGGAGGTCGGGTTGACGCTGGCCTTGAGCGGGATTTATCTGATCGGTGTGGGGTACACGCTGAGCAGGGCGAGCCTGGTGCCGGTGGGCGATCCGCGCTTGGGCGAATCGGTGGCGTTTGAGAATATCTGAAATAATCTGAGCCGCGAACGGAAGTGAGCGGTTGTTTGATGAAAGAACCACTCGCTGCCGCTCGTGGCTCTGATCGGAGGAAGTTTTGATGAGCAATCAAGTCACAGAACCGCAGGCATTGGGCATTGACATGCCGCTGGTGTTCACGGTCGGTGCGGTGGGGTCGATTCTGATTTTGTCGGTGATCGTGGCCACGCACGCCTGGTTTTCGCATCAGGTGGAACTGGAGCGTGAGAACAAGTCACTGGGTCAGGTGAACCGGGCGCTGGTGGATGCGAAGGGCAAACAACATTTGATGATCAACCGTTACGCCTGGGTGGACAAGGAAAAGGGGGTCACCGCGATACCGATTGATCGGGCGATGGAATTGGTCGTGACCGAGACGGTCGGTTCAGGCAAACCCTAACAGCAGGTAACCCATGGATAATGGATGATGGATCATGGATAATGTTCGGAATCACTTCACCCACGACTTTTTCTGAACATCATCCTTTATCCATTATCCATGATCCATTTTTCTTGGATGAAGCCTAAACTTTGGGGACGATTTTCGAACCCGTTGTACGGTTCTGTGACCAACATGCGTGCGGTGCGGTGGACGATCATGCCCAAGCGATGTCTTGAAAACCTGATGCCCCTGCTTTTGTGCCTGGCCGGGTGGCTTGCGGTATCGACCTTGGCCGTGTCACCCTTGCACGCGCTGGGGCCGGAGAGCAATCACCCCGCACCCACGGGCAGTTATCAAACGTCCCCCAACCCCGCAGCAGGCAGCGACAGCCCGCCCGAATTCAACCGGATGGAACGTGCCCCATCGGAAACCGAGGGCGTGGGCATTGCTGAAAAACGAGGGGCTACCCTGCCGCTGGACGCACGCTTTTTTGATGAACAGGGCAAGTCCGTCACGCTCGGCGAACTGGTCAAGGGCGACAAACCCATCGTGCTCAACATCGGGTACTACGGGTGTCCGATGCTCTGCGGGCTGGTTGTCAACGGCATGATCGACACGTTCAAGGAACTTTCCTTCACCCCCGGCGAGCAGTTTCGCGTCATCACCATCAGCATCGACCCGACCGAAAAACACCCCCTGGCGATGAAAAAAAAACGCAACGTCATTGGTGAACTGGGTCGCCCGCAGGCAGCCGGGGGCTGGCACTTTCTCACCGGCGAGGAACGCGAAATCAAACGAGTCACCGAAGCCGTCGGCTTTGGTTACCGATGGGACCAGGCCCAGCGTCAATATGTACACACCGCGGTGATGATTCTGCTCACCCCCGACGGGCGCATTTCGCGCTACCTTTACGGCATCCAGTTTCCGGCCAAAACCGTGCGCTTGTCCCTGGTGGAGGCGGGCGAAGGCAAAATCGGTTCGCCGATGGATCAGTTGCTCTTGTTCTGTTTTCACTTTGACCCCAGCAGCGGCAGTTACAGCCTGGCAGCGATGAACCTCATGCGCTTGGCCGCGGTGCTCAGTGTGCTGGCGCTGTCGGGCTTTGTCGGGGTATCGCTGTGGCGGGAACGTGCCGGAACCAATATTCACCACAGAGACACAGAGGACACGGAGAAGCATGAGAGTAAATCATCAAGCCGGGTACGAGTCGAACCGTAGGTGAGACGAGGGCCCGGGTATCGTTTGGTCCGAGGTTTAAATATGTGTTTGACTTTGGACTTTGGACCTTCGACTTTGGACTCATGAAATACCCGAGCCGTCGGCGAGGACGCCTCCGACTCGGCTTGGTTCGAAAAACTCGTGGTTCGAAAAACTCGATGTTTCAAGTTCGTCTTTTTTCTGCTTCGTGTCCTTCGTGTCTTCGTGGCCAATCAATCGCAGATGACGTTTCGGAACTCACTATGTTGAACACGCTGGCGCAAATTGGTGAACGGTTGTGGATGCCCGATCAGGCCTCCACCTACGCCCACAAGGTGGACAACCTTTTCTATTTCATTTACTGGGTCAGCGTCGGGGCGTTTGTGATCATTCTGGCGGCGATGATCTTTTTCATCATCCGCTTTCGGCACCGTGCCGGTCACAAGGCGCAGCCTTCGCCTTCGCATTCGACAGCCCTGGAAATCACCTGGTCGATCATTCCCGCGATTGTCTTTCTGGCGATTTTTTATTATGCGTTTCGCGGGTTTCTGGACATGGCCACCCCGCCGGATTATGCCTATGACATTCAGGTGACGGCTTACAAATGGGGTTGGCAGTTTCAATACCCCAACGGTGCGTCCAGCCCGGACCTGTACGTGCCGCAGGACAAGCCGATTCGGCTGGTATTGCAGAGTCAGGACGTGATTCACAGTTTGTTCATCCCTGCGTTTCGCATCAAGAAGGATGCCGTACCGGGGCGGTACAACAACACCTGGTTTGAGGCCAAGGATTTGCCCCCGGTGCGCCCGGATGGGCAGCGTTATTTTGATTTGTACTGTGCTGAGTATTGCGGGACCAAGCACGCGCTGATGCGGGCACGGGTGTTCGTGCTGGACTCGACCGAGTTTGCCAAATGGCTGGACGACGCGGCCAACTGGGTGGCCAAAACGCCGCCGGCTGAGGCTGGTGCGAAGTTGTACAACACCAAGGGTTGTTTGCAGTGTCACTCGCTGGACGGGAGCAAGGGCATTGGGCCGAGCTTCAAAAATATTTACGGATATGAGCATGTGATGCGTGACGGGAGCAAGGTGCTGGTGGATGAAAATTACATCCGCGAGTCGATTCTGGTGCCGGGGGCGAAGGTCGTGGCCGGTTACGACAACGTGATGCCCGCGTATCAGGGCCGAATGAAGGACATTGAAATCACGGCCATAGTCGAATGGTTGAAAACGCTCAGCGACAAAGGTCCGCCGCCCTTGACCAGTTTTCCGACGGAGGATGCGAAGTAGCTAGGTGCCAGGAGTTGGGAGCTAGGGAAATCGAATATTCAAAAATGTTCTGCCAAGCCCCAAGCTACTAGCCCCTAGCCACTCAATCGTGAGCATAAGATTGCCTTCACGTAGTTGTGACAAATGAGGCCAACGGCTTATCCATACCCCAAGATACCCATGACCACCACCACGATCCATCCCGATTTGTCCAGCGACCAGCCGCACCCGCCCACCGGGGGCCACACCGGGGGGGAGCATGGCGGCAACTACCTCACCCATGGCCGGGGCATTGTTTCCTGGATGCTCACGCTCGATCACAAGCGCATCGCCCTGATGTACCTGGTCGGCATCCTCGCCTCGTACGCTCTGGGCGGGTTGTTCGCCATCCTTTTGCGCACCGAACTTTTCGATGCCAACCCGACCTTTTTTTCCGACCCGGCCAAGGCGTGGGACTTTTACAACCACATGTTCACACTGCACGGCGCGGTGATGGTGTTCATGTTCATCATTCCCGCCATTCCCGCCATCATCGGCAACTTCGTGCTGCCCATGATGCTGGGCGCCAAGGACGTGGCCTTCCCCAAACTCAACCTCACCAGTTTTTACTTCTGGCTGGCGGGCGGCATCTTTTTCACCTGGGTTCTACTCAAGGGCGTGCTCAACGTCATGTTCCCCGGACTGGTCGGTTTCTGGGGCGGCGGCGGGCTGGAAACCGGTTGGACCTTCTACACGCCTTATTCCACCACCACCGCCAGCTCAGCCGTGGTCGAAGCCACGCTCGGGGCGTTCATCCTCGGCTTCTCCTCCATCCTCACCGGCGTCAACTTCATCGCCTCCATCCACATGCTTCGGCCCAAGGGCATGACCTGGTTCAAAATGCCGCTGTTACTGTGGGCGCTCTATGCCACGAGCATCATCCAAATTCTGGCCACACCCGTGCTGGGCATCACGCTGCTTCTGCTCATGGCGGAAAAAATCCTCAAGGTCGGCATCTTCGACCCCAACCTCGGCGGGGACCCGATCCTTTACCAGCACTTTTTCTGGTTCTACTCCCATCCGGCGGTGTACATCATGATTCTGCCGGCCATGGGCGTCGTGAGCGAACTCATCAGCGTCTTTTCCCGCAAACATATTTTTGGTTACAAGTTCATCGCCATGAGTTCCCTGGCCATCGCGTTCATCGGGTTCCTGGTGTGGGGCCATCACATGTTCGTCTCCGGGCAGACGCCCCTGGCCAACGCGATTTTCAGCCTGCTCACGTTCGTCGTGGCGGTGCCCTCAGCCATCAAAACCTTCAACTGGGTGGCCACGCTTTACAAGGGTGATATTCGCTTGGTTACGCCCATGATCTACGCCCTGATGATGATCTTCCTGTTCACCATCGGCGGACTCACCGGCTTGTTCCTCGGTGCCCTGTCCGCCAACGTCCACCTCACCGACACCTACTTCATTGTCGCCCACTTCCACTACGTCATGATGGGCAGCGTGCTGTTTGCCTTCCTCGGCGGGCTGTACTACTGGTGGCCGAAAATGTTCGGCAAAATGTACAGCGAACGCTGGGCGATCATCGGCTCAATCATCGCCTTTGTCGGCTTCCAACTGGCGTTCTTCATTCAATTCGTCATGGGCGCCCAGGGCATGCCCCGGCGCTATGCGACCTACCCCGATCAGTTCGGCTTCTATCATCAGATCAGCACTGTCGGGGCCTACGTAATGGGCATCGGCATGATGATCGTGCTCTTCAACCTGCTGCATTCGATCGTGCGCGGCCCCAAAGCCCCGGCCAACCCCTGGGGCAGCAACTCGCTGGAATGGCAGACGACTTCACCCCCGCCGCACGACAACTTCCCCGATCCGATGGTCGGCGAAGACCCGTATGACTACCATCGTTGGAAATACGTCTCGCCGGAACAGGGGTATGTGCGGACGGAGGAGGCCCCTGTAAAGTCGGGCAGTCACTAACTCCGGTAGCAATCAGCTGCGAACCTACCCAACTTGATGAAGGACGAATGGATAATGGATCATGGATAAAGGATAATGTTCATACATGAAATGGGTGATCGGCAACTTTCTCCTGACATCATCCATTATCCATCATCCATCCGTTTCGCCACAACTGCTCCGATCTCTGAATCACCGACCCGCATAGCACCAACCTTATGACCACCCATTCATCGCATCCCGACAAGCTCGAAGCGCTCAAGGCGGTGGGTCTGGCCAAGGACCCCACGCTTGCGCCGCCCTCAGCCGACCCGGCCCACGGCCAGTCGCATGTCGCCCATCACTTTGCCACCAGTGGTCAGCAGTTCGCCACCGCCAAGGTCGGCATGTGGGTCTTCCTTGCCACCGAAATACTCATGTTCGGCGGACTGTTCTGTGCCTATGCCGTGTGGCGCGCCAATCACCCCGAAGTCTTCATGTACGCCCACACCAAGCTCAACTGGATGTTCGGCGGCATCAACACCGTGTTCCTCATCGCCAGCAGTCTGACCATGGCCCTGGCGGTGCGGGCTGCCCAACTCAATCAGCGCAAATTGCTGGTGTCGATGCTCATCGCCACGCTGGCCGGGGGAGCGGCGTTTCTGGTCGTCAAGTCGATTGAATACTCCGACAAATATCACCACGCCATCTGGGTGGGTCAGCAAAATAAATATTTACGCGCGACCTGGGGGCCTGAAAAAGGTCAGGTGAAAATCGACGATCACTACGGCAAGGGGCATGATGCTGCGGCTGACAAGGCGCATGCTGCCGAAGCATTACGTGCTACGGAGTTGTCCGCCGCGCCTGGCCCTTGGATTGTTGGTGCCACAAAGGACCCGGAATCCGCACAACCTGAACATTCCAAAATTGCTGCCGCACCGGTAGGTCCGACGGGCGTGCATTCATCGGTATTGGCTGACACTGGTTTGCCACCCACGCCGTTGGAAACCATCATGTCGGGCGTGCCCCGTGCCGCCAACGTGCCTCACGCCAAGCTGTCGTGGGACGAGCTGCCCGACTTTGCCAAGGCGCACACGCACCAGTTTTTTCAGATTTACTTTTTGATGACCGGGCTGCACACGCTGCACGTGATCATCGGGTTGGGTTTGATTTTGTGGATTACGGTGCGGTCGTATTTCGGGGCCTTTTCCGCGGCGTATTTCACGCCGGTGGATTTGGTCGGCCTGTACTGGCACCTGGTGGACCTGATCTGGATTTTTCTCTTTCCGCTGTTGTATCTGATTCATTGAGTTGGGGTGTGACGCCGAGCCTATAAACTTCAAAGCCAGGCATGGCCATGCCTGGGCTTTACAGAAAAGATCGTCGTCCTCGAAGGAGTGACCCAATGTCCGACGCTCATGAACATGACCACCCGCACGTGATGCCGCTCTGGCTGCTGTTGGGGGTGTTTTCCCTGCTGATGGTTTTTACCGTGCTGACCGTGGCGGCGACATGGATCGATCTGGGTTCCATGAACATCGTGCTGGCGCTGGCGATAGCCTTTGTCAAAGCGGTGCTGGTTTGTCTTTACTTCATGCACCTGCGTTACGATCATCCGTTCAACGGGTTTGTGCTGATCGCTTCGCTGTTGTTCGTGGTGCTTTTCATCGGCATCGCGCTTTTGGATTCCAAGGGCTATCGACCCAACATCGAAGCTGCGACCCCGGTGATGACGACCAAGTAAGCCCACCGCCAAGTCAGGTTCACCACAGAGGCACAGAGGAACTGGGAGCTGGGAGCTTGGAGCTTGGAGCTTGGAGCTTGGAGCTTGGAGCTTGGAAAATTGTATAAACCAATACAATTTGCCTAGCCCCTAGCACCTAGCACCTAGCCCCTAGCCCCTAGCCCCTAGCCCCTAGCACCTAGCCCCTAGCCCCTAGCACCTAGCACCTAGCACCTAGCACCTAGCACCTAGCACCTAGCACCTAGCCCCTAGCACCTAGCTACTAGCCCCTAGCACCTAGCTACTAGCTCCTAGCACCTAGGCCCCAGCCACTTGGGGAGCATTCCATGCGTGACAGCACTGCGATCAATCCGCCGGGGACGGGCACGTTCGGGCTGGCGCTTTTTCTGGCGTCGCTGTCGATGTTGTTCATCGCTGCGATTGCCGGTTACGCGCTGATTCGCATCACCGGGCGTTTCAGTCCGCCGTTGGGCGCGATTCATTTACCTGTGCTTCTGTGGGTCAGTACGCTGCTGGTGATGATCAGCTCCGTCACCATGCAACACGCCCTGACTTCGCTGCGTCGTGAAAAGCAGACCACCTTTCGCGCCAGCCTGACCATCACCTTTTTACTGGCGATCGCGTTCGTGGCGATTCAAACCCCCGCGTTGCTGGACCTGTTGGCACAGCACAGCCGCTTCCAGGCCGACAACCTGCATCTGTATGGCCTGATTTTCATGCTCATTCTTTTACACGCCCTGCACGTCGTCGGCGGACTCATCCCCATGACCATCACCTGGTTTCACGCTCGTCGCAATAAGTATGACCATGAAAACATCGACCCCGTCCGCCACCTGACCATGTACTGGCACTTCCTCGATATCGTCTGGGTGGTGATGTTCTGCGCCCTGCTCGTGCTGGCGTGAATGGCCGAAGGGACCGAGTTAGCGCCGCGATTTATCGCGTCTGACGTGGGTTCTTTGAAAAACCAGAAACCGCTCACTGCCGTTCGCGGCTCTGAATCGCGCGTGATTCTTCGAATACACCGCTCGTTGCCACTCGCGGCTCTGAGTCCATGCCGGCAATGCCACTACTTCCGATTCACATTTCCGCTCCCGGCAGATGCATCCGCAACATCTCCCGCGGCGACTCCGGCTGACCGGTACGACACGACAACCAACACGCCTGACAACACGCCAGCGCCAGGGCAGTACGGTCCGCCTGCGTGATCGGTGGCATCAGCGTTGATCGCATCAATAATTGACGTGCCTGCCATACACACAACTCAAACCAGGTACGACCCGCTGCTATCGGCATTGCCTTCGCAGTTTGATTCATCGAATCGGTTGGCGTCGTCGGCTCATGGGCATCCAGCAACTTGCCCGCGACATCGTGCAATACATACGCATGATCAGTCACGGTCAGTTGTGCCTGTTGTGCCAGTATCGTAAGTTGTCGCGCATCGACGCCCGCACCGTCGGACACCTGCACCAGCAGATTGCGACCCTGTGACAAACGAGCGTGAGCCTGGATGTGACCCTGTACCTGCCGAAGCGAACCGGGCAGCTTGCCGCCCAGCCCTGACAGCCCGGCATGAATGCTTTCAGGCAGGTCCGTCAATTGCGTCAGCGTCAGCCAGGCATCCATCAAACGCATGAACAGCGAACCCTGCCCCGACAAGCCCAGTGATTGAAACGACAAGGTGTGCAATTCCCCCAGCGTTTCCAACGGGTCGGCTGCGTGCTGCCAACCGGGGCATTGCAAAAACTCCGGCAAATACATCGGCTGAATCGCCATCACATTTCGTGACGATGAACCGCCCTTCAAGGCTGACCACTCGGCCAAATCGCCCGCCATCGGCTCCAGCAACAGCACCGTGGTTTCATGGGTCAATGCCACCTGCAAAGCTGCGGCATCGGGGGTTTGTTGGGTGCAGAGCAGCAGAAACCGAGCCGGGTGATTGCTGAGCATGCGTCGCAGGTCATCGTCAAAAGGGCATTGCACCGATTGAGCCAATGATTCGACCGCAGCACTGCGCAAGCCCCCCACCGCAATCGGTCGAGCGACCTGTGCCAGTTGTTGCAAAAGTTCGCCGACGATCGGGGCCGACGACGGATCGCTCCAAACCGCCAGTTCGGGCAGCAACGGGTTGACGGCTGATGGTTGATTCATGGTTTTTTTAGGTTACCAGATGTGAGCTGGTCCGTTGCAGTGTCTATAAGTGAACAAATTGCCTGCATACCTGCTGCCCAATTCTCATGCCTGCGTTTTTTTCGCGGAACCCTCCGCAAAAGCACCGAAAAGGATATTTGGGCCGGGTGTTCGCCTTGCCTTGGATCGACCTTACGGCTAGTCTGATGGAACGTAAAACAAGGTTTGCGCGCCCCAGCGACCTTGTACTTTAAGCAATCGATTGTCATTGGGGTAGTCTGACGCTGGTCTTGCCCGCGGATCACGTTCGGATGGTGACGGAGAATTCGTCGGGCGCAGGATTTCGGCTCATGATCAATATCTATGTGGGGAACCTCCCCTATCGCACCACCGATCAGGACTTGGCGGACCTGTTCGCACAACATGGCACGGTGGACAAAGCCAGCATCATCATGGATCGACAGACCGGCCGTTCACGCGGCTTTGGTTTTGTTGAAATGAGCAATGACGAGGAAGGTCGCGCTGCGGTGGCTGCCCTCAACGGCTTTGATATGGAAGGTCGCAAACTCACCGTCAACGAAGCTCGGCCCCGCGAACAAGGCGGCGGCGGGCGTTCCGGCGGCGGCTATGGCGGCGGACGCTCCAGCGGTGGTTACGGCGGAGGCAACCGGGGTTACACCGCCGGCGGAGGATACCGCAATCGCAACCGCGAAGCATCGGTCGAATAAAAAACGTACACAACAACATTGCGACCTACCGTGACGACATTGCCTTGAAAATGTGTCAACCATGAACACCGGTGCTTTTCACCGGTGTTTTTTTCTGCGCGGAAGGGGGCGCGTGTTAGAACCAAGCCAAGTACGAGTCTGCCGCAGGCGAACGAGGACTTGGTATGGGTTGGTTAATAAGTTAACTGGTTAACCGGTTAATCGGTCAGAAAAGAAAAAAACGATTCCGTCCAATTAACAAATTAACCAGTTAACCGACGAACCACGCCGATCAGAAGCGATAAATCGCGGCGGTAACTGCTGAATACGATTCCGTCACTTGGCCACTTGGCCACTTGGCCACTTCATCAAATACCCAAGTCCTCGGCCTGTCGGCCTCGTCCTTGGCTTGATTCTGAATAGTCGAAATTCGAAATCCGAAATTCGGGTCACTCCGCCGGCTCGATCGTCACCGTCAGGTTTTTGCTGGTGAACTGCTGCTGATACAGCTCCGCCAATTCCTGGTGCGTGGTCAACAGCAGCGACACGCCGGTTTTGTGTGCCTCGAGTGTTCGCAGCGTCGCGTCCTGCTGGTTCAAATGCACGATGTCCTGCAACGTGATGACGATGTACTCCATGTCGTTGACATCATCGTTATGCAGCAGCACCTTCCACCTTGGCAACAACCTCGGCGGCGTCCGTGTCGGGGTTTTCTGCGGCGCCGTATGCGTACTGTCGCCCTTCATCGGCGGTGCAGGGGTAGCCGACTCCGACGCAGCGGGGGCCTGCACCGGGGGCGGAGGCGTTGGTTGATCCGTCGAGTTGTTCATCATTTCTCCCCTTGTCCTTCGCAATCCCCGATCTTCCTCACGATGCTGCGGACGTACCACACCGTAGCTATGACATACCTCCGGTTCCAGCGTTTGTCCACGAAAAGATAAACGGGGTAATTCAAACGCTCGAAAAAAATTGCCAGTAAGCCAAAACCCCAGGTCGCCGTCGTACCAGACCCCTGGCTGACGTTAAACGGTATCGCCGTACACCGCTGCAAGTCGGCGACATCGTCGGCAGCAAGGCTGATGTCAAACGCACCATTTTGCGGTACAACATCGGCATGACCACTGCGGCATCAACACCCTCGACTTCACCAACGAATCCCGCTGTCGATTTAAGCATCGACCTGGCCGGATTGAAACTGGCCAACCCGATGATGACGGCTTCGGGCACCTGCGGCTATTGCTTTGAATACCGTGACTTCACCGACCTGTCGCGCTTCGGGGCCTTTGTCACCAAAAGCGTCACCCGTGAAGCCCGCAAAGGCAATGAGGCGTATCGCATCGTCGAAACCCGTGGGGGCATGCTCAACGCCATCGGCCTGGCCAACGTCGGGTTGCAGGTTTTTCTGGCGGAGAAGCTGCCCCAGTTAAGGGAACTGCGCAAGAGCGGGCCGCGCATCATCGTCAACGTGGCGGGGCACAGTTATGACGATTACCTGGAAACCGCCGGGGCGATTGCTGCCCACAACGAAGTCGATGCGATTGAATTGAACGTGTCGTGCCCCAATGTGAAAGACGGACTGACGTTTGGCACCAGTGCGCCAATGCTCAGGGATTTGGTGCAACAGGTGCGCAAGGCGATGCGCAGGGAATGCAAACTGATCGTGAAGTTGTCGCCCAACGTCGGCGACATCACGGTCACTGCACGTGCAGCGGTCGAGGGTGGAGCCGATGTGTTGAGTTTGATCAACACCTACACGGCCATGGCCATTGACATTCACAAACGTCGGCCCCGGTTGGCCAACGGTACGGGGGGTTTATCAGGCCCGGCTGTGCGCCCGCTGGCGGTGTATCTGACCCATCGGGTGTATCGTGAAGTCGCCAAGCCCATGGGTGTTCCACTGATCGGCATGGGGGGCATTCAATACTGGCAGGACGCGGCTGAATTCGTACTGGCCGGTGCGAGCGGCTTGGCTGTGGGCACGGCTCTGTTTGTGGACCCCAACACGCCGATCCGCGTGATGGAGGGGTTGACCCAATGGGTGACACAGCAGAAATGCACATCACTGCGCGAACTGGTCGGCGGGTTGACGGTTTAGTGATGTAGAAGTGGTCGAGTGCGGAGAAAATTTCGAATTTCGGATTTCGAATTTCGAATTTCGGATTTCGGATTTGTAGAACCAAGCCAAGGACGAGGAACGTAGTGACGAGGCCTTGGGTATTCTGCATTGAAAGATTTGGTGATTGGGTGATTTTTGAATCTTCCACACATCATTCCGTGACGCCGAGGGCTTTAGCCCCGGATCATTTCATAAATCATCCGGCCCTGAAGGGCACGGCGTCACATATACCGCAATACATTTACGACCGCGCGATGCTCGGCACCCCCACAATGGCAATACCCGCCTGGTCGGCAGCGGCCAGCACTTTGGGTTTATCCAGCAAAATCACGCGACCGGCTTCGACGGCAAGGCAGGTTCCGCCATGGGTTTTGAGCATGTCGATGGTGCCGGTGCCGATGGTGGGCACATCCAGCCGCATGTCCTGCAACGGCTTGGCGGTTTTGATCAGCACCCAACCCCTGCTTTTGCACAATTCACCGGCTCGGCGAATCATCGCATCCGTGCCTTCGATGGCTTCGACCGCAATCACTTCACGGTCTTTGATGATGACCGCCTGTCCGATGTCCAGTTCGCCCAAACGGCGCACGATCGGTAAACCAAAATCGATGTCGGCATGCGCCTGCGCGGTGGGTGCGTGACGGGTGAGTTGGCCCACGGCTGCCAGGTGATCGGGGATGTAGGGTGTCAGGTCGATAAGGTTCACTCCGGCTCGTGCCAATTCGTCAGCCAGGCTGCGCAGCATTTTGTCGGTTCGCTTGTCATGACGCAAGGTGAAAAACCAAAGCTTGGCCGCCCGCCAGTCGGGCAGATCGCGCAGGTATTTGAGCGGGTCGTACATGCGGGTTTTTTGCACACGACCGACCAGTATCGCTTGGCTCGCTCCGCCGCGATGCACCAGTTTGATCCAGCGCGCCAGCCGGGTGATGCCCGCTTCTTCGTAACAATCGCACACCTGTGCAAACGATGGGTCAACATGACCGGATAAACCGACGCCGACCACCGGGTGACCGGCTGCGTGCAAACCCTCGGCGGTGATGATGGGTAATCGTCCGCCCCCGGCAATGATGGCAATCGGTTCCTTCATGTGCGGCATTTTATGAAAGGATGGGTTCAAAAACGTTTGGCGCGGACGCTTTGCGTCGGCGTACTTGACGCCGTGCCCACCGGGGGCAGGCCGGATGATTGCACTTGCTTGATTCAAGCAATCCGGGGCTAAAGCCCTCGGCGTCAACGGTTGTTGCAACACCTATTCGGAACTTCACGCGGACGTGAAGTTCAGGCGTGGGTGGGCGTCACATTTCTAGTTTGGCACAAGTATCTGCGCGACGGGCTTGGCGATGGTTTGCTGACGGATTTTGTCCTGCAAACGCATCAGGCCTTCGATCAGGGCTTCGGGGCGCGGCGGGCAGCCGGGGATGTACACATCGACGGGCACGACCAGGTCAACGCCCTTGACGACGTGGTATCCGTATTTGAAGTAGGGTCCCCCGCCGACGGTGCAGGCGCCCATGGCCATGACGTACTTGGGTTCGGGCATCTGGTGATACAAACGGCGCAAGCGTGATGCCATTTTGTAGGTGACCGTGCCGGCGACGATCATCAGGTCCGCCTGCCGTGGTGTGGCACGAAAAGCACCGGAACCAAAACGATCCGCATCGTATCGACTGGCGCCAAAGTCCATCATTTCAATGGCACAGCACGCGAGCCCGAAGGTCATCGGCCAAAGGCTGTTGCGACGTGCCCAGTTGATCGCCCAATCGACGCTGGTGACGATCAACCCTTCCTCAAAACGATTTTCAATCCAGCTCATGCGTTTTTCCGTCGTGTCATGCCAGCGATTGGGTAAGCGACCAATCGCTTGTTATCATCAAGCGTTCATCATAACGCAGCAGCATGTTTCTGTGTGAAGGGTTGACAAATCGTTCATCAGCGAGTCAATGCACATGACCTATCGCGCGGTATTGCTGGGGTTGCTGCTGGGGCTGGGGGTGTCGGGGTTGACCTATTACAACGACTGGGTGATTCGGCAGACCTACCTGATCGGCAATCATCTGCCGGCGTCGGTGTTCGGGGTGGGCATGTTGCTGCTGTTGTTGTCGGGGCTGATGTGGCGCGGGGGCAAGGGCAGACCGTTTTCCGCGGGTGAAATTGCGGTGGTGATGGCGTTGGGGCTGGCAGCATGCGGTTGGCCGGGGTCGAACTTGTTTCGATATTTCAGTTACCCGGTGACCTTGCCGATTGTGCAGGAAAACCTGCAACCCAACTGGCAGGCGACACGGGTGATGTCATATGTGCCCGGCGGGTCACCACTGTTGGCTGAGGGGTACGTGCGTGATTGGCCTGAACTGGTGCAACAACTCAAGCCGATCGCTGCGTCACCCACAGACAACAACACTTCAACAACGAAATCATCACCCGTGACCTCACTGGGCGCGCGACTGCACCAGCGTTTCGACGAACTGTTTCAACGTCGGCTCAGCGAGTTGCAACAGGGTGACCTCATCACCGCCCGTGACCGTGAACGTTTGGTTCGTCAGATCAACACCGCGATGAGTGATCCGACACTACTGGCCGGTTGGTCGCCCGGTGATGTGTTGTTGTCAGCGCAGGCACAAACACTCTGGCAGCAGTTGCAAAAAGGTCAGACATTGACCACGCGGCAGACGCAACAATTGCATCGGCTGGTGATGCAGGCCGTCTGGCCGGGGGTGCTGCGGGCGCAGGCAGCGGGTTCGGGGGTGTTATTGGCCGACGGCGATGCGGATGCCCCGGCTGTGCAAACGTTGGTGACACGCACCGGTGATTGGGCGGGGTTGTCGGTGTTGGAAGTGCCCTGGTCGAGTTGGTGGCCGGTGATCCGGTTGTGGGGGGGCACGGCTTTATTGCTGGGTGTGGCAAGCATGGGGTTGGTACTGGTGGTGCATCCGCAGTGGTATCAGCGCGAATTGCTGCCCTACCCGACGGTGAAATTCGTGGAGGAAATCACCCGGCGGGAAAATAGCCAGCGCTGGCCGACGATCGTGCAATCGCGTTTGTTCTGGGTGGCGCTGGGGGTGGTCGCCCTGGTGCATCTGATCAACGGGCTGAACTTGTGGTACCCGGAAATACCACGGGTGCAAAGACAATTCGACTTCAATGGATTAAGGGTGCTGTTCCCGGATGCGGCCCGGGTGTATGGGGCGGAATGGCTGTTTGCACCGACACTGTTTGCCAGTGCGATCGGGTTTGCGTTTTTCATACCAACGCGGGTGTCGCTGTCGCTGGGGCTATCGTTGTTTTTCTGGGTTGCATTCGGGGCCTGGTTGCGACCCATGGGTTTGACGCTGGAGGCGGATCGTTACAACATCGGCGCCAGCGGGACCAACCTTCGTTTCGGGGCGTATCTGGCGGCGACGGTGATGATGTTGTACGTCGGTCGTCGGCATTACTTTTTGGTGTTGCGGGCAGCCTTGGGTTTTGCCCGTCATCATGAAACCCCGGTGTACAGCATGTGGGGCGCACGGTTGATGGTGGCTGCCTGCGCGGGGTGTGTGTTTTTACTGCATGGTTACGCCGGGTTGGACCTGTTGCTGGCGACGATGCTGGTGTTGGCGACGATGATGATTTTTTTGGTGTTGTCACGGCTGAATGCGGAAACGGGTTTGTTTTATGCACAGCCGGATTGGCTGCCGGGCGTGATGCTGGCGGGGTTGATCGGGTTGCCGGCGCTGGGGCCTGAGGCTTTGATCATTGTGATGCTGGCGAGCATGATCTGGGTGGTCGATCCGCGCGAGGCGGTCGCGCCGTATCTGCTCAACGGATTGGCGATGACCCAGCAGGTGGGCAAAGTGCGCTCTGCGCGCAGTGCCGGCTGGTTGATGATCATGCTGGTGACCGGGTTTGCAGTGGCTTTGATGGTGACACTGACCCTGCAATACAACCTGGGTTTGCAGCGATTGGACAACTGGTCGATGAACATGGGCAGTTTCATGTTCAATCGTGTGTCCGCTGGCGTCGCGCAGTTGTCGGCGATGGGTGAACTCGATGCCTCGATGGAATTGCAGGGGTGGGCACGCTGGTGGGCGATGATGCCTGAACAGAACGCCGGGTGGTGGTGTTTGACGGGCTTTGCCCTGCTGCTGGTTTGTTCGGTCGCCCGGCTGCGTTTGTCGTGGTGGCCGATTCACCCGGTACTGTTTCTGGTTTGGGGCAGTTACCCGGCGAATTTTTTTGCCTTTTCATTTTTACTGGGTTCGCTGATGAAAGGCGTGCTCGTCTGGGTCGGGGGCGAAAAAGCCTATCATCGCGCCAAACCCCTGGCCGTGGGGCTGATCGCCGGCGAACTGCTGCTGATTCTTTTCTGGGCGATCGTCGGGTTGCTTTACTACCTCAACACCGGCATCGCACCCAAGGTGTATCGCATTCTGCCGGGATGAAGTGGTCAAGTGGCCGAGTGGCCAAGTGGTCGAGTGGTCAAGTGGTCGAGTGACGGAACCGTATTCGAAAGTTAGCGCCGCGATTGATCGCGTCTGATCGAAGTGGTGAATCGGTTAATCGGTGAGTCGGTTAATCGGTGAGTCGGTTAATCGGGAAGAAAAGACACATAAAATTCCGACCGAGTCACCGAGTCACCGAGTCACCGGGTCACCGGGTCACCGAGTCACCGAGTCACCGAACTACCGCTCCCTCCCGGTTGCTGCTGGTACATGCCTTGTCATTTTTTGCGGTATGATGCGTACTTCATCGTGCAAGGAGTGAAATCATGAACGTATTGGTCACGGGTGGTGCGGGATACATCGGCTCACATGCCGTCAAACGATTGGTCGAAGCCGGTCACAAGGTGACGGTGGTGGACAACCTTTACCGTGGGCATCGGGAAGCCCTGCACAAGTCGGCTGCGTTTGAGGAACTCGACCTGTTGCAGACCGAAGCCATCGGCAATGTCATGACCCATCGGCAGATCGACTGCATCATGCACTTTGGGGCACTGGCCTACGTCGGCGAATCGGTGACCCAACCCCTCAAGTATTACGAAAACAACACCGCAGGCACCCTGAGTTTGCTTCAGGCGGCGGAGGTGGCGGGGGTCAAACGTTTTGTGTTCAGTTCGACCTGTGCGACCTACGGTCAGCCGTCGTCGATGCCGATTGTTGAAACCATGTCGCAGTCGCCGATCAATCCCTATGGCTGGTCCAAACTTTTCGTCGAACGCATTTTGAAAGATTACGCAGCCGCCCACACTGATTTCGCCTTTGCCGCCCTGCGTTACTTCAACGTGGCGGGCAGTGCCTCGGACGCCACCATCGGCGAAGACCATGAACCGGAAACGCACCTGATACCGGTGCTGCTCAACGTCGCACTGGGCAAAGTGCCTCATGCCACGTTGTTCGGCGAAGACTACCCGACGCCCGACGGCACGTGCATCCGCGACTACATTCACGTGGAAGATTTGGTCGATGCACACATTTTGGTGATGCAGAAGTTGCAGCCGGGCGAGCAACGGTTTTACAACCTGGGCATTGGCCGGGGCTACAGCGTCAAGGAAATTGTTGAAGCAGCGCGGAAGGTGACGGGTCATGCGATACCGGTAAAGATTGGGCCGCGGCGACCGGGCGATCCGCCGAGCTTGTTTGCCAATGCGGATAAAATTCGCACCGAACTGGGCTGGAGCGCCAAGCACACGGACATCAAGGAAATCATTGAAACCGCGTGGCGCTGGTTCAAGGCCAACCCCAACGGTTACGCCAAGCCTTGAACCTCACCCCCGACGAAGACGAACGAAAGGCGGATGACGAAGAAACCGTCACCTGGCAGCCGCAGCGCGGGTTGGTGTTCAAAATCATCACCTGGGCGATACTGATTGGCTTTGCGTTGTGTGTGCTGTTGAGTGTGGCGGTGTTGCTGTCGGGGTGAATTTGTGGCTCAGCCCCCGGGGCGCCCCCCGGCTGGTGTTGCTCAGAGCCACGAGCGGAAGCGAGTGGTTCTTTGAAAAACCAAGAACCGCTCCCTTCCGGTCGCGGCTCAGTCAATCAATCAACATGCGTTTGCCCTGACATAATTCATCGACGCCGGCGGATACCATCCGCCGTTTTGTTTCATTCACCGCCGAGGGCGCCCCCGGGGCGGTGCCACAACAAACCACCATCAATCACACTAAACTGACCGGTATGGAAACCGCATTACACGCAACAACCCCCTGGTGGCGACAACCCCAGTTGTGGTTGCTCATCGTGTTGGTACTGGCGATATACCTACCCCGGCTGACCGAGCGACCGATGCGCGGAGAAGATTCACGTCGCGCCACGATCGCTCTCGAAATGATGGACACGGGTGATTGGATCGTGCCCCGACAGCAGGGGGTGCCTTATTTATCACGTCCGCCGGTGCATAGCTGGACCATGGCAGGGCTTGCGTATATGCGCGGCGAGTTGGATTACTGGGCGATTCGGTTGCCCTCGGTGGCGGGCGTGTTGGGCATGGTGCTGGTGGTGTATGCGGTGGGGGTGATGACGCTGGGCAATCCGCCGGCGCTGGTGGGGGCGGCTGCGATGGCGAGTCTGCCGCAGGTTTTGGAAATGGGACGCACGGGTGAAACCGACCCGATGTTCAGTTTTCTGGTGAGCAGTTCGATGCTGCTGTGGTTTGTCGGGTATTCCAAAAATTGGCCGCGGGGGGTGGTTTGGTCGTTGGGTTACGCATTGGCAGCCCTGGCGACATTGACCAAGGGCATTCAGGCCACGCCTTATTTTGTGGGGGCGACCTGGTTGTTTTTAATCTGCCGGCGTGATTGGCGCTGGTTGTTTAGTTGGGGGCATTTGGCGGGGTTGGTGACGTGGGTGATCGTGTTTGGGGCGTGGGCGCTTCCGTTTGTGAACATGATGAGCTGGGCGTCCTTGGGGGAGGTGTTCAAGCGTGATTCGCGCGATCAGTTTTTGGATACGTCGGTGCAACGGTATTTGCGCCAGATGGTGACGATGCCCGGGCGGATTGCCGGGTCGGTGTTGCCCTGGTTGGCGCTGCTGGGGGTGTTATGGTTCAAGCCGGCGCGACAATGGGTGGCAAGGCAGACGCCGCTGGTGAGTTTTATTTTGATCGCCATGGCCGTGGCCTGGCCGACGGTCTGGCTGTCGCCCACGTCGCAGAATCGTCACTACATGCCCTTGTACCCGTGCATGGCACTGCTGTTTGCCCTGATGGCCGGTGCGGCGTTGCGGGTGACCGACAGCCCCAAACCCGGCAAATACTGGCGCGATTTTCTGGGCGTGCTCAGTGTGGTGATGCTGGTGATCGGGGTGGGTTTCAGTGCCATGGCCCTTGATGGTGTACGTGCTTCATTGACGAAAATATTGCCGAAGGTCGATTGGTCGGATGCACAGATCGACTGTACCACAGCCCTGATATTTTTAATCGGGGCGTTGCTCACCGGCCTCATCGCGCAATGGGCCAGTTGGAAGGTGGATGGCAAACGAATGCAGATCGGCGCCCTGGCGGTGGCGGTGTTTGTGGGGTTGCTCATGGTTGGCCCGGTGGCCACGATGGACATTCGCCGCTCGGTGAATGTTGGGCCTTCGATCCGGGAACTCAGGCAAACCATGGGTGACAAACCGCTGGTCAGTTACGGGGCGACGGCTCATCTGTTCGCCTATTACTTCCGTGAACCGATCAAAATATTGCCCTTTCCAACAAGCACTGACGATGCCGGTGCACAAGTGGAATATTTCAGCTACTACAGCGGGAGTGAAGGCATTGAGGACCCGAAGCTGCCCTTTGAATGGGAGAAGGTCGGGGCGTTTAATTGTGATCGCTTTGCCAGTGACAAACCCAGGGTGCTGATCGTGGTCGGTCGGCGAACGCAGTGAAGCCACGTTGTGAATCGTACGTGGCGGAATCATTTTCGAAGGTTAGCGCCGCGATTTATCGCGTCTGACCGAAGTGGTTAATCGGTTGGTCAGTGAGTCGGTTAATCGGTAAGAATCAATACCGTTCTAACCGAGTAACCGATTCACTGACTCACCGATTAACCAGCCAAGATACCCAAGTCCTCGTCCGCCTGCGGCGGGACTCGTCCTTGGCTTGGTTACGACACTTAATCACTCGGCCACTTGACCACTCGACCACTTCTTCGCTTGCGCCAACGTTTCATGTGCATCGCCGATCAATTCCTGCAACGCATCGGGCAGCCCACCAGGCCAGTTGCGCGCTTGAATCGCACGGGTGTGCTTGTCGATCAGCACCGCAGCACGGTCCAACCCCAGGGCACGCTCGGCATCCGGTAAGTCGCCAAGCTCACGCAGGGCCATGCACAGGGCTTGCAACATGATCACGTCGGCCACGGATTCACGTAACACGCCCCACGAGCCGGTCGATGGCAACGCAACACTGCTTTGCGCAAACTCGACCCAGCGTGATAACAGCACCGCCCAGGTGAGCAACTTGGTTTTCAACGGGTCGTGGTCCATGCGTACATTCTGAGCAACTTCATCGCTCGTGTCACAATTGAAATCCGATTGCAATCGCCGATTTATCCACAACGAATTGACATGAGCCGTATAAGACTACGGATTAATCATGAATCAATATCGCCTGATTTACCAAAAATGAACATTGAAATGAAAACGAGTGTCTTTTTTTTGGTGTTTTACCATTTTGAGGAAAACACCTCAGCGAGTTGACTTGCTTTAAGAGGCGAAGTGATTATGATTTCAAGTGTTGAGTTGGTTATCCATTTGCCCCCGGAAGGGCTCGGCTTGGCTTCGGCCAGCCGGGCCTTTTTTTATTGGTTGAACCTATTATGGTGAATCGTCTCGAAGTGAAAATCGCCATGACCGATGATGAACCAAAGCAAACGCTCGTGAATTGATTGACTGAGCCGCGACCGGGAGGGAGCGGTGGTTCGGTCTGGCATAATGATCAAAAACCGCTCCCTGCCGGTCGCGGCTCTGACATGCGTTTGCCCTGATGACAACCCACGATTGCGGGGTGATACATGAATCGACAAGCCAGATTTTTCATCGGCATTGTTTGGGGGCTGTCCATGGCATCGTCACCGGCTTTGGGTGAAGCGCCCCCGCCCTGCGATGCGTCCAAAAGCAATGCGGCGACAAGTGACAACGGGCCGGGGGCAGGCGAAGTGCGTCCCTTGCCGGGGGTGATGATTGATCGTGAAAAAGGGTATGTCGAACTGGACGCCAGGGTCGTGCTACGTGAGGGCAAGTGGCTCGAACTACTGGCCTGCACGCCCGGCAGCAAGGAACACGAATCCATACTCACCGTCACCGCCCGCCCCAGTCACATTCATCTGGCACTGCTCATTCTCGGTATCGAACCCGGCTCGCCCATGCAGTGGCATTGGCAGGGCGACCAATTTCATGTCACACCCCCCCTCGGCCCGAAACTGGCCATTACCTTGCATTACACCAACGATAAAGACCAGGCAGTACAGGTGCCCGCCAATCAATGGGTGCGTGATCAGAAGGATGACAAGCTGCTGGAGGGCAACCATTGGCTGTTCACCGGCTCACGCAGCGAAACCATCGACGACAAGGTCGTGTACCGGGCGGACATCAACGGCTCAGCCATTTCCATCGTCAACTTCGGTGACGATTTGCTGGCTCGCCCCACCACCATGACCCATCAGGACGACCACGCCACCTGGGCCGCCAACACCGCCGCCATTCCCCCCGTGGGCACCAAGGTTGTTATACGGTTGACGGTGGTGAAGGAGTAAGGAGGAATTTCGAATTTCGGATTTGTCGAGCCAAGCCAAGAACGAGGTCGCCGCGGCGACCGAGGGCTTGGGTATTCTGGTTGGTTAATCGGTGAGTCAGTGAATCGGTTACTCGGCCAGAATCGCATCGATACTTACCGATTAACCGACCCACCTACCAACTGATTCACCAAACAATACCCGGGCCCTCGTCGTCGGTCGCACTGCGACCTCCGACTCGTTCCCGGCTTGGCTCTTTCACTCGGCCACTTGACCACTTTCTTTTCACTCATGCACTTCCACGATATCCGCCTGTAACTTCACCAGATCGACCAGCGCCACGGTGCAGCGACCGGTGAGCCAGCCGCAGCATTCGCCGGGGTTGAGTATGAGTTTGCCGTTGCTGTTTTCGTTGACAACCTGATGGGTGTGGCCGGTGATGACCAGGTCTGCCGGGGCGATTTCCGCAGGTTTCAGCCAGTCGATGAAGTGGTGCATCACGATGGTGCGGCCGGCCAGTTTCACCGTCAACGCCCCATCCACCACCTGCGGCAGCACAGCCTTGAGCCCCTTTTTTTCACCATCGTTGTTACCCAGCACACAATGCACGGGCACGCTGACCGCCTCGGCGGATATCAACCTGGCGGCAAAAGGCGCGATGTAATCGCCCGCATGAAACACCGCTTCGACCTGCAACCGTTTGAACAAAGACATCGCCCGGGCAAAGGTGGGCAAGCGATCATGCGTGTCACTGATCACACCGATTTTCATGTGGGCACCCTTTACCACAGAGGCACAGAGAAAAGATGCTGGCAAAGCAAGGACCAAGTAATAGTAACAAGCCAAGGACGAGGCCGACAGGCCGAGGACTTGGGTATTGGATGGTTAATCGGTGAGTCAGTGAATCGGTTAATCGGTCCGAATCGAAAAAAGGGGGGATAAGTACATTTATTTTCGGCTGGGCCGCATTCACAGACGCGATCAATCGCGGCGCTGTAACAACTGACGCCGAGGGCTTTAGCCCCGGATGGTTTTGCTTGGATGAAGAATTGAATCATCCGGCCCTGAAGGGCACGGCATCATTACCGCCGACGCAAAGCGTCCGCGCTAAACATTTTGAATCACTTGGCCACTGGGCCACTTGGCCACTCGACCACTTCGTGCGACGCGATCAATCGCGGCGCTGTAACAACTGACGCCGAGGGCTTTAGCCCCGGATGGTTTTGCTTGGATGAAGAATTGAATCATCCGGCCCTGAAGGGCACGGCATCATTACCGCCGACGCAAAGCGTCCGCGCTAAACATTTTGAATCACTCGGCCACTCGGCCACTTGGCCACTCGACCACTTCTTTCCGCACTCGGCCACTTGGGTGTGTTGATTGCAAACAATCGCCGGGTACGCCATAATCGCGCTGTTGGGTGGGGGGTGTCAGCGTATGGGCGCCCCGGGGCTGGGTCGGGTTCACCTTTTGCTGCAAAGGTGGTCATGCTCAAGTTTCTGGTTTATGAACAAGGCAAGCCGGCCAGGCAAAAGCGTCTGCGTCAGCCGTATTTGATCGGCTCGGACCACAGCGCTTTGCGTGCCGACATTCAGTTTGCCCAGGGCGCCATTGTCTGCAACAAGCGTGAAACCGGCGTGGCTGCGTTGGTGTCACAGCAGCCGGTGGGCGAATGCGGTGAAATGTCGTTGCAAACCTGTCTGCTGCCGGACCGTGAGCAGCCTTACATTTTAAACCTCGAACTGGCGCGTCATCGTTTGATGATGGTGTACAACAAGTTCGAGGACTGGGGCATGTACGACCTGGCGGAAGACCATGCGGTGTCGCGTCGGGTCGATAAAGCGAAAAAGTTGTTCATTGAAGCGTTGTGTGTTCAGCAGCAGAACCCAGCCGAGGCCGACCGTTTGGCGAATGAATGTTTGTCCCTGTGCGTCGATGCCAGTGAAGAATTGGCGCTGGCGCACGCCGAGTTGTTACTCAATCGTCGGCGGACGGTCGGCGCGTTGCCCAAAGCGCCTTTGGGTTGCGGGATCAACCTGGCGCAAACCAACGAACGTTTGCGTACCGCCCTGGCGGGTAATTTTGATTTTGTTGCGCTGCCGTTGCCCTGGCGGGTGCTGGCACCGGCGGAGGGGGCGTACAAGTGGGACCTGGCGGACCAGTGGATCGAATGGGCGGCGAAAAATCGTCTGCCCGTGGTGGCCGGGCCGGTGGTGAGTTTTGAGCCGGCGGTGCTGCCCGACTGGGTTTACATCTGGGAACACGATTACGACACCGTGCGCGACCTGTTGTACGAACACGCTGAGCAGGTCATCAACCGTTACAAGCACGCGGTCACCGCCTGGAAGATTGTTTCCGGGTTGCACGTCAACAGCCATTTCACGTTCAGCTTTGATCAGATCATGGAACTGACGCGCATGGGCTGCATGTTGGTGAAAAAGCTGCACCCGCAGGGCAAGGTATTGGTGGAAATTCGTCAGCCCTTTGGCGAGTATTATGCGGGCAATCCGCGTTCGATTCCGCCCCTGATGTACACGGATTTACTGGTGCAGAATGCGGTGCAGTTTGATGGGTTGTCGTTGCGTATTCCGATGGGGCAGGCCATGCCGGGGCAGTTTGTGCGTGACTTGATGCAGGTGTCCACGTTGATCGACCAATACGGTTCGTTCGGCAAGCCGTTGCAGGTGACGCTGGGGGTGCCCAGTGAACCGGTGACGGCGGTGATGCTGCATGCCGATCACCCGGAAACGCCCGTCGATGCCGATTGCGGTTACTGGCGCAAGCCCTGGTCGGCTTTGGTTCAAAGTCGCTGGCTGGAGGCGGCCCATTACATTGCGCTTTCCAAGCCGTTTGTCGAAGGCGTGGCCTGGTGCGATCTGGCGGACCATGCCGAAATCGACCTGCCTTTGTCGGGGTTGATCGGGGAGGATTTGCAACCCAAGCCCGCCATGCGCAGGCACATGACCTTTCGCAAAACATTGCTGAGCAAACCGACCATCGGGCCTAGTGAACCTTCGACCACGGCCACGGCGGCATCGGTATCGCCCGCGGTCGGTCATCCGCCGGCGTCGATCACGCTGGCACCGGGCAATGTAGCGCCGTCATCGGTGGCCCCTGCCGCTGCTGCCGTGCCGACCACGCCCCCGCCGATGTCGCCGCCGGTGCATCGACCTGCCCGCCCTTCTGCCGACGATCCGCTGGCAACCTGACGCTGCGGCTGGATACCTCGGTTCAATTGACACAATCGGAACCTACCAAGTCATGTTAGTTGCGATGTTGAAAATCGCCAGCCCCAACATCATCACCCTTGCCTATGATGTCCCCCTGAAGGAGTGGTGATGGAACCGCAATCGTCGCGTCAATTGTTTTGGCTGAGTGTGCTGCGGGTGTGGGTGCCGGTGGTGTATATTGCACTGGCACTGGTGGTGGGGGCCTGGGGTCTGGTCATGGCTCACGGTTGGCTTTCGTGGGCCGTGATGGGGTTGGCATTTGTGATGTTGTTGGGCACGCCGATTCTCTGGTCGTGGTGCCACCCTAAAACCAGGGGCGATCGGAAGTATGATGCGTTGTATTGAAGAAGTGAAGTGGCCGAGTGGCACAAGAATTTCGAATTGCGGATTTCGGATTTCGAATTTAAAAACAAGCCAAGGACGAGGCCGACAGGCCGAGGACTTGGGTATTGGAAGGTTAATCGGTTGGTCGGTGAGTCGGTTAGTCGGTTAGTCGGTTGAAGAAGTCACCAAGTGCGCAAGTCAGAAATCTTTCTGAACATTATCCATCATCCCTTATCCATTATCCTTCGCTGCTCTCCCCGCATCCCCAACGCAAGCATCGTTTCCGTTATACTGTTGCACCCACCGATCACTGGTCGGGTGATACTTTATTGCTCAAAAAACAACAAACGGAGATACTTACCTTGGCAGCGCGCAAACCCTTCGTCGGCGGCAACTGGAAGATGAACCTCAACCAAACCGAGGCCAAGGCCCTGGCTGCCGGCGTGGCGCAGGCCTGTGTCGGTAAAAACAACATCGACGTGGCGGTGTTCCCTGCGTTCGTGCACCTGTCAGCCGTGGGTTCAGCGCTGGCGTCGGTGGCCGGTCACAACGTCAAGCTCGGAGCGCAGGACTTTTACACCCAGCCCAACGGTGCGTTCACCGGCGAAGTAAGCCTGGCGATGCTCAAGGACCTGTGCGTGCAGGTGGTGCTCATCGGCCACAGCGAACGTCGTCACGTCCTCGGCGAAACCGATGTGCTGGTCAATCAAAAAGTGCGGGCAGCCCTCGATGCGGGGCTTGAAGTGATTCTCTGCGTGGGTGAAAAACTCGAACAGCGCGAAGCAGGCATGACCGATGCCATCAACATGGCGCAAACGCTTTACGGCTTGGCGGGCGTCAAACCCCAGCAGTTGAGCAAAGTGACCATCGCCTACGAACCGGTCTGGGCGATCGGCACGGGTAAAACCGCCACGCCTGCCGACGCGCAAAACGCCCACAAAGCCATTCGCGGCTGCCTGACAGCCGTGTACGGCCAAGCCATCGCCGACAGCCTTCGCATTCAATACGGCGGGTCCATGAAAGGTTCCAACGCCAAGGAACTGCTCAGCCAACCCGATATCGACGGCGGACTCATCGGCGGGGCCTCGCTCAAAACCGATGACTTCATGGCCATCATCAACGCCGGATAAAATGAAAATCAAGCCGGGAACGAGACACGAGCCAAGCGAGTGTCGAGGGCCCGGGTATTCTTGGTTCATACAGTGATACCCGGGTCCTCGCGGACTCGTCCCCGGCTTGTGATTGATTGACGATCATCCAAGGAATTCGCATGCTCACCCTCGCTTCCATCACCGTTACCATCATGGCGATTTTGTTCGTTCTGGTGTGCCTGTTCATGATTCTGGTCATCCTTGTACAGAAGCCGCGTGGTGGCGGGCTGGTCGGCGCCTTCGGCGGACAGGGGGCGGTGCAACAAGCCTTCGGTTCCAAGGTCGGCGACCTGCTCACCTGGTTTACCGTCGGCTGCTTCACCGCCTTTTTGTCATTGGCGATTCTGCTCACCTGGTACACCCGCATGGACACCCAGGTTTATCAAACCCCCACCGTCACCACACCCGTCGAAATACCCACCCCGTCCCCGGCTGCCGCACCCGCCACCACCCCACCCGATGCAACAACACCTGTTCCGCAAACCCCGGCTGCCCCTTGATCAACATCATGACGCCGAGGGCTTCAGCCCCGGATATCCGGCCCTGAAGGGCACGGCGTCACTATCGGAGTAATGGATGTGATTCGATCCATGACCGGTTTTGGCGATGCGTCGGAGCAGGTGGAGGGCATTCACTTCAGTCTGGAACTGCGCAGCCTGAACAACCGTTATTTCAAGGCCACGATTCGACTGCCCGAACCGGTGTCGGGGTTGGAAGCGGAACTCGAAGCAGCGCTGCGAAAAAAATTGCATCGCGGGTCGATCACCCTCACCGCAGGCATGGCTGATGCAGGCTCGCAAACCACCCATCGCATCAATCAATCGGCGCTGTCAGCCTACCTGCAGCAGATCGAGGCCATTCGTGTGCAACTGGCCGTGAACGGCCATCAGCCGACGGTTGATTTGACGGCGATGCTGGCTTTGCCGGGCGTGCTGGAAACCGGGGACACGGGTGAATTGCTGCGTAAGGTGCGTCCGGTGTTTTTGAAACTGTTGGATCGGGCGGTGGAAAAACTGCTGGCCATGCGGGTGGTGGAAGGGCAAACCCTGGCGGATGATTTGCGCAAACAGGCAGCGGTGATTCATCAGAAGTTGGAAGAGGTCAAAGCCCGAGCCCCGATCGTGGTGGAGGAATACCATCAGCGATTGCGCAGCCGGGTGGATGAGTTGTTGCGTCGCGCGGAATTGAACGTGAACCCGGTGGACCTGGTGCGCGAGGTGGCGGTGTTTGCGGAGCGGGCGGACATTTCGGAAGAGTTGTCACGATTGTCCGCCCACCTGGCACAGATGGAAACGGCACTGGCGGCAGGCGATGGCGAACCGGCGGGGCGCATGCTCGAATTTTTGGGACAGGAAATGCTCCGCGAAGCCAATACCATCGGCAGCAAGTCGAACGATGCCACCATCGCGCGGGATGTGGTCGATATCAAAACCGCCATCGACCGCATCAAGGAACAGTCGGCCAACATCGAGTGAAATGGTATGGTGAAATGGGAGACCGGGTTGATGGTCGGAGCACTCGGCGGGTGATGTGTGCAATGTGGCACCGCCGCCCCCGGCGGTGTTTCGTGATGGATCATGGATGATGGATAATGTTCAGAGATGGGGTTCGACCTCAATCTCTTGGTTTGTACATCATCCATGATCCATTATCCATCATTCACCCAGCCGAGGGCGGCTGGGCTACAAAGACAAGGACACACAGCTACAATTCATGAGTTTTGCAGGGTTTGCTCATGAACGAAAACGCACCCCATTCAGATTTGGCGGCCCAAGCGGGAACCGTTTCCAGCAGTGGCGCAGCCGTACCCACCGGCGCGATTGGTGCCTTGGGGTTGGCTGCTGCTTCGGGTGTATCAGGCCCGTCCGGTTTGTCGGGTTCGCAGCAGCAGACCGACAGCGGCGTGAGTCGGCCCGGCAGTGGTCAGGGTGATCAGCGTGGCTATGACCGGTTCACTGCGGAAGAACTGGCCATCGTTTTGTCGCACTATCACATCGGCACCATCGAGGCGATCAAGGAATTTCCGCGCGGGTCACGTCGTGCCCCCAAGTTGCTGATTCGCTCGGAAACTGGTGCGTACCTGCTCAAACGTCGCGCCAAGGGGCGTGACGACCCGTTCAAGGTGGCGTTCTGTCATGCGATTCAGTTGTACCTGGCGGGCAGACAGTTTCCGCTGCCGCATTTGATCGGCACCCGCAAGGACAATAATTCGATGCTGCAATGGCGCGGCGGCATCTATGAGCTGTTCGAGTACATCAAGGGCAGCGGTTACGACAATTCCTTGGAAGCCACGCAGGATGCAGGGCGGACGCTGGCGTTGTTTCATAAATTGTTGCGCGATTATCAGCCGGAGTATGAGCCGCCACAGGGTTCGTATCACGGATCGCGGGGCGTGGCGGTGTCGATGGAAGCGATACCCAACACGCTGTTGCGCCGTGAGCCTTCGAGTGCGGACCGGTCGGATGAAATCAACAAGACGGTGAAGTTTTTGCACGCCAGTTACAACGAGGCGGCGCTTCGTGCCAATGAACTGGGGTTGTCCGACTGGCCGATGCACATCGTGCACGGGGATTGGCATCCGGGGAACATGCTGTTTCGCGGCAGCAGGGTGGTGGCGGTGATCGATTACGACTCAGCACGGATGCAGCAACGAGTGCTGGACATCGCCAACGGGGCGCTGCAACTGTCGATTCTGGGCGGGGGCGATGATCCGTCCGCCTGGCCGGATTACGTGGATATTTCACGGTTCAAACGCTTTTTGCGCGGGTATGAAAGTGTGCCTGAGTGCGTGCTTTCGCGGGCGGAACTGCGGGTGATACCCAACCTGATGATCGAGGCGTTGATTGCGGAGAGTGTGATCCCCGTGGCGGCGACGGGGTCGTTTGCCCGGTTGGAGGGACTTGGGTTTTTACGCATGGTGGAACGCAAGGTGCGCTGGCTGCGTGAACAGAGCGAGCATCTGGTGCAGATTATGGAAGGGTGAAGGGAAGTGGCCGAGTGAGTCATGGATAATGGATGATGGATAATGGATAATGTTCAAACCCGGAGTTGATTGACGAACACCATCTCCGAACATGATCCATCATCCATGATCCATTATCCATCATGAGCAACCATCCGGCCCTGAAGGGCTCGGCGTCACTTCAACCAATCATGCACCATTCACGAAAACAAACTATCCGTTGGCAACCGTCAGCAGGGTTACTGCTGTTGTTGTGGGTGATGTTGTCAGTGGGGGCAAGCCTGTTACACGCAGAAACCACGACCGACGCGACGACGCAAACCAGTACAGGCACGGTGTTGGATGATGCGACGCTGGCCGCGCTGGATGCCGATGCGTGGCCGGTGCGTGAAAATGCCACATTGCGTTTGTTGCGTGATGAGTCACTCACCCCCGATAACATCGCCAAAGCGTTTGCCCAAAAACTTTCACCCGAACAGCGCTTGCGTTTGATGCTGGTGGCTGAGCATCATGTGATTCGCACCATGGGGCAGCGACTGGTGACCCAGCCGGGCAAGGCATCCTTGGGGGTTGCATTGGAATGGCTGGTGCCGGAGGAAGTGGCGGAACTGGGGCGACCGGGGGCACGGGTGGAGGCAACCTTGCCGGGGTTTCCAGCCTATGGCGTGCTGCAACTGGGCGACCTGATCGTGGCACTGGACGGGCAGGGCATTGACCCGTCGATCATGGGCGAAGCGATGGTGCAGATGCTTCGTGACATGATTCAAAAGCACAGCGCAGGCGATGTGGTGGAATTGACGATTGTGCGAGATGGGTTGGTGCAGCAACTCAAGGTGAAACTGGGCAGCCTGGATGCGATGCGCACGATGTATGAGCCGGACACGCTGACATTGCAGCCGGCAGCCCTGGTCGAGTTGCGAAGGTTTCAACAAGCGGTGAAGCAACCCTGAGGGAGCGATTCGCGTATCACCCGATCAGAATTCACCACAGAGACACAGAGGAGCTTGGAGCTTGGAGCTTGGAGCTTGGAGCTTGGAGCTTGGAGCTTGGAGCTTGGAAAATAGTACACGTCAATAAAATCTGCCCAGCCCCTAGCCACCAGCCCCAAGCTACTTTTTTCAGTGATGTGTCCCTTTTTCAAAACGATGGCCCGATCGCTCCGACTCGCTACAAAGGTCATTTTTTTTGATCACGGCTGAATGACACCGCCCTTGAGCACACGGGGCAGACGGGGTCGTTGTTGGCCCAGGGTGTTACGCAGGGAGTCGGCCACGGTGTGTACGGTGGATACCACCGGCTCGCCGCGCAAGGGGTCATTCACAGTGTCGGTGTCGGGTGCTTGGTTAATTGATAACGGACTTTCACGACGTGCATCGGCTGTGACAATCGGTTGACGATCGAAATCGGTTGATGTTGATGGGTTTGCAGGGGTGATCACCGGGCTGATGGACGGGGCGGCAGCGGGGTGAGCCTCGGCAGTGTCGTCGATTTTTTCAGGGATCAATTCCTGCATTTCATTGGCGCGTGCCAGGGCATTGGGGCCGACGTACACGGCTGCTTCGAGCGTCGCCCCTTCATGCACCAGCAGTTTGGGCGTGTACAACTTGCCGGAGAGAAACGCACCGGGTAACAGTTCGACGCTTTCCTCCGCCAACACCTCGGCTTCGATACGACCAGCCAGTCGGAGCGTGGTACACATCACCCGGCCTTCGACATGGGCACTGGCAGGCAGATCGAGCAGGCCCATCACCTGCAACGTGCCATCGACCTGGCCCATCATGAGCAGGTCGTTTTCCAACCAGAGTTCACCGCGAATGTGACAGTCCGCCCCGATCACCGTGCGATTTTTGGAAACGTCCGTGGTCATGTGGTTACTTCCGTTGACCCCCGTATCGCTGTTTATCGGTTGAAGATGGAAACATGCCCGAAAGTTTTTTACAGTTTGTCGGCACTTGACGCCGTGCCCTTCAGGGCCGGATGTTTGCGAATGAAATCCGGGGCTGAAGCCCTCGGCGTCATCAACCACACTCATTCAACAAAGACACGCCCCCCTTTCGCGGGTACGATATTCGTCTGTGTTTCAAGGTTCCAACACCCTCGACGAGGAATCATTTATGCGCTCGATTTGGATAGCGACGCTGTTGTGTGCGACCGGTTTGCCGATGATGACCCAAGCGGAAGAAACGGCCCCGGTTGCACCGCCGGTCGTGGCAGCCCCCGCTGAACCCACCGCGGAAGAAACCCGCAAAGCCATCGAAACCGTCAGCTACATGATCGGCCTGCAGGTCGGCGGCGAAATGAGCGAACAGTTCATCGAACTGGACCCGCAACTGGTCGCCAAGGGCGTGGCTGATGCCGCAGCGGGTAAACAGCCTGAGTTGAAGGACGAAGATTTACGCTCGGCAGCGATGACGTTGCAAAAAGTGGCCCGCGCCAAGGTGACCGCCCTGGCTGCCAAGAACAAGGCCGACGGCGAAGCGTTTTTAGCCAAAAACAAATCGGCGGAAGGCGTGAAAACCACCGCCAGCGGTTTGCAGTACAAGGTGCTGACGCAGGGCGATGGCAAAGGCAAACAACCCAGCGCCAGTGATCAGGTGACGGTGCATTACAAAGGCACGCTGCTGGACGGCACGGAATTTGACAGCTCGTACAAGCGCAATGAACCGGCGACGTTCCCGCTCAACGGGGTCATCAAGGGTTGGACCGAAGGTTTGCAGCTCATGCGCGTCGGTGACAAGTACCAACTGTTTGTGCCCTACCAACTGGCCTACGGCGAACAGGGCCGTGGTAAAACCATTCCCCCGGCGAGCCTGCTGGTGTTTGAAGTCGAATTAAAAGAAGTGCAGCCTGCCCCCGCCCCCGCCCCCGGTATGGGCGCGATGCCCGGCATGCCGCAGCAGTAAATCGAATATTGTTGCCCTTTGCACAGGTCACTGACGCCCTCACCCCTGCCCTCTCCCGGAGGGAGAGGGGGCGAATCACAGCCAATTAAATACCAATCAAATACGTCATTTGCTCCAACGATCAGTCAAATAAAAAACCCAAGCCAATTCGGCTTGGGTTTTTTTGTATATCACCGATTGGTATTCAATCGAGTTTGCCGGGGGTGGCCCAGGTGGGCAGCATGGCCGGGCGCTGGTAGTCGGTGGTGAGGTTATGCACCTTGCCGGTTTTGGAACTTTTCAGGAACCCGTCCATCGCATCGAGCACGGCAAAGGCCTGTTCCAGGCTGGCGCGGTGCGGGCGATTGTTACGAATGGCCATGGCCATGTCCGCCACGCCGACCATGCGACCAAAGCCCTTGGCATGGGTATGCGGAACCTGACGCCAATCACTTTCATCGTGACGACGGACGAACACATCACCATCGAAGCCGTTGGGGTCGGGCACTTTCATGGTACCTTCGGTGCCGTAGATGGTGATGGGGTTTTTGCCATCGTGTGTGCCGTGCCAGATGGCGAAGGTGGTGATGATGGTGCCGATGACGCCGGATTGGAACTTGATGGTACCGGCCACGTGATCGGGGGTTTCAACGGCGATTTTCTGGCCGAAGAGCGGGCCGGGGCCGCCTTCCTTGTTTTTATGGGTGATGGTTCGCTCCGGGATCATGATGTCAGCCATGCCGGTGACGGCGGAGATGGGGCCGAGCATATTGATCATGGCGGTGAGGTAGTAGGGGCCCATGTCAAACATCGGGCCGCCGCCGGGCTTGTAGTAGAAGACGGGGCTGGGGTGCCATGATTCGTGTCCGTGGCCCATCATGTAGGCGGTGGCGACCAGGGGTTTGCCGATGACACCATCGTCGATGAGTTTGCGGGCGGTCTGGTGGCCGGCGCCGAAGAAGGTGTCGGGGGCACAGCCGACGCGGAGGTTTTTCGCATTGGCGAGTTTGACGATGCGTTTGCCCTTGGCGACGCTGATGTCCAGCGGCTTTTCGCTGTAGGTGTGTTTGCCGGCTTTGAGTGCGGCCAGGGCGATGTCGGCATGGGCGGCGGGAATGGTGAGGTTGAGCACGATTTCAATGGACGGGTCTTTGAGCAATTGTTTGACGGTGAGCACTTTCGCAATGTTGTGCTCAGCAGCTTTGGCTTTGGCGGCATCGGGGTTGATGTCGGCTACGGCTGCCACGTCGAGCAAATCGGGGTAAAGCTTGGCGTGATTGAAATAAGCGTTGCTGATGGCACCGCAACCAATGACGCCGACACGTACTTTTTCCATGATGAAACCTTTGTGAAGCGTGTTGAGGGTTTGGTTCGACCTATGGGGGAATCAGGTTAACAAAGCAAGTGCGTGTGTGCCAGTTGGGGAGATGATGGGAAGAAAGTGGCCGAGTGGTCGAGTCAATTGTACAGGGTTAGCGCCGCGCTTGATCGCGTTTGATCTGAAAGGTTGATCAGTTGGTCGGTGAGTCGGTTAATCGGCCAGTGCAAAGACCATTCTATCCGAGTAACCGATTCACTGACTCACCGATTAACGACGCCGACAGACGCGATCCATCGCGGCGCTGTAACAACTGACGCCGAGGGCTTTAGCCCCGGATGGTTTTGCTTGGATGAAGAATTGAATCATCCGGCCCTAAAGGGCACGGCATCATTACCGCCGACGCCAAGCGTCCGCGCTAAACGTTTTGAATCACTTGGCCACTGGGCCACTTCTTCATGAAACCGCGTGCTCCAATTCGGTCACTTTTGTGGTAAGATGGTTTTGTTCGACTTTAGGGTCTTTTGATCGGCCTTGGGGTTGAATCACGCCGACCACCCGCCGGTGGCACGTTCTTTTCCAACCAGGCAGGGATCGGAGGACCGGGTCCGGTGGTTGCCGGATCATGCAGTCGGCCCCGTATTTTGGCGTGAATGGAATCGTTCAAAGGAACCCCGCAATGAGCAAGTCGCGTCGCATGATCACGGTGGATGGCAACGAAGCTGCCGCCTCGGTAGCCCATCGCACCAATGAAGTGATTGTCATTTACCCGATTACGCCTTCGTCGCCGATGGGCGAGTTTTGCGATGAGTGGGCGACGCAGGGGAAGAAGAACATTTGGGGCGTTGTGCCGGATGTGACGGAAATGCAATCGGAGGCGGGGGCGATTGGTTCGGTACACGGGGCATTGCAAGCCGGATCGTTGGCGACGACGTTCACCGCCAGTCAGGGCCTGCTTTTGATGATCCCCAATCTTTACAAGATTGCGGGCGAACTCACTCCCTTCTGTCTGCACGTGGCGGCCCGATGCGTGGCCACCCATGCCTTGTCGATTTTCGGCGATCACAGCGATGTCATGGCCTGTCGTCAGACCGGCGTGGCGATGCTTTGCTCCAACAGCGTGCAGGAAGCACATGACTTTGCCCTGATCGGTCAGGCTGCAACGCTGTCGAGCCGGGTGCCGTTCATGCACTTTTTTGATGGGTTCCGCACATCACACGAAGTGGCGAAAATTGAAGAACTGACCGATGACGATCTGCGTGCGATGCTCAATGAAGACGATATTCAAGCCCACCGTGATCGATCGCTGACGCCTGATCACCCGCGGATTCGTGGCACAGCGCAAAACCCCGATACGTTCTTTCAGGCACGTGAAGCCTGCAACCCGTTTTACAACGCCCTGCCCAATGTCGTGCAGGACAAGTTCGATCAGTTCGCCAAATTGACCGGGCGTCAATACAACCTGTTTGATTACACCGGGCCGGTCGATGCAGAGCGGGTGATCATCATGATGGGTTCGGGCGCGGAAACAGCCCATGAAACGGTGAACTTTCTGTCCAAGCTGGGCGAAAAGGTCGGCCTGCTCAAAGTGCGTTTGTTCCGACCGTTTGCCATCAACTCATTTATCAACGCTCTGCCCAAAACGGTGAAGGCGTTGGCGGTGCTGGACCGCACCAAGGAACCCGGTGCCACCGGCGACCCGTTGTACCTGGACGTGATGACCGCCTTGATGGAAGCACAGAACGCCGGGGCACTGCCGATGGCGATGCCCAAGGTGATCGCCGGCCGATACGGGCTGTCGAGCAAGGAATTCACCCCCGCGATGGTCAAGGCTGTGTACGACGAACTGGCCAAGGCGATCACCGGCAAGGCGAAAAATCACTTCACCGTCGGCATCAATGATGATGTCACGCACACCTCGCTGGCGTACGACATGGAGTGGGACATCGAACCCTCTGACGTGGTGCGTGCGGTGTTTTACGGGTTGGGGGCCGACGGCACGGTGGGCGCCAACAAGAACAGCATCAAAATCATCGGCGAGGAAACCGACAATTTTGCGCAGGGTTATTTCGTTTACGACTCGAAGAAGTCGGGTGCGATGACCACCAGTCACCTGCGTTTCGGCCCACGCCATATTCATTCGCAATACCTGGTGCGCCAGGCCAACTTTGTCGCCTGCCATCAGTTCAACTTCATGCAGAAGATGGATGTCATCAGCATCGCCAAGCCGGGTGCGGTGTTTTTGATGAACAGCCCGTTTCTGGCCAAGGATGTGTGGAATCACCTGCCGCGGGAAGTGCAGGAGCAGATGCTGGAAAAGAAGTTGAAGGTGTACACGATTGATGCCCAGTCGGTGGCTCGTGACACGGGCATGGGTACACGCATCAACACCATCATGCAGACGTGCTTTTTCGCCATTTCGGGTGTGTTGCCGCGTGAGGAAGCCATCAACCAGATCAAAAAGGCGATTTACAAGACCTATGGCAAAAAGGGCGAGGAAGTGGTTCGCCGCAATTATGCTGCGGTGGATCACACGTTGGCGCACTTGCATGAAGTGGAGTTGCCCGAAAAGGTGACAGCCCCGCTGGGACGTCCGCCGGTGGTTTCGGAACAGGCCCCCGATTTTGTCAAGCGGGTCACGGCGGTGATGATGGAAGGCAAGGGCGACCTGTTGCCGGTGAGTGCGTTCCCCATCGATGGCACCTGGCCGACGGGGACGACCAAATGGGAAAAACGCAACATTGCGACGGAAGTGCCGGTGTGGGATTCGACCATCTGCATTCAGTGCAACAAGTGTGCGATGGTGTGCCCTCATGCGGCCATTCGCGCCAAGGTGTACGACCCGGCGGCACTCAAGGACGCCCCGCCGACCTTCAAATCAACCGACTACAAAGCCCCCGATTTCAAGGGCAGCAAGTTCACCATTCAGGTGGCGCCCGATGACTGCACGGGTTGCAACCTGTGTGTGCAGGTGTGCCCGGCCAAGGACAAGGCCAACCCCAAACACAAAGCCATCGACATGGCACCGGTGGGCAAGTTGCTGGCCACCAAGCGCGAAAACTTCAACTTCTTTTTGAACATACCCGACCCGCCGAGGGAAAAAATCACCCGGCTGGATGTCAAGGGTTCGCAGTTCATGCTGCCCTTGTTTGAATTCAGCGGCGCCTGCGCGGGCTGCGGTGAAACGCCGTATGTGAAACTGCTCACGCAGTTGTTTGGTGATCGGCTGCTGATCGCCAACGCCACCGGCTGTTCATCGATTTACGGCGGGAACCTGCCCACCACGCCCTACACCACCAACCCCGACGGTCGCGGCCCGGCCTGGTGCAACTCGCTCTTTGAAGACAATGCCGAGTTCGGCCTGGGCATGCGTCTGGCCGTCGATCACCTGCGCTTGAATGCGGAACACCTGCTCAAAACCCTGGCGGGCAACATCGGTGACAACCTGGTCAGCGAAATACTCGGTGCGGACCAGACCACCGAACCGGGCATTTTCAAACAGCGTGAGCGTATCGCGGCCCTGCGGCAGAAACTCAAAGCAGTGAACGGGTTGGACGCCAAGCGATTGGATCACCTGGCCGATTATTTGGTGAAAAAGAGCGTCTGGCTGCTGGGCGGTGACGGCTGGGCGTATGACATCGGCTACGGGGGCCTCGATCATGTGCTGTCGCTGCCCCGCAAAATCAACATACTGGTCATGGACACCGAGGTGTATTCCAACACCGGCGGACAAGCTTCCAAATCGACGCCGTTGGGCGCCTCGGCCAAGTTCGCGGCAGCCGGCAAAACCATTCACAAGAAGGACCTGGGGCTGATGGCCATGAGCTATCGGCATGTGTACGTGGCGTCGATCGCTTTTGGCGCCAAGGACAATCACACCGTGCAGGCCCTGGCCGAGGCCGAGAGCTACCCCGGCCCGTCGCTGATCATCGCCTACAGCCATTGCATCGCGCATGGGTACGATCTGTCGCTGGGTTGCGAACAGCAAAAACTGGCGGTCAATTCGGGTGTTTGGCCGTTGTATCGGTACGACCCCCGTCGTGTGGAACATGGTCAGCCGCCGCTCACGTTGGACGCGATGCCCACGGGCAAAACCTCGCCCAAGGAATACATGCGCAACGAGACGCGCTTCCGCATGGTGGAAAAGATCGACCCGGCCCGGTTTGCCAAGCTGGCGCACGATGCGGTGGAACATGCGACGCAGCGCATCGCGCTGTACGATCAGATGTCCAAGATTGTGTTACCCAAACACGCCGCGTATGTCGCCGCCCAGGCGGGTGAGGGCAAGGGGGAATGATTGGAAATTTCGAATTTGGGATTTCGAATTTCGAATTTAAAAATGTTTAGCGCGGACGCTTTGCGTCGGCGTTTTGAATGAACGAAAAAGCACCGCGGGTTGCCACCCGCAGCTATGAGGATCATGCCGAAGAAGCATGGCGGATCATTACAAGGAACACACATGGACCTTTCGACCACTTACATGGGCTTCAAACTGGCGCATCCGCTGATACCGGGGGCGTCGCCGCTGGTGGACGACCTGGACACAGTGAAAAAACTGGAAGACGCGGGGGCACCGATGATCGTGATGCACTCGCTGTTTGAGGAGCAGATCGTTGCCGAGCAGATGGCGACGACGCGCAGCGTGGACAGTCCGGGTGAAAGTTTTGCCGAGGCGCTTTCGTACCTGCCGCGCCCGGACGATTTTCGACTGGGGCCGGAGCAGTATTTGGAGCAGATTCAGAAGATTAAAAAAGCGGTCGATGTGCCGGTGATCGGCTCGCTCAACGGGACGACCGTGGGCGGTTGGTTGCGTTATGCGAAGTTGATCGAGGAAGCCGGGGCCGACGGGTTGGAACTGAACCTGTACGACCTGGCGACGGACCTGAACGAAACCGGGCCTCAGGTGGAATATCGCGGGCTGGAGGTGGTGCGCGAAATCAAAAAGAGCGTGCGCATTCCCCTGGCGGTGAAGCTCAGCCCGTTTTATTCATCGATCGCCAACTTCGGCAAACAGTTGGACGATTTGAAAGTGGAAGCGATTGTGATGTTCAATCGTTTTTATCAGCCGGACATTGATGTCGAGCAGTTGGAAATGCTGCGGGTGAATCTGTCCAGCTCATCGGAACTGCTGATGCGTTTGCGCTGGATCGCGGTGTTCAGCGGTCGGCTCAATGCCTCGCTGGGTTGCACGGGTGGGGTACACACGGCTGTCGATGCGGTCAAGGCCCTCATGGCCGGTTCGCATGGCGTGCAAATGGTATCAGCCCTGTTGCAGAACGGACCGGGTTACCTGAAAACCATTCACGATGATTTGGAACACTGGCTGGAAGAACACGAATACGAATCGGTGCGGCAGATGCAGGGGTCGATGTCATTGCTTCGCTGCCCCAATCCGAAAGTGTACGAACGCGCCAATTACGTGCAGATTTTGAATTCGTGGCAGGTGTGAAGAAGTGGCCAGGTGGCCGAGTGGTGTGAATTTCGGATTTCGAATTTCGAATTTGTTTAGCACGGACGCTTGGCGGTCGCTGTGTGTAATCATTTGTTGTAGCCCAGCCGCCCCCGGCTGGGTGAACAAAGCCGCCGATGTCATCGGTGGTCAATGCGACGGGTATGACGCCGTGCCCTTCAGGGCCGGATTCATGTTTGAATGATGACCCGAACAATCCGGGGCTGAAGCCCTCGGCGTCATTTGTATTTGAAGAACCACTTCACGCAAACAAAAAAGCCGGAACCCCCGTACCAAGGGTGCCGACTTTGCGTGAGTGAGCTTGTTTTTTGAATCGCTGTTTTTCAGGCGCTGAAGGACGAGCCGCAGCCGCACGAACTGCTGGCGTTGGGGTTGTTGAACACGAACCCCCGGCCCATGATTTCGTCCTTGAAATCAATTTTCACACCATTGAGGTAGAGGTAGCTTTTGGGGTCGCAGACGATTTTCACGCCGTTGGATTCAAATTTTTCATCGGTTTCGCGTTCCTGCTCGGTGAGGTCCAACAGGTACGAAAAACCGGAGCAGCCGCCACCCTTGACCCCGACGCGCAGACGAACTTTTTCCTTGTCGAGTTCCTGCTGGTCGATGATGGTGGCAATTTCACGGGCGGCGGTGTCAGACAATTCAATGGCCATGCTGTTTCTCCGATGATACGGGGTTGATTGGGTTGGTTAATTGGTTACTCGGTTACTCGGTTACTCGGTTACTCGGTTACTCGGTTA
>CAZJMK010000033.1:0-42575 GCA_964547135.1 uncultured Phycisphaeraceae bacterium | reverse complement strand
TCACCGACCAACCGATCAACCACATCCGACCAGACGCGATAAATCGCGGCGCTAATCGATACCATCCACTCCGCTATTTTTTTCGATCAATCGGAGCATCGGTGGTCAAGCCGATGCCCCGCAGGTTGTCCCTTCACCCCCGGCTGCGTGGTTCATCCGGGAACCGTGCAGCTTGCGGATGTCGGGCGGGGCGAGCCGGTCACGACGGAGGGAGGACCGTTAGTGACAAGCCTTGCCCCTTGAGGAATCAGGCGGCGTGTCGTGTGGTTCCCTGAGCCGGGCTGCGGTGTGACGGAGCCTGGGTGGAACCTGGGTTGCCCGACCGTGTGGGTGTGGGGTGTGAGGTCGGGGTGTTGACACGATCCTGATTCCGCATACGGAAGCGTGAAACCAGTACTTGCAGTTGTTCAGCCTTGGAGGAAAGTTGCGCTGCTGCTGCTGCCGCCTGACCGGCGCCTTCGTTGGCCTGTTTGGTCACGGCTGAAATGGCTTCGATGTTGCGTGATATTTCCTCACTGGCGGAGGATTGCTGCTCGGCTGCTGCGGCAATCGACTGAATCATCGACGCCACGTTCTGGGCAGCCGTGACAATCTGTGCCAGGCTCTTGCCGGCATCGGTCGCCAGGTGTACGCCTTGTTCGACTTCCTTGGTCCCGGCGTTCATGCGTTCGACCGCCTGTCCGGTTTCGGTCTGAATCGCCTGAATCGAACCGGCGATTTCCTCCGTCGCCTTGGTCGTGCGATCCGCCAGTTTGCGCACTTCATCCGCCACCACCGCGAAACCACGTCCATGTTCACCCGCCCGTGCCGCTTCGATGGCTGCGTTGAGTGCGAGCAAGTTGGTCTGATCCGCGATGTCGTTGATCACCTTGATGATGGCCCCGATCTGTTCGCCGCGTTTGCCCAGTTCCTGCACGGCTGAGGCGCTGGCGGTGACAGCCTGACTGATCGATGACATGCCGTCGATGGTTTTGTCCACGATCTGTCCGCCATCCTGCGCGGTCTTGCCGCTTTCGCCGGCGTTGCTTGCCGCTTCGCCGGACTTCTTGGCGACCTCGACGATCGACTGGCTCATTTCTTCGATGGCCGCCGACACCTGCGACACCTGATCGGTCTGTTCCTTCATGCCGGTGGCCATTTCTTCGCTGCTGGCGGCGATCTGCGTCGCAGCCGAGGCCACTTCGCGGGTTGCCTGTGAAACTTGTGACACCAGTTCCGTCAGTGAATCACTCATTTTGTCCGTCGCTCGTGCCAGTTCACCCATTTCGTCCTTGCTGGTCATGCGCAGCGGTTCCTGCGTCAGGTCCCCGGACGCGATGGCACGCAACACATTGAGCACCTTGTTCACCGACGCAGTCGTCGAACGGATGAGCAATACACCCACCGACACGGCCACGATGAGGGCGACCACACACACCACAATGGCGGTGATCAGGCTGGAATTCGCAGCGTCGGATGCTTCCTGGGTCAACTGGGCTTGTGAGATGTTCTGCGATTCGATGATTTTGTGACCGGTGGCGGCGATCTGTGGGCCGATGACATCCAGGTGATTGTTGACCAGTTCATGGCGTCTCTGCACCACCGCGATGTTGGACTCCAAGCGATCGGCGTAAAAGTTGCAGGCACCGGCGGCTTCGCTCATCCATACTTTACGTTTGGGGTTTTGCACCCGTGTGGCCAGGGCATCCATGTCCTTGCCGGCCTGGGTGACCTGATCGATGGCCATGCGTGCGAACTGGGCATCGTTGGTCCGCATGAAGGTCAGGTTGCTCACCCTTGCCCGCAGAAACAAGCTGCCCACTTCGTTGATCTGATTCGCCAGTTCATGATCGCCATCGGCGGCAGCGGTGCGTGCGATTTCGTTCAACAGGTCGGTGAAGCGCTGGGCAGCGGGGTTGATCTGGCTGTTGATGGTGCCGTTGCGCTGGTCCACCACCATGACCACCTCATTGAAATGTGAGGTGTATTTTTGCAAATCCGTTTCGATGGATTGGAGCAGCTTCAGCCGTTCGGGATTGCGCACGCTTTTTTGTGCCGCTTCGAGCTTGGCCGTCACGGTGGCCAGGTAGTCGGAGTAGGCTTGCAGGTCTTCGTTACTGTTGGAGATTAAAAAGTCCTTGACCTTCATGCGCACCATGAGCATGTCCTGCTGCAGGGAGTCCAGCAGTTCCGTGTTGTTGCTCATGCGGGTGAGTTCGGTGATATCCCGGCTGGCTTCCTGTTGGGCCGCGATGGACAACGCTGAAATCATCAGCAGCAGTGTGGCCAAGCCGCCAAAGCCCAGGGTCAGTTTGCTGCCCAGGGTCAGCCCACGGGTGGCCGAGCCGTCCGGGTTTTTGATTTGGCCGATTTGGTACGCCACGCCCAACGTACCCAGCAGTACCACAGCCATGGCCGCCCAGAAAACCCAAACGATCCAACCACGGTCGGTTTCGGTGACTGTTTCGATGTCAAAGGCATGGGCCTTGCCCGCGGCTGCACCGTAGGCTGGGCGGGTTTCGAGTTTGAGGGCAGGCGTTTCAAACTTGCCGACGGACACGATGGCGGACTTGTCCGCAGCCGAAGTCGTCGCGCTGTTTGCGGTCATGGCGGATGCAGCGGGAGCAGGTGATGTGGTCGGATGAGTGTTCGGCTGTGCCCAAACGGTATTGGTTGTCAGCAGGAACAAACCGGCCAGCAACCCGTGAATCAACGTTCGATGGATGGTACTCAACATAAAGCCTCCGTAGCAAAAAAAGTGTCCGATCTGCCGATCTGTCCCTGAAACAGACAGGCCTTTCTCCGCAATCGTGGAAAACACAATTCCACTTCGACGGGATTATTCTTCGGCAGGCTTGGCGATGGACTTGAGGAAATCACGGAAAAGATATTTCTGAAATAAATGGGTGTGGTTATCGGCCTGAAAAAGAAGTGGTCAAGTGGCTGAGTGGTCAAGTGGTCAAGTGCAGAAAAACAACCACTGACGCCGCGGGCTTTAGCCCCGGATCAATTCACAACCATCCGGCCCTGAAGGGCACGGCGTCATCAAACACACAGGTATGGCAGCGCCCCGGCCTTGCAACACCCAGCCGAGGGCGGCTGGGCTACTTCACCCATTATCCATCACCCATCACCCCCAGTGAAACCACTCCCACACGATGGTGCCGACCAACATCAGCACACTCACCACCTGAATCAGTCGTACCGTGCGGTCAATCGGCGGGTGTTCAATCGGTTGACCGATCAAGCTGCGCAGGTAGCTTTGTCGCCAGGCAATCGAACCATGCCGCCAGCTGCGCTTGTGAATTGACAGGTGATTGGTGTCCGCCACCGATTGCAGCGCCAGTGTCATCGTGAGCACCGATTCAGGGTCGATGTGTGTGTTGGCTGGCGTTTGTCGTGCCAGGTGTTGCACTGCGAACGTGTCGGCCTGTCGTTCGAAACGTCGTGACACCCAGCCGAAAACAAGCGCCCAGCCGGCGATCACCACCCCATGCAGCAACACCTCAGCGGTGAGTTGCCAATGATTTTGCCGGGTGATCGCATCAGCGGACATGTCCGCGACCGAATCATCGACCACCAAGTTCATCAACGGGTTTGCCAGCAGATACAACCCTTCCAGTGTTGCCAGGGCTGCCAATACAAGGCTTAAAATATGGTGTTTGCGGATGTGCGCCAGTTCGTGGGCCATGACCGCTTCGATTTGTTGGCGAGGCAGCATGTCCAGCAGGGCATCGGATAAAAGCACGTAGCGCACCGGGCCGACGACGCCCATCACGGCTGCGTTGGTGAGTCCGCCGAAGGTGCGCCAAAGCAAAATTTCCCGCACCCGGACGCGGTAACGCTCACACATGTTGGTGAGGGTTTGCCGTAGTTCGCCATCGGGAAGCGGCGTGGTGTCCCACAGGTGACGAATCATGACCGGCGCCAGCAGAAAGACACTGCATGACCCGACGATGGCCAGCGCCATTTGCGTTTTGCCGCTGACCCATTGCCAACCGGTGGGGCCGAGGTGGGTGAGTGTTTCCTGCCAGGCGAAAATCAAGAGCAACGGCGCCCCGATGAGCAGCAGTTGATGGCGGACCTGAGCCAATAAGTATTCAGACAGCGACCAGACCGGGTAAATCGGCAGACCCGCGTCGATGCGACCGATGAGCGAGGCTTGCCGAATGCGACGGTCAATCGGGTAATAGACCGCCCACATGCCCAGCATCAGCAGCACCATCGGGCTGACCATCACCAACTCATCCAGCAAAATCAAGTCGCCGAGCAAATCACGCAGTTGCGTCAACACGCCTTCGTACAAGGCAGTGACATAAGCTGCGATGCATAACAAACGCAGCACCTGCCCCAGCCGATCGGTGCGACGCAATGACGAATTACCGATTGATGTGCCCAGTGCCTTGAGTGATGTGCGACATGAAACTGTGTATATCACCCATGCGGCCAGCGGTGCCGACAACCACAACATCAGTTGAAGGCTGGTCAAACCCTGTGACGCATCGTTCGCGGATAACCCCAGTTGATCGTGCATCACGATCGCCAGCAGCAGCATGAGCAGGTGCAGTTGCATTCAAACTATTTTACAGTTCGTCGCCGATATCGATGGTTCATCATCCTGAACTTCACGCGGACGTGAAGTCCAGGCGCGGCTGCTTGCTTCTTCACTTGGCCACTTGGCTACATCTTCAAATACCCAAGCCCTCGTCCGCCTGCGGCGAGACTCGTTCTTGGCTTGGTCAATCCGACGGTTTCAAAAGCGGGTCTTCCCGCTAAATTCGACATTCGAAATTCCCTATCCCGCCAGTTCCGCCAACAACGTCGCATGGGTTCGGCACGCCAGCGTGTGACACGCCAGGTCGAACTTTTCATTGGGGGCATGCAGGCAATCATCCGCCAGGCCGAAACCCACCAGCAGCGTGTCGAGGCCCAAAATATCCTTGAAGCTCGACACCACCGGTATCGTCGCACCATCGCGTACCAGCACCGGCTTTTTCCCCGCACTTTTTGCAAGCGCACTGCCGGCCAGTTTCACCCACGGCGAATCCACCGGCAACACCACGCCGTCACACCCGCCCAAATGCGTCAACTTGAGCGCACAACCGCACAATTCCTGCTTCGACCACCACTGCTCAAAACTACGTGCCACGCGCCTTGCCTTCTGCCCCGGTGCCAATCGAAAACTCACCTTCGCCCCGGCAAAACTCGGAATGATCGTTTTCGCCCCCGGCCCACCATAACCCCCATACAACCCGTTGATGTCACAACTCGGCCTGGCCCAGTTGCGCACCAGCGTATCAAACCCCTCTTCCCCGAACGCTTCACGCACACCGACTTCGCCCAACTCGTGTGCTTCATCAAATTGCAACGCTTCCCACATCGCCAGTTCGTCTTCCGTGGGTTCCCCGACGCCTTCGTAAAACCCCGGCAGGGTGACGCGGTGTTCCTCATCCCACAATTGGCCGAGTATTTTCGACAGAATCGTGGCGGGGTTGGCGAACATTCCGCCGTACATGCCTGAATGCACATCACGATGGGCATTGGACAGTTGCACATCGTAATAAAGCAACCCGCGTAAACCATACGTGATCGCAGGGGTGTTTTTATCCCACATGTGTGTGTCACTGACGACGACGATGTCAGCCTGCAAATCGGCTTTGCGCTTTTGTAAAAACGCAGGCAGATTCACACTGCCGATTTCCTCTTCGCCTTCGATCAGCACCGTCACCGGGCCGGGCAGCTTCCCCGTCACTTTTTTCCAGGCCAGCAGCGCTTCCAAAAACCCGTGTACCTGCCCCTTGTCATCGCTGGCACCGCGTGCATAAATCGCACCGTGACGCACCGTTGGTTGAAAGGGTGGCGTCACCCAATCCTGTAAAGGTTCGGGGGGCTGCACATCGTAATGCCCGTAAAAAAGCACTCGCTTGGCGGAGGGGTTGATGACGTCTTTGGGGTCGCTTTTTGCCAGCACCACCGGGTGGCCGGCGGTGTCCGCGATTTGAACCTGCAACCCCGCTTCACGCAGTAACGCTGCGGTCCACTCCGCCGCTCGACGTACATCCGCTGCATGCTCCGGCTGGGCGCTGACACTGGGTATCGCCAGGTACGCTTTCAACCGTTGCAACGCCTGCTCGTGATCCCTATCGAGTTGTTGCCACACTTTATCCAGCATGATGAACCTTTCGTTTGTATCAAACCAACAATGACGCCGAGGGTATCCAACCAACAATGACGCCGAGGGCTTTAGCCCCGGATCGATTCATGAATATCCGGCCCTGAAGGGCACGGCATCGAGTCCGCCGACACCTGAACTTTACGTCCGCGTGAAGTTCAGGTGTCGGCCATACAACAAGCACAGATGCTATCCATCAAAAAGCATTATGTGGCACCGCCGCCCTCGGCGGTGTGATCGCTATTGACTGTTCACCCAGCCGGGGGCGGTTGGGCCTCAATAGACACACTCAATCGCGGCGCTAACTTTCGAATACGGTTCCGTTACTTGACCACTCGACCACTCGACCACTTGGCCACTTCTTTCACTCCACCTCCACCCAAACCTTTTCCTCTTCCACCTTCACCGCAAAACACTTCACCCCCGCATCTGACGGGTCATCGACATTGCACCCGGTCGCCAGGTTGAATGTGTACCCATGGTACGGACAGGTCAGCACCGAACCATTGAGTTCACCCTCATCCAGCGGCAACCCGGCATGAGGGCAACTGTTTTCAATCGCATGCCACTCGTCACCAATGTGAAAAATCACCAGCGCCCGATTTTCGACACGCACGGTTTGCCTTGTTTGCGTGACAAAATCACTTGCCGGTCCGACCTCGACCCATCTGGCCATGCGCTCGCTCCTTTCCTACCATGCGGGCATGAGTGCCTACCGTATCAACTCCGCAGAGTGTAGCCGCTGGGCGGGTCTGTCGGCTGAGCCGGCGCAACAAAGTTTCAACATGGCACCCTCGCCTGCCACCCCATGGTATGCCTCCCTCGGCCAAGGCCTGCTCCACCCTGCCTATGACCTTGCCGCCTGCGACTGGTCCGCCTGGTGCAACCTTTGGCTTTCACCCAACACTTCCGTCCGTGACGAACAGGGGCACAGCCGACCAGCCTACCGCCCGTTGCTTTTACACCTTGGTTTGCAGGTGTTGCGACATCATGATGTGAACAGACTGTCTGCTGCGCAACGGCAAATTATTGTTCGTGTTTTACAAAGCAGGTGTACTGAAACGTCCCCTCTCCCTCCGGGAGAGGGAAAGGGTGAGGGCGCGTCTGATATGGGTTGTTCTTCCCCCGACCTGCAACTCTGGTTCGTTCTGTTACAACTCGAAATGGCTTTCTGCTTATCACGATTAAGCACACAAAACGCACCGCCGATGCAAACCTCATCAATCACGGCATCAACTTCACAAGCCATTACCGCCGTCGATACGGTATTAGCCAACCCCGGTGATGGGGGATCGCTTCACCCCATGTCGTCCGACGAATCCCTCGACGGGTGGACCTTCCGCGAACTCATCGGCTTGCACGCCCTTGCACACCTTTGCCGCCTTCACCCCTCGCCCCATTGGCAGCATCGCCTGGGTGAAATCGTTGCGTATCACCTTGAAAACACCCAGCCGGATAACACCACCAACCAGCCCTGGGGTTTGCCCGCTTTCGTATTGGGCAACGCAGTCAGCCTGGCTGAGCAGCAACTGCACGATGTGCGCACCCACGCCGGGTCACTGCCGCACCACCGGCCACCGCTTTTCACCGGTTTACTGCTGGCCGATGCCGCGCTTTTATTCCGAGGCATGTGACCATGCCACAGGCACCCAGTGTTGAAATAAAAACGCGCCGCCGCAAAGCGTCCGCGCTTAACAAATACAATCAATTGATCACTTGACCACTTCATGGCATCACAGTCAAAGCTGCGAATCGCCGATAACCTTATGACATGGCACGTGAATCAGGGGTGGCTGACGCATGATTGAATGCTGGTCCAATCCAGATGTGTCCCGGTGCGCTCAAATCCGGGCGTACCTGCACTTGACCAACGCCCCGAACGGGGTGTGTGGTGAACATGACCCGCACTGGCTCGCCATTTTGAAACAGGGTTTGGGGCATCAGCCGTATGCGCTGGTGGCCTTGGGGGATGATGGCAAAAAACTCACGGGGTATTTGCCGTTGTGTCTGGTACAGAGCGTTTTATTCGGCAAATTTTTGGTGAGTCTGCCGTATGTGAACCGGGCGGGGTTATTGGCCGACGATGAGCCAACACAGCAACAACTGATCGACCGGGCCTGTCAATTGGCGGATGAGTTGGATGTGAAGTATTTGGAATTGCGTCACAGTCAGCCGGTGGACCATGGCAGGTTGAAGGTGCGACGTGATGAAAAAAAGCGGATGGTGCTGGCCCTGCCCGACACGCCCGAAGCGTTATGGAAAAAGATGGACGCGAAGGTGCGTAATCAGGTGCGCAAGGGTGAAAAAAGTAATTTGAGCGTGCGTTTTGGCGGGGTGGAGTTGCTGGACGATTTTTATCATGTGTTTGCGATCAACATGCGGGACCTGGGCACGCCGGTGTTTGGGCGAAGGTTGTTTGCGGCGATTTTGCAGCATCACGGAGCGGTCGAAGCGGAGGCAAGTTCGGCGGCGGGGGTTGAGGCTGATGTTGAAAATGCGCAAACGGGAGAAAATGGGGGCAATCGGGGTGGGGGTGCGGAGTTGGTGGTGGTAAACTATGAAGGCCAGCCGGTGGCTGGGGCGCTCTTGGTGCATGACCGGGCGTATGCGGGGCAGCCGACCAGTACGCAAGTGCCCTCGGCCAGCAGTTTGCGGTCGGCCAGCAATGTCAGCGCTAATATGTGGATGTATCACCAGTTGTTGCTTCGAGCGATGGACAGGGGCAGCAGGCAATTCGATTTCGGACGATCCAGTGTCGATTCCGGGACGTACAAGTTCAAGAAACAGTGGGGAGCGGAACCTCACGACACCGTCTGGCAATATTACGTTCGCAAAGGGGACGTGTCGGAAGTACGACCGGACAACCCCAAATATCAGCGACGTATCGCCACCTGGCAGCGTTTACCGGTCTGGCTGACCCGATTGATCGGCCCAACCATTGTGCGAGGCATCCCTTGACAGCGTCCACATCGCCGACCACAACTTCAATCAACCTACCGGGAGCGGGAACCACCGGCGGCAATGGTTTACCCCAACTGACCGGTCGCGCCTGGCTGGGGCTGCTGGTCACCGCTGGGCTGTTGGCACTTTCATGGAAGGGCACTTTCAGCGACATGTGGCTGCGCTGGTTCCCGGCGTGGGAGCGCATGGCTGACGCTTCGCTGATGGACCGACTCACCAAAGGCGATTCGTACTACTCACACGGACCACTGGTCGGTTTGACCAGTTTGATATTGTGCTACTTCATTTATCAGCGCGTCGGAGTGCCTGCGGCGCGCACGATGTCGTCGGCCATCGTCGGCTGGTCGCTGCTGATCGTGTCGCTGTTGTTGCACCTGATGAGTGTGTACGCACGGGTGATGTTCGTTTCGGGCTTTTCACTCATTGGCGTACTGGCGGGGTTGGCGCTTTTATGGGGCGGCTGGTCGTTGTTGCGGGCGTATTGGTTGCCGGTGCTGGTGCTGTTTTTCATGGTGCCCTTGCCGGAGGTGGCGGTGGGGGAATTGAACTTTCGTTTAAAAGGCATCGCCAGTGATGCAGCGGTGTGGGCGACCAACGCGATCATGGGTATCCCTGCGATCAAGGATGGCAGTTATGTGTTTTTGCCGCCGGCGACACCGGATGGTCCGCCGAAGATGCTGGTGGTGGAAAATGTGTGTTCGGGTTTGCGTAGTTTGATTTCACTGACATTTTTCGCGGCGTTGTTTGCGATGGTCTGCCGGGTACGCGGATTCTGGCGGGTGATGATGTTGTTGCTCGCGGTGCCGGTGGCGGTGCTGTGCAACGTCATTCGCATCACATCGCTCAATGTGGTGGCGCACTATTTCAGTGTTGATGAAGCGGGCGAAGACGGATGGTTTCACGGGTTTTCCGGCATGGTGGTGTTTCTGATCGCACTGGGGTTGTTGTTCGCCCTTGAACAGTTGATCATCGTGGGCGGACGATTTTTCAAGCGCAATTGGACCGACCCGCGTTTGCTGGGGTACTTGGATGCGCTGCCGAAGATGCAATCGTCGCACCTGACAGTGCTCAAGCCGATGGTTTTGGTGACGCTGGCGGTGGTGGTGGGGTTGTCGATGTTGTGGGGTCGTGAAACGGCTCGTGAACATCGCGGTGCGGTGGCGGCGCAGGCGGTGCCTGAAACAGTGTTAGTCGGCGAACAAACCTTTACGGGTGAAAGTCTGATACTCGATCAGCAGACGCTGACGATTTTGGAAACCGATGATTACTTGTGTCGGTTGTATCGAGCGCCGCAACAGTTGCCGTTTGAGTTGTTGATTGTGTTCTCGGCGGACAACCGCAAGGGGACGCACCCGCCGGATGTGTGCTTGGAGGGCAGCGGCGAAAAGATTTTGACCAAGGATCGACAATGGGTGCCGCTGGCAGGCGGTCGTGAACTGGCGATGAAGGAATTGGTGACGCAGTACGACAATCGGTTGAGCTATCACCTGTTTGTGTACAAGTGCGGGGATCGATACACCACCAGCTTTTTCACACAACAGGCGACGATTTTCGCCAATGGTTTGTTGGCGCGTAACACGGCTGGGGCGCTGATTCGTGTGACGGTGCTGGTGCCGGGCACAGATGTGAATCGTGCCAGGGAACAGGCGATGGCGGCAGCCGGGGTGCTGATGCCGATCATTGATGCAAACCTGCCGTGAAAGCGGGGAGCTAGGTACTGGGAGCTAGGGGCTAGGTCATATGGATGTGTATCAATATTTTACCCAGCCACTAGCCACAAGCACATTTTTATAGGTGGCTTCCGTATTGATAGATGGTTTTCGAAAATATGATTCGCTTGTAAGGATGTTGCATGACTCCGCGAATTCGGTTGATTTTGTTGCTGGTGGCGGGGCTGATGGCAGTGACGCTGCTGTCGGTCAACCTGTGGCATCGGTACACGCTGCCGGGAAAGGTGGCCGAGTGGCGCAGTCAGTTGACGGATGAAGAACCGGCGGTGCGCATCGCGGCCGCCGAGTCGATTTTGCGCTTGTCGCGCGATGATGCACAGGCACGATTGGTACTGGCCACGGCATACCTCGATTCGCTGCGCTTCGGCCCGGCACGTGACATCTTGCAACCGTTAATGATCACCGACAGCCCGTCACGGATTCATGCCCTGATACTCATGGCCGACAGTTACCTGCTGGAAGCCGGGCAACAGGCAGCGGACATTGCCCCATCGAGCGCGGACCTGGCCTCGGTGCGCATCGAAGCATTGCTCAACGAGGCACAGACGCTGCAACGCACTTTGGCGACGATGCCCGAAGCCGGGGCGGTGCCGTTGTTGATGGATGCACGCATTTTCGACATTCGCGCCACGGTGGTGCAGACGAAATTGCGCACCCTTGACATTGAGTTGAGCAAAGCCACCGCTGCCGATGCCGAATCACAGGTGCATGCGGTGGGGGTGCAACTGGCGGAGTGGCGCGGGCAGTTGAATGAACTGAATCAGCGCGTGGAGGCGTTGTGTTTGCAGGCACTGAGCACCTACCCCGGTGAGTTGCGACCGCATGCCTTGCTCGTGCGCCGGTTTCAACGACTGGGCGATCAGGCGAAAATTCGTCAAACCCTCGAACTGCTTGCGCAACACAAAGGCAACATGGATCGGGTGGTGGTGGGGCAGGTGATACTGGCGTTCCTTGATTTGGAGTGGTCGCACGGGTGGATCATCAGCAAAGAAGATTGGCAACTGGTGGATCGGTTGTTGCATCATGCTTCGCTCACCGGCACACGCACGATTGATTTTCGACTGGCGCAGACGCAACTGGCGCTGCAACGGGCTGACTGGGAAACGGTGCTGGCGCAGGCACGTGAAACCATGCGTGTTTTTGAAGGCCACCCACGGGCGATTTGTCAGTACAACCTGGCGCTGGCGCAGATGGGGCAGCTTCAGGAAGCGATGCGCAACCTGGCGGCACTCAACGATAAGCGCCGCTCGCCGTATGCAAAATACACACTCGGTCGGCTGTACCTGCTGGACCATCAGCCGAAGATGGCAATGGAGCAGTTCCGTCAGGCGTTGGACCTCGAAAATCATTTGGTGGCCCCGCGTCTGGCGATCGTACAGACACTCATCCAGCAAGGTTACATACAGGAAGCCGCCAACGATATTCGTTCGCTCTATCGACGGGCGCCTTTGCACCCGGAAGCGGTGCAGGCACATGTGCAGGTGATGGTTGAGTTCATGGAACTGGAAAACCTGGCGACGCTGGTGCGAGCGCATTCCGACCCGGCGGGTGACAATCAGGGTTGGCAGGCCGTGGGCATTGTGACCGCTTTGTTGTTGGATGATCTGCCCACCGCTCAGGGGTTGGCACGGCAGCGACTGAAGACCAAACCGATCGATGTGCTGGCGAATGTGGCTCTGGTGCTGGACCCCAAGGCGCAAAACCGGCGCTTTCAACTGGCGGGCATGTTGGCGGCGGTGATGCTGGACATGATGGATGCCGACCCGTTGCAACGGCTGGTGCCGCCGCGACGTGTGCAAGGGTTGGCGGACCTGGCGCGACCGGGCATGGCCAGTCAAAACAATGGCGATGATGATGTGCTTTCGATGGCGATCAACCCGAACCTGCCGCCGCCGACGACGGAGGGTTCGAACCTGCCGGTGGTGGGTGCGGTGGACCTTGCATCGCTGTCACTGGGCCGGTTTGTGCCGCCTTCGTATCGAGCCGGGCTGGAGCTCGCCGAGGCGGCACTGGACCGCTGGCCGGGGCAGCAATTATTGCGTCGTCATGCGTTGACGTTGAGTTTGTTGGCGGAGGATGCGGACGCACGCGAACTTCACTGGCTGACGCTTAGCAGTCAATCGGACAACGCTGCTGACAATATCGTGCTTGGGGCGGTGGCTGCTTATGAAAGGCTCGACTGGTCGGCCTTGCAGGACCAGTTGCAAAACTGGCCCATCGACGATGCGACCTACCCGGATGTGTTGCGCACATGGTTGGACCTTTCGCAATTGGCAGCCGGCCCGGGGCAGGCTGGATTGTTGCGCCCCGCCATGCGCAAGGCGTTGCACGATCACCCCTGGTGTGAGCCGATTTTGTTGAGTGCGTTGCGGGAAACGCTGGCGCGGCGCGACCTTGAATTGACCTTTGGTCTGATGCAGGACGCCAAGCAAATTACGCCGCAAATGGCGTTGCTCACCAGCGCCCGACTGGGGTTGGCAACCCAGCGATTGCATGACGCTGGCGGTGACCTTGAATTGCTGCTGACCAAAGAGGGCACCGCATCGGAATTACGCATCATCGCAGCCGACCCCAATGTGCAAATGCTCATCGCGCTGGGGCGGACCGAACAGGCGGCGGGGTTGCTCGAACGATTGGGGACATCGTGCCATTACCGTCGTTATGCGATGCTGCTTTCGGCTGCCGACCTGTTGCAGGAAATGGGACGCAGCAATACCGCGGTGTCGATACTCACGGCTGTCGCAGCCGACCCGCAGATTTCACCACGCTGGCTCGACGCTGCACTGCAACGATTGGTGGAAGTGTTGCCGGCTGAGCGTGCGGTGCGTTTGCTGGACAACATGATGCAGTTGCAGCCGGGGCAATGGGTGGTGCGTGTGCATCAGGCCTTGGCACTGATCAAAGCTGGCGACATGGCAGGTGCTCGTGAGGTGATGTCGTATCTGGAAAGGGTCAGCCCCGGGGTGCCGCGTCTGGCGGGGTTGCAGGTGCAAATAGCGCTGTCGGAAAACAAGTTGACGCAGGCTCGACGCATACTCGAACAATGGCAGCAACAGGGCGGTCGCGCGGGCCGTGATGCGACGCTTTGGCTGGCGGAACTTGAAGCAACGACAGATAAAGCAGGCATCAAGCCGTTGACCGATCGCGGGGGAGCGGTGGTCAAGTGAATACGGATGATTTGAAAACCTTGCCGTGATCGGGGCCGACGAATCAACAGCAATGAAAACAGTGGAATGTAAAAACAGCAACGCCCTCACTCCACCCGCGAAGCGGGTCTCCTTCCTCTCCCGGAGGGAGAGGGGGCTTTTTGAAACACGCAAAAACAGAACCATCACGCATTCACTACGAAGCTCATGGTTGTCGCCTTTGATTGTCGTTTTGTGCATGACCGTGCAACTGTCGGCTCAGACGGCTCCGATTGCGGACGAAGACCCGTTTGTGGCGGTGGTATCGGTGGCTCGTCCGTCGGTGGTGGCGGTGGGTACGTTTGATCCGCGTGATACGCCTTCGGTGCGTTACATGGGGACGGGGTTTGCCGTCGATGATGGGCGAACGATTGTGACCAATGCCCATGTGGTGCAGGGTGCCCGTGAATTGAAAGCGGAAGACAAGCTGAGTGTCTTTTTCCCGGACCTGGTTGCGGCGGATGGGGAACGATTGGAAGGGCGAAAATTTGAAGGTCGGCGGGTGACGGTGTTGCTCGAAGATCGTCAGCGTGATTTGGCGTTGCTTCGATTTGAAGGGTCGCCATTGCGCGCGCTGCCCCTGGCGGAGGATGACCCGCCGCAGGGGCGGAGTGTGGGTATCATCGGTTACCCCATCGGCACAGCCCTGGGTTTGGTGCCGGCGGTGCACAAGGGGGTGGTGGCGGCGATTGTGCCTGCGGTGCTGCCGTTGCCCAAGGGGGCGGAGTTGACCCCCGAATTGGCAGCAGCACTGCGTGACCCGTACAACCTTTACCAATTGGACTTGATTGTTTTTCCGGGTAACAGCGGCAGCCCGTTATTGGATGCACGCAACGGTCGGGTGCTGGGCATCATCAATAAAACCCTGGCGGGGCGAACCCGTGAACATTTGTTGTCGCAGCCGTCGGGCGTGTCGTATGCCGTGCCATCGCGGTGGATACGGAGTTTGATCCGGCGCGCCGAGTTCGAAGCGGTGGGGGTGAAGCCGACGATAGCAGACCCCCTCGCCCCACGGGAGAGGGTGACCGAGTCATCAAGGTCGGGTGAGGGCCGAAATAGAAAAGACGATGAAAACGGAGATACGCAATAACCGTTACGCCCTCACCCTTACCCCCGCCACGGCGAGGTTTTCAACTCTCCCGGAGGGAGAGGGAACAGAACAAAGCCCACAAAGCTTCAACGAATTATGCGAATTGCTTTAACAAGTGTCACACATTCGATGAATCAACCGATTATCAGGGAAATGATTTTGAAAGCGAGGCAACCCATGCGTATGACTTCAACCATCACCGTAATTACGTCGGTGCTGTGGATGGTGTTACTGGTCGGCTGCGGCGACTCGGTCGATCATCGTCTGCAACGCGCTCAGATCGCCCTGTCCAGCGGCAAGCCCGACACCGCCTTGCAGGTGGCCGAGGAACTGCTCAAGGAAAACCCCGGTCTGGCGGATGCGATTTTGATTAAGGCCCATGCGCAGGTTCGGCTGATGCAACTGGACCCGGCACGTCAAACCCTCGAAGGCCTGCTCGCCAAGGAACCCAACAACGACAAAGCCCGTCGGCTCATGCTCAACTGGGTTTTCTTCCGCATGGGCAACCTGCTCAATCAATCGGACTACGTCACCAATACCACCCGACAGGAACAGTTCGACCAGGCGATGCAGATCGGCATGCAGCAGGTGCAATGGCTGCGTGAACAGGAAAAGTCAGCGGTGGAAGCCGACTTCAACCTTGCCCGGCTGATGCTCAGTGACATCGATCGGTTGTCACTGCTGATTCGCACGCAGGGCCGGGTGATTCAACGCGGCGGGGAAGCGACAGCCCAGGCACCGTCTGCGTCCACCACGCAATTGGAAAACGATCGTAAGAAGCGACGTGAACAGGCGGTGACTTTATTGGAAACGGTGGTGAAAAATGATGCCCGTCAGTTCGAGGCCGCCGAGTTGTATGCGGGGTTGCTGACGGAGGAAAAACGCTGGACGGATTTGTGGGCCTTGGCGGAAAAAGTGTCCAAACAGGAAAACATACCCGCTGATTTGTCGTCAAGGCTGGTGCTGGCGGCGATGAGCATGCCCGATGGCGTCAAGTCCAGCAGCGAAATACTGGCCCTGGGCCGTGCTTTGCAGGATCACGTCGATGAAGCCCGGCGAAGCAGCTCGGCTTGGCGCTTGACCGAAGCACGTTTGGCGCTGCGTGCCGGCGATTTGAAAAAAGCTCAGCCGATTTTGGAACAGATTGTGCGTGAAGAAGCGCGCAACCCGATTGCCCGTTACCTGCTGGCTCAATGCCTGTACCTGCAAAAGGACCTGCCCAAAGCCAAGCAACTGCTGACGCAGCTCAATGCCGACATCAACAGCCCCGAAGCACTGACGTTGTATGGCATTGTGCTGATGGAAACGGATGAACTTTCGTTGGCGCGGGATGTGTTGCTGCGGGCGATGGATTTGAACCCGGAAGACCCCGCCCCTCGCCGTGCGTATTTGATGGTGCAGTCCAAGGCCAATCAGTTGGAACAGGCGGGCACCGCGGTGGAGGATTTTTATCAGAAAAACCCGGCGGACCCCAAAGCCATTCGTTTCAAAATGCAGTTTGAACAGGTGCGCAATCGGCGTGATGCGATGCTGACCCTGCTGACGAACGTGGAAAAACTGCGCCCCTTGACCGATGAACATGTGGCGATTCTGGTGGAAGGGTATTTGTATTTGCAGGAGGCGGACAATGCGGCGCGATATGCGCAGGAACTGGCGCGACGACTGCCCGATGATTTGGATGCGCAACTCAGGTTGGCGCAGGCGCTGCTGCTTCAGAATCGTGACGAAGAGGTGCGCAAGCTGTTGACCGACATTCGGCAGAAATTTCCGGCCAGCGGCAGTGCGGATCAAATGCTCGGTGAGCTTTACCTGCAACGACAGATGTTCGACCGCAGCGTTGATTTGATGAACGGCGTGGTCGAACGTGAGCCGGGTAATCTGGAAGCACGCTTCATTCTGGCGCGTGGGCTGGCGGGGTTGGCATTGTTTGATGATGCGCTGGATCAGGTCAATCGCGTGTTGGAAAAAAACCCGCGCGATGCCCGTGCCCATGCCATGGCTGCCCGGGTTTATCAGGTGATGGGCCGAAAGGATAAGGCTGCTGAACACCTGTCGGAAATCGACCCCACCGAAGTCAGCGAGCGCACCAGCCCGGCTTTATTGGCTGAATTGAAACTGCGTCAGAATCAGTTGGACGAAGCGATTGACATCTGCAATCGCGCCCTGGCCATGGGCAACACCGACCCGACCATTCGTCAAATACTCGCAGCGATCTACTTGCAAAAAAATCAGCCCGAACAGGCGGAGGTCAACCTGCTGGGGCTGGTGCGCATGCAGCCGAATAATGCCCAGGTGTTTGCCACGCTGACCCGCTTTTACATCGAACAGAAACAGGTCGAACGAGGCTTGGCTGAGTTCGCTGCATTGCAAACCCTCAATGAACCCTTGTCACGCTTGGCACAGGCCAACCTGCTGATGAACCTGGGGCGGTTTGAGGAGGCCATCGAACGAGTGCGACCGATTTATGAGCCGATGATCCGTGCCCGTGATGTGCGGGCTTTGGTGATCGCCGACGGCATGGCCCGTGCCATCATGATCGCACGACGTGACCCGGTGGCCGCCCAGCGCGTGTATGACCCGATGATCAAAGCGGATGTGCAATCGGCCATGGCCAAGTTGCGTCAGATTGAAATCGCCGCCACCCGTGAAAACCGTGAACAACTCATCGCCAAATTGGAAGAACTGGCCAAAACCGTCGGCCCGGATGACAAGCGTGTTCGGCTGGAACTGATTCGTCGGCTGATGGATGTGCAGCGCTTCGACCCCGCCCTCAAACTCATTGAAGATTGGATACAACTTCAACCCGATCAGGTGAGTGTGCTTCGACTCAAGGCGGAAATGCTCACGCGCATGGGTCGGCTGGATGATGCGGTGAATGTGCTCAAACAGGCGATCACCCGTCAGCCGGAGGACGATGCCATTCGTCGGCAACTGGCTGCTGTGCATGTGGCACGATTGGATTACCCCGCAGCCGAGGCGGTGTACCTGGAAGCCGCGCAAATGGATGAAGGGGCACGCATCAATGCCCTGACCGATTTGGGGCAGTTGTTCACCGGACTGGGTTTGTATGCCCCGGCCACGGAAACCTTTGCCCGCATTGAAAAAGAAGGCAAGGTGCGCGATCCGCGGGTGATGCTGGCGATGGGGCGAGCCTACATGGCTTTGAAAAAGAATGACCTGGCAAGGCCGCAGCTTGAAGCCGTGCCCGAATATGCCCAGCAATACGCCCAGGCACAGGTGATGCTGGCGCAGATCGATCAGGCAGCAGGTCAAACCGATGCGGCGCAAAAGCGATTAATGAAACTGGCTGCCGAGCCGCGCACCGGTTCACTGGCGGCGTTTGAAATGCTCAAACTCAACCTGCGCAACCGCAATGCGGAGGAATTGATTCGTTGGAGCGATCAGAACCTGGCGTTGGACACGCTGCCGTTGGACTTGCGTCGGGCGTGGCTGAACATGCGCGTGCTCATGGGCGACCTTCGGCGTGATACGCGTGTGGTGATGGATTCACTGGACCGCATGACCAAACTGTTCCCTGAAGCGCAGCAGATTCACGCAGCAAGGGTGCTGGTGTTTTTCAGTGAGGGCAAAATCGAACAAGCCCGGCTGTCGATGCAGGGTTCCAATTTATTGACCAGTCGATTTGGTCCATTGGCAGCGGCGATGCTCGGTGACAAGCCGACGGTGAGTGGTGATGTATTGGCCATTGATGCGTACATCATCGCGATGAGTCAGGGGGATGTGCCGACGGCTCGCCGTGCGATCGAACGCATGGAACCGACCAAAGGCATTTTCGCCGGCGACCTGCGCATGGTGACGGATCGCCCCGATGCTGCGTCGCTGGAAATGCAACTGGCGTTTCGTCAACTGGCCGCGGCGCTGCTTGCCCAGCGTTGCAACCTGTCGCAAATGGCGGTGGACACATGCACGGCTTTATTGCAAAAGCACCCATACCTGACGCTGGCGTATGCCGTCGAGGCGCAGGCTTTGATGGACATGGAGCAGCCGACGGACCGCATTGTGCAGCGATTGAGGCAGAACCTGCCCGGTGCGTCGGTGACGATGTATGTGTCGGCGATGGAGGCGAATCGTTTGCGGGATTACGCCACAGCCGTGCCGCTCCTGGAAAAGTTGCTGGAACGCGAACCGGACAATGAGCATGTGCGTTATGCGATGACGCAGGCTTACACCAGTGCGGACAAGGCGGATCAGGCGATACCGCTGTTGGAAAAACTGCGTGACAACCCCGGCAGTTACGCCGCAGCCGTGGCCAATGACCTTGCGTACCTGCTGGCCGAGCATCGCAAGGAGCGGATGGATGAAGCGTATGCCCTGGCGCGCAAGGCGGTGGAAATGACCAACAACAACCCGGCCATTTTGGACACGCTGGGTTGGGTGCAACATTTGCGGGGCGATTCCAAGGCGGCGCTGCAGCCGCTGGGTCGGGCGGTGTCGTCACTGCCCAACGTCCCGGATGTGCACTATCACCTGGGCAGTGCCTATTTGCAGACGGGCAACCAGACATGGGCACGCTACCACCTGGAAGAAGCAGCCCGGCAGAAGGACAGCCCGATTGCGCCGCGCGCGACCAAGGCGCTGTCCAAGCTCGGCGGATGAGAGATGATGATTTCGGATTTCGAATGTTGGATTGACCAAGCCAAGAACGAGGCTGGCAAGCCGAGGGCTTGGGTATTCGAAGAAGTGGCCAAGTGGCACCGCGAATGTCATATTTGGAATTGTTGGCATGGACTCAGAGCCGCGCGTGGTAACGAGCGGTGTATTTGAAGAACCACTCACTTCCGTTCGTGGCTCTGAGCAACACCGGCTCTCATATTCCACCGCTGATTTAGCCGATAACTTGGCTAAGTAGCGCACGGGTTCTTTCATCCCCACCTGGAAAATCACAGTGAGCCTTGCCCAAAAAATCGCCCAAAAAAAAGCCGTCGTCGGCGTCGTCGGCCTGGGCTATGTCGGTCTGCCTTTGCTGCGCGCCTTTTTCCAGGCGGGCTTTCCCGTGCTGGGTTTTGACATCGACCCGCGCAAAATGCAGCAGCTTAAAAAAGGCGTCAACTACCTCAAACACCTGGGCGAAGACTGGGTCCGCGACATGAGCAAATCATGGGGCAAAGGCTTTGAAGCCACCACCGATTTTTCAAGGCTGCGTCAAGCCGATGCCATCATCATCTGTGTGCCCACGCCGCTGGGCAAACACCTGGAACCCGACCTTTCCTTCATCGAACGCACCGGCGACGACATCGCCAAAACCCTCCGCCCCGGCCAACTCATCGTGCTCGAATCAACCACCTATCCGCGCACCACCCGTGAAATCCTGCTGCCTCGTTTCCAAGCCCGTGGCTACCAGTGCGGCAAAGATTTTTACCTCGCCTTTTCCCCCGAACGCGAAGACCCCGGTCGCAAGGATTTTTCCACCCAGACCATCCCCAAACTCGTCGGCGGCATCGATGCTATCAGCGGTCAACTGGCCACCGAGCTTTACAGCCATGCCATTGCCAGGGTGATTCCCGTTTCCTCTGCCGAGGTTGCCGAGGCTGCAAAGCTGCTCGAAAATATTTATCGTTCGGTGAACATTGCGCTGGTGAATGAAATGAAAATGGTGCTCACCGCGATGGGCATTGATGTGTGGGAAGTGATTCAGGCAGCCGGGACCAAACCCTTCGGCTTTCAGGCCTTCTACCCCGGCCCCGGTCTGGGCGGTCACTGCATTCCGATCGACCCGTTTTACCTTACCTGGAAAGCCCGTGAAGTCGGCATGCCCACGCGCTTCATCGAACTGGCCGGCGAAGTCAATCACCACATGCCCGATTACGTGGTCGAGCGGACCGTGCATGCCTTGAACGACCTGGGCAAAGCGATCAGGGGTTCACGGGTGCTGGTGCTGGGGCTGGCGTACAAGCCGGATGTCGATGATGTGCGTGAAAGCCCCAGTTTCGAGCTGATTGAAAAGTACCGTGAACTGGGGGCGAAGGTTGATTATCACGACCCGCATGTGCCGCAGACCCATGCCATGCGCAAGTACAACCTGGGCATGAAGAGCGTGCCGCTGACCGCGGGCAATTTGCGCAGGTACGATGCGGTGGTGGTTTCGACGCACCACAAGGCGATCAACTGGCAGGTTGTGGGCGACCACGCGAAACTGATCATCGACACCCGCAACGCCCTGGGGTCGCTGAAAAAATGCCGCGCCAAGGTGGTCAAGGCGTAGGGGCGTTAGCGCCGCGATTCATCGCGTCGGAAGAAGAGGCCGAGTGGCCAATTGACGGAACCAAGCCAAGGACGAGTCTCGCCGTAGGCGGACGAGGACTTGGGTATTGATCGGGTTCATCGGTGATTCGGTTGATCGGTTACTCGGTCATAACTGCCTTTGCTCTTGCCGATTAACCGACTCACCGACCAACCGATGAACCACACCAACCAGACGCGATCAATCGCGGCGCTAACTTCCGAATACCATTCCGTCACTCGGCCACTTGACCACTTGGCCACTTCTGCATGTCCAACGGACATGCTTCTTTCACCAGCGGAAAAAAAGCGTGAAAGTCCGCGGTGATCGCCGTGTCATGTTTCGCCAAATCAGCCACCGCTTCCTGCATCGCCACCGGCCGCTGCAAGCGCTGCGTAAACCGTCGTGACATGAGCGTCAGCACATACGCAATGCCTTCGACACTGGCATAACAACGCAGCCAATCTTCCGCCAGCAAACGGTCCACCGGGTAACGCATGCTCGTTGGCAGCAGGTGCGATTGATCACGCAAATCACGATGCACCCCTTTAATGAACTCCGTAAGCGGCTGATCGACCCACCTCTTCCAATCGCGTGCCAGGATGTGATCGTAAAACACATCTACCAGCACGCCCGACAGTCGTCCGCCCATCGCGCCGGGACCGCGAAAATAACTTTTGCTGCGGGCCACGATCGGGTGCAGGTCGGTGAAGGCGTCAATCGCCAGATGCTGGGCGATGGCACACTGCATCACTTCGGGCAGATGGTCGAGCTTCCGCCGATCCCGCGGCAGCGCCAGGTCCGGGTACAAACACCCCGCCCGTGCCACCGGTTCCTCCCCCGCCAGCAGCAAATGCGCCAGAAAGTTCATCGTGAGCGACCTTACCCCACGACGGCTGAGCAGACAAGTCGAATGGTCAGCCGGTATCAGTTTTTTGCCGCAGAGACCGCAGAGGACGCAGAGATTCAAACCAGTTGTCAACTCGTAACGCCAAGGCGCCAAGTGGCTAAAACCCAAAGAAGAATTGATGGATGAAAAGTAATCGTGGATAGCATCATCCATCTACGAAATGGTTTTAGCCATTATCCATGATCCATCATCCATTATCCATGAGTAACCGGGTGTTGTAGTTTTGAGCCTTGGGTGCGTTCACTAGTTATAATGACCCGACTATGCCCACGAACATGCCTGTGACCGTTGCCCGCCTGGCCCTTGAGGACGGCAGTGTTTTCCTCGGTACCGCTTTTGGCGATTTGTCCCCGCGCACCATCGATGGCGAGGTCTGCTTCAACACGTCGCTCACCGGCTATCAGGAAATACTCACCGACCCTTCGTATGCCGGACAGATCGTCACCATGACCTATCCGCTCATCGGCAACTACGGCATCAACCTGCGCGATCTGGAAAGCACCAAGTCACACGTCGCCGGGTTCGTTGTGCGGGAACTGGCCAACCTTGCCAGTAATTATCGTTCCACCTCCGCCCTGGCCGACTGGCTGGCTGGTCAAAAGGTCACCGGCATCACCGGCATCGACACCCGGGCGCTGACCCGTAAACTGCGCATCACCGGCGCGCTCAACGGTGTGCTTTCGACGATTCCTGATAAAGATTTGTCCAATGAGGACCTGGTCGCCGCGGCACGTCATGCCCCCGGCCTGATCGGTCGCAATCTCGTGGCCCAGGTCGCTCCGAAAAAAGCGTCGCAGTGGGAACAGCACCTGGGCGAGTGGTCGCCGATTCATGGTCAGGTGGCTGCGCCGAGCAGACGCTTTCGTGTGGTGGCACTGGATTGCGGCGCCAAGCAGAACATTTTGCGTAATTTGGTGGACAGCGGTTGCGAGGTGACGGTGCTGCCTTACAACGCCACCCGTGAACAGATACTCGAACACAAGCCTGAAGGGTTGTTCGTGTCCAACGGGCCGGGCGACCCGGCTGCGGTGACGCCGACGATTGAAGCATTGCGCGGCTTATTGGGCAAGCTGCCGATTTTCGGCATCTGTCTGGGTCATCAATTGCTGGGTTTGGCGATGGGGGCGACGACCTACAAACTTAAATTCGGTCATCGCGGCGGCAATCAGCCGGTGCAGAACATGCACACCATGAAGGTCGAAATCACCAGCCAGAACCATGGGTTTGCCGTCGATACAACGAGCCTTGCCAAGGTCGGCGGCGAACCGACGCACATCAACCTCAACGATCAGACGCTCGAAGGTTTTCGGCATCAGAGTCAGCCGATTTTCGCCGTGCAGTACCACCCCGAAGCCAGCCCCGGCCCGCACGATGCCCGTTACCTCTTCGACTGCTTCGTCGGCATGATGCAAACCGGCACCAGCCCGACCGGCGCGCAAATGGACCAGGCGCAACGCCAACGCAACCGCATCACACCCGCGGCGATTGGGTGATTTTTACAAACAATCATTGACGCCGTGGGCTTCAGCCCCGGATGCTTTCCCTTCATCATGATGTATCAAACCATCCGGCCCTGAAGGGCACGGCGTCATCAACCCCGACGCCAAGCGTCCGCGCTCTACAAATTCGACATCCGAAATTCGACATTCGAAATTCCTCCCTCACCGCCACTCATGCCTGGGGTACTTGCGCTGCAACTCCTTCTTCAACACCGGGTACAAATTTTTCCAAAACCCCGCCAAATCCTCGGTCATCTGCACCGGCCGGTAGTTCGGCCCCAAAATTTCCAACCGCAACCGCACCCGCCCTTCCGCCACCGTCGGCGTCTCCTCCAGCCCGTACAACTCCTGTATCTTCGCCCGTCCCGTCGGCGGCTGACCCTCGGCATAACTCACCTTCAATCGCATCGGTCTGCCCTTCCAATCCGCCCCCGGCAAACGAATATTCGTCGGTGTCACCCGTTCCACCCACTCCCTTTCCTCCCACGAGAGTGCATTTTTCACCGCTTCCAACACCGGTCGATCCTCCACCTGACTGGCGCGCACCGCACCGCTGCACAGCTCTTCATAAATCACCTGCAAGTCATCCTCGTCATAGCGCAACAACTTTTTTTCCGGGAACCAGTTGGCCAGACATCGCACCCGTGCGAGCCACTGCTCCACCTGCTGGTCCCACGTGTGCAGTTTGATTTCACCGTCCCTGATTTTTGCTGCCAGCATCGTTGCAGCAGCCGATTCCGTCGGTTTTTCCCCGCGTGGTTTTTCCTCCAATACAAAATCATCAAAGCGCAACTGTTCCACCACTTCGACACATCGCAATGACGGGTTCCACTGCGTCACTTTTTCCTGCTGCACCTGTCGGGGGTACATGTTCTGCAACAGTTCAACGCTTACACGATTGGCCAGTGACAATACGGTACGGGGTCCGCCGGTGAGCAAGGCTGAGTCTTTCATGGCCCGCCGCGCAGCCGTGCGCTGACCGCCGACTTCGATCACTTCCAGGGCCAGTATCACCCCAGGCTCATCCGCCACCACACTGGTTTCATCCAGCACCCCGCGTCGCTCCCCCATCAATACACACGCCCGATGCGCTCCGCCCTTGTACACCGCCACATGATCCGGGTACCCCGCGAGTAAACAGCGTTGCAACGTTGCTTGTGCTTCTGCATGAATCGTGGCATTGGGTCCACCCGCATTGAGGTGAGGGCGTTTCTTCGTCCCCTCTCCCTCCGGGAGAGGGTGAGGGTGAGGGCGTTTCTTTACTTGATTCCCCGTTTTCTCGCTCGAATCCCCCATTCCCCGCACACTCTGTCGATACAACGCTCGCGTTCGCTCCACTTCCCGACATGCCGCAGCATGAAGCCCCAATCGACTGCACGCACCCACATCAAATTTCACCTTCTCCGCTGCGGTGTATGCCGCCTCCAAAACCATCAGGTCGCTTTCCTTTTCACCGGTTTGCTGCACCCACCGCTGCCAACCCTCCTTGAGCACGATATCGCGCTCACTGATGAGTGCTGCCCACAACGCTGCACGTTCTTCACACCCCAACTTCGTTGCCTCAATCATCAACCCTGCCAGCCTTGGGTGCATGGGCAGCGCTGACATGCTGCGTCCGGCTTGCGTGATACTTCCATCCTTCTCCGCAATCGCGCCCAATCGTGTCAACACCTCCACCGCTCCATCCATCGCCAGGTCACCGGGCTTATCCAACCAGTCAAACTCGCGTAACGCTTCCACGCTTGTTACCCCCGGCAAATCCATCGACAACACCTGCAACACCACCTGTGCCAAATCCACCCGCAAAACCTCCGGCTGGGTCTGTTCCGCTCTCGTCTTGTTTTCAAACTCCGTCCACAAGCGCACACAAACCCCCGGTCCGGTGCGCCCCGCTCGTCCTGCACGCTGTTGCGCTGAAGCCTTGCTCACCGGCTCAATCATCAGCACGTTGATGCCCCGACGATGGTCCATGCGATTCATGCGCACCAGCCCGCTGTCCACCACCGCCCTGACCCCCGGGTCGCCCGGCAACGTGATCGACGTCTCGGCTATGTTCGTCGCCACAATCACCTTCCGCTGCCCCGGTGCACCGGGCGTTAACACCGCATCTTGTTCACCGCTTGGCATCTCCCCGTACAACCCATGCCAGTGAATCCCCGCATCACTCACCCGTTTTCGCGCCGCTTCGATCGTCTTGTGAATTTCATACACCCCCGGCATGAACACGAGCACATCACCCCATCGCTGTTCGTTTGCATCCTGCAACAATGAACCCACCGTTTGTGCTGCGGTTTCCCAAATCGGCACGTTGCCGGCGGGTCGTTGCGACAGGTATTGCACATCAACGGGGTACAGTCGGCCATGCGCTTCGATGATCGGGGCGTGCAAATACGCAGCCACCTGCTGCGTTGCCAGCGTGGCGGACATGACCACCAGTTTCAGGTCCGGTCGCTGTGCAGCCTGCAATCGTTTCACCAATGCCAGCGTCAGGTCCGCAGGCAGATTGCGCTCATGAAACTCATCCAGCACCACCGCGCCAACCCCTTTGAGTAACGGGTCATTTTGCAGCAAACGTAAAAACAAACCTTCGGTGACAAAACGCAGACGGGTTTGCGGTGACACAACTGATTCGTAACGGGTTTGGTAGCCGACTTCTTCGCCGGGTTTGCTGCCGCGTTCGTAGGCCACGCGCTGGGCCAATACACGGGCTGCCAGTCGGCGGGGCTGCAACACAATCACCTGACCCTTGACCAGCCCCGCATCCAGCAACATGCCCGGTACCTGCGTCGATTTGCCCGACCCCGTCGGCGCGGTCAGTACCAACCGATTGCCCTGTTGCAGGGTTTGCACAATCCGCTCACGCACCTGATGAATCGGCAGATCAACGGGTCGGGGTTGGTGTGAGGTTGTCGGCATTTCTTGCGTGTCGAAAAATAAGACATTCACCGCAGAGAGCGCAGAGATCGCAGAGAAGGAAACGGATCGAACTTTTTTAACGCCAAGATAGAGAGACACCAAGACGCCAAGCAGAAAGGATGATGAATGAGGAGTAAAGAATCATGTTCACAACAAGCCGTCGGAATCACGACCTCGTACATCCCCAATGATCCTTGTTGAGTTTTGCGCTGTTTCGTAACTCATCTTTTCTGCTTGGCGCCTTGGCGTCATGTTCTGTTCCAGGCTTGATGCTCTGCGATCTCTGCGTTCTCTGCGGTGAACTGGTTTTCAACTGAGTCGTTGAAACCGGAACACTGCCTTGTATAACCCCGCCACCTGATCGCGTTCCACCATGTGCGGGGCGTAGCGCGGGTTGATCGGTTGCAGGCGCAACTGCTGGGGCAGGTTTTCCTTGGCGGGTGCGTCCTCTTCCGACGCCTGCTCGTTCACTTCATCGAAAAACACCCGTTTGAAGGTGCTGTTGTGATCCGGGTACAGGCGAACAAAACAGTCAGCCCCGCTGGTGATGTTCGCCGCCGGCGAAAACACCACGATGTCATTTTCCAGGTAATCAGGCTGCATTGAATCGCCCACCACCCGTGCGGCAAAAGCCTGCGCATCCTGCAAGCCGGGCACGGTGATGTAGTCGTCAGCCACGCGGGCCGGGTAATCCAGGTCGGTGAAATCGGTCGGATACCCAGCCGACACCTTGTTGATGATCGGCACACGAAATCGCTGCGGGATCGCCACATCCAAATTGTTCAAATCACCGGGGGCCGATTCGAGGGTTTCTTCAATGAGTTTGCCAAGTTCGCCGGTGCGAAAAGCCTTGTCGAGGTTCCGCCACCCTTTGTCGCCCTTGTCGGCCACCTTTTGCAAAGCCTTGGCCAGGCCCTGACCCTTGCGTGCCTGTTCCAATAAATCCTCCATCACCGCGCGTACCTTGGCGGGGGTGACTTCCCACTCGGCCAGACGGAGCAATTCACCCGGTTCGATCTGCAGGGCACGTTCGAGGCGTTGCAGCAATTCCATCGAAGGCGGATTGGCCACGCGATGATTTTCGATCATCGATAAATAACTTTTGGCGGTGTCCACCTGTTGTGCCAAGGCTGCCAGGGTCAGCCTCAGGGCTTCCCGCCGTTCACGGATCATTTGTCCGACGGTTTTCATTGCATTGAATGATACCCACGGTTTGTGGCTGGGTGAACCGGGTATAGGACGCCGATGCGCCGTTGTTCCATATGGAATGAGCCATGAAAACGAGAAGTGGTCGAGTGGTCAAGTGACCAAGTGGTCAAGTGCAGGAATCATGTTCGGATGTTAGCGCCGCGATTGATCGCGTCTGGTTGGTGTGGTTCATCGGTTGGTCGGTGAGTCGGTTAATCGGCAAGAGCAAAGGCAGTTATGACCGAGTAACCGATCAACCGAATCACCGATGAACCCGATCAATACCCAAGCCCTCGTCCGCCTACGGCGAGACTCGTTCTTGGCTTGGTTCTGTCACTCGACCAGTTGACCACTCGGCCACTTCTTACTTCGTGTCATCGTGGCCCATTTCTGATGTCTGGTTTTCTTGGCGGCTTGACCACTCAACTTCAAACAACATTCTGCCGATGAAAGCGGTAAGTCGGAAGGCGTACTTCCTGCTTTATTGGAGAAAGAAGCCCGTCTGGCTGTCACGATTATTGCTGATGACTGTTCAGTCGCGGGTTTGGCAAGCCGATTTGAAACAGGGGTTGAGTCGCACACCCTTTTTTAGTGAGTGGAGGTTTTTCATGGCAGCCACGGCAACGCAGAGCGTATCGAGTCGTCCCACCGGCACCGCCACGCTGGAGACCGGGTCCGCCCGGCAGGCTGACAGCGAGTTGTTGCAACTGGTCAGCTTCATGGTCGGTACGGAGGAATTCGCCATACCGATTCTGTCCGTGCAGGAAATCAATCGCATGATGCAGATCACGCGCGTGCCCGGCAGCCCGCCGTTCATCGAAGGCGTGATCAACCTGCGCGGGAAGATCATCCCGGTGCTCAACCTGCGCAAGCGTTTCGGCATGGACAGTGTCGAACAGTCCAACGATGCCCGCATCATCGTGGTGGAAGTGTCCAACCGCGTGATCGGCTTCACCGTCGATCGCGTCAACGAAGTGTTGCGCATCCCGGCGGACATCGTCGAACCCCCGCCCACCATGGTCTGCGGCGTGGACAGCGATTACGTGCAGGGTGTGGGCAAACTCGATGATCGACTGCTGATTCTGCTCAACCTCGATCAGCTTTTCTCGGCGGAGGAGTTGGCGGCTGCCGACGCCGCGGCGGGGAAACATCAAGGTAAATGAAGTCATCGGTACTTGAAAACAGTTCACCACAGAGGCACAAAGACGCAGAGAGAAGTCAGGACATTATCCAGTTCATGGGCGTTTCTCTGTGAGCTCGGTGTCTCTGTGGTGAATGAATCAAGCGGATGTTGGGTTGCATGATTCATCGGGGCGGGAAGAAACCAGGTAAGCCCGGCGACACAGGGTTGTGATCGCTGGATACGGGAGTCGCACGGATGGGCACAGTCGCCATTGCCATGAATGAACGCCAGTTCGAATCGCTGCGCAAAATCGTTTACGAGCGCAGCGGCATTCACTTTCCGGCAGCGAAAAAATATGTGCTGGAAAGCCGGTTGTCACGCCGTTTGGAAGAGCTGGAATTCAACAACTACGACGAATACATCACCTTTCTGACCGTCGGCCCGTACCGCGATGATGAGTTTCAGGAGATGTTCAACCGCATCACCATCAATGAAACTTCCTTCTTCCGCAACGAACCGCAACTGGATCACTTTGAAAAGGTGACGCTCCCCCGGCTGATGGAGGCACGCAAAAACACCAAGCGATTGCGTATCTGGTCGGCGGCCTGTTCGTCGGGCGAAGAACCCTACACCCTGGCGATTCAACTGCATCGCACGCTGGGGGTGCGCCTGCCCGACTGGCACATCGAAATACTGGGCACGGACATCAGCGAAAAATGCCTGGAGCTGGCGCAGACCGGGCGTTATCCGCATTACTCGGTGCGGACCATGAACCCGTGGGTGCTCAAACGCTACTTCAGCGAAGGCACCGGCATGTACACACTCGATCCGAGCGTGCAGAGCATGGTGCGGTTTGAACTGCTGAATTTGAAGGACACGCTGGCAGCCAAGCGATTTGGTACGTGGGACGCGATTTTCTGCCGAAATGTGATGATTTATTTCGATGACCCGATGCGGCTGATCTGTGTGAAAACCTTTTACAGCCAATTGGCGGAAGATGGTGCGCTGTACATCGGTCACAGTGAAACTTTGCGGACGCTGGACGTGCCGTTTGAGCCGTTGCCCGTGCCCAGCGCGTTTGCGTATGTGAAACGCCATTCGGGGTTGGTAACGCCCGGTGCCGGTGCGGGGTTTGCTGCGATGCCCGGCGCGGTCGGCAGCGTCGGCACCGCCGCAAGCACAACCAGCGGTGTCAATGCGTTTGGCAAACCGACGGGCAGTGTGGGCGGACAATTTGGTCAATTCAAGGTGGGAGCGTAAGCCATGTCAGAGGGAATGGACCCCAGTTTGTTGCAGGATTTTCTCACCGAGTCGCGCGAGCTGATCGAACAGCTCGATGCGGACCTGGTCACGCTGGAAACACTGGGCAACGGCCCATCGGCGCAGGAACGACTCAACTCGGTGTTTCGTGCCCTGCACACCATCAAGGGGGCGGCGAGCTTTTTGGGCTTGACCGCGATTACGCATTTTGCCCATGCTGCGGAGGATGCGCTCAATCGTTTGCGCAAGGGGGAAATCAAGCTGACGCCTTCGGTGATGGATGCGATGCTCAAAAGCGTCGATGTGGTGCGCAACATGATGGAGCAATTGGCGGCTGGGGAAAGCATCACGCCCGGGCCGGAGGAATTGATTGCGGTGTTGCATCAGATCGCAGAGGGTAAACAGCCGGATGCGGCGGCGGCACAGGCAGCGGCGACGCGAACTGAATCAGCAGCGGAACAAACGCAAACGGATGACGCTGCTGCACCGTTGACAGATGACTCAGTTGCGACTGTCGAAGCGGTAACACAAGCAAAGGTTGATGCAAGCACGGGCACAGGGGAACGTACCCTGGTGTTGCCGGCTCAGAAGCAGGATTTGCTTTCGTTCATGGTGGATGATCTGCGTCAACAGGCGCAGAAACTGGATCAGGCGTTGCACCTTTGCGCCGATGGAACCAGCAGGGAACAGGGCGTCAAGGAATTGTGGGAGATTGCGGGGGAACTGGCCAAGACGGCTGAATTTTTTGAATTGAGCGACATGACCCGGTTGACGGGTTTACTGGCTCGTGGGTCGCAGACGTTGCAACATGCCGGGAATGATATTGCGCAGGATTTGGTCACCCGGTTGGAAGGCATTCGTCATTTGATCGAATTGCAGGCGCCGGCGTTGGAACGGTCGGTGGAATTGCTCTGGCCGCTGGGCACGTTCATGCAGCGGGTGGAGCAGTTGCTGGCTGGGCAGGCATTACCCAGCGAGTGTTGCACGCAGAGCAGTGACCCGGTGGCGGTGTTGCGATTGGATGGCGTGCTTCTCCCGGAGGTGGCGTCGGTAGTCAATGCAGGCAATAACCACGGTGCAACTGCCAACAGTGATCCGGCAAGCGGCACGGAAGCGACTGCAACAGCGGCGGCGGATGTGGTGGCGACGATCGGCAATGCCCCCGGAAATAAGCAGACAGAAACAACGAATAAGGAATCAGGCAAAGCACAGGCTGCCAACGTTGAACAGACGATTCGCGTGGAAGTGGGTCGGTTGGAAGCGCTGCTCAATTTGGTGGGGCAATTGGTGCTGACGAAAAATCGGATGCTGGCGGTGGGGCGTAAATGTCGTGAATTTGATTTGCCAGTGGATTTTCTGGAGAACGTGACGGGGGCGACGGGTGATTTGGATCGGTTGACCAGTGAGTTGCAGATGGGCGTGATGCGCACGCGCATGCAGCCGTTGGCGAAATTGTTTGAGCGTTACCCACGGGTGATACGTGACATTTCGCGGGCACTGGACAAAAAGATCAACCTGGAAATCGTCGGCAAGGAAACCGAAGTTGATAAAAGTGTATTGGAACTGCTGGGCGATCCGCTGATTCACATTCTGCGCAACTCGGCGGACCACGGCATCGAAAAGCCCGAAACGCGCAAGGCGGCGGGCAAACCGGAGATCGGCACGGTGCGTCTGGCGGCGGAGCACCAGGGCAGCCATGTACGGGTGGAAATCAGCGACGACGGCAAGGGCCTGGACCGAGAGGTGCTGGCGAAAAAGGCGATTGAAAAGGGATTGGTGACCGCGGAACAGGCGGCGCTGCTCAGTAATGAGGAAGTATTCCGGTTTATTTTTGCCGCGGGGTTTTCGACAGCGGAACGGGTGACGGATTTGTCGGGCCGAGGGGTTGGCATGGATGTGGTGCGGACCAACATCGCCAAACTCAACGGGGTGGTGAATATTGACTCAACCAAGGGCAAAGGGACGACGATTGAAATATTGATACCCCTGACGGTGGCGATCATGCCGGCGATGGTGGTGGGGGTGGGCAAGGCGCTGTATTGCGTGCCGCTTCAGAGCATCATTGAAATTGTGAAGCCTGACAAGAGCATGGTGTATTCGGTGAGTGGTCAGCCGGTGATGCGTTTACGGGACAGCGTGTTGCCGCTGATCGATTTGCGGGAACGATTGAAGGAAAGTGCCGGCGAAAGCGAACAACGTTTTGCGGTGGTGATCGGGGTGGGCGGCCAGCGGGCGGGGCTGGTGGTGGATCGGCTGATCGGGCAGCAGGAAATCGTGATCAAACCGTTGGACGACCAGTACACCAGCGGCGGTCCGTTCAGCGGGGCGACGATTCGAGAGGATGGCGATGTCAGCCTGATATTGGATGTGATTCAACTGATCCGCCAAGCGCCGGCCGGCGAACGACTGGCAGCGTGAAAGGCAACTGGCAGAAATAAGTAACTGACAGGGTCAACCAAACAAGCCCACAAGGAGAGCCAACTTGGACAGTTCATACATCATGCCGTTTGTGACGAGTGTGCAGCGGGTGTTTGAAACGATGCTGCAATTGCCGGTGAACGTCGGACAGCCGACGCTGACCAAAGGCGGTGAGCCGACGTACGACGTGTCGGGCATCATCGGCATGTCCGGCGATGTGGAGGGGACGGTGGTATTGAGTTTTCCGATAGCCGTGGCCGAGCGCGTGGTGGCGCTTTTCACCGGGAGCGACCTGGCGCACACGCACGAGGATTTTCCGGATGCGGTGGGCGAACTGGTGAACATGGTGTCGGGCAATGCCAAGGCGCAGTTTCAGGGGCGCAAGGTGGCGATATCGTGTCCGTCGGTGGTGATCGGTAAAAGCCACATGGTGTTCGGTCGCAAGGATGTGGTGACGATTTTGCTGCCCTGTTCGTCGGATGTGGGCGATTTTGCGGTGGAAGTGGCGATTCGCAACAGTACCCTGGCGGCCCATAAGGAAGCCGCGGGCACGGCCGCTGTGGACGCTGTTTGAGTAGTACCCAAGCCTGAATAAGGAAGCTGAACATGAAGATTCTTTTGGTGGACGATTCGAAGACGATGCGGAATATTCAGAAGGGCATTCTGACCCAACTGGGCCACAGTGATGTGCAGGAGGCCTGCGACGGGCTGGACGCCTTGTCGAAGGTGGGAGCGATGGACCCGGACCTGCTGCTGGTGGACTGGAACATGCCCAACATGGATGGGCTGACGTTTGTAAAGAAGTATCGCGCCAGCGGGAAGAAGACGCCGATCATCATGGTGACGACGGAAGCGGAAAAAGCGCGGGTGATCGAGGCGATCAAGGCGGGCGTGAATAATTATGTGGTCAAGCCGTTTACGCCGGATGGGTTGGCCGAGCGGATTCGGGAGACGATGTCACGGGTGCCAGCGGCGGCGTGATTGGAGGGGGGACGATCGCACGCGCTGTGATGATCCGTGGCGATGACATGGATAATGGATGATGGATCATGGATAATGTAAAAACCACGACGACTCGGTAAAGCAACTGTTTGAATTCCGCACATTATCCATCATCCTTTATCCATTATCCATGGGTTCATCAAAGCATCATTTGCGAAAGGAAAGCACTCGTTTGAGGGAGTCCGACCATGACCGCTGCCGCCAGAGAAATTGAGTGTCGCGCGGTGGTGGCGGAGGATCGCACCTCGGCGGAGCTTGTCATTCCGCCCGGTTTTGACCCGGCACATTTGAGCATGGAATTGTTGCAGGCACTGTTGCGAGCCGAGCATGTGGAAATATCGGCAGCAGTGGTGGCGAATTTACAGGCGATGCTGGCGCAGCCGCCGCGCGGGGATCGGATGGAACGGGTGACGATAGCGACAGCCACGCAGCCGGAGGAAGGCAAAGACGGCTGGGTGGAGTGGACCCTCGATCAGAAGCAGCAGCAGTCAGCGGACCAGGACGCGGCTGTCAATTTTTATGCGCGTAGTGCATATGTCACGGTGAAACCGGGCGATGTGCTGGGCATCGTTCACGCACCGACGGATGGGGTTGATGGACGCGATGTCACAGGCAAGACGTTGGCCGCCAAACCGGGAAAGCCCGCAGCCCTCAAACTCGATGAATCGATCAGTCAAAATATCAAGGGGGAGTTGATTGCGCAACAGGAGGGCGTGCTTTGTCGCAGCGATACCACAGCAGCCGTGCGTCAGTTGATCGAAATACCGGAGTATGTCGATTTTTCGACCGGCAACATCGATTTCGTCGGCGATGTGGTGGTGAACAAAGGGGTGCGTGATTTATTCGTGGTCAAGGCCACGGGGAATATTCATGTCAAAGGGTTGATCGAAGCGGCCACCATGATCACCGGCGGCGACCTGACGGCTGAGGGTGGCATGGCGGGACGCAACCGGGGTTCGGTGCAGACCGAAGGTCATTTGATCGCACGTTACCTGGACAACGTGCGCGGACAGGTCAAGGGTGATTTGAAAGTCGAGCGCGAAGCGATCAACTGCGAACTGATGATACTGGGCGGAGTCAATTCGCCGACGGGAATGCTCATCGGCGGAAGGTTGCTCATCGTCGGAGCGATCAACATCGGTACGGTGGGCAGCCCGGCCGGCGTGGCGACGGAACTGGTGCTGGGTTCGGTGCCCACGCTGGAACCCTTGGCACAGACACTGCATGAACTCATGGGCGAAGTACGCAAACGACGCGATGAGTTTGACGGCGAGTTCAAATTGCTCTCGGCGGAGGGCAAGCGACTCACCAGCCACGATAAGGAACGACAAACCGAATTGCAGTTTGAAATGCACGGACTGGACCAACGATTAAACCGTGGGCAGGCGGTGCTCGATGCCCTGCGCCAGCGCATCATGCACGAACGCACCATCAACCTCACGGCTCACCGGTTCATTCACTGCGGCACAACGATCACGGTGGGCGAAAATGCGTTTCGATTGAATCGTGATTTGCATGGGCCGGTGCGGGTGATCAAGGACGGCGGCGATATCGTGTATCGCTTTTCAACCGGCGAAGGCGGCCTGCTGGCACAGGTGTCGGAAGTCAGTGCCGCACAAACCCCCGCCCCAGCGGCTGCAAATCATGAAACAAATGCACAGGAGCAAGCGGCTCAGTAGGGGCGGTGTTTTTTTAATTCAAACGCACACAGCGCCCGCTGCGCGGGACGCCCCTGGTAATGTGGCACCCAGCTTATTCAAACCACCGCTTCCTTACGGTCGCGGCTCGTGACGAAAGAATGTGATTTTCAGTTGGGGGTCGGTGGATAGGGATGGTTATTCATGAGCAATCAGACACGGACGAAAGTATTGGTGGTGGACGACTCGGCTTTCATGCGCAAGGCCATTGCGCAGATGTTGCAGTCGGACGCGGACATCGAAGTCGTCGGCACGGCCCGCAACGGCAAAGAGGGTTGTGAACTGGCGGGCAAACTGCACCCGGATGTGATCACCCTTGACATTGAAATGCCGGAGATGGACGGACTCACGGCCCTTCGGCACATCATGCGCGATTGTCCGACGGCGGTGATCATGCTCAGTTCGCTCACCACCGAAGGCTCACATGCAGCACTCACGGCCCTTCGGCTCGGGGCGGCGGATGTGTTGGCCAAGGACATGTCGCAGGTGTCGCTGTCGATCACCAACATTCGTGATGACCTGCTCAAACGGGTGCGCGGCGTGGCGGGCGGGTCACGACGACGCAAACCCATTGGCATGACGACGTCGTCAAGTGCGCATTCAGCGGGTTCGATGACCAGTGTGCCGGCGTATCGACCGGGGCAGTTTGATGTGGTGTGCATCGGGTCATCGACGGGCGGTCCGCCGGTGTTGGAAACCATTTTGTCGGTGTTGCCGGCGACGATGAGCGCCCCGATCGTGGTGGCGCAGCATATGCCGGAGCTGTTCACCCGCAGCATGGCGGAGCGTTTGGGGCAGGTGTGCAAAATGCGTGTGGTGCATGCCGACGATCACATGCCGTTGGAACAGCGGACCATTTACATCGCCCCCGGCGGCAAACATATTCACCTGCATAAACTCGGATTGGTGAAGTGGGAATTACTGGTCAATGGTGAGCCGAAGGAGGCGCTGTACAAGCCGAGCGTCGATGCCCTTTTTGCGTCGGCGGCGGTGGCGACAGGCGGGCGAACTTTGGCGGTGGTGCTGACGGGCATTGGGGAGGATGGTTTGCTCGGCGCACGTGATTTGCACGCCAAGGGCGCGACGATTTTGGCACAGAATCAGGAAACGTGCGTGGTGTACGGCATGCCCAAGGCAGTGACCCAGGCAGCGATCATCGCGGCATCGCTTTCGCCGGAGGAAATCGGTCAGAGCGTGGCGACACTTGCCAAGGCTGCGCCCCCCGGCAGCGCGTTTGCACCGCCACTGGCCAAGGCGGGGTGAGCGAAGAAGTGGTCAAGTGACCGAGTGACGGAACCAAGCCGAGTACGAGCGGCTTTGCTGCGAGGGCTCGGGTATTCTGCATTGAATGATTGGGCGATTGGGCGATTGGGCGATTGGGCGATTGGGCGATTGGGCGATTGGGTGATTGGGTGATTTTTGTTTTTTTCACGCCTGACTTCACGCCTGACTTTGCGTCTGAGTGAAGTTCAGGATGGTGTTATTGAGTACGCGGTGTGGCCACTTCGCAAGGAATCGATAAAGCCGCCGCCGGCATCGGCGGTTGGTTCACACGATGAATGGTGAATCAATGGTTCAATGAAGACGGCGGATACCATCCGCCGCTTTCAATCACCCGCCCATTCACTTCTTCGCAAAATACTTCGCGTATTTTTCCCGCAAGGCCGCTGCCCCGTCCGCACGCCCGGTCGCCTCCAACCGTTGCGGGTAATCCGCCAGCGGACTTTTGCGCCCCGGTATATCAACATGCAGCGCATGAAACGGCCCGCCCTCCTTCACCACCGTCCATAACGGGTCGGTCACATCGCTGCCCGTCGTCGCCATCTTCTGCATCTGCGCGTCGTGCCACCGGGCCAATCGCCAGGCCCCATCCCTGCAAACTTCCGGGTGTTTGTCCGCCACGTCCACCTGCTCAAACGGGTCGCTATTCAACTCATACAACATTTCCTGCGCGAACAGGTGGAACCCATCGTGATAGGTGCGCATGTACAACCACTGCTTGCCCTCCGCATTCCAACGCACACTCCGCTGGCACACATGGCAGCACTGACTGATCACCAACTGCTCGCGCCCGTCCGCCTGTCCGGTTTGCACGGTCGCTGCAAATGATTGTCCATCCCATATTTCGCACTTGGGCAGTTTCAACAAATCCATCAGCGTCGGCGCCAGGTCCAATCCGTAGTGCATCGCCTCATCGACCTTGCCTTTGACGCCGCCGGGGTACTTGATCACCATCGGAATGTGACAGGTGCCGCGGTCGGCCGTGCCATGTTCCCCGTAAATGCCCAGTTCGCCCTGATTTTCCCCGTGGTCGGCGGAAATGATGATGGCGGTCTCCTCATACACGCCTGCCTTTTTCAACTGTTCGACAATCCAGCCGATCTGATCATCGACATAGCGAATGCCCGTGTCGTAGCCGTCGATCCACTGCTTCATGCTCGCACGGTCCTTGATCACAGGCACTTCGCGCGGCCAGCGCTGCGGGTCACCGGGTTTGAACATGCCCAAATCCTGCGCCGAATGCGGGCCGGTTTTTTTCAGATGGCGGGCGATCAGTGCATCATCGTCCAAATGTTTGGGCAGTGGGTCGTTGGCAAACGGGTTGCCGAAGTCTTTGGGCACGCGATAGGGCGTGTGCGGGTCCCAAAAATTGATGTGCAGATACCACTGGTCCTTGTTCACGTTGTCCGCAAACCACTTTTTCACCACCGGCATCACTTCCTCGGCACTTTCCATGCCGCCTTTGCCGGTGTTGTGAATTTCCTCGAACCCGGCGTAAAACCAGTGGGCTGCATGTCGCTGACCAAAGGGTGAAATCATGGCGGTGTGATACCCCGCCTTTTGCAATTGCCTCGCCAAACCCTGTTCATCAAACCAGTCACGAAACCCGCGTGAGGTGCCTTGAATTTTGGGGTTCGCAGCCGTCATGCCATGGCCCACCACGCCGGTCTGTATGCCGAAGCGACCACTGTAAAACGCGGTGCGTGAAGGCAGACACGGGGCATCACTGCAAAAATAGTTGCGACACACCAGCCCGTCACGGGCGATGCTGTCGATCGTCGGCGAAGTGTTGCGGTGATACCCGTAACAACCCAAATGATCCGCCCGGCATGAGTCGATATCAATGTACAAAATCCGCATGATGAACTCCAGTGTATTCGTTTAGCGCGCACGCTTTGCGTCGGCGCGGATTGTTGACCCATCACTTCACCAGCGATTGCCCTTCCATCGCCGCCGGTTTGTCCAGCCCCATCAATGACAATATTGTCGGCATCACATCCGCCAATCGCCCGTCGTTACGCAAGGCAGCGCTGGGTTTCATCGGGTCACCCGTGGCCGCTGACGTCTGACGGGGGTCCACGATGATGCACTCCACCGGGTAGGTCGTGTGAGCGGTATGCGGGGCGTTGGTATCGGGGTCGAACATTTGCTCCGCATTGCCGTGGTCCGCGGTGACGATCAGCAGGCCACCCTTGGCCAGTGTTGCATCGACGATTTTGCCCACACAGGCATCGACGGTTTCGACAGCCTTGATCGCCGCTTCGAGTTTGCCGGTGTGACCGACCATATCCCCGTTGGCAAAGTTCACCAGAATAAAGTCTTCGCAATCCGCCGCCGCGATGCGGTCCAACACCAATTGGCAAATTTCCGGCGCACTCATTTCGGGCTTGAGGTCATACGTCGCCACCTTCGGCGACTGTGCCATCTGCCGACGTTCACCCGGGAACGGGTCATCCCGGTAATCATTGAAAAAGAACGTCACATGCGGAAATTTTTCCGTCTCCGCACAGCGAAACTGCGTCAGCCCTTGGTTGGAAAGGTATTCGCCCGCAATGTCGTTCATCTTCGGGGGCTTGGGGAACGCCACCTGCACATAGTGCCCCAATTCCTCTTCGTAAGCCGTCATCGTCACATATCGAACATTCAGTTTATTGCCCCGCTCAAACCCGTGCCTGCCCGAGTCCGGCGAAGGTTTCACTTTCGCCCACTGCTCATCGGGGAACACAAACGCACGGGTGATTTCACGGGGCCGATCACCACGATAGTTGTAAAACAGAATCGTGTCGCCATCCTTGATGCGGGTGTTTTTCCAATCACTGCCGACGACGCGCGGCGTGATGAACTCATCGCCCTGCTGACTGGGGTTGTCCGGCGCATCGTAGTAAGCCTGCATCGCCCCCGGTACGTCGGCAAACACCTTCACATCCGCACTGCGCCCGGTGAGCAGGTCATACGCCCGTTGCACTCGTTCCCAGCGATTGTCCCGGTCCATGGCGTAGTACCGTCCGACGATCGACACAATCCGACCCATGCCGATTTCCGCACACTTCTTTTCGATGTCCGCCAGAAAACCCTTCCCGGTGAACGGGCCTGAGTCGCGCCCGTCGGTGAAGCAGTGAATCAGCACTTTGTCCCTGTTCATGCCCCGACGTTTGCACAATTCCAGGCAGCCGTACAGATGATCGAGCAACCCATGCACGCCCACAGCCGAGCCGATGCCCAGCAGGTGCACTGCGTGACCGTGACGCTTGGCGTTTTCAATCGCATCGCAGAGCACATGATTTTCAAAGAAACTGCCTTTGCGAATCGCCACCGTGATGGCCACCGAATCCTGATACACGATGCGACCGGCCCCAAGGTTTTGATGACCGACTTCACTGTTGCCCATCGTGCCCTCAGGCAGGCCGACGTCCTCGCTGCTGGTGGCGATCAGCGTCCATGGGTATTTCTTTAACAGTTCATCACAGCGCGGGGTACTTGCCAGTTTCACCGCATTGAATTTGTCGTGGGCGGTGTTGGGGTTGCGTCCCCAGCCGTCACGCACAATCAGCACCGCAGGTTTGGGTCGGGTCATCGAACACTCCGTGTTTGAAAGTTGGTATTGAACAGTCACCCATCATACATCGGGCACACATATCGCAAACAGTGACGCCGAGGGCTTCAGCCCCGGATCGTTTGCATGATGAAAATACAAACATCCGGCCCTGAAGGGCACGGCGTCAAAAGCCCCACGATCAATCGCGGCGCTCACCCAATACTTTCACTCGACCACTCGGCCACTTCCTTCATCAATACACCGGCGGACGCGCCAGCGCAAGCAAATGTGCCTTGAACGCAGCCGCATCGACACGCCCTTGCAGCGTGATCCAATCAATGCGATTGTCGCGGCGATAGTCCGTCGGCCTGCTGAACACATCACCCCGTGCAATTTCCATGAGCTGCCAACCTTCGTCCGTCTGCAACACCCCTTTGAGCCGTTCGATTTTCACTCCGCCAAAACCTTCACGCACGATTTGGTGCAACGCCTCCAACATGCCCTGCGCATCAAACCGCAGGCTCGCGTCCCAACGCACACCCCCCGCTTCCCCCGCATGTTTGAAAGCCGGTGCCCCGGTCATCACCATTGATGACCCAGTCGCAACCCCCGCACCGCTGCCGACCGCTGCTCCCGATTTCAATTTCACAGGCCCATCATGTCCCGGTGCCGGCGAAAGCACCTGAAACCCCGTTGCCGTCGGCTCCTCTTTTTTCGTCAACTCAAACACTTCCCCCGGCAGTTCGCCATGATGCGTGGTGATGATGCGCAGCTTCGGTGGATACAACCCCTCTGACCACTCACGAAATTTTTCCAATTGCACCGGCGTTGCCAGATCACAGCGATGACCGATCAATATGTCGGCTGCCTCGAACATCCGGTAAAAATAGGGCATCCGCTGATACGCCTGTTTATCCACTTCACGCACATCCAGCAATGTGATCGTCGGCCTGAGTTCCAGGTGATGTTGCTGTTTCAAGCTGTGCAGCAGATCAAGCATGTCACCGGTCATCGCCATGCCCGACGGCTCAATCAAAATGCGATCGACTTTGGGCAGCGTCGCCAGTTTTTGCAATGCTGCGATCATGCCCGGTGCCGCTGAACAGCAAATGCACCCGCCCGGCACCATCAGCACTTGCGACCCACTACGTACCTTGTCCCCCAGTTCGCCTTCCAGTATCGCATCGTCCATGCCCATCGGCCCAAAGTCGTTGACCAGCACCGCGATGAACTGCCTGCCCGCCTGCTGCTTCAAATATTGCAGAATGGTCGTGGTCTTCCCCACGCCCAACGGCCCGGTGATCAGGTGACAGGGTATCGTCGGCTTGTCATTGCTCATGCCATCAGCCTAACCGAATTTCAGGGCGTGATGCGCACCGGCAACTGCACTTCACCATAGCGCAAAAACCAGGGCACAAACGGACTGTTGTAACCCAGGTAACGCGGTTGGCCGACGACTTCATATCGGCTTGGGTGCGTGCTGAGGTACGCATCCAGTTGCGTCCGTGCGTTTTGAAAATGTTCATCGTTGTAGTTGCCCCGCACCCCGATCGATAGCACCGTCATGGCGGGCATGTCCAACACTTCGACCTTGCCATCGCTTCCGTCTTGACCGGGCGTGCCCATGTCGGGCTTGGCGTACATGAAGGCCATGGCCGTCATGCGCGGTGATGCGGTTGATGCGGTTTGTGCGTCGCTGTCTGCGTTGGTTGCGTTGCTTTGTTCATAGGTCATTTCCACCGGTGCGGTCATGGCGATGTCGTTACGCTGAATGTGGTTGAACAACGGGCGAAACAGGTTGTTCTGTGCCCGATTGGTTGATTGATTGTCACCACTGCGTGCCCACGCGGCACGATAAGCCGGGTAGTGTTTGACGACAATCTGACCCACCGGCCCAGGGGGCGGAAAACCTTCGGGCAGGTTCGCCTCACCCCACACCCATGCGGGTTTGACGACCTGATCATTCACATTCGACGGCTTGCTCGTTGCATCTTTTTCAAGGGCGGTCACCGGTATCATCGTCGGCTCCTCTCCGGTTGCGGTCGTGTGCGTGGCGGTTCCCTGCGTTGCACAAGCGGTCAATATCAACATCAGTACCACCGCTGCAGTTGCCTGGAATAAAACCATGGGTACAAAATGAAAGGAAGGTTTCATAGGCAATGGTAGGCCATGCGGAAGTGGTCGAGTGGCCAAGTGGCCGAGTGGCCGAGTGGCCAAGTGCAAAGGATTTGCAGGACCAAGCCAAGGACGAGGAACGCAGTGACGAGGACTTGGGTATTGTTAGTGGTTGATGGGTTAACTGGTAAATCGGTTAATCGGTCAGAAAAGACAACTACCATTCCGTCCAATTAACCAATTAACCAATTAACCAATTAACCAATTAACCAA
>CAZJMK010000032.1:0-43236 GCA_964547135.1 uncultured Phycisphaeraceae bacterium | reverse complement strand
GGCCCCTACATGGTTTCACCCTCATCGAACTGCTGGTGGTGATTGCCATCATCGCGCTGCTGGTGGGTATTTTGCTCCCCGCTTTGGCAGCCGCCCGTGACAGTGCCCGCAATAGCAAATGTCTGGTGAACCTGCGTTCGATCGCCCAGGCTGTGGCCTCGTATGAAACCGACGCAAGGCGAATGCCCACGCATGTCCGCGAATGGCATTTGAATGGTCAACCGTCGCCCAACTTTGGGGCCACCCCGGCCATGTTCCCCGCCAGTGTGCGTTTCAGCAATGCCGCAGCCGGGCGCGACCTTTCCACGCTTTACGCTTCGTACATGGACATCGAATTTTTCGTCTGCCCGCAGGTGCCCAAGTGGAGCATCACCGAAGAACTCAACCGCACCGGCTCCTCCACCACCAACAGCGACTACTACTTCACCCCCGGTTACTACGGCAACGGCTCCGGTTCAACCATGACCAGTTACTGGACGCGCTCCGATACCCCATGGACCTACGACAACCGACGCATGAGTGTCGTCGCCGGCGACAAGTCCTATTTTTTCGACACCTACATCGTCGTCAATCACACACAAAATCTGCCCGGTGCCTACCAATGGCGACCCGGTTCCTTCGGCGGATTTGCCTATCGCGTTGACACCAGCGATGACACCATTCGATATCGCTCCCCCACCAACCACAGCTTCACCGATGGCAGCGCCCGCACCGTGTCCGGCACCGACAAACTCATTCCCGTCAACGGTCTGTGGTCCGCCCGCCCCAACGCCAATTACCTGATGCCGTTTGATTGACTTGCATCATTGATAAAGGTTGCATATCAAATCATTGTGTTTGTGACCCCTTCACAATTGACGCCGAGGGCTTTAGCCCCGGATGGGTTCCCTTGTTGGATGATGAGGAATCAAACCATCCGGCCCTGAAGGGCGCGGCGTCAAGTTAGCCGGGGGGCCGGGTGCCATGTCAAACCTCCCTCACAAGCAACATACAAAACAAATGCCCCATCGGTTGTGACCGCAACCCGTCACGGTTAAACTGCTCTGCCACAAGGCCGATCACCCCCGTTGTCACACGGAACCATTCGCACCCACGGCCTTGCCACACGAAAGGCTGGTTGTTTCACATGAACGAAGTACGTTTCGGCATCATCGGCATGGGCAACATGGGCAGTAGCCACGCAGGCTTTTTCGCCAAGGTGCCCCGCAGCAAGCTCACCGCCGTCTGCGATCATGACCCCGGCAAACTCGACGCAGCCGTCACCAAAACCGGCGTCAAAGGTTTTGCCAAGGCGACCGACCTGATGGCCAGTGGACTGGTCGATGCGGTGATCATCGCCGTGCCCCATTACGATCACATCGACCTGACCATCAAGGCCTTCGAACACGGGCTGCATGTCATCACTGAAAAACCGATAGCCGTCACCGCCAAGGACGCGCAGCGCGGCATCGATGCCCACAAAAAATATAAAAAATTGCTCTGGTCGGCGATGTTCAACCAGCGCACCAATCCGGCGTATCAAAAAGTCCGCCAACTCGTCAAAAACGGCGACATCGGCGAAATCCAACGCACCAATTGGATCATCACCAACTGGTTCCGCAGCCAGGCTTACTACAACTCAGGCGGATGGCGCGCCACCTGGGGCGGGGAAGGCGGCGGTGTGCTGGTCAACCAATGCCCCCACAACCTCGACCTCTGGCAGTGGATTTGCGGCATGCCCAATCGCATCACCGCCAACATCGGCATCGGCAAATATCACAAAATCGAAGTCGAAGACGAAGTCACCGCTTTCGCCGAGTACCCCAATGGTGCCACGGGCCTGTTCATCACCAGCACCGGCGAAGCCCCCGGCACCAACCGTTTGGAAATCACCGGCGACAAGGGCAAAATCATCTGCGATGGCAGCAACCGCATTGAAATCGTCAGCAGTGATGAATCAGTGAAACACATTTGCGCCACCACGCCGCTTTCGTTCCCGCACATGGTCACGCACAAACACACCATCGAGGTCGGCGGTGATAAACCCGAACACATCGGCATTTTGCGCAACTTCACCGATGCTCTGGTCGATGGCACGCCCCTCTTGGCCCCTGCGGAGGAAGGCATCAATGGCGTCGAATTGTGCAACGCCATGATCATGTCCGGGCTGACGGGCAAACCCGTACCCCTGCCCACCGACCGTGAAGCCTACGACCGACTGCTCAAAAAACTCATCAAGGGTTCCACCTTCAAAAAGACGGTGGTCAAGGCCAAGGTGGACATGGGTTCGTCCTTCGCATGAATTGAGTTGAATCATACTTCGATGAGTCGCTCAAAGTACAAAGCCCAGGCATGGCCATGTCTGGGCTTTTTCATGTCCATGACAACTGTGATCAACGGCTTTGCTTGATGTGGCACCGCCGCCCCCGGCGGTGTGAATGTCGATGGTGAGTCACCCAGCCGAGGGCGGCTGGGCCACAACTGAGTGCCGGGTGCTACTGGCAGCTTGTCTGCCAGTGCACTTGTCTCCCCCCCCATCAACAACTGACGCCGAGGGCTTCAGCCCCGGATGGTTTGCCTTGTTGGATGATCAATCAAACCATCCGGCCCTGAAGGGCACGGCGTCAAACACGCCGACGCAAAGCGTCCGCGCTAAACATTTCATACCACTTGTCCCTCACCACGTATATTTCACCGTGTACGTCACCACCTTTTCGCCCTCCGCCGGCACATTCACCACAAAATGCACCGTCCGCGCATCCACCTTTTCAAACTCATCGCTTTTCTGCGTGATCTGCCAATTGACCCAACGATACAAATTCTCACGCACCACCACCTTCTGTGCCTCCTTCTTGGCGTTGCGCAAAGTGATACGGAAGGTTTCCTCCATCCACATCCGCGCGTTGTCCACCTTGAAATCGCTCTGCACCCGTTCACCCGTGACATCGAAAGCCTGACCGATTTTCACCAGCACCTTTTCGTTCTTCGCCGTGTGATCGATCAGGTCTTCGCCGACGAATTCGAGTGACCCCAGCGCAGCCGCACCACCCACCGGCTTGCCTGTCGCATCCAGTTTCACCTCAACTCCGCTGGCGAGGCTCGGCGTGTCCGCCTTGAATACCCGCACCTTCCCCTTGGGCAACGGCACGCCCAAACCATCCGCTTCACGATTGTGAAATTGAATGTACACATCCACCTTTTTATCACCCCCCTGCCCGAGGTTGCGGTCCATCATCGGCCTTGGAAACACCCACCAACGCGCATCCCCCGGCAACCCGTAGTACACCAGCATTTTTTCCACCTTCACCCCGCGCTTGGTTTCAAAGAGCGCAATCTGCTGCGTGCTGTTCTGATCGATCGTCGCCGGCCGAGGCAGTGTGTACAGGTGATATTCAAAAAACGGCTTCTGCTCGAACGAAGCCCCCGCCATTTCATCGGCCAGCATCGACTTACGCATCATCATCGGCGCAGCCATCGGTGTCGGTGGCTGAATGCGTTGCACATCGCCTGCGATCAATTTCAACTGTGCATCGGGGTACGATGCTCCGCTCAGGTTCATGATCGTGACCCACGCGCCAAGGTCCGCCGAGCGATCGTCTTCGGCCAATATCAGGTTGTAATCCGCCCGCCAAGTCAGCCCCGCCGTCTGGTAAGCCGTCTGCACCTGACGTGTGCCCGGGGCCGGTGCCCAAAGCTGCCATTGCAACGTCGGCTTGGTGATCAAACCCTCCGGCAATTCCCCCAGTTGAATGTCCGTGTGAGCCGGCAACAATCGCAAACCCTGCGGGGTACGTAGCACAATCTGCCCCTGATTGGCCGAAAGCAGTGTCCCGGTGATCACTTCGGTTTTGCCGCTGCCCAGGTTGTGATTGACGCTGATCGGCTGATCGATGTACCTTTCCAACAGCTTCGACGGGCTTACCAGATCGAAGGCGAATTTCTGCTCCAACACTTTCAACCCCGCCTGCTGGGCCTGCTCCGCAGGCACGGATAAATCGACCAGGCTCACGGTCGTCGGATCGATGAACTCCGCCACATCGGTGAACTTCACCAGGTTGAGTCCGGCTGTGAGGTCGAGTTTGCGGGTGTCGCGCACCACGGCAAATCCGGGCACCTGCCAGGCAAAACCGGGGTTGAAACCCATGCGCTGTTGGCTGATGAATTGCTGCGGGTCAAACGAAGCAGGGTCCGCCGACGAGTAAATCGTCACGCCCACCTGTTTGTCCGTCTGTGCCTGCACCATTGGCACGGCTGCAAGCAGAATCGCCGCCGTCGCTGTAACCGCTGCTTTGCTTCGCATTTTCATGAATCAACTCCTTGTTTACGGGTGATGACCGATTGGACGCACAACTTGCTGATCGGTTCCATTATTGTATGAAGCACATGAACGAAAACCGAGGGGGCGAGTGTCCGAGTAAACCGTATCGGTTAGCGCCGCGATTTATCGCGTCTGGTCGGTGTGGTTCATCGGTGAGTCAGTTAATCGTTTACTCGGTCAGAACTGCCTAAGCTATTCCCGATGAACCGACTCACCGACCAACCGATTCACCAAACAATACCCAAGCCCTCGTCCGCCTGCGGCGAGACTCGTTCTTGGCTTGGTAAATCCGACGGCTTCAACAGCAGGTCTTCCTGCTAAATCCGAAATTCGAAATCCGAAATTCTCTTCCAACCCGCTACAATCTGCACATGTTCTGCGACCTGCACATGCACTCGACCGCCAGCGACGGCACCGACACACCCGCACAACTGGCCAGCCTGGCGCACCAAACCGAACTTGCCGCCATCGCCCTTACCGATCATGACACCACCGCCGGGCTGATCGAATGTGCCACCGCTTGTGCCCAACTGGGTATCACCTTTGTACCGGGCATCGAACTTTCCGCTGACCGCACTGCTCTTGATTACCGCTCCGTCCAATCCGACCGTGACCCGACCCATGGGCCCCGCGGCACACTGCACATACTGGGCCTGTTCATTCGCCCCGATGCCCCCGCCCTGCTGCAAATTCAAACCCAAACCCAGCACGCCCGCGCCCAGCGCAACCCGCAAATCATCGACCGCCTCAACCAACTGGACGTGCGCATCACCTATCAACAGGTACTTGATTTGGTCGAATCACAAGGCGGCGGCGTGGTCGGTCGCCCGCACATCGCACAGGTTCTCGTCAACCTCGGTTACGCCAAAACCGTACAGGATGCGTTCTTCAAATACCTGGGCCACGGTCGCCCCGGCTACGTCCGTAAAGACCATTTACCCCCACAAAACGCCATCGACGCCATTCATCAGGCCGGGGGCCTGGCGATACTGGCTCACCCGGTGCAACTGCGTTGTGCCGATGCCGATGAACTCGAACTGGCCATCAAACATCTGGCCGCGATGGGTATCGACGGGTTGGAGGCGTATCACAGCGACCACACCCCTGCCGATGTCGAACGCTTCACCCGCCTGGCACAGCAATACGACCTGCATATCACCGGCGGCAGCGACTACCACGGCCAACGCAAACCCATCGCCCTGGGTTCACAAAAAGTTCCGCTGTCCGTGTACGAAGCATTGCTCGGTTCGATCCCGGTGTGATGCTCATCTTGTAGCCCAGCCTCCGGGGGCGCCCCCGGCTGGGTCGATCACCATGACTCATCCACCGCCGAGGGCGGCGGTGCCACATCAAGTGTTCAACATTATTCCGGGCAAACCAATTTGAGTTTGGGGAAACAGGTACGAAATCGTTGTGGGTCGCGCGTCAGCAACGGCAATGATTCCACGCCGGCGTGCGCACCAATGAAAAAATCCGGCAAAGGCAACGCCTTGCTCCCGCCACGTCGTCGATAGCTTGCAAACACCTTACCCGCCAGAAATGCCGCTTCACGCGGAATGGGGCGATACTCAAAAAACGTCGGATCGAGTATCGCATCCAACCTTTCGATATCCGTAAAACCCACCGACAATTCCGCATAGATGATCGGATTGATGATCAATCGTCCCCGTTCAGCCGCCTGAGTGACCGCGCGGGCCGACCAGTCAAACCACTGCCGATCCTCGGTGACCAGGTCCAGCAGCACACACGTATCCACCATGATGTCGCTCATGTTACCTGCCGCGGGTCAGTTGCATGATCTGATCGGTGGTCATACGCACCTGTGCCTTGCCGCGCAACAATCCGACAACACGCTCTCCGCGCGTCTGTTTGCGGGTTCGCTTTTCCAGATACACCCTGCCCTGCTTTTCGACAAACTCAATCTCCGTATGCGGATGAAACCCGAGCTTGTCTCGCAGATGCAAAGGGATCGTCACCTGTCCCTTGGTGGTGATTTTCATGGCCATGTCTCCGATGCGTGGTATTACCGAAATCAATCTTACCGCACAACCTTTGAAATACAACCGAAAATAATCGCGTTGCGTTTCAAAGTGCAGCCCGCATGGTTATCAAAAAAACAGACCGGACGTCACTCTACATCAGGGTAAAGCAGCGTCCGGTCCGCGATGACTCAAAGTTTTTCTAACACCAACATCAACACCAAAATCTTTGCACGACCCGCCTGACCAAAGTCACTGGGGCAATGCCGCCAAACCGGGGGTTCACACATCATCGGGCAGCGTCGTCGGAGTCACGGCCATCTGCCGACCGGGCACCACGCCGCGTGCTGCCGGGCCTTGTCGAAGCAGGGCACGGAACTGTTCCGCCGTGAGGTTTTCCGGCTTGTAGGTGTTCACAAGGAAGTTTTCCACCTGCAACTGTTCATAGGCCGTCAGACCCATGATGTTGACCTTCTGCAACAGCAGTCGCATACGGTTCACATAATCACCAGCTTCGCCGGCCTTGGGTGAAAGCGAACGGGTCAGTGATGCCAGGTCCTGCACCTGCGGGTCGCCGCTGGTCTTGTCGCGGTAATCTTCCACCGCCAGTCGCAGTTTTTCACGTACCTGTTCGGACATCAGGCCCACGCGCTTGAGTTCGCCGGTTTCCGGGTCACGCGCGGTCACCCAGTAAATCGAAGCAAACACGTCACGAGCCTGCAGCACCGCCTCATTGGGCAAGCGCAGCGAAGTCACCGTGCCGCCCATGTCGTCGAACGTCTGGGCTTCGTCCATGAACCAGTTGATGAGCTGATCACCCGTGGGCGGAACCGCAGGCACATTCATCGTGCGCAGGTCGTCAATCGCCGCCAGGTCCGCGCCCATGCTCCGCAACACTTCACGGTTGGTCACATCATCCGGCAAAGCCGCCGCCAGACTCGTCGCCAACCCGCCGATCGGCACGCCTACCCCGCGAATGTCCAGCACCGTGCCGTTGGCGATACCCGCTTCCGGCGTGTTGTTACGCAACGTCGAAGCCAGCGTCGGGTTGTTGAGCATGAACCAGATATCAAAGAAGTCAGCGAACACCACCCCGCCACCGATCACACCGCCGGTCGCGGTGATGATCACCGGTTTGTTCACCGGGTCGATGTAGGCTGTGTCACTGGCAGTCATCACGGCTGCACCGCCGGTGGTGAACGTGCCGTTGATCACGAGGTCGCCGCGCAGGTCCGTCAGCAGGTTGCCCGAAACCGGCCAGTACGTGCCCGCCGGACGACGCTGGAAGGTCAGACTGGTGATGTCGATGAGCGTGAAGTCACCAATCACCGTCAGGTCGGTACCCATGTTCAGCACCGCACCGCCGCCCGGGCCGTCGATCGTCAAGTTGCCCAGGCTGGTGATTTTTTCCTGCGGGCCGAAGGTCAAAGCCCCGGCGGCGTTGATGGTCACCGTCAGATCAAGCGGGTCGGTCCCGCCGACGTTGGCCACGGTGTGATCAATGCGACGGAACACAATCGTCGCGGTATCGGGGACATAGAAATCAAGTTCATCGGCCAGCAAGCGACCGCGTCGCGCTACGCCATTGATGACCACACCCGCCGCCGTGTCCAAGTTGGCATCCACCGGCATATCGACCGCCGCATTGCTGAACACAAAGCTGATGATGCCGCCGCCACCGGGCAAACCTTCACCGTCTTCATTAACACTGCCGGGCTGTGCAGTAAGGTTGCCATTGAGTTGAATGCGCGGGTTGGTATCGCCTTCGTTCACAATCAGACTGATGTCACCGGCAATGCCGCCGTTGTCGTCTTCCGTCAAAGCATCACCCGCACTCGTGTTGATCAAAGCGACGGTGATATCAGCAGTCGGGTCGGCAACACCTGCCGCTGTGATGATCACGTTCCCGCCGCTACCGCCGTCGCCCGCCGCGTTGTCGGCCCCGCTGGCATCAATGTCACCGGCCAGGGTCACCGCACCAATGTTGCTGGTGATGGTCACATTGCCGCCGTTGCCGCCGGCCGCTGTCGCCAAGGTGTTGATGTCACCGTCCGACGTACTGGTCACCGTGCCGCCGGTCAAGGTCACCACGCCACCATCCGTGGTGATCGCCTTGTCGATACTCAGATCACCCGTCGCAGTAATCGTCACCGCATCGCCCGTGGTGGTAATGCCGTTGGTCGCGTTCACCGTGTCGATGGTCAGATCGTCGGCATCATTAAATGTCAGAGCATTGGTGACATCTGCGGCCAGAATGTCAATGTCGTTGCCAGCATGATCAAGGGTGAACGGCCCGCTGCCCAGCAATTCGAGCGTCGTCGCCGACAACGCACCGGTCTGCGTCACGGCTGCGCCCGATTGCAGAATCGCATTCCCCGTGGTTTGCAATCCAGCCACGGCAAAACCATTGGTGTCACGGAAGCTGATATCGCCATTGGCATTGGCATCATCGGCGAGGTTGCGAGACATCAGGTTGATGCTCGTGACATTGTTGGTCGCAAGATCAAGGATGATCACCGCACCGGCATCGTTCCGCGTGGTCACGGTCAGCAAATCGGCGATGATGGCCTGCGTCTGCGTCACGTCGTTTCCTGCCACGAGCGTGACATTCCCCGTGTTGGTGATGCCATTGGTCGCATTGACCGTGCCGATGATCAGGTCGTCAACATCACTGAAGCTGATCGCGCCGTTGCGGTTGACCGCCAGTGTGTCCACATCGTTGGTTGCCAATGTCAATGTCACCGGCCCGGCGCCAAGTAACTCCAACCCCGCCGCAGTGATCGTGCCCGTGGGGTCCGTCTGGGTGATGGCATCGCCGGTGTTGAGGGTCAGGTTGCCCGCACCCACATTCACCGCCTGATCAATGGCGAGTGTCAGCCCGATCTGCAATATCACATCGTCGTTGGTGGTGGTGATGCCGTTGGTGCTGTTGACCGTGCCGACGGTCAGATCGTCCGCATCGGCGAAATAAAGCGACTCGGAAAGGTCAGCCGCCAGGGTGTTGACATCGTTGGAAGCATTGCCGAGTGTGTAAACGCCGGTGCCCAGCAGTTCCAACCCGTCCGCCGTGATGGTGCCCGTCTGCGTCACCGTATCACCGTTGTGCAACGTGACATTCGCCAAGGTGCTGATCAGAACCACATCAAAACCATCGGCGTCACGGAAGAGAATATCACCCAGTGCGTCGTCATCATCCGCAGCGTTGCGTACCTGCAGGTCGATGCCGTTCACATCATTGCCTGCGTGGTCCAGCGTGATGCCCGCTCCGCCGTCGTTGCGGGTTTTCACGGTCAACAGGTTGGTGCTGATCGCCTCGGTCTGCGTCACCGAGTCACCGGCAATCAAAGTAGTGTTGCCGTTGCCGGTCGTGGTGATGCCGTTGGTCAACGTGAAGTTGCGATAGTCGGCCACCGAACCGACCGACAAGCCGTCAACATCGGTCAGCGATACGTTGCCATTCGCCAATGAATTGGCTGCCGCGAAAGTATCGACATCATTACCCGCACCGGTCATCGTCACCTCGCCATTGGCGATCACACCCAGCACGGGTACGGTCAGCGATCCGCCGGTCTGATTGACAATGCCGCCTGAAACAATGCGAACAATGCTATCGACGTTGACCGATTGGGTCAGTGTGAAGCCCGCCGCATTGCCGCTGCGAATATACAGGTTGTCCAGCGACGCATCGCCGCCGACTGCACCGAGCAACGTCACCTGGCCATTGCTGCCGGCTTCCAAATCGAGGCTGCTGGTACCGGCCACCGCACCATCAATCGTGCCATCAATCGTAATGCTCGCACCGGTCGCCACGTTGCCGCCGTCGGTCGTATCCAACAGCACCGTCAAACCATCGCCGACGATGACCGCATCGCTGATGATGATGTCACCACCAGCGGTCACCAAATCAGCATTCAGGTACGTGGTGGCCGCGGAAGGTTGCAATGTGATCGAACCGGCATCGCCCCCGGCCAGCGTATCCAACTGCCCGTCCACAATGATTTCGCCTGCGCCAACCGGTGCCCGCAGTTCAATCGAATCTTTGAACGAAGCCCCCGACGCATCCACTACGATCGAATGCTCGCCGTTGCTGTTACCGATGATGATGCGTTCGAATCCGTCAGCCAGGGCGTCGATGTCCGTATCGGTGATATCGAGGTTGGCAGCGCCCGAATCCGCTGCCGCACCGATGACGATCGCCTGCGTGTTGTCCGGGCTGAGCAGGGTCATGCGACCGCCGTTGCTGAGCACCGAATCGCTGCCGCCGTTGAAGTTGATTTCGAAGCTGGAAACAAGCAGGTCAAAACCGCTGCCGTCGAGCAGACCGTTGAACACGATGCTGCTGCCCGCATCGCTGGTGAAAAATTCGGTGGCGCCGCCGACGAAAACACCACCGTTGTAAGTTTGTGACCCAGCGGTATCGACCACGCCGGCGTTCATGAAAATCAATGCAGCATCCACTTCAAGCGATGCCAGGGTCGTAGTGCTGCCGATGAATCCGTCGAAGGTCACCGAGCCATTACCGACATCAATGGTCAGCCCGCCAGGCCCATCGATCATGCCTGCAAAGCTGACACTGCTGTCATTGGTCGTGCCGTCGATGAGGGTGTCAACCATGAGCGTGGTATTGCCGACCACGTTGAGGTCGTCACCCAGGTTGATGGTCAGGTCACTGACGTTGCTGAACACCACCGAACCGCTGCCGAAGAAGTCATCACCCGCGCCCTGACCCAGTGTCCCGCCGTCGATGGTCAGTTGCTTGGAACCAGCCGCGGTATCGACATCATTCAAGGTCAGTGTGTTGGTACCAGCCTGTCCGTCAAGTGTGAGTAACCCCAGTATCGAATCAACATCGCCACCAGCCACGGCTCCGTTGGCATCGACAAACACATCATCATTGCCCGCACCGGTGTTGATCGTCACCGGGGTGGTTGCGCCGACCGCCTGCACGTAAATCGTGTTGCCGCCCAAACCGCCGTCAAGGTTGATCTGTTCAAGGGTGGCAAAGGTGATCGTGGCGATACCCGTGCGCGTGAAGGTCGTACCGGTGAGGGTGTACGTGGCCGAAACCGCGTTGGCTGAATCATCGAGGTTCAGGGTGTCGCTCTGACCATCGCCATTGATCGTCAGCGCTCCGAGTATGTCACCCACGGAACCGGCATTGCCGACGTTCACCGTGTCATCGCCGGCTTGCAGGTTGACCAGCACCGTCGCACCAGGGTCGTTGGTCTGTACGTTGACGATGTCGTCACCGCTGCCGGTGTTGATGGTGTAATCCGCGCCGCCGGCGGTGGATTGAACCGTCAACTCATTGCCGCCCGAACCCAGCGACAAGGTCAACAACTCGGTGCCGCTGTAACTGACATCGCCCAATAGGCCCGTGATTGCCGCGTTGGTCAGCGTCACATTCACTGCACTGCTGTTGGGGCTGTCGTCAATGATCAAAGTATCACTGCCCGTACCGCCGTTGAAGGTCAGCAAAGCGGTGAAAAAGCTCAGGTCAAGTACGCCGTCGCCGAGGGTGAGCGTGTCATCATCCGCCCCGCCGTTGAAGGTGAAGCTGGTCAAACCGGTGGACAGTTCCGTGGCCGACCAGTTGAGTGTGTCGCTGCCGTCCAGCCCGTTGATGACCAGATTGGTCTTGTTGGCGAATTCGATGCTTTCAAAGGCATCAATGGCCACCATGATCTGCCCGTCGCTGACCGCACTGCCGTCGGTGATGTCGATGGTGTTGGCGTTGTTATCAGCGTTGATGGTGAAGTTCACCACTGCCACGGTGTCAACAATCGGTTCCAATCCGCTGAAGTTGATGGTCAGCACATCGCTGACACCATCGTTGTAAACCAGCGTCCCTTCGTCGTTCGCCGGTCCGACGGTGTAGGTTTGATTGGTCGCGCTGCCGCCGAGTATTTGCAGTGAATCATTACCCAGGCCGCCATCGTAGGCGATCGCGCCATTGGGGGTTTGCAGCACCGTGCCCGTCGGGTTGTTGATGATCAGGGTGTCATCGCCGTTGTCACCGTTGAACCCGATGTTTGCAGCATCAATCTGCGTGACGGTATCGGTGATGGTGAGCACACCGCCCAGACCCGCCAGACCGAAGTTGACCTCGAAATCATCAATCGCCACATCACCGGTCAAGGTGACATCGTTGCCCGCAGCCAGTGCGATACGTTCGGGGTCACCGCCGGGCGTGCCGTTGATTTCGCCATTGATGATGATGTCTGCATCAGGCCCGCCGTTGGTGGTGATCACCGGGTCAAAACCGTCGTCAACGGTGATATCGCCGTTGATGGTGATGTCATCGCCGGTGGTGCTGATGGCGTTGCCGCTGACTGCCAGCATCAATGGGCCGTTGAACGTGACCGCATCTTCAAAGGCCAATTCGCCGTTGAAAATGAAGCTGCTGATACCGCGGAAGACCACCTCGTCCTTGAACGTCGGGTCGGGCAGCGCAGTCTGTACCGTATAAACATGCGAACCGGTGGTGCGCCCGATATTGATCAGCGTAAACCCGTCCTGCAGCGCCAGCAGGTCCGCGTTGGTGAGTGTCAGCGTGTTGATACCGGGGTCACCGCCGCCCAGTTGAATCGCATCGCTGTCATTGTTGGGTTGCAGTGTCAGTGTGCCGCTGCCCGTCACCGAATCAACGCCGCCGGTGAAATTGATTTCGTCGGCTGTGATGGTGAGGTTGTGCGCCCCGGCGTCAACCGTGTTGTTCAGCGCAGCCGTGGCATTGGCACCGGTGCCGACGCTCAGCGTCACGTTGTCGGTCAATGTCAATGCCCCGCCGATGGTCAAACCGCTGTTTGCGGTTTCAATATCGGAGCCCAGTGACATGTCGCCGCCCGACTGGGTGAAGGCAAAGTTGGCAAAAATGTCAGAGTTGCTGTCAACCGTAAATGCACCGTTGATGGTGATACTGCCGCCGCCGAACGCGCCAAACCCGGCGTTATTCAGCACCACTTCATTGGTCGTGAGGTTGATGTTGTTGCCGGTGGATACCACCGTTCCGTTAAATGTGGTTGTACCGGTGCCGGCGTTTTGCGTAATGGCAACGCCACTGATCGGACCATTGAACGTCGCATCGTTGGCGCTGACGATGGTCAGGTCGCCCAGTCGCGTTGTAAAGCCCTGACCAATGGCACCATCGACCACGATGTCGCCAGCCGTGCCCGCCCGCAAAGTCAGGTTTTCACCCGTGAAGGTTGTACCTTCGATCGTGCCCGGCCCGGTGAAGGTGATGTTACCACCCGTGGCTGATGCCCCGGCGTTGGTCGTATCAATCAACACACTCGACCCCAAAATCACCGCGTCGTTGATGGTGATCTGTGCGCCCTGCGTCACCAGGTTGCCGCTCAATGTGGTCGTCGCACCCGAACCATTGATCGTCAACGTGGCCGCATCGTTGTTGCCTGCGGTGCTCAGCGTGCCTGACACCAGCACCGACCCGCCCACGCCGTCGGCATTGAGCGTCAAACTGTCGCTGAACGTCGCACCACTGCTGTGTACCGTGATCGGCACACTGTTGCCAGCCAAACCAATCGTGATCGTACTGAACCCGTTGGCCAGTGCCGCGATGTCAGCATCGTTCAAGTCCAGCGTTCCCACGCCCGGGTCGCCGGCATTGTTACCCAACAATATCGACGTCACCGTGCCGCTGAAGGGCGCAAAGGTGATCGTATCGCCGCTGACCGAACCGGCACCACCGGTGAAGTTCACCTCGTCAGCCGCGATGATGATGTCATCGGTGACAATCACATCGCCCTGAGCCGTCACCAGGGCTGCGCCGTCCACCAGCAGCGACGCAAGGGCGCTGCCGCTGCCGACATCGCCCTGCAAATCAACGTTGCCCGTGCCGGCAAACAGGGTCAGTGTTCGACCACTGCCATCGTCATCCACCGTGCCATTGAGCACGATGTTGCCGCCGCCGCTGCCGGTGTTCAATTCAACATCGTCAAACAGCGTTACCGCCGTATTGATGGTGATATCGTCATTGGTGGTGGTGAACGAACCACCCAGCGCCATGGCGAACGCATTGGAGGCAGTGAATTGCCCGTCCAGATCAATCGAGACATTCGGGGCAATGATGATCGCCCCACCAGTGTCAAGTATCAACGAAGCCCCATTGATCGAACTGAAATCATTGTTGACAACAATGTTGCCGCTGTCGGAGAAAAGCACCACATCAAAGGGCACATCCTCAATGGCCTGGTTGGTACCGTAGTTGATGCCGCCGGTGTTGGCGGTGTCACCGATCACCAGCAGGTCGGTCAGCAGCCGGAAAAGGTGATTGTTCAGAGTCAATTGCAGATCGCCTGCGTCTTCCACGCCGATCACGCTGCCGCTGGTCCCGCCGCTGAGCTGAATCGTCAGGGCGTTAATGACCTCCACGATAATCAGGTTGTCGGCAAATAATTGCACGGCACCGAGGGTGGTGTTCATACCCACATCACTACCCAGTGTGATCGTGCCCGTCCCGGCTGAAATGATCAAAGTTTCATTGAAGTTGCCGTCGATGCCATCCACCGTGCCGGTGATTTCAACATCGCCGCCGTTGGAATTAAGTTCCCCAAAGACCCCGTCACCCAGTGCCAATGTGCCATTGAGTGTGATATCGCCGTTGTTGGTGGCCCAGGTGCCGTTGCCACCGAAGGTGGTGTCACCATTGACAGTGATGCTGTCACCGGCTTCAGTCAAAGTAAGGTTATTGGCAGCACCCAACCCGCCGCCGGCGTGAATGATCAGATTTGTCGCCACCACCAGCGTTGAGTTTTCATTGATGACGATCAAACCGGTCTGTGTCCCGGTATAACCGAATTCAAGTTGCGTAACATTGTCACTCACTACTGACACAAATGATTTTTGAATCGCCATGCCGCCGGTGGCACCCAACGCATCGTCACCAATATCCATACCGATGTTGCTGGAAAGCGGACGCAGTGTCAATGCCGCACTGCCATCAATCCACGCACCAAATCCTGCTGAAAGCGTGCCGCCGGCATTGATCGTCGAAGCAACGTTACCAAAATCAATCGTTTCGCCCGCACCCACCGTGACATCGCCCTGAGCCGTCACCAGCAACCCGGTGCTGGTTGTGTCGGCATCAAAGCTGACGTTGTTACCTGTCATCGTCAGCAGCCCGATCGCCCCACCGTTGCCGATGTCGTTGTTAATGGTCAGGTTACCCGTGCTGCCGCCGTTGAGGGTCAGGTCAATGCCCGCCCCATCAACCGTACCGCCGAGGGTGATTGTTCCGCCGGCCGGGCTGCCGCCGTTGTTGGTGGTGTCAATCGTGGTGTCATCCGCCAAGGCGATGACCCCAAAACTCGCCGTATCACCACTGGTGCGAATGAAGCCCTGAGTGGTGGTGGTCGAAGCCGTACTGGTGATGCCGCCGTTAAAGAGCGACACATCGGTCGTCGCATCACCGAAGGTCACGCCACCGGTGTTGCTGAACGTGACTGCGTTGGTGAAAGTGTTGCTGCTTCCGGTCAGACTCACTTCGTAACCTTGTGCCGCAGTGTTAAGGTTCGTGGCGGTAACGTTGTTCAAAAAGGCGATCGTGCCATTGGTGTCCGTCAGCGTTATGGTTCCGACGTTCACGATACCGATGAAATTGGTGTTGTCGGACTGCACAATCGTCACCGTACCCAGTCCGTTAAGGAAACCACCCAGATTGATATCGCTACCCACCGCGTTGCCGGCGTTGAGTGTCAGGTCAAAACCATTGCCATTGACCTGCCCGGTGGTGATGTCATTGCCGCCGGGGTTTCCACCGTTGTTGGTGGTGTCCAGTACCGAATTGCCCAGCAGCAGCGTCAGATTCAGCGTGATCGGATTGCCATCGGTGCGCACCGTGCTGTTGATCGCCGTGGCCGAAGCCGTGCTGGTCAAACCGCCGGTGAAGGTGCTGACATCGCCCCCGCCGTTGCCCAGCGTGACCCCGTTGGTGTTTAAAAAGTTCACTGCGTTGGTGATGGTGTTGTTGGCACCCGTCAAACTGACGTTGTAACCCTGCGCCGCCGTGTTGAGCGTCGTCGCCGTGAGGTTGCCTTGAAATGAAATGATGCCGGTGCTGTTGGTCAGTGTCACCGTGGCAGCATTCACCGCGTTTTGGAAGGTCGTCCCGCCGCTGTTGGTGATGGTCAGCGTGCCGATGTCCGTGCCGATGGCCCCGGTCACCGTCACCGTGCCGCTGGTGCTGTTGAAAGTGATGTTCGAAGCTGCGCCCCCAGCCGTACCGCTGATCGAACCCGCCTGAATGTTGCCACTGCTGCTCAGCAGCGAAAGTGTCGCGCCGTCCGCAAGGGTCGTATTGCCCACGGTCAGCAACCCGCTGCCGCTGGACAGTGAACTGGTGCTGCTGACCTGCGTGGTGCCCAGTGCGATCGGGTTGTTGATGGTGATGATCGTTCCGCCGAGGGTGGTCGTCGAAGCCGTGCTGACCAGCCCGCCGTTGAAAGCCAGTGAATCGCCGCCGTTGCCCAGCGTCACCCCGCCGGTGTTGCTGAACGTGGCGGCATTGGTCACCGAAGTCACCGCGCCGTTGAACAGCACTGAATACCCTTGTGCTGCCGTGTTAAGTGTGCCGATGGTCGCGTTGGTTGTGAAAGTGATGGTGTCGTTGGTATCCGTCAATGTGACTGTGTCAGCAATCACCGAACCATTGAAGTTGGTGTTGTCCGACTGCGTAATCGTCACCGTGCCCAGCCCATTGAGGAACCCGACATTGATGTCACTGCCGACGCCATTGCCCGCGTTGAGTGTCAGGTTGAAATCGTTGCCCGTGACCGCCGCCGTGGTCACGTCCGCCCCCGCCGGGTTGCCCCCACCGTTGGTGCTGTCAAGCGCGGAATTGCCCGCCAGCACAACAGCCCCAAGCTCGATGGCATTGCCCTCGGCTCGTACCTCGCCATTGAGTGTGGTGATCGAAGCCGTGCTGATAAGCCCGCCTGCAAAATGAATGATGTCACCATCACTGCCGACACCCAGCGTCACCCCGCCGGTGTTGATCAGCGTCGTTGCGTTGGTGATGTACGACTCATGCTCCAACACCAGTCGATAGCCTTCTGCCGCCGTGGTCAGTGTGGTCACGTTCAGTTCACCCTTGAACGTCACCGAGCCGACGGTGTCATCAATCTGCATGGTGTTGACGCTGACGCGATTGGTGTCATCCGTGCCGAAGGTCGCCGAGGCACTCTGCGTGATGGTGAGTACGCCCAACGGGTCGGTATCGCCGATGTCGCCGCCGACGGTGATCGCGCCGCCCGTGCCGGCATCGAACGTCAGGTTGTTCACATTGCCATCATCGTCGATATTGCCGGTGATGCTGATATTCGCCCCAGCCGTCTGTCCGCCGCCGGTGGTCGCGAGGGTCACATCGTTCTCGACAATCACTGAATCATCGATGCTGATGACCCCGCCGGAGGTGACGATGTCGCTGTCGATTGTGGTCGTCGCGCCCGAACCAATGATGGTGAAGTCGCTGATGCCGATGCCCGTGAGTATCACATCGCTTTCGATGAACACATCAGCATTACCCGCCTCGATCCGCAAGCCCGCGTTGGCAAGGGTCAACCCGCCGGTGTCATCAATCATGATGTCGCCCGATTGCAACCCAGCCTGCCCGATGATGATGGTGGTGAAGGTCGAGTCAATCGCCTGCAGCGATGCCTCCGACAAATTGAGTGTGCCAGCCGCATTGTCACCAATGCCGATGCTCGTGGCAGCGCTCTCGGCTGCAAAATTGATCGACGCATCGGTCGCGCCGCTCGAAGTCACCGTCGCTGCCCCGTTGATGGTGGTGCTGTCGGAATAAAGAATCACATCGCCGCCGTTGACATCAAACGTGTCCGCCCCGTCACCCAACGTGATCGACCCGCTGTTGTTGGTGCGAATGTCAAGCCCGGTCGATTCCATGTCCGCATTCAGGGCCACATCATTGCCGCGCAACGTGAGTTCGCCCAAACGAGTGCCCGTACCCATTTCACCATTGATGGTGATGTCGCCGTTGCCGGTGTTGATCGTCAGGTCGTTACCACCCGCCACTGTGCCCTGAATGTTGCCGCCGATGGTGATGTCGGCATCCGTACCCGTGGCATTGGTGGTCAGCGTGATCGAAGCCGCATCCAAAATGATGTCGCTGCCGACGCCGCTGAAATCGATGTTGCCTGCGTTGCCGCTGGTGTCGCCCGCCGTGCTGATGTCGCCGGTAAGTGTGAGGTTATTCACCGTCACCACCTGCAACGCCGTGCCAGCGTTGGACGCGCCATCGCCCAGCGTCAATTCCCCCAGCGTCAGACTTTGCGTGTTAATGCTTAAAAAGTCGAGGTTGGTCAGACTGGTCCCCGACAGATCAACCCCGCCGACATTGCCGATGAGTGTCAGACCATTCACCCAGGCCGGGCTGCTGCTGACCGTACCGTTCAAGGTGATGGCACCATTGCTGCCCGCTGCCGAGGTGTTGATCGTTCGGCTGCCCGTCAGCACCACATCACCATCAAGCGTGACATGATTATTGACCAAACCGACGCTGCCGCTGCTGCTGGTGATGATGTTGCCGCCCAGAGTAATGGTTCCGCCGCTGATATCGACCGCCAGCACCTGATCGCCGCCGCCGATGGTATTGACCGTCACCTCCGCGCTGCCGGCATCGATATTCAACACCGCGTCAACGCCGCCGGAAGTGATGTTGCCTGCAAAGTTCACATCGCCCGCACCGGACCCGCTGCCGCTGGTATTGATCACCAACGTATTGCCGCCGCCGACAGCCACGTTGCTGGTCAAAAATGAAACATTGTCACCGCTGGTGGTGAAGTTGATAGTCAAACCAGCCGCGTTGAATTCGGTTTCACTGCCCTGTGAATCAACCTCGACTTCGCCGCCGAAGTTGTACACCGTGCCGTCAAAGCTCACACCGCCCAGGGCCGTCAGTTCCGTCGCCCCGGTCACGCCCGCGCTGCCTCCGCCGACGTTGCCGACAAAGTTGATTGACAAAGCGTCCACCGTCAGGTTACCCAGCGCCGTCGTCGTTCCGACGTTGCCCGTGAACGTCACGATGCCCGATGCTCCCGCATTGATGGTCAAATCGTGTGCCCCGTTGACCGTCGAAGTGAACGTCACATCATCACCCGCCCCGCCGCCGCTGGTGATCGTTACATCATTCCCCAAAACCGTAGCCCCGGTGAAGGTGATCGCATCATTGTTGGATGTGTAAGCAGCGCCATTCAGATTGATCGTCGTGGCGGTGATCGCCTGTGCCCCGTCGGTGGTGATATTGGCCAGGTTGGCCGTGGTGGCACTGCTGACAGTCAGTGAATTCAACGCCGTCGTTCCTCCGACTGCGCCGCTGAGGGTGACATTGCCCGTGCCCGCCGCCAGCGTCAGGTCAACGCCGCCGTTGATCGTGTCCGCAAAACTGATGTTGCCCGCCCCGACACCGGTGCTGAGCGTAAAACTGAAACCCAAATTCACTGCGCTGGCGAAACTGATATTGTCGTTGGTCGTGGTGATGCCGTCGTTGAGTTGCACCACTCCGCTGCCGTTCTGTGTGAACGCACCATCAAGGTTGATCGCGCTGGTGATCGTCAGTTGTCCGCCGTTGGTCACCGTCAATGTTCCGCCGGCTGTGGTGGTCAACCCCGCAATATTGATTGCCCCCGGTGCCGCCGTGATGAATTGCAAATTTTTCGCCTGCGTCACCGGCCCACTATCCGCCACGCGAATTTCACCCGTGTGTCCCGCATCGCCGATCACCACCAATGCCGTGTTGATGCTGTCCAGTTGCGCATCGGTGAAATTCAAATCAGCCGTTGCGTCTTCAACCCCAATGCTGTTGCCTGCCGTGCCCGTGGTCAGCCCCACGCGCGTCGTCACCGTGCTCGCCACCGGCAGACTGATCGCATCCGCAACGATATCCAAAATCGTGAGCGGCGAACTTCCGCCGATGATGCCAACGAAAGTCGTCTGCGCCGAGCCGGTGTTCACCGATAATCCATGCGCCCCATTGGTCGTCCCCGTCACGGTGAACGTCTCGTTCGCGGTGATGATACTGATCGTGTTACCCAGCGCCAGGTTGCCGTTGATGGCGACCGCCCCGCTGGTCTGCATATTGCCATTGAGCGTGATACCCCCGCCGGCCGTGAGCGTCACATCCTCAATACCGCCGGGGTTGCCCGTACCTATCGCGCCGACTGAAATCGCGCCCGTGCCTGCGTTGATGTTTACATCTTCCGCACTGGTGCCCTCAATGCCCAGCAGGTTGATCGTGCCGTTGGGCGTGTTGATATTCAAGTCCGACCCATCCGACAACAGCACCGACCCATTGAGGAACGCCAGCGACGTTGCCGCCGTAAACGTCGCCGGGCTGCCTGCCGCCATGACAAACGCACCGCCGCCCGCGTTATACGATTGCTGTGCCGCCGTGTATGTCGTACCCGTGAAACCCACTCCGCCGGACGAAAGCACATTCAGCACCGTCAGCGGCGTGGTGTTACCCACATTAAACAGCGTCACCGTCCCCGTACTCGCCGAAATAGTCAGGTCGTTGCCGCCGTTGATCGCTGCACCATCAAATGTCACATCGCCCCCCGCCGTCGCCAGGTTCACCGCACTGGTCAAACTCACCGCCGAGCCAAAGTACAAATCACCATCCGTCGTGCTGAGGTTGGCCCCCAGGTTGATCGCTGAACCCTGAATGATAATTTCACCGCCGGTGCCGCCGGTCGTATCGATGTTGGCACCAATCGTCACCAGGCCCGTATTGTTGATATCCACCGACCCGCCGCTCATCAAAAACGGTGCCGCCGAGGTGGTGGTAAAGCTGGTCCCGCTGCTCGTAAAATTGCCGCCCGAAGTGCTCACCGGCGTGGCCAGGTTAATCGCCCCCGTATGCCCCGACAAATCAATATTGCCGCCGCTGGTAATCAAAAACCCAAGCCCGCTGGTGCTGAAGCTCGTGCCGCTGCTGGTGATGTTTCCGCCGTTGGTATCCAGCTGATTCTGCACACTCACCGCGCCCCCGGCATTGATCACGATATTCAACGCATTCGCGCCCGCACCCTGTACCTTATCCGTATTGGTAAATCCGCCCACCGCGTTGAAAGTGATCGTCACATCACCGTTGCTCAGGGTCGGGCTGATCGCCGCATTGACCGCAATATTACCCGCCCCACCGCCTGCCGAGGCCGTGTTGATCGTCACACTCGTGCCCGCTTCCAACGCACTGACAATCGATGACGCCAGCACCGTCGCCGAGTTCACATTACTCGGCGTGAAAATGCCGCCCGCAAAACTGCCCCCGCTGGTCGCCGCCGCACTGATGGTCACATCCGTCGGGTCAAGTAACCACTGCCCCGCCACCACATTCGCGCCGGCCACCCACAAATAATCCCTGCCCGAGGTTTCGACAAAACCCCCGCCGCTGCCGCCTTTGGCGCTGATCGTGCCCAGCACCCCCGTGGCGCTATCCGACCACACAATCACTTGGCCACCCTGACCACTGCCGCCGTCCGCCCTGATCACCGCCGACTCACTCACATACGCCGTCTGCGCATTCTGCAACGGCCCCTGTCCCTGCAAGCTGCCGCCCATGTTCACCGTCCCGCCGTCGGTCGCACCCGAAGCATCAATCGACCCGGTCAGCGACACGTGCGCCCCGGTCACCAGCACCGTGCCGCCCTTGCCCGTCGTATTGCTTGCATCAATCGAACCGGTCACTTCCACCACACCGGTCGATCCGCCTTCGAGTTTCACCTCACTGGCCTTGATCGAACCGCTGGTCTGAATCGCCAATGAATACAAGTCGCCTGCGGACAACATCACACATCCGCCGTCCGCATGAATCGCGCCCGAATTGACAATCGCCGGCTTATCCCCCGCCGGGGTGCTGGTGTTTTCCACCTTCACCAAAATGCCGCCCTGCGCATTTTCACTCAGATAAACCTCACCCCCCGCCACCAGCGTCACCGCGCCCTTGGGGGCCACGATCGTCCCGGTATTGGTGATGTCACGTCCGATCAGCGCCACGTTGTTGGCTGTGATGCTGCCCTGGTTGATGATCGAACCATTGACATTCGTAAACCGATTGCGGCCGGCCAGAAAATCCGCATCGCTCATGTTCCCCGCTGCCGCGATGAACCCAGCCGTGTTGATCACACTGTTCTTGCCGAAAATCATGCCCGACGGATTGATCAGGTACACAATGCCGTTGGCGTTGATCGAGCCGTGCAACTGCGAGGGGTTGGCCGAGTTCACCCGGTTGAGCACGGTGCTCGTGGCCGAGGGCTGGATGAAGTTCACCGTCGTGCCCGTCGCCACATCAAACCGCGAATAGTTGATGACGGTTTTATTCGCAGCCGTGATATTGGTCACACTGCCCTGCTGGTTGAACGTGGCTGAACCAGCCGCCACGTTCTGCACCTGAATCTGCGCCGGGTCCGCCAAAGTCGCCGAGGCCGACAAGGCGATCGTCAATGTCGTGGTCAACGCCAACGTGCCCCAGCGACCACGCAATTGCTTGCGAACCTTGCGACCGTGAAACTTACCGTTGCGATTATTGAAAACGACCATGGTTAACTCCCTGCGTCAATCTCTAAATCATCCCTGACAAAACCCCGAAACACGTCATCAACCTCACACGCCATCCATACGCCGCTGTAACTGACACACCCCGATCACACTTGACCGGGGTTGCGCCTGACTTTCGCTCAGTAAAGGAACGTGAACACAAAGTGGAACCGATTACTCCCGGCTGTCACCGTATTGGTCACCGACGGCGAATTGTCCACATCCGTCAGGGCAATACCCCAATCCATCCGCAAACTGATGTTCTGCTTGATCAGCAGTTCCAACCCCACACCCGTGCCCACCAACGTGTTTTCGCTCTCACCCCCAGCGATAATGTCGTTGATGAAAGTCTGCCCCACATCGACAAATCCACGGAAAATCAAATCCCAGTCCGCCCGTCCATACGGCGAAGACCGCGACAACTGATAAGTATTGCCGAACGGATCGTTCACCGACCCCATCGAGTTCGCCGGGAACATGCGCGGAATGTGGAACCGATACTCGGCACGACCAATGAGCACCGTATCGCCCGCCGCCGCCGACTCCCGATACCCACGCACACTGTACAACCCGCCTGCCGTGCGCTGATAGTTCGCCGGCAAACGACCATCAATGCCATATTGCCCCTCAAAGCTGAACGACAATTCATGCGCCAAGGTCGCTTCATCATTTTTCACGTCTGCCTTGGACCACGCTTCATGATTAAAAAGCGGTTCCAGGTAGAACGAAATGCCCGTGCCCCATTGCAGTGTGACAAAATCCGTATCCGCTAATGCACGCCCCAAATTAGTCACCTGAGTAGCATCCGTCCCAGCCACACCGTCGGCATTCCATTCCAGGCTCACCATACCGTCCACATTCACCGTCGGACTGCGATAGCCGGTGGACACACCGATCATCGGAATGAAAAAGTCATCTTCCCCATTGGCGCCGCCGCTGACTTTGACATTATCCCACCTCGCTCCGCCGAAGGCATCGACAAAGAAATCACCCTGTTGCAGCAGGTTGTAAATCAACTGTCCGCCCGCTGACCAGCTTTCACCTTCAAAGGTCAGCCCCGCCACGCCCACATCCGATGCGGTGTATTCGCTGTAATGCCCGAACACCTTCCAACGTAATCCCTGCACATCGAAAAACGGCGCTTCATACGATGCCTGCACAAAGTGTGCTGAATCGAACGAAGCTGTGGTGTACTGCAAATCGAAAATGTCATCGTTGTTGGTCAGTTGCGAATGATTGAACCCGAAGCGCTGCCGCCAGATGTCGGTCTGCTCGGTCCCGGTGTTGCTCAGCTGTCCATACACCAGCCAGGGCTTGTTCTCCGCCACCAGGTAATCCAGGGCAATGGTGCCTTCTTCCACGCCGCGCGACAGTGCCACATCCACCCGGCGATTGGGGTGACGATTCACATACCCCAGGTACGAATCGACTGCTGTCTTGTTGATCGCCTGCCCATCCTGCACCGGTGCGTTGCGTTTGATCCGCTCGTGTACCGGGTTGTTAACCCGTTCTTCCATCGCAATGCGTTCGCCCGATGCCAAGGTTCGCACTTCCTTCACCACCCCGATGCGTGCCACCATACGCAGCACCTGCGTCTCTTTACGCAGGTCCTCCCCCTTGGCATTCACATCCGCCGGGTGCGGGCCGACCGCCACGCCGATGATGCCCTGCTGGTTGAAGTAGCTGACGATCTGCTGGCTCATCACCTGAATCGCGCTGGCGGTGAATCGCTTGTCACTGAGCTTGTTGATGTCCGCCAGGGCAAAGGTGATCACCTTGCTGCCTGCCGGGGCTGCGCCCGGGGCCGTCAAACCCATCTCCGTCTGTGCCAGGGTCAGCATGAGGTTGCGCCGAACTTGTTCGACAGGGATCAATTCCGAAGCCTTGCTGTCATACACCAGCACCACATCGCTGATGGGCAGCACAAACTTGTCATCCACCAGTGTCACCGGTTTCACGCCTTCGGGTTCCGGGGCAATGGCCGGGGTCGGTGCGAGGGTTGGAGCCGTGGCCGCCGGACGACCCGGTCCCACCGCTGTGGGTAACATCGGGGCCGGGGCCAAGGGTTCCGCCTTGGCCGGTGCCGCGGTCGTCGGCTTGGCCGGTGCAGTTGCAGGTGTTGTTGCCGCGGGTGCGGGCGTTGCAGGCTTGGTTTCAACCACCGGTTTGACTTCACCTGCGGGCTTGCTCGTTGCCGGAGCGGGTGCAGTTGCCGGTTTGGTCGGGGTGACTTCCTTCATCGCGTCCGTGGGGGCGGGGGCAGCCGCAGGCTTGGTCGCAACCGGTGCTGCGGGTTTGGGTGCTTCCGCCTTGGGTGCTTCCGGTTTGGGCACAGGCTTGGCGGGTTCTTCCTTCGCTTTGGCCGGTGCCGCCTTGACCGGTTCATCCTTCTTCGGTGCGGGCTTGGCCTCCTCCTTTGCCTTGGCCGGTGCAGGCGCGGGCTTGGCCTCCTCCTTTTTTGGAGCAGGCTTCGTTTCTTCCTGCTTGGGTGCAGGTTTAGCCTCCTCCTTTTTCGGAGCCGGTTTGGCTTCTTCCTGTTTGGGGGCAGGGCTGGGTGCGTCCTGCAACCACCAGGCACCAGCCGGGGCATCGGCCTGGGCCAGCGCAGTAGCCAGTCCCAGACACCCCATGCTCAGCGCCAGGCGCAGTGTTAATCGCCCATTTTTGCCAAATTGCCCATTGTCGAACGACTTGTCACGCGCAATGAATAAAGACTTCATCTCGGCTGTACTCCGAGTAAGGAAAAAATTGAATCGTAACGCCGTTGTCCCCTGAGTAAATGCATCTCACCCCTGAGTATCGATTTAGGCTTCCATGTCGCCATCGATTCACGAACAGGTGAACTCTTCCCGCAATTGATATCCCTCCTGTCAAGGGATGTCAACGCATTTTTCCCATCTTGTGCATAAGTTTCCCATTTTATCCAATATAACCGGACTTATTTCCCACATCGGCCAATCCGATGGGGGTACTTCAATAAAACGGAAAAACTTTTTCCCCTCTTAAAAAACACCGGTTGCACCTTAACTCGCATTCAGCCGATGAAGGTTCAGCCTCTGGTTGCAGGACGCCATCCCAAGGTAAGCATCGTCACTTTGGGGGTGACCGCACGAAGATGGACAAGGAGCCTTCGGAAATGTTCTACCTCAACGCGAAGTTCTGCCGACGATCGCATGTGACGCCGCCCAAGGGTCCGATGTTTCGCATCGGTTGGGTGGTGATGTTTTGGCTCGTGGTGCTGAGTCAGGCACTGGCAGGCTGCGATGGTTTGGTGGGAGGTTCGGGGGATCAGTTGCCCGACTATGTTCAGGATTCGGGCATCGGAGCGAGTGTGGGTGCAGGAGGTTACTTTACAAACCACCCTATTGTATTCGGCAGTTATTGGCTTGATAACCAGACGATCATGTTTGCTGGTTACGATGGGCCGGCACTTCCGATGGAGCAGATATCGTCACGCTCCATTCCCGGACGTGTTGGCCAATACGATACATTTTTATGGTCACCCGAGCAGCCTGCGCAGCGACATCCGACTCTCTCAACAGGTGGAACTTTTTATGCGGCGGGACGCATCCGAAAGACTTTACCAGATGGCCCCAACGGCGAAAAACGGGAACTCATAGGCCCGATTGATAATCCGCAAATCCAATCACCACCTGCTCAGGAGTGGGCCCCCGGCAAAATCGGCCTGAACCGATTCAACCCCCTTGAATGCGACTACTACCGCCAGCCGGAGAATATGCTCATAGGAAACTTCATCAAGCTCAGAAAAGGGGATGGCTTTCTTGATAAAAACAGTATGGAAAGTCTCGCAGATATGGAAGAAAGAAAACGCACGGGACAGTATCAACAACGTCGTTATCTTCTTCGCAATGACGCGGGGGAAGTGGTCAAAGAACTGCCCATTCCTTCGAAACCCAATGGCGCTACTTGGTTCAGGTATGTGGAGTTCAAAGATGCTTATTTTGGATATCTTTGGCAACCTGATCGAAATCGCATGGGGCTGCACAGCACAATCGCCGGGGAAGACTGGGAACGACTGGGCTGTCTGAAGGGATACTGGCTGGATCGCCAAGGCAATGTCGAGGAAGTGTGCATTCCCTACGGGCCTTGGGCACCGGATTTTAATGTTTTTACCTACCCGGTGAAGGATGGCTATATCATCATCAGGAAGCAAGTGCAGCATAACACGATGTACTTCACCACCGGGAAGGTCTATCGCAAACTTCTTGAGGGGGATTTTTCGGACATCTCGGTGTCTCCGGATGGTAGCAGAATCGCCTTTGGGCATGGTCCTCCGTTGCCTCTTCACATGCGCCAGCAAAAGCCGTATCGTTCATACAAAGCACCAAACGTCACATTCACATCACTGAAAAGTATTGATCTCAACCAGCTTGATCGTAACCAGTTCAATCCATTACCGGAGGTAAAACATGCCGACTGACCAGCAGCAGGTCGCCGACGCAAAGCGTCCGCGCTAAACAAATAGAAGAATACGGAAGTGGTCGAGTGGTCGAGTGACGAAATCGTGTTCGTATGTTAGCGCCGCGATTGATCGCGTCTGGTCGCAAAGGTGAGTCGGTTGATCAGTGAGTCGGTTAATCGGTCGGAGCAAAGGCATTTCCGGCCGAGTAACCGATGAACCGACGCACCGATTAACAACGCCGAAAGACGCGATAAATCGCGGCGCTAACTGCCGAATAGTGGTTCCGTCACTTGACCACTTGGCCACTGGGCCACTTGACCACTTCCACCAAAACCCAAGCCCTCGGCTTGCCAGCCTCGTTCTTGGCTTGGTAAATCCAAAATCCGAAATTCCAAATTCGAAATTCATAACCACTTGACCACTTGTTCCAATCGGGCAGTTGCCTGACTTGAAAAGGTTGGTACAATTTCCCGTCTTTAACCGCAAGCTCGCGCAGCAAGGAAGATCGAACATGCCACGCAAGTGCTTTTTCACCGACAAGGGAACCACCACCGGCTATCAATACACCCATCGCGGTAAAGCCAAGTACCTGGGCGGGGTCGGTATCAAGGTCACCGGTCGCACCAAGCGCAAGTTCAAGCCCAACCTGCACAACGTCACTGCGGTGGTCGATGGCTCGATCAAGCGCATCAAGGTTTCGACCAAGGCCATCAAAAACGGCCTGATCGTCAAACCCTTGAAACGCAAGTACGTTTACAAGCCGCAAACCAGCGACCAAGCCCCCGCTGCTGAAACCGCAGGCAACTGATTGACCGTTGCATCACCCGTGCATGAGTGAGGTGGGCGTCCCGCCTGCCAATGGGCATCAGCCCATTTTGTGCAACAGCTTGCATCCATTGATGAGCCTTCGGCTCATTGACAGGCGAGACGCCTGCCCCACCCGACATGGCGCGACTTGCTGAAAACCATTCCGTCTTCTGCGTAATTTTGCACCGGTTGATGCGTTTTTTATTGACACTGCGTCTGCTTGTGTTAATGCTTATCTAACGTTCTTTCAAAAGTCAGTTCAGCCGGCGTTTTGTGCAGTGTGAGTCAACTCACGGCGGCCAACCCCCACCAATAACCCTCGGCCCCGTAGCACCATCGACCCACCCCCCTGCCCAAAACGGTTCACCCACGAACCCTGGTTTGCTCGGCTGACTGAATTCATTGGGTTTTTGTTCACTTGCACCGCTGCTTTGCCCGTGAACAACAGGGGTTGACTGCCATCGTTTCCGATGACATCAAAGCTCGTGTCCAACAGGCCACCGACCTGGTCCGCTTGATCGGCGAACATGTGGCCCTGCGCCCGCGCGGTCGTGAGTTCATCGGTCTGTGCCCGTTTCATGATGATAAAAACCCGTCGATGTACGTGTCGCCCGCCAAGCAGATTTACAAATGCTTTTCCTGCGGGGCCGGGGGCGATGCCTTTTCGTTCATGATGGGCTATCACAAAATGACCTTCCCCGAAGCCTTGAAACACCTGGCGGAACGGGCGGGCATCGCACTGCCTGAAAAAAATGAACGACGCAGCAGTGATGAAGCCGGGGGTTCCTCGTTGGACCGTTCGACCTTGCTCGACGCCAACGCCAAGGCCTGCGGTTTTTTTCAAACCCTGTTTCGGCACAGTGAACATGGCAAACTACCGCGCGATTACGTGGCCCGTCGGCACATCAATGCGGACATGATCGAAGCCTTTCAAATCGGTTACGCCCCTGATCGGTGGGACGGGCTGACGCTGACCATCAGCGATAAAAAATGGGCACAGGCCGGGTTCGAAAAACTGGGGCTGATCAGTCGGCGGACCACCGGCGACGGGTATTACGACCGGTTTCGACATCGATTGATTTTTCCGATTGGCGATTCGCTGGGCCGAGTGATCGCCTTCGGCGGACGCAAGCTGCGCGAGGATGATGAACCCAAATATTTGAACAGCCCCGAGTCAGCGTTGTTCAACAAGTCGGCCACGTTGTACGGATTGCACCTGGCGAAAAAAACCATCATCAACGAACGTACTGCGGTGGTGGTCGAAGGGTACACGGATGTGATCGCCTGCCATCAGCATGGGGTGAAAAACGTCGTCGCCACGCTGGGCACGGCACTCACATCGCAACACGTTGTCGAACTTCGCCGGTACTGCGACCGGGTGATACTGATTTACGACGGCGATGAAGCGGGCGTCAAGGCAGCCGACCGCGCCCTTGAAATATTTTTGACCGGCGGACTGGACGTTGCCATTGCCATCATCCCTGATGAACTGGACCCGGGTGACCTGTTTGAGTTGCCCGATGGGTTGGAACGGTGGCAGAAGGTGATTGCCTCGGCGACCGATGCCCTTGCGTTTCAATTTGCACGCACCCGCGCCCAGTGGCAGGGCATCGACACGGTCACCGGGCGGCAAAAGCTGATCGAAGATTATCTGCGTCGTCTGGCGCAGATGGGCTTGGGGACCAAAAAGGGGTTGGGTGCATTGGCGGGTGGTGGCAGTGGTGGTGCAAGCAGTGCGACAGTGCGTCGGGCGATGATTGTGCAACAAATAGCCTCGCTTTTGCGCATCAGTGAATCGGAAATTGACAAGCTGCTCGCCCAGTTGACCCCGATGCCCCGTCCGTCACCCTCGGTAACCCCGGCACCCCCGGCACCCCCGTCAACCAGCGCAGAAAACGCTTACTCAGCCGGTCAAACCTTACAAAATACAGAAGAATCGCCTGAACCATTTGCCAACGGCCAAAGTGAGGCTAGTATTAAGGCTCTGCGCGTTGCGGAGCGGCAGATCATTGGTTGTCTGCTGTTACAACCTGAATTATTTCACCAGGTTTACCTCGAAGGTCGGCCCATGGATGAGGCGCTGACCCCCATGGAGATGCCCACTGCCTCGGGCAGACTCCTTTACGAAAGAATGTACCAAACGCTTGCGGAGGGCCAAACCCTGACCCTCAACGGGTTGCTTGCCGACCTGGCCGAGACTGGTCAGCCTGATTTGACGACGCTGGCGACCGATGCCTTCACGGAAGTGGAAAAAAACTGGGGCGACAAGCTCGATGGTTTGATGGAACTGCTGGCCGATTCGGTGCGTGCAATATTGGCCTACCAGCGGCAGCGTGAATACCAGGCCGACCGATTGAATCTGATCAACCGTACCAACGACCCTGTTATGGATGAACAGGCGACGACGCCCCGCACGGATGCCAATGACGACCAGCCGACGACGCCGGTGCTCACGCAGAGTGATGCGCTGCGAAGGATACAGGAACACCTGAACACGCCTTCGATGCGACGCATGCCCCGTGTGCGAAGGTGAAAAAGAAGAACAACTACCCCCAGCCCCCAATCGCCGTGACGCGCTTGCCCGGACTGGTTCATGAAAGGGTTACTCGTGCCTCTGGAACAACTGCACCCCGCTGTGGCGGAACTTCTGGACATCGGTAAGCGGCGCGGCTTCATCACTTACGATGAGCTGAATATCTCTCTGCCCGATGAAATGGTCGAACCTGACAAGGTCGATGAATTTCTGGTCGTGCTCGCCGAGTTGGGCATTGCCACGTTGGAGAGCGACAAGGAACCGGCCACCAAATTCACCTTCAGCAAAGCCATCCCCAAACTCAGTGCCGTCGCCAAGGAAAAGGAACCACCCGCCGAACCGGTGGTGGAGGTGGTTGTCCAACCCAAGCCCACCAAGCCCGCGCCGGGAAAAAAGCCGGCCAAGGCGGCGCTGCCGGAGGACGCTGACCCGGATTTGGTCGAAGCCGAGCCGGGCGAAGACGAGGAAATCGACGAAGAGGAATTGAAGCGTGACCTGGCGCAGGCGTTGCAGGAAGCCGCCAGCCGGCGCATCGACGACCCGGTGCGCATGTACCTGACGCAGATGGGCGAAATCAGCCTGCTGACCCGTGAGCAGGAAATTTATCTGGCCAAGAAAATCGAAACCACCCGGATGATTTTCCGTCGCAAGGTTTTGGAGAATGATCACACGATTCACGCCATGGTGGAAATTCTGGAAATGGTCAACGATGGCGACCTGCCCTTTGACCGCACCATGCGCATCAGCACAGCCGAGGAAGACGCCAAAAATAAAATTGCGACACGGATTCCCGAAAACTTAAAAACCGTGCGCAAGTTGTTGGACCTCAACAAAAACGATTGGACGAAGCTCGACGAACTGCGCAAAGCCGGCAAAAACAAACATGCGGACGAAATTGCCCAACTGCGTCTGCTCATTCGTTCGCGTCAGCGCAAGATGGCGACGCTGATCGAGGAACTGTCGCTGCGCACCAGCAAGATTCAGCCTCAGCTCAAAAAGCTGCGTGCCATTCGTGACAAGATGACCGAGATTCGTCAGCTCATCGTCCAATACGACGAAAACCCCGACGGCATGGACCCCGAAGACGTGTCGGTCATGCGCGATGAACTGGCGGGCATGCGCTCGCTGGTGCTCGAAGAACCCGAAGAACTGGCTGCCCGCGTCAAGGACATCACCATCGTTTTCGATGAGTACGAAAAAGCCAAGCGCGATCTGTCCGGCGGCAACCTGCGTCTGGTCGTCTCCATCGCCAAAAAATATCGCAATCGCGGCCTGTCTTTTCTGGACATCATCCAGGAAGGCAACACCGGCCTGATGCGTGCGGTGGACAAATACGAATACAAACGCGGGTACAAATTTTCCACCTACGCCACCTGGTGGATTCGTCAGGCCATCACCCGCGCCATCGCCGACCATGCCCGCACCATCCGCATTCCCGTGCACATGATCGAAACCATGAGCAAGCTGCGCAACATCGCCAAGCACTTGCTGCAGGACCTGGGACGCGAACCGACCATCGAGGAAATTTCCGAAAAGGCGCGCATGCCTGTCGGCGAGGTTCGCCGGGTGATGAAAATCAGCAGGCATCCGATTTCATTGGACCGCCCCGTCGGCGAAAGCGAAGACAGCTACTTCGGCGACTTCATCGAGGACGAGTCCGCGGAAAACCCCACGCAGACCGCTGCCCATCAAATGCTGCGTATGCGCATCGAACAGGTGCTCAAAACGCTCACCTACCGCGAACGCGAAATCATCAAACTTCGCTACGGCATCGGCGACGGGTACACCTACACACTCGAGGAAGTCGGACGCATTTTCAAGGTCACCCGCGAACGTGTACGCCAGGTCGAAGCCAAGGCTTTGCGCAAATTGCAACACCCGGTACGCAGCCGAAAACTCGTCGGCTTTGTCGATGGCTCGTGGGAAGCCGAGGTCGAAAGCGTGTCGTGATGAGGAAGTGGTCGAGTGGTCAAGTGGTCGAGTGCCGGAACCAAGCCAAGAACGAGGCTGGCAAGCCGAGGGCTTGGGTATTTGCAGCAGAGGTCAAGTGGCAAAAAAATGGGTGATTGATAAAGGATAATGGATAATGTTCGGAGAGGGTGTACGTCAATCGACTCCGGCTTTGAACATTATCCATTATCCATTATCCTTCATTCACCACCAAACCGCACCGCACAGCTATCGCCCCACTGCCTTCGGCCTTCGCCCACCGCCTCCACTGTCACATCAGCCGAGCCTGACTTTGTCGCATCGGGTTGCCACGCTGATTCACTGCTCAGTTCCAGCCAGCCGACCTTCAAGGGCGGATTCACAAATCGAAACCCCTGCAACTCCTTGCGTACATCCTTGGGCAGCGCATACGTATTGAACACCGACACCTTCATCGCTTGTCCATCCACCGCAAAACGCAAAGCCGAGGGCTGACCGGTCATGGCTGTGTCCCACGTGACGATGCCCAATCGCAATACACCCTGTGCATCGACCGCCGAGGCAACCACTTCAAAATATCGCCGGGTTGAAATCACCCCTTCGTGCCACTGCACAGGTCCAACCATTTTCACCCTCGGCCAATGTTGTTGCGCCAACGCTGCCACCCACTGCCCGGTCAACGGAGGCACCGCCCGTTCGAGCCGGGGGTTGGTCTGCATGGCATCGTTGTACGCCGCCTGCCGGGGCATCGCATCGGGCAGGTACATCGGCTTGGCGGCAGGGTCCAGTTTCTTGCGAACCAATAGCACCGCCCCCGGTGCCAGCACGATGACGATGACGATGAGGAACCAAAGGTTGTAACGTGTTTCGCGGTCCATTAAGGCAATGATACACCCGCAGCCGTGGGCGCGTGGTTCAACGAGTGCGTGATTGAATCATGATTCAATCTTTCACCAGCGATGACGTTGTGCCCGGGTGATACACAGCGTCCCGCAGGGCGCTGTGTGTGAACAACCATCATCGTGAATTGCCCACGTTTAGCGCGGACGCTTTGCGTCGGCGTATGGGTCAGCGCCGCGAGTGATCGCACCTGTGTCATGGTTCAACCGCACACAGCGACCGCAAGGCGGTACACGTGCAGCATCCCGGAAGTGAGGCACTCGACCACTTCTTCAGACGCGATCAATCGCGGCGCTAACTTCCGAATACATTTCCGTCACTTGGCCACTTGACCACTTCATTCGAATACCCAAGCCCTCGGCCTGCCGGCCTCGTTCTTGGCTTGATTTTGCAAATCCGACGGCTTCAACAGCGGGGCCTCCCGCTAAATTCGAAATCCGAAATTTCATCCTCACCTCACCGCGATCACCCTCGGCTCCATCGCCAGCACCGCTTCCTCCTGCAACAACATCAATCCCGTCAGCACCATGCTCACCTGCCTTGTCACCTCTTCCCCCAACATCGGCTGCAACAACTGCATCATCGCCGACAACGCCGGGTCGCTTGCTGCCAAACGCATCCCCGATTTCACCCCGAACACGCTCTCCAAATACTCCGGCAGCGTCATCGGCTCCGGCAAATCAATCACGTCATATGCCCCTTCCTTCAAGTCCACCTGCTTTGCCAATTCCACAATCGCCTGATGCAATGTGCCGACCTTGTCCGCCATGCCCAGTTTCACCGCCTGTTGCCCCGTGAATAATCGTCCTTGTGCCACCGCATCGACATCCTTGATCCGCACGCCCCGCCCAACCTTCACGCGGTCAATAAACAACTCATACGTCCGGCGCATCGAACTTTCCACCGCTGCCCGCTGACGCATCGAAAACGGCTCGACACTGTTGAACATATCCCCCAACGGCCCGCGACTCCTTCGATAAACACTGATCCCCAATTTTTCATACAGCCCGCCCAGCACCACTTTGCCGCCCACCACGCCGATCGACCCCACAATCGACGACGGGCTGACATACACCTCATCGCACGCACTGGCCAGGTAATATCCGCCGCTGGCCGCCATGTTCCCGATCGCCGCATACACCGGCTTTTCCTCCGCCAAATCACGCAACGCCTGCCAAATCACTTCGCTTGCGAGGGCCGAGCCGCCCGGTGAATCCAGTCGAATCACCACGCCCTTGATGTTTTCATCATCGCGCAACTCCTCCAACGTCGCCACCATCGTCCGACTGCCGATTGATTCACTCGAAAACAACCCCACCCTCGGCCCCGGGGCATCGCTGCGCTGTGAATAGCCGCTGGTGATCGCGCCCCCCGCATGAACCAGTGCAATCGTCGGCCTGGTCACCGCCTGCCTTGATTCCTGAAACAACATCCGCAGCATCGCAAACGGGTTGTCCATCGGCACCACGGTCGAAGCTTGTCCCAAATTTTCATCCCACTCAAACGTTTCCCCGAAAGCAGTTTCCGTCGCCTCGGTCATATGCCGATCCACCAACTGATCCACCAACCCGCGCGACACGTAATCCTTGTCGCTCATGTTCAAACTGTCGCCCATCACTGCAATCACCTGTTCCCGATTCAAGCCTCGTGCCTGGGCAATCGTGTCCAGCACCTGCGCGTACAAATCGTCGAGCAGGCCGTCCATGTTCAAATTCCACTCCGCCGACGGCCCGATCCGCGTGAACGTTTCATCCGCCCCCTTGAATTTTCCGATCTGCAAAAGGTCCATCTTCACGCCGATTTTTTCCAGCAGCCCCGCCAGGTACATTTCCTCCAGCCCCAGCCCGGCCAATTCGATCTGCCCCTTGTTCTGCAACCATATTTCATCCGCAGCACAGCCCAGTAAGTAACTTTTCAGGTCATACGCCTCCGCAAACACCACCACCTTTTTGCCCTGTTCCCGTATGTTTTTCATCGCCCGGCTCAGGGCATGCACCTGCGTCAAATCGAGCTCCGCTTCGTCCAGGTAAATCACCAGCCCCGACACTTGTTTTTGCGCAGCCACGTGACGCATTTGTGAAATCAGCGTCGCCATCACAGGTCGATCCGTCGGTTGCCCGCCAAACGCAAAGGGCACCGGCCCTTCACGAATCGCCCCTGAAATTTCCATCCACCCCACCAACGGCGTCGGAGCCTCCGATGTCGTCGTTCCAGGCGTGACGGCTGCATCCACCTTCACCCCATCCGCCTGTACCGCATCGACCTGGTTCTGCGCCGCCGCCGGCAACCCCATCGCCAACATCAACACCCAAAACAAAAACAGGGATCGAAAACCATGGTGATTGTGCATGAGTAAACACCTTGTTCGTGTGCGTTTGAATTACACAAGCATAAGCCCGTTGTGCTCATTTGTCAGTGATATGGTTACATACTTGACGCCGTGCCCAGTTTTGCGCTTGACGCCGTGCCCAGTTTTGCCCTTGACGCCGTGCCCACCGGGGGCAGGGCCGGATGGTTGCACATGATGGATAATGTTCGGAGTGGGTGACCGTCAATCAACTCCGGGTTTGAACATTATCCATGATCCTTTATCCATCCTGTCCGTGGTGGGTCCGCTCGCGGACTCGCTTGACCCACCCTACATCACTTGGCCCCTTCTTCTGCCCTCCCTCAATGCACCTGCCGACTCCACCACAGCAGCCATCGGCTTTCGCGTTCGAACATCACGTTATTCACATACGGCTGAATCCGCCGGGGGTTTTCCGACAGCCCTGCCGCCCCGCGATTCACCACCGCCCGTGGTGCATGAGCCAGTAAATCCAGCACCGTTTGCACGAAGTTCCCTCTTCGATTCACCAGTCGCCGACCTTTCAAATGTTGAAACAGCATGTGTTCTTCTTCAAACTGAAAACGCAGCGATCCGCCGTCGCCGATCACCTCCAGCAGCACATGACTTTCACCGATGATTTCCGTCGTCGGCACCACCTGGTGATGCACAAACCTTCCATGGGCCACCCGTTTCACATCCGTTGTAATCCGCGTGGTCGTCGTGGCCACGTGACCCACCGTGATCAGATCGACATGGTCCCACATGACGTGCGTCACCCGTTGCATTGCATCCTGCACCAGCAATTCCAAGTCCGTGCATTCCAGCCGACGTTGTCGTTTGGGCGGAGCAAGTACCGGCAAATCCGCCGGGTTGATCGCTGCTGCGGGCACACCCTGTTTCACCAAAGCTGCCACGAGGTCACCCGCTTCATCGGTCGGCAAATTTTCCGCAAGCACGCCAAAGCTGTAACGTGCCGTGCGCTTGGCATCCCCGGCCACCAAACTCGGCACCGCCTCATACGCCCGAATGAGTTGCTCACTCGTCGGCGCGATCAACTCGGTTTGCACCACCAGCCACAACATGACTTGCCCCCAAGTGAATGAGTGATTCAACACGTCGGGTGACTATGGGCACTTGTTCCAACCTGGGTGCCACTGGCAGCTTGCCTGCCAGTGCCCTTGCCGATCAATCACCTTGATCTCTGCGATGCCATGAAACCCCTACACTCAATGCACTGGCAACCAGTTGCCAGTGGCACCCAACCCAGCCACCCGAAGTTCATCATACTTCCAATTCCCTGCGGATTTTCAACAACTCCTCCCACAACGGCCGTTCCAGCGCCTCGCCAAACAACCGCAGCCAATGCTCCATGTACTTCCAATCGAGCTTGCGTTGCCGCAGCAAAATGCCTTCGATGTCCTGAAAATCCTGCGGTCGTGATGCGATGATTTTATGAATCAAAAGGTCTTCCGCTGTGGCTATCCGCACCATCTTCCCCGCCCGACGAAAACGCTTGGCACGCCCAATCGCTTCACGAACATATTCCGAATCCCCCAGTGACATATCCACCGCAATTTTGGTTTTTTCGTCAATGCACAACAACACACAGCTATGACGAACGCGCTCAATGGCATCCGTGACTCGCGGCACGATCCCCGCATTCTTCAAAACCGGAAGCAGTTTTTCATAATCAAACGGCGACAGGTCCAGCGTCAAGTCAACGTCCTTGGTCAAACGCAATTTGCCCTGTACCACCACTGCCAGTCCGCCGATCACCATATACGGTATCCCGGCATCATCCAGTGCCTTGGCCAATCGGGCTTGCAATGGTTCAAATCTTTGCATTGAGCGCCCTTGCCAACGGTGACTTGTCCCTGATCTCGCGTTCCGGCTCATGAATGATCGAGCCGCACAGCCGGGCATACTCATACATCGCTTCGTACATTTCAATATCGCGTTTGTACGAATGCTGTTCTTTGCGTGCCGCTTCCCGTTGTATTTGTCTCACCAGCGCGTAATCGGGCATTTTGGCGATGTGTTCCCGCGCGATCGCCAACTGCTCTTCATGCGGCAGCTTCTTCATCTGCGCCATCGTCAACGTTTTACGTCCGCTCGTTTTTTTTCGTGATGGTTCAGTGCGTGTTGCCATGATGATTCATCATATCCCCAAATAAAAAAACCCACACCGCAGGCGTGGGTTGATTGGATCAATGATGTGGCACCGTCACCGGGGGCGCCCTCGGCGATGTATTTTTTTGGGTTCCATGTGGCACCGCCGCCCTCGGCGGTGATTTTCAGGTTGTGTATGACCCAGCCGGGGGCGGCTGGGCTACATCAAACGCGATAAATCGCGGCGCTAACCTACCTCCCTTAATCCAAATTCATCGTCAGCAAAAATTCCGCGTTGGTCTTGGTCTTGGTCATGCGATTTTTCAAAACTTCCATCGCCTCGACCGGGTTCATGTCCGCCAACACTTTCCGCAAGCGATACACCAGTTGCATTTCCTTGGGGTCCATCAGCAACTCTTCCCGTCGTGTCCCGCTGGCGGCAATGTCAATCGCCGGCCAAACGCGCTTTTCCACCAGCCGCCGGTCCAAATGCAATTCGCTGTTACCCGTACCCTTGAACTCTTCGAAAATGATGTCGTCCATCTTCGAGCCGGTGTCGATCAGGGCCGTGGCCAGAATGGTCAGTGAACCACCCTTGTCAATGGCGCGGGCTGAGCCGAAAAACCGTCGCGGTCGTTCCATTGCGTTCGAGTCCAAGCCGCCTGACAAAATTTTCCCTGAATGCGGCATCTCGGCGTTGTACGCTCGTGCCATGCGGGTGATCGAGTCCATGAGCACCACCACATGTTCGCCGAACTCCACCATGCGTCGTGCTTTTTCCATCACGATGTCGCACACCTGCACATGGCGTGATGTGCCTTCGTCAAAGGTCGAACCCACCACTTCGACATCCGGGGGCGTGTGCCGACGGAAGTCGGTCATTTCTTCCGGGCGCTCCGCGATGAGCAGCACAATCACCTTGCATTCCGGGAAGTTGGTGATGATGGCCTTGGCGATCTTCTGCATCAAAATGGTCTTGCCCGTGCGCGGCGGAGCCACGATCAACCCGCGCTGACCCCGACCGATCGGCGTCACCAGGTCCATGATCCGCATTTCCGTGTTACCCGCTTCACCCGGTGTTTCGAGTACGAAACGCTGATACGGGTGCAACGGTGTCAGGTCTTCAAAGGTTTTCACTTCGTTGAGCGCATCGGGCGACTTGCCGTTGACCGCATCGACCCGCAGCAGGGCAAAGTAACGTTCGCTTTCCTTGGGCGGGCGAATCGTGCCCTGCACAATGTGACCGGGCTTCAAACCAAACCGGCGAATCTGCGATGGGCTGACGTAAATGTCATCCGGCCCGGCCAGGTACGAATTGTCCGGGCTGCGCAAAAAGCCGAACCCGTCGGGCAATATTTCCAGCACACCGTCGCCGTACATCAACCCCTGCTTGGCTATGTGCTTTTGCAGTATTTTGAAAATCAGGTCCTTGCGTTTGAGGGCTTCGTAACCGGTCATGCCCTCATCCTGCGCCATTTTGAGCAGCGCATCATTGTCGAGCTTTTCCAGGTCACGAATGGTCAGGTCGGCGCGCTTGGCCTGTTCGTAGCGTTCCTGCGTCTCGGCTTCGAGCTGCTCATCGGTCTGTACCTTCACCACATGGCCCGCCGGCTTGACCGGTGCTTTGTTTTCGACTGCTTTGGGCGCCTCAGCAACAGGCGTTGCAGCGGACGCCTCCGTCACCGGCTCAGCGGCGTTATCCGCAGATGTTTCCGGGGCGGTTTCGTTGGTTTCCGGGGCGAGGGTTGCCTGTTCTTCGCCGGCTGCTTTTTTACGACGGGGCTTGGTGGACTCAGACTTGGCCATGGAACATCTCCGTAATCATTACATTGCTGGCAAAAGCCGGGGTTGGTGAATCGAATCAAAACAAGGTCATGGGGTGATTTCAGCCGGGTTGGCTGAAGGTCAAAACCACATACATGGTTATTCGGGGAAAACACGTATTGATTGCACAACCTTGAACCAGCAAGACCGACGCTGTTGCGTAGCAAGGCCCGCCTGTTCGCAGCGGTTACATTCGCGTAAGCCGGTGAACCGATGGCTGGGCCTGGGGGGGAGCGGGTTCGTTTCCCAGTTTACGAACGCGACTTGGGCAGCCGGTTGTGCTTGACGATCTGGGAGAGAACCTGACGGACTTGTTCAAGGCAGCGTGCCTGATCAGCACGGTTGTCGATACAATAATCGGCCAAATCTGCCTTCTTGTCAAGTGCGATCTGTGCCGATTGTCGTTTGGCCAATTCCTCCGCCGACCAATTGCGGGTTTGCTTCACCCGTGCCTGACGCAATTCCAACGGCGTATCAACGAACACCAACACATCACAATCCGTGTGCAAACCCTTCTCCAACAACAACGGCGTGTCATCAACAATCGCAATGATGTTTGCATCAGCTTGATATTGTTTACGCAAACGCGCTCGCTCTGCGATCACCAACGGGTGAATCAGTTTTTCCAAAAACGCAAGCTCGGCTGAGTCGGCAAACACAATGCGCCCCACCGCAGCACGATCAACTTCACCACGCCCATTCAGCACGCCCTGCCCCCAACGCTGCACGAGTTGTTCTTTGATCGGTTGGGTTTGTAAAAAACTTTTCGCCAGCGCATCGGCATCGATCACCGCGCAACCCAACTGCGCAAAACATTGTGCCACGGTGCTTTTACCTGAACCGATGCCACCCATCAGGCCGATGACGGGCTTGGGTTGGTAGCGTTGCAGTGAGTGCATCGGTGCATGATAAGTGGGAATTGCGTTGTTGTGGGTGGTTCGCTTGAATGTGTGCTTTGTGGCACCGCCGCCCCCGGCGGTGTTTTTTGATGGTGATTCCCCCAGCCGAGGGCCGCTGGGCTACATCACACAGCGGCAGTGGTTTTTGATTTCATGTGGCGCCACCCCGCGCCCTCGGCGGTGATTCATGATGGATGATGGATCATGTTCAGAGAGGGTGTGCGCCAATCAACTCCTGGTTTCAGGGCAAACGCATGTACGAGCCGCGACCGTGAGGGAGCGGTTCTTCGTTCATCAATTACCATCAAACCACCGCTCCCTGACGGTCGCGGCTCGTACAATCAATCCACATGCGTTTGCCCTGCTCCTGGTTTGATCATCAAAGGGCTCTTTTGTTAGAAATATTATAATTATTGTTATTTCTCATTATCGGGGGTATGTTCAAGCATAACCGTCGCAGTTTCGGTAAATCATTAGGTGAGGGAGGGACATCATGGGGCAGGTGCAACGCTGGTCGGGTTGGTTGGCGGTCGGCAGTTTGTGTACGAGCATGGCTTGGGTCGCACCGACCTGGGCGTCCTTGGCCAGTCAGCCGAGTAACAAACATTCGACGATCGTTGCCAACTCCGGCGATGATATTCGTGACAGCGATTTTGCCGCGATGATGAAAGGCCTGCTGATCGACAGCAATGGCAACAGCACCGTCAAAGACGCCAAGTTTTTCTTTCAAACCTGTTACGGCGGAGGCATGTTGGATGATCTGGTTACGGCTTTGGGGGACTCCGTGAAATGGGTTGGCGGATCGGCTTCACGGCATGATGAAGTATCATGGGGCGAGAATGATGCAATCACCGGGTCGGGTGATTTTTGGAGTCTCGCTCTGGTTCCCGAATTGGCCAAAAACCAGACCGTCAAGCAAGCCATCGACAATGCTGATAACAACCCTTGGGAAACACGCTACCGCGTGACGGAGACCGGCCAATCCATTTTCGGAGATGCCCCTGACAGCGACCAGATCAAACTCAAGGACCCGCAGACCAAATCTTTTCACGCCATCCTTTGGGCGGGTATCCCCGATGGTAATCGTCACTTCAACGACATCGTGAGCATGCAGAACATGCTCATTAATCAGATGCAGCCTCATGTGGGTGCCGCCAAGTTCAGCATCACCACGCTTTTCGGCAACGGCTCGACGGACAAGTTCGGCGATCCCTTGCCCTTCACCGCTCAGGCGGCCACCAAAGCCAATCTTCAGACAGCGATCAATTCGCTGAAAAACGTGCTTGGGCCTGATGAGCAATTTTTCTTTTACGCCACCGACCATGGCGGGCTGATAGAGGAACCGATCAAGCCGGTTCAGCCCGTCACGGTGCCCACCGGTTCGGTCCGCGAGGTCAAAATCGAACTGACCGAACAGGAAAAATCCAGCATCACCGGTTATGTGCCCGCCCAGCCACGCATCGTGATTGATTTTATTTTTGAAGGATTGCCCACCGGCCAGATGGCTACAGCAGAGGTCAGTATCTGTTTCCCTGATGAGCCGATGACGACCCAACCGCGCATCGTTCTGGGCACGCTCTGGCAATTCGAAACTGTTGGCGAAGACCGGGGCACAACGCCCGGCGGCGTAATCCTGCCTCCGATCAACAGCGGTTCCGACACACCCTCGGCTCCGATCACCCCGCAACAAACATTCTCGCTGTTTCCATACCTGTCCGACATTGATTTAAGCAACCTGACCATCTGCATCGAAAACAACTCCAGTCACAATTTGATCATCAATAATTTCTATTTCTACTCCGGCCCCATCGGCGGCTCGACCTTGATCCCCGAACCAGCCACGTTTAGTTTCCTTGTGCTCGGTGGTCTGCTGCTTTCACAACGTCGCAACAAGGCAGCCTGAGGACCGCGCTCCGCAGGAGAGCCGGGCCGTGTCGGCCCGGTCCGTCGGGTGGCTGTGGGCAGACGATTGGGGCTGCCCACAGCAAATCACCTGTGGCACCAAAGCGTGCCACAACCACCCCGCGCCCTCGACGGTGATTTATAATGGATAATGGATCATGTTCAGAGAGGGTTTACTTCCATCAACTCCGGGTTTGAATATAATCCATTATCAATCATCCATCGACACGACACCCCGACTCGATGCTGACGACTTTTCATGATCATTGCCGAACCGGGGCATTGGGGTCATTTTGGGGAAAACTTTTTCTCATTGGCCCAGTTGAATAGTGCGACTTGACACGGTTAGAAACTTATGTACGATATGTGGCTCCCCTGTTGAGAAGCAGGGGCTGATGAAAACGAAATCAGCGTGATCTTTGACAAGTGAACAGTTGGGAATCCGCGAGGATGCGAGCACGAATCACGAGCGTCACGGCTTGTGAGACGTGGTTAAACAAACGATTGGAACTGCTAACCGGCAGAACCGATCCTCGGCATCCTTCGTGACCCTGAGATGACCTTTCAGTGAAAGGATGTAGAGTAAATCTTGTTGATCTAGCCATCAACAAGGGGTCGAATGAAAATTCGGCCTTGACCGGCCCATCCGCAAGGGTGGGTTTTTAGGATCGCTTCTTCTTTGAAGCTTTCATCGTTCTTAGGAACGGTGACACAAATTTCAAGTGAAGAGTTTGATCCT
>CAZJMK010000031.1:0-43424 GCA_964547135.1 uncultured Phycisphaeraceae bacterium | reverse complement strand
TCCACGAACGATACGCCCTTTTTCGACACCCTGGGCCTACATGCAATCCTGAATGAGCGTTACCAGTAGTATTGCTCGCCGATGTAGTCAAACTCTCTGCCGACTTCCACATCGTCCAGATAAACGCTGTAGGTCGGCGTGGCCCCGGTCTGAAAGTAAAGTCTGGCGATACTATTGGCGGCGGTATTGCGGTAGGTGATGTTAGCGTATTTGGTATTATTGACGTAAATATCATACTTCTTGGTGGTCATGTTGGTAATGACGCGAATCTTGTAATTGGTATTGGCGGTAATCGAGCAGATGTTGACTTGGTTGTAACCGCCGGCACCGTTATCGCAAAGCGCTTTGAGAGCGCCGCCGATTTCGCGCACTTCGACCGCTGCGCGACCGGAGCCGTCATAAATCAGGAAGCCGGTGTTCAGCGTACCCACCTGCGAAGTACGGAAACGGAAACTGGTGCTGGCGTACTGGGTGCTGATGGCGGATATCCACTTTTCCAGATACAAGCTGCTGGTGGTTGTGTCGTTGAGATGGAAGCATGAGTTTGTGGAACTGGGCCAGGTTCCCACCACCACGCCGGAGCTTTTGTTCCAGCCGCTGAGCGTATCGCCATAGCTCTTGTAGGCGGTAAACTGAATATCGCTTAAGTATCTTCGGTTGGTGGAGGGGATCGCAGCGGTGGTGTAGTCGGTCATCAAGGTTCCGGCATTGGTGCAGTTTTCAAACTTGACACCTTTGAATCGACGGAACCCATAGGTGGAATCCCAGTAACCGATGATCTTGTTGTCGGAAGTGGTTTCATCGATGGTGACATTTTTGAAAAGGAGGCCGCTGAGGGTGCCGATGTCGGGATTGGTTTCCCAATCGTTATGAGTGATCTGGAGGGAGAGGAACCGTTTGACCGAACCACCCAGACGTTCAACGCGCAGATTTTCGACGGTATAGTTGTACAGATGGCCCAATCCCCCGTGCGCCGCACTGATCACGGCACTGGAGCCGCCGTTGTTGGAATTGACGGTGTAGTCATTGAAATTGCGGTAATTAATCACGGTGTTGTCTTTGAACAGAACATTATTCACATTCCAGTTGATATTCCAACTGAATTTGAAGGTAGCTCCCTTGTTGGTATAAAAGACGTTGTTGGTCACCAGAATGTTGCTGTTGGTGGTGACGCCATCGTCGTAGTTGAAAATGAAGTTGTCCTCAACCACAGCGGCGTGGGCGGGATGCACACCATCGGTATTGTTGACCCAGCCGATCATCTTGAGGTTTCTGGCGGAATTGACCCAGGAGCAGTTATATCCGGGCGAATCCAGAAAGGTGATGCCTTCGACGTGCAGGTTGGAAGTTCCGGTGATGGAGCCGCTGAAACGAAGCAGTCCGGGGCCGTCGTCCCAAGGGTAGTTTCTGCCGCAGAGAATGCCCCGTCCACGGACGGTGATGTTTAAAGGTGTGGTGGAAGAGTTTCGGAAAGTGCCATTCACAAAAGAGCCCGGTGCCAGATAGACGGTGGTGTCGTTGTCGAATTGGAAGTTTTCGCCAACATTATGAAACCCAGGGCCGTAATAGACGGTATTGGTGGTGGACATGGTGGACGCACCGCCGCCGTCGGTTTCCAGTCCGCCGGAGGTGGTGTTGGTCGGGCTGTCCAAGCCATATTCATCGGCATACAAATCCGTTGAGTCCGAGGTTGTGGAACTGGAGGAGCCGGAGGGTGCGGATGGCGGATCAACCTCCGGCAGATCGGCGAAAATGAAGATCACATGGGTCTGATCGTTGTTGATGTCCACCTGGAACTTCATGGGCTTGGTGATGGTGAAGGTGACTTCGTTGCCGGTGATGCTGGTGGTGACGCCGGCACTCAGAGGACGAATCACCGCAGAAGTGATCGAGCTAAGCGACAACGCCTTGACCTTGATACGTACCCCTGCGTCATAAGTGGTTTGCGGAGCGGCAAAGTGCGTCCAGGAAGCGCTCAAAACGGATAGGGGATGAAGATTACCACCCGTGCGTTGGGTGGTGGACTTCAAGGTTTGACTGAGTGTGTCGGAAGTCGAAACCCGTACTTCATATTTATCGGAAATACTTACACCGGTGGGATACCCCGAACTCAAGGCTGAATGGTTGTAGTAGAATTCGTAGCCTTGGGCGTGGAGTGCCGAATTCAACCCGAGGCAATGGATCAGGCCCATGGCAAAACAGATCAGGGGAAACAGTGTCGGTCGATGAAGTTGATTGGTTTTCATGATCAATGGTTCCGTACAGGAAGATGATGAAAGCGAACGTCTGGCGTTGCGTGAAAAGGATGAAGTCGCTGAGGGTTGCGGGGCAGCGGAGTTCAATGGGTTACATGCCTACCTCTCTTTTCCCCAGGGCTGACGGTCGTTGGCGGGGCAGTAAGACGATGATTCAGAGCCAAAGGTCAAATCGTTGTAACGGGTCGGAGTGTGAAGTTGCACAGGTTGCCATGAAGGACGACCCACCTGATTTGCGATGAAGCAGCCGAGGTCAAAGCTCATGAGTTTTCAAAAGAAGCCCGAAAAAGAGCATTGATTTCACACGGCTGATCCAAGAAAACACCTACGAGCCATCCATTGCCTGGGAAAGTGGAACGATGCAAGCCAAACGACCAATGATCACGTGATCTTTCCTTCAATATACCAACAATTGATCACGTGGTCAATCATTATTCGACCGCTTCCAGAATAATATTTTATTTTATAAAGTGATTTATAGATTTAATTTATATGATTAATTCGCCCTGATCATTGAAGCAAATGCCAATGAGCCGAGAGTCTATTGATCGTACTGCGTGGGCCTAATTTGTCTATTTTCCAAGCGTTCATGGGCTTAACCATAGGGAGAAATGGGGAGGATACGGTTTATCAATCTGGGTATTCGACGTTTGGTTGACAAAAAATAAAACGATGTAATAATAAATCAACGCGATATGTCGATACCCATTGAAAAAACCAAGCATTTTTCATTAAGCCGTGAATTGCGCAGGGAGTTCATGGAGTTGGGGCCGGGGCAGCCGGTGTCCACCATTGACCAGCTCAAGGCACGCTTTGGGGTGTCGCAATCAACGCTCAGCAAAGCTTTGGATCGAATGCGGAAAGAGGGGATCATTCATCGGCCGGCGGGTCGCAAACGGTTGTACACCTCGGATGTGTCCACGCGCGGCGTTCGACGAATATTGATTGTGCGTTCGACCTTTCCAAGCCCTGATTACGATGCCATTGTGCGGGAATTGCTCAGGGCTGGGCAGATTCTCAATTGGAGCTTTGAGGTCAACGCTTATCAGGGCAGTTCCGAAGCGATGGACATTGCTCAACTGGGCTGCGACTACGACGGCATCATTCTGGCGTGCAGCCCGGAGATGTTCACGGAGCGATTTGTGGCGGGACTGCGTCGTCCGCCTTGTCCGCTGGTATTGATTCGTGAGTTACCTGCGGACCCGGAGGTGTCGGGCGTGTCGGTGGACAACATTGAAGTCGGCTACCGGGCGGTGAAGCACCTGGCCAAGCTGGGCCATCGCCGGATTGTCTGTCTGGTGTGCGAACAGATGTCGCGGACGATTCGTGATCGGGTGCAGGGCTGGCGGGAGGCGATGAGTCGAATCGACGCTGCCGGTGTGCCACGATTGCTGGTGGAGTGCCCGGTGCCCAGCGGTCTGGACAGCATGATGCTGACCTGGGCGCACTTTGGCCGATGGATGCGCAGCAGCCATCGACCGGACTTCAGCGCACTGTTCACGGTGGACTGGACGGGAGCGGTGGCGGCGATGCGGGTGCTGCGGGAAGACCACGGCTTATCCATCCCCGAAGATGTCAGCATTATCAGTTTGGCCGGCGAGTTTCCCTTGGCGCCGTTTTTAAATCCCCCGCTGACGACGGTGGGCTACAACCTGCACGCCTTGGCGGAACAGGCGTTACGAATGCTTGAAGAGCAGTGGGAGCAGCAGGGTAACGACCAAGGCTCGCAACAAATCTGGTTTAAGCCCGTGGTTGAAGAACGCGGCAGTACACGATCCATCGGTTCGAGCACATGGCCGGAAGCGTAACCCCCTCATTTTGAGCGAGAGACCCATGAAACATTCGCTGTTGGTCTGCTTGGCGGCATTGTTGCTGACCCCGATGATGGCTCAGGGATTGGAACCGCTGATCATGTACCGGGGTAGTCCGGACGACACGGCTGAACTCAAGGCCAAACACGCACAATACGAACATGTGCAGCTTGAGGGTCGGTCGGCGTTACGGGTGACGACGCGTACGGATTCGCCCTGGCCGGGGGTGGACATCTCGGCTGCCAAGGCGTGGGACTTGTCGGCCTACAGCCGGGTTGAGTTTGAGGTGCGAAATGCCGGGCCGAGGTTGCTGCGGGTTCGAGTGCGGGTGGACAACCCCACGACCGACGGAAGAAACGACTGCATTTACACGGAAGTGTTGTTGGATGCGGGTGAAACGGGGGTCGCCCGGTTTCCGCTGCTGCGGCGTAACGGGGTGCCGGGAGCCGAGCAGCTCAAGGGGATGAAGGGGGTACCGGCCAACGTCGGCGGCCCCAAGGGATTGGACGCTTCAAACATTTCACGGGTGTTGACTTTCACGTTGGATGAAACCCGGCCTTGTGTTTTTGAGGTGTTGGAAATTCGTGCCGTCGGGGCGTATGAGCCATTGAAAGCGGCGCAGGACGGCGGACTGTTTCCGATTTTGGATGAGTTCGGCCAGTACATACACAAGGATTGGCCCGGCAAGGTTCATTCGCTGACAGAATTGCAGGCTTCGGTTGCCAGTGAACAGGCTGACTTGAAAGCGCATCCCGAGCCGGACGGATGGAATCGTTTTGGCGGTTGGGCACAGGGGCCGACGCTCAAGGCCAGCGGTTTTTTTCGGGTGGAAAAATATGCGGGCAAATGGTGGCTGGTCGATCCTGAAGGCAAACTTTTCTTTTCGCATGGAATCGACAGTGTTGGTTTGTGGAACGTGGGTACGCCGATCACTTTTCGGGATGGATGGTTTGCCGGGTTGCCGGATCGCAATGATCCGAAATTCAAGCCGTTTTACTATGATCGTCGCTCCTCCATCGGCGACTATGCGGGACAAAAAGTGGATGTGTTCGTGCATGCGGGCATGAACCTGATGCACAAATACGGCGACAACTGGCGCAGCGCTTGGGCGAGCTTGGCGCATCAGCGGCTGCGCAGCTGGGGGCTTAACACGATGGGCAATTGGGTTCAGGTGGAAGAGGCGCGTCTGCGACGCACGCCCTACACCGTGCCGGCGTGGATACCCATTGCCAAGCCCCCGATGCTGGCAGGCAGCAGCGGACACTGGCAGAAGTTTTACGATGTGTTTGATCCGGAATTTGTGCCCAGCGTCAAACGGGCGATGAACCACTATGCCAACGAGTTGGGCAGCGTGGGCGATCCCTGGTGCATCGGGTATTTCGTGGACAATGAACTGCCCTGGGGCGATGAGTTTTCCTTCGGTCAGGCGGCGCTCAGGTCGCCGGCAACACAGGCGGCGAAAATCAAACTCATCAGCGATCTGCGTGCCAAATACATCGACATCACGGCTTTGAATCAGGCATGGAAAACCAGTTACGAGTCGTGGGAGGCGTTGGCTCAATCCACCAGCGGCCTGAGCGAACCGAAAAATGCCTCGGATGATTTGCGGGCTTATTACAAACTTACGGCGCAGACGTATTTCCGAGTGGTGAAAGAGGTTCTGCGTGAACTGGACCCGGATCACCTTTACCTGGGTTCACGGTTCCATTGGGTCAACCCCCTGGCGTACGAGGCGGCCAGCCAATACTGCGATGTGGTGTCCATGAATTTGTACAAGGCGGGGGTCGAGTTTTTCGATCCGCCGACGTCTGCGGATGTTCCTTTGTTGGTCGGCGAGTATCACTTTGGGGCACTGGACCGGGGCATGTGGCACACCGGGTTGGTCGCGGTACACGATCAGGCGGATCGCGCCAAGGCTTACCAGCGCTATGTCAACGGAGCCTTGCGCAACCCGCAGTTCGTCGGCACCCACTGGTTTGAATACCTTGACCAACCCACCACCGGTCGTCCGCTGGATGGCGAAAACTACAACACCGGCTTTCTACAGATCACCGACATTCCGTATCCCGAGATGGTGCAGGCTGCCCGTCGTGTGGGTCAGCACATGTACCAACTCCGTTCCGGCCAAGGACCGGCAACCGCTACTCAACCATGAACATGCAATCATTGAGTCTGGACGGCCCATGGAAACTGCGTTGGTTTGACGGCGAACATGGAGGCCACCAGCGCTTTGCGCGACAGGAAAACATCACCGCCCCGTATCGCTGCCTGGATGCCACCGTGCCCGGCGAAGTTCACCTGGACCTGGTGCGTCACGGCTTGATCGGCGATCCGACGCTGGGGGTCAATGCCCTGGCTGCCCGCTGGGTGCAGGAAATGATGTGGACCTATCGGCGCGAGTTCGACTGTCCCAGTCATGCGCTGGAAGCTCGCTGCTGGCTCCATTTTGAACGACTGGACCTGGCGGCGGTCATCCTCCTCAACGGTGAACAGGTCGGCAAACATTGCAATACGCATTACCCCTGTCGTATTGATGTCACCGGCAAACTTCGACCGGGACGAAACCTGCTGGTGGTGGAAATCGAAAGCGGGGTTTACTACGCACGCAACTTCAATGTCGAAGGTCACTCCATGTGGCCGCACACCCAGCGCACCAAACGCAATTGGCTGCGCAAGCCGCAGTGCCAGTTCAACTGGGACTGGGCGACGGACCTGGTCAACGTTGGGTTGAGCGGTTCGGTCAGTCTGCAGTGGACCAGTGCCCCGGTGCGGGTGGACCAGTTTGTGCCCATGGCAACCTTGCATTCGGATTTGCAGACCGGTCGCGTGCTGGGACGATTGTTTGTTGAAAACCTGACCGGCAAGCCGATCACCGGCGAACTGAAGTTGCAGGTCAAGGACCTGTCCGGCGCCAGTGCGGCAGCGTCGGTCAACATACTGCCGGGACTGCATCCGATCGAAGTTTCGGTTCCGGTGACCCAGCCGGAGCTTTGGTGGCCCGCGGGACAGGGTCCGCAAAAAATGTACGAGGTGTCGGCGGAATTGAAAGTCGCTGACCAATCACACATTCAGCGGGCACGAATCGGTTTTCGCAAGGTCGTGATCAATCAAGATGCCCACCCGGCCGGGGGCAACAACTTCACCATTGAAGTCAACGGTCGCAAAATATTCGCCAAAGGCAGCAACTTTGTTCCCGCAGACATCATCTTCCAGCGCATCGATCGGGCACGCTATCGCAAGTTGATCAGTGAAGCGCTGGCGGCGAACTTCAACTTTCTGCGCATCTGGGGCGGCGGGATGTACGAATCGGATGACTTTTACAAGGAGTGCGACGAGGCCGGCATCATGGTCTGGCAGGACTTCGCCTTCGCCAACGCCAGCTATCCGACCTATGTTCAGTCGTTCTACGACGACATCAAGGTCGAGGCCCGCTACAACCTGCGCCGATTGGCCAAACACCCCAGCCTGATCATCTGGTGCGGCAACAACGAAATCGAAGATGGCATGTGGCGGCACAATTACGACAAGGACTTTGTCGCACCGGACTATCTGCTCTGGCACCTGACCTTCCCACGCATCGTCGCGGAGGAAGACCCCGACAAGTTCTACTGGCCCAGTTCACCCTATACATCCTCCACATTGCCGCCGCAGCACAAGCTCGCCGGCGATCAGCACCCCTGGGAACTGGGCAACGCCGATACCGATTACCGAAAGTATCGTCCCATGATCTGCCGATTCGCCAGCGAAGGCGGCATCCTTGGACCAGTATCACTGCCGACCATGCGCGCCTGTCTGGTTCCGGGCAAGGGCGATATTCACTCCTTCGCCTGGCAATGTCACGACAACGGCGTTGATACCTGGACATCCGAGCCAAGCTCGTTGGACATGATGGTCAAGGCATGGTTCGGCGTGGACATCGATCAATTGGACCTCGAACAATACACCTACATGGGCGGACTGCTCAAAGCCGAGGGCCTCAAGGAATATTGCGAATCCTTCCGTTACAAAATGTATGACTGCTCGGCGGCGGTGTTCTGGATGTTCAACGACTACTGGCCCGCCGTCCGCTCCTGGACCATCGTTGATTACTACCTCAACCGCACCCCGGCGTTCCATCATGTTCGCCGAGGGTTCACGCCGGTGCATGTGATTTTGTCTGAAGCCGAAGGTCGTATCCGCGTGCATGGCATCAATGACACTCCCTCCGCGGTCACTGCCGAAGTTCGCTTCGGGCTGTTCACCATGAACGGCCAATACCCCTTGGACGATCGCCAAAAGGTGGAACTGCCCGCCAACGCCTCCGTCGTATTGGCCGAGTTCGACGCTCCGACCGAAGGTGAAAATGCTCCGATTGTTCCCTTTGCCATGCTCTATCAGAACCAGCAGGTAATCGCCCGCAATCGGCTCTTGCGCGGCCGATATGACCAGCTTCATTGCGGACAACCCGACATCGCCATCCGTGTGTCCGAAGGCATGGCTTACTTCCGCAGTGAACGATACATCATGGACCTGTGCCTGGACCTCGACGGCAAAGACAACATCGCGGACAACTTCTTTGATTTGTATCCGCAGATGGAGTACGCCATCCCCTGGACCGCAGCTCAGCCGCCGCGGGTGCTGTTTGCGATGATGTCGCCACCGTGATGTCGGAGGCTATGCTGCCGATCACGGCTCCGCATAGCCACCACGAGCACACATCGGTGTTGCTCACAGCCGCGCGCCGTGCCCGGACCCTGTTGGGTGATGTGACCCGGACGGTTGGTGTCAGCGCTGGCATCCTGCGTGGGCTCCAACCCGAAGTAGGCCCCGATCTGTTTATTGCGCTGGAAGCGTCCGGCCTGATCCACATACGCCAGCACCGCCTCGGCCGTACGCGGTCCCACCCCCGGAATGGTCCGCAGCAGCGTCACCCCGGCATGCTCGGCGGAGACCCGGTCCAGTTCCGCTTCGATCCGCTTGACCTGCCGTTGCATCTGATCCAGTTCCTCCACGAGTCGGTGGGCATCCCCCAGCACGGTAAACTCCTTGACCTTTTTGCCGTGGTTGTCCAAGATACAGACCGACAAACGCTTCTGATGCACATCCAGTCCAAAGTAAAACATACAGGCCTCCTTTCAGGTATGGGGCGGGTTTGATGGCCCGACCCCGAATCTGCCGACAAGGAGGCTTGCTTCATAGCTTCACCAGCAGCTTGCCTGCCAGTGCATTTGACGACCCACTTAACGACTGACGCCGAGGGCTTCAGCCCCGGATGGTTTCCCGTCATTGAAGTATCAAACCATCCGGCCCTCAAGGGCACGGCGTCAAAATCGCCGACGCAAAGCGTCCGCGCTAAACATAGGCAATTCACCACGACCGTTATTCACACCCAGCGCCTTCGGGACGCTGTGTGGCCCCCGGCTTGTTTGTCACATCGGTTGACCCCCTCACACATTCACCCGTTGCCCCAGCCGATGACTTTCATGCAGGGCATCGGTGAAACGCATGTACGAAAGGGCGGTGTCGAAATCGGTGGTAACGATTTTTTCCGTGCCGCGAATCGCCCCGATAAACTCCGCCTCCACCCGCCAGCCTTTGCCTGCCGTCGGTTCGATCATTTGAGCCGTGCCACCGGTGGGCGTGAAACTCACTTGGTCATTGACATATTCAATCACTCCGCCGTCACCCTCGATGCGAATCGAGTTGAAATGACCGGGGGTGGCGATGCACGACGCCGAAAGGCTCAGCGTTCCGCCGCAGGCCAGTTCGCCGAGCACTTCGACATGATCGGGCACATCGATGGGTACTTGTTGACCTGAATCGGGGTCGATGCCGACGGGTCGATGAATGTGAAGCAACGCCTGCACCCAGCGAGCCGGGCCGACCCAGCGCATGAGCGTTTCGTACCAGATGCCGACGGTCATGATGTTGTTGCCGCTGAAGCTGCGATTGCGGCGCCAGGTGCGCATCGGCAGCAACTGCCCATCATCTTTGATAAACAACTCAACCCGCACTCGTCGCACCTGTCCCAATTTTTCCTGCACCAGCGTTTTGATTTTTTCGTCCACCGGCAGGGTAAACGGGGCGGGCACAATCTGCGCCACCAGCTTCGGGTTGGCACGCGACGCAGCGAGCATCTGTTCCCCCTGGGCTGCGTTCATGGCCATGCGCGCCTCGCACATCACATGCTTGCCCGCTTCCAGTGCGGCGACGGTGAACTCGCAATGCTTATACGGCCAGGTGCCGATGACGACGGCATCAATGCCTTCGTCGGCAATCACTTCAGCCGGGGTTGCGCAGGCTTTGGGAATGTCAAATTCTTTGCACACCTTCAGGGCGGAGGGCAATGATCGATTGCACACGGCCACGACTTCCACGCCGGGTATCGCTTGCAGACCGGGAATGTGTTTGAGTCGGGTATTGCCCCCGGCTCCGAGAATGCCGACACGAACAAGGTCCGCCATGGTGATGCTCCCTGACCTTTAAAAGATGCACCGAACGCCCCCGCGAGGATTCGAACCTCGGACCGACGGATTAGAAATCCGTTGCTCTATCCAACTGAGCTACGGGGGCCGGGTGATATCGTGCATCCATGATGTTCGCGGCATCGATGTTCTGTCAAGGTACCGCTTGGCGGAGGGTTCGACAAGCATTGACGCCGAGGGCTTCAGCCCCGGATTGATTGAGGACATCATGAAAGCATCCGGCCCTAAAGGGCACGGCGTCAAAACCGCCGACGCAAATCGTCGGTGCTAAACAATATCGTCAGTTGGCCACTTCTTCCCCCGGTCTCAGGTGTTAATCTGGAATGGTTACGCAAGTTCCCCGATCTGTGAAATCTATGTGAATTGTGTTGACTGGGCGAAATAGGGCATTACAATAGGAAGGTCAGGTTCGGTCGGGGTCTGCAATCACTCCTCCATGTTGGAGGTGGGGAAAATGGGGAAAATCATCCATTTTGTGTTTGGATGAAAAATTGGACCAAGGAGAGGGCCATGTTGTACGGAAAAGGAATTGGGGCGGGGGTGGCGGTGATTGCCATGAGCAGTATCATGGCGGGCAACGCCATGGCGATCAGCTTCGGCGGGTACACGGGCGATATCGTGATGAAACTCATCGGTTTTGATGAGGGGACGATCTACACCGGTCTGCCCAACGGCACCTACGGCGGCACAGGCAACATCGCCAACGATATTGCCACCATGAATTCGTTGGCACAGATCGCACCACGACCCAACAACCCCAACACCGGTGACACTTGGGGCGTTTTCCAAATTCGTGAAATCACCAACCCGACGGGGACTGTGACGCTGTACAACCACGCCACGGCCTCTAAGCATCTGGTGGGTATTTTCTGGGGTTTGCAGGACACCAAAATCACCGTTTCCGCAGGGGGCATGTTCCAGCAAATCGCTGGCGTCGGTATTCACACGGCTGTGTTTGAAGTGCCCGTTGGCAGTTATGACCCCAGTGGCGGTGCTGCTGCCCCCGGCTCATGGGCAGGTGGCAACCCGGTATATCCGACCGTGACCACCGGCAATCTGCTTTGGACATGGTCCTCCATCCCCGGTTCCAACCCGACCGATCCGGTCAATGAATTTTTCACCACCTTCCTGCCGCAAGGCCTCGGCCCAGGCGTTGCCATCGCTTTTGGTGATTGGGTGGCTGCCCTTGGTGCGGTTCCTTACTGGGGTGAAGGTCCGGGGAATGGCCAATTGGACGGCGAATTGGAAATCAACTTCACGGCTGAAGGCCGACTGTCCGATACCTTCGGCGGCAAATGGTTGCTCCGCGTGGACGATCCCATCCGTGTCCAAGTTCGCGCCATCCCCGAACCCGCGTCGGTTGCACTCGGCTTGGCCGGGCTGCTCGCCGCCGGTATGGCCACCACACGACGACGTCAGAACGCATGATTCAATTGAAACCCATTCAACCCGACACGGGGGCCTGCCAAGGCCCCTTTTTTATTGCCGATTTTTCGCAAATCGCTTATCACCTCATCACAATACATGGTCAAACTTACGCAGGTAATTCAGCGCCATCCCGAAACGGTATTCGTGATACGCCTGTGGTTGCACTCGAACCGGTTCGCTCAGGTTTTGTTGCAGTTGCTGTTTGAAAAGTTGCATAACGCGCGTGGGCACGGTTGATCCGGGTTGGAGTTGCATCGTGATTTGCAAACCCCCGACCCGATCGATTCGCTTCAGTACGAAATGCCCGGTCACCCGTCGTGCCAACTCGGGGTTGGCAAACAACGTTTCACGGACTTGCAAAGGTGATTCCGATCCAATCATCGATTGACTCTTGGTTCCGCGTCCCATGATCGCCAGCACCGGCAGCCGTTCTTTGGGTTTTAAATCAGGTCGCCCCGCATGTTCCAACACTTCACACCACTGCCCATACGACCAGACCTTCGCCCGGTCGCCCGTGGTGTATCGCACCAGGGGCAGCAGCCGATGAAGCTGCAACGATGTCACCACCAACTGCTTTTGCCCGTCATCCGTGCCCACCGTTTCGATCAGGTAATTCCAAGGCTGATACTGCACCAGCGTCGGCACCACCAAGCCCGCTGCTTCACCCAACAACTGTTGCGCCAACTGCGGGTCTTGGTGCATGGCCTGTCGTGTCAGCCTGCAAGCCTCGGTTTCCAATCCGACACTCAACCCCAGTTCCGACACGCCGAAGTTGATGACGCATTTCCCCGGCAGCTTCGGGCTGACCTGGGCCAGCAAACCCATAATGTAACTTCGCCAGTTTTCCGCAATCCAATCGCCGCCGGTGATCAGGTGCATCAGCCCGCCCTTGGCACTGAGCACGCCCTGCTCCACCGCCTGTTCAATTGCCTGTTTAAGCAGCGCCCAATCGCCCACCACGATGGTTTGCTTGACGCAAGGCCGAAGGGTGCGCAACGCAGCGACAACGCTGTCCGCCCGTGGTCCGGTTTCGATCACCATCGGCAAGTTGCAATCAATCCGCACCCCCGTCGGCAAAGCATTGATGATCAGCGCCGGCTTGGTCGCCACATTGAAAAGCATATCCAACAACACATCCAATCCGAGTGCCACGATATCGCGCTGTCCGCGCGCTTCCACGCCCCAGGCAAAGCGCCCGGTAAAGCCCGAACTGCTGTACACCAGGCCTACCTTGGCCAGCGCGCTTGCCGACAACAATTCATCGAGGCTGCGGTTCCCGAACACCTGCTGTTTATCGATCACCGGCAACAAAGCCAGCAAATCAGCCATGGTTTGAGCGCGTTGTATCGACTTGTCAAGCCCCTGCCACAAACGCTTGTACATGGGCAAACGCATCGCTTCTTGCACCACGGAACGCAACGCCGGCGTCTGCGATTGTTCATTCCAACCAGGCCCCGGTCGCAGTCGCGTGGCCTGCAAATCCTTCCGAAACTCCCGCACCTGTTTCGCCCCTCGCGGCAGCAACTTAATCATGATTTGACTCCCACAGCTTTGAAGCTTCACTGTAACCCTGACGATTCGAAACTTCTGAATCTGCCCCCTCTCCCTCCGGGAGAGGGCCGGGGTGAGGGCGTCTCTTCGATCTGCCATGGGGCAAAATCGCTGTCAGCTATTCATGTGTCTTGTTTATCCGGACGCCCTCTCCCGCACAACCCCTACAACCCGCCCCCATTCACGACTGTGATACCTTTTTACTCTTTTAACTATCTCTCCAACCTTCCCCCAATTGTACAGCTTAACCAGAGTCCACAGCAGTACGGTGCGGGGAATCGTCGCAAACTAACAATCCCTTTGCTTGGAGGTTCACGATGATCAGCACGCAAAACCCCAGCTCTGATATGACAGCGACCCTCGGCAACGAACCGGCCATCAGCCCCGTGCAGCGCACCGAGCGTCTGCGCCGCCGGGTCAATCGGCTGGAAAAAATGGGCATGTTCGATCTGTCCGGCTCCCTGCGGGTCTGGCGCGTCGGCAGCCTGATGGAACTCAAAACCGCCTACCACCTGGTTCACGACACCTACGTCCAGCAAGGCTACATTCTGCCCCAACCTTCGCACATGCGTTTGCGCACTTTCGAAGCCGTGGCTGAGTCCGCCACGTTCGTCGCCAAGTCCGACGGGCAAACCGTCGGGGTCATCGGCTTGGTGTTCGACTCGCCCGACATGGGCCTGCCTTCCGATGACGTGTTCGCGGATGAAATCAATGTGCTGCGCAAACAGGGTCGCAAGGTGGCGGAGGTGACCAATCTGGCCGTGGCCGGTGATTACCGTGCGACAAGGGCGTTTTTGGAATTGTGCCGTGCTATTTGGGCGTACGCAGCCGAGCATCAGGTCGATGACCTTTTCATCAGCATCAGTGCCGGCCATGCGCTGTTTTTCGAAACCGTGCTGGGCTTTGATGCCTGGGGCGACAAACGCACCTACGAAAAGTCCACCGACGACCAGGTCGAAGGCAAACGGCTCGACATGCACCAATTCGCCCAACACCTGCAACTGGTCGATCAGGTGAGCGTCACCAGCGTGTCGCTGCACGATTGGTTCATCACCAACAACCCCTATCGCATGTCCCCGGTGGGCATCGATCGCCTGGCGCAACGCCAGTTCCTCGACCCCGGCCAGTTATTCGGTCTATTTGTGAAAGATTCAGATTTTTTGATCCAATGCACCAGTGAAGAACGTGCGCTATTGCGTCATCGCTGGGGCGCAAGCACATTTGACAAGGTATATCAGGCTGCCTTGGCGCTGCATCGTCAGCCGATAGCGATTGCCGCGTGATAAACGGCGCAGTTGGTTATCATGGTTGCATGAGTCTTTCCTCCGCCCAGCGTAAACAACTCCGACAAAAAGCACAGACCCAGAGCGACGATGCGCACCTGGGCAAAGCGGGCTTGACTCCCGGTTTTATCACCCAACTCAAAAGCCTGCTGGCCCGCAAGGAATTGGTCAAATTGCGTTTGGCCAAAGAGGTGCAGGGCGATGCCCGTCAAACCATCGCGGATGAAGTGGCGCAAGCGGTGCAAGCCGAGTTGGTGGCTGTGGTCGGCAAAACCGTGCTCTTGTTTCGCGCGAAAGATTGAAGCGGCCAAGTGGTTGATTGCTGGAACCAAGCCAAGAACGAGGCCGACAGGCCGAGGGCTTGGGTATTTGACAGGTCCAAGGTCCGATCAATTGTATTTGACTTTGGACTTTGGACTTTGGACTTACCAGAATACCCGAGCCGTCGGCGAGGACGCCTCCGACTCGGCTTGTCTGACTACTCGACCACTTCTTCAATCACCGCGTCAAACCCAAGGCCTTGGCCATGGTGGAACCCAAGTCGGCGGGGCTTTCGGCGATCATGCACCCGGCTTCGCGCAGGGCGGTTAGCTTGGTTTCCGCGGAACCTTCGCCCCCGGAAATGATCGCCCCGGCATGGCCCATGCGTTTGCCCGGCGGAGCGGTGCGACCGGCAATGAAAGCCGTCACCGGTTTACGCACATGATTTTTAATAAACCGTGCCGCCGCTTCTTCATCGGTGCCGCCGATTTCGCCAATGAGGATGATGCCATCGGTTTGCGGGTCGGCATTCATCAGCACCAGCACATCGACAAAGCTCATGCCCCGCACCGGGTCGCCGCCGATGCCTACACAGGTGGTTTGACCAATGCCCAGGTTCGAGCACTGCCAGACAGCTTCGTAGGTGAGCGTGCCGGAGCGGCTGATGATGCCCACCGCCCGGCCGGCCTCGGCTTTTTCGGCGGGCTTATGAATGTAACCGGGCATGATGCCGATTTTGCACTGACCGGGTGTGATCACCCCGGGACAGTTCGGCCCAATGAGTCGGAAGGTTTTGTTGATCTGCGATTCGAGTTGTTTACGCACCCGGGTCATGTCGGTGACCGGAATGCCTTCGGTGATGCAGACGATGAGTTTGATGCCTGCGTCAGCGGCTTCGAGAATCGCGTCGCCGGCGTAGGGCGGGGGAACGAAAATCATCGTCGCCTCGGCCCCGGTGGCCTGCACCGCTTCGTAACAGGTGTTGAAGACGGGGATGCCGTTGGGGTCTTTGCTGCCGCCCTTGTTGGGCGTCACACCGCCGACCATTTTTGTGCCGTAGTCGAGGCAGGCCTTGGTGTGAAACGAACCGGCTGAACCGGTGATGCCCTGGCAGATCACGCGGGTGGCTTTGTCAATCAAAATGCTCATGATCAGGTTCCGTAAGCGCTACGAGTTTGGAAAGAGCCATACGATAGCAGCCCGTGCCCGGATGGTCTAACGTGAATCCGTGATTGGGTGGAATGAAATGTTTAGCGCGGACGCTTTGCGTCGGCGTGGTTGACGCCGTGCCCACCGGGGGCAGGGCCGGATGGTTTTGATTGATTCATGATTCAGGAAAAACCATCCGGGGCTAAAGCCCTCGGCGTCGATGATTGTTTGAAAAATCACACCATCCGACATCCAAGTCACTTGGCGGACCTTCTTCCCGCGATTAACCTACCGACATGTCCAGCAAACTCCTTGAATGTTTCCCCAATCCGCAACCCAAGCGTGAGTACACCATCACGCATGTGTCGGAGGAGTTCACCAGCGTCTGCCCCAAAACCGGCCACCCGGATTTTGGTTCGGTCGAACTGATTTACGCGCCCGGCAAGCTCTGTGTTGAACTCAAAAGTTTGAAACTGTACTACCAGAGTTACCGCAACCAGGGCATTTTTTACGAAGCGGTGGCCAACCGGATTGCCGACGACTTGAATCAGGTGATGAAGCCGCGCTGGATGATTCTGCGCACGCACTGGAAAGGTCGCGGCGGCATACGCTCGGTCATCGAAGTCGGCGTCGGCAAAGTACCATTATGATTTGGCGATTTGGCGATGTAGTGATCGGGTGATTTTTCTTACTCCGCCCCTGAACGACGCCGAGGGCTTCAGCCCCGGATCAATTGACGATTCGCACAGCCATCCGGCCCTAAAGGGCACGGCGTCAAAATCACCGACACAAGGCTTCTGCGCTGAACAAATTCGAAATTCGAAATCCGACATTCGAAATTGTTCGACCACTGGGCCACATCTTCAATGATATTTGCGCAGCACGCCGACGACGATGCCCTGAATTTGCACGCTGTCGAGCGGGGCGTAAATCGGGTCGTATTTTTCGTTGGCGGGTTGCAGGCGGATGCGGTCTTTCTCGCGGTAATACTTTTTCAGCGTCGCTTCGCCATTTTCGAGCAGGGCCACGACCGTTTCACCATTGCGGGCGGTGTTGCGTTTTTCGACGACGACGTAATCACCTTCGCGGATGTGTTCCTCGATCATGGAGTCGCCACGCACCTTGAGTACGAAGCGTTCGCCCCCCACAGCCTTGCGGCTGGCGGTGAACAGTTCCTCCAAGTCGAGGTATTGACGGTCTTCCACCGCCTCGATCGGGCGACCGGCGGCGATGCTGCCGACAAAGGGCAAGCGCGTACGGCGCTGTTCATCCGGCAGTTTGGTGTGGGCTGCCACTTCCAAAGAGCGAGCCTTGTTGGCCTCCCGTCGCAAGGCCCCCTTTTTGATCAGCGCCTCGACGTGCTCGAAGATGGTGACCTTGCTGACGTCCAGTTCGTCGGCCAGTTCCTGCATGGTCGGCGAATAGCCGCGGGTCAGACGAAAGTCCCGAATGCGGGTCAGAATGTGCAACTGTTTGGGCGTCAGATTCATGGTTCACCTGCAAGGGTTCACGATTCGTTTCACGACGCGGCAACGGAAACGGGGGCAACGTCGGCTGGCCCTGCGGCACACCCGTCACCTGCGGCAGACCAGCGACGTTCGTATGGACGGAGGATGCGGCAGTGCTTGCGTTCTGCACAGCCGAAGCCTCGGCGGGGATTGGCAACGTGATCGGTAACACCGCCGGCTTCAAACCGACACGCGCCGCACCACTTCGCATCACCGGGGTGTTGCGCCGAGTCGGGGCATACGTCCCCGTCGGCTGCGCTATGGTGTGTTGATAGCTGTCGGCTGATCGCACGGATGCGTGATCCGCTGCGCCAAACACAATGGGTTGGGGGGGCTGCGCAGCACCACGACGCGGCAGACGCATGTAACCCGACCGGCCCCCAGCCGATTCGTCGTCGCCCTGGGTGGGTTGCTGCTGATTGACCTGACGAACCAGCGACTGCCCATGAACATCGAAACGCACTTGAAAATCGCCGCCTGGACCGAGCATGACAAGGGGGTTGGCCATGGTTGAAACTCCTGTGCAGCCGAGGGTGCCTGACGTGCGACCCCCACAAGGTCATGATCAGGCGATTCGGCTGCCGAGTTGTAGTTTCGACCAATCCCATAGTGCTTCTTGAAAGTTGATCCCCAAGTCGGTTCGGTATTTGTTCACCCGAATGAACACCTTACAACATTGTGACGGACAAATCAAGTCAAAAGCGCTGGTTAAGGGCAAAATCGCCATTTTGGGGGCAGTGATGCGGATGAAACAGATGGTAAAAACTCAGGTATTATCGGGCGGGGTGAAAAAGGTTATCGACCCGTTGCAGAAGTGGCCAAGTGGCGTATAAATTTCGAATTTCGAATTTCGGATTTCGAATTTGTTTAGAAACTGTTTCATAACTGGTTTGGGTGGGGCAGGTGTCCTTTGCTTGATTCAGAGCCGCGACCCCCGGGGGCGGTAGTGAGCGGTCGAAGAACCACGCGCTTCCGCTCGTGGCTCTGAGCAACACCAGTGTCCGCTCGTGGCTCCGAGTTCAGAAGGAGTTATGAAACAGTCTCTTAGCGCGGACGCTTTGCGTCGGCGCTTGGGTTAGTGCCGTGATTGATCGCGTCATATGAAGTGGTCAAGTGGCCGAGTGAAAAGGGTGATTCCGTCAAGCGTTGAATTGCGACTGTTTTTGTTTGGATGTCATCATAGAATGTGTCGTATGGATGTAGCATTGATTGAACAAGCGAGTCGATTGTTGTTGCAGGCCACGCCGCCGGGGTCGGGGGTGATTTTGTTTGGTTCACGGGCACGCGGTGATGCCCACCCGGACAGCGATGTTGATTTTTTGGTGATCGAGCCGGAGTTGTCGGACACCTATGGCGAGACGGTGCGCTTACAGGAAGTGATTCGACCGTTGCGGCTGCCTGCGGATGTGCTGGTGACCAGTCGCGCACAATTCGATTATTGGCGGCAGACACCCAATACGGTGTACTTTCAAGCCGACCGCGAGGGCACACATTATGGACCGATCGGCTGAACTGGCGCGTGTGCTGTTGCGACGAGCCATCGAAGATCAAAGGATGTTTGAGTTGCTGGCTGATTCCCCGGAAGCGCCACTGCGCGGTATTGGTTTTCATGCTCAACAAGCGGTCGAAAAAGCGCTCAAAGCGGTACTGGCACAACAGGCAGTTACTTTTTCAAAAACACACAATCTGGCGCAGCTGATCGATCTGTTGCGCGACCACCGTCTCACCGTGCCACCGGACAGCAGCAAGTTGCCTCAGTTGACGCCCTTCGGCGTCGAACACCGTTATGGGTTGGATGACCTGACTGATTGGCCACAGGGTTTGGGGACCCAGGTGATTTGCGGATGGGTGAGTCGAACACTCACATGGGCGGAAATGTATTTACAAGAAAGATTGTAAAGGGGTACATTTGAGTGCTCTGAAAAATCCCTCTCCTGTGGGGAAAAGGGGTTATTAAAATGACCTCATTACATATTTTTCCGACTCACCATTCCGACCAGCAGACGCGATCCATCGCGGCGCTCACTTTTCTTCTTCGAATACCCAAGCCCTCGGCTTGAAAGCCTCGTTCTTGGCTTGATGTTTTTTACTCGACCACTCGGCCACTTCTTCAACGACTTCACCCCGCGGTCACTTTGCGTGGTTGCGGATGGTCGTTGAGTAACTGTTCGATGCGCTGATGGTTCCACGCACCGTTGGCGATGATCAGTCGATACGACAGGGTCAGTTCAAAATCACGGGGCAGCACATAGGTCTGGTCATACACAAAGGCAGGCCCCATGCCCGGGTAACCGGTGTTGCGCACAAACCAGCGGGCGGGGTGACGCGGGTTGTCGGTGTGATCGACGATGATCAGGGTCGATTGGCGAAGCGAACCATCGTGACGACCGATGAACGCCAGCCAGGGCGAGGGCAGCCCCATTTGTTCGATGCCTTCACGACGATTGGACCCCAGCACCATTCCGCCGAGGAACGACCACGGGCCGCGCCAGTAAAGCCCGCCGTAGCCGACGCCCCCCTTGTGCCCCATGGTCTGCGGCGAGGCAAATTGCAGGGCATCGGTGTGAATGTTTTTGAGCGTGAACTCCAGGTCGAGCATCCACCAACCCGCCTGCTCGTCGATTTTGGGCACGCTGATGCAGCGACGTTCATCAATCAAGCGTTCCCCGGCTGCGGTTTGCCAGAGCAGACGCTGAACCAGTTGTAGTTGATCGTCGGAATATTTGACGGTTTCCCAGCCGCGATGGCGTTGCCTGCCATGGTTTTCGGGAACCGGGCTTTCGTGTTTGTTGGTGCTCACCCAGCCGCCCCAGAAGTTGTGCCCGCTGACATCGAAAAAGGAAAACGATAGTCCGCGATGCCAGGGGTAATCCGCAGGGCGATAGGTCGTCAGCACGTCACCGGCCAGGGTACGCAACGGGTGAAAAAAAGGCTTGGCGGATTCGACGGCAGCGGTCGGTTCGTTATAGACATAACTGAACATCGGCTGATCACTCAACCCGAAGTCGAATCGTTCGCCTAAATGGTGCACCAACTGCGCTTTCATCCCGCACATCACTCCCTGCGACAGGTCACCGCCTGCACAGAAAAATAAAAACCCCATGGGCGGCGTTCAACCGACCTATGGGGATGGTATGCAAGTTGTTTCAATAAATCCGTCGTGTTGCCACGAAAACCGACGGATTTGGGAACGGCAGCGTGAGTTATTCAGCAGCCAATACGCCACGGGTGCTGCGCACAGGGCGCTGTTCAAGGGCACGCTGGGCACGCAAACGAGCGGCACGGAACATACGGCTCAGGCCATACCACGCTCCGGCTGTCAACAGCCCGGTCATGACGATCAGACTTGCCAACAGAAAACTGGCCCACAATTGACGCAGTGGTTCAAAGTGGCCGCTGTAGAGCGAAACTGCGCCCATGCAGGCGGGCATGAGCAGCACCAGCGTCGCGCCCACACGTTTGAGTAAGCGCACATCAGGGTCGGTGGAAACGGAAGTAGCCATGAACAATTCTCCTTGGTGGAAAAAGTTTGCGTGAACACAGGTTGTCGAATCGGTTGAGGTTGTTGATTCGCAGATACGCCTCTGCGAACCAGGCGGGGGTTTGCTGTGCTGCACAAGCAGACATCAGCGGGGATGAGCCGGTGTGGTGGTGGTTCGCCCCGGAATCACCAGCCAACCAGCGGGGGGTAACGATCCAATGCGACGATTGCCTGTTCTTTCATCGGCAATCGCCAGCACAATGTAACAATATGCAACCCGCGGGCCAAAATGTTTTTTCTGTGTGAATTCCAGAAAAAAAGTGAATCAGTCGAATTGCCGAGGGCGGCGCATGCTTGCGAATGGTTGCACGGAGCAAGTGTCTTTTTGACGCCGTGGGCTTCAGCCCCGGATCGCTTTCATGATTTACCAATCGGTTCATGCCAATAGCCGGCCTGAAGGGCATGTCATCAATCCATTCGTGAGTGGTTCACCGAGTTGACCGTTAGCCGGGTGCCTGTGGGCAGACGCTTTGGGCTGCCCACAGTAAATGGACTATGGCACCCCGCATCGAGTTCACCTCACCCAGCGCCCGCCAAGCGGCACGCTGTGCAGCCCCCGGTATCAATTCTGGTGATACTTGTTGGGTCGGTTTTTGTTGCGGTTGCTCATGACCAGAGAGGCGATGAGTACCCCCATGCATACCAGTACCGCCAACACACTGACAAAAATGAGCAATCGCATTACTTGGCCTCCTTGCTGACCGCCTGACGCAAAATGGTGCCCATGAGTGCATCGGTCATGCCGCCAGCCCCATCCCCGACCACCATCACCTGTGGCGTGATCTGCACTTTGCCTTCGGCCACCAGACGCAGCAATTCAAGCTGCGCGACAGACTGCTGCCCCAGCGACTTGACCATCGCATCGTAACCCTTGGCTCGGCCTTCGCCGGTGATGATCTGATAGTCCGCCTCACCGCGGGCCTCGGCGGCGCGGGCCTTGGCTCCCTGTTCTTTCACCAGCACTTCATAAGTCGCCTGTGCCAGATTGCGTTGCTGCTCGGCTTCCTCCTGTGCTTTCACAAAAGCAGCACGCGACTCCTGCGCCTTGCGCTGCTCAGCAAAAAGTACCTGCTCATTCACCGCCACCTCGCGGTCGGTCTGCGTGGCGATGAGCTTCTTCCCCGCTTCCGTGGCGTCCAAATGAATATTGCCCAGAAACACCCCGTGCGAAGTGATTCTGGCCTTGGCCAGTTCGATGCTCAGCCGATCATTGGCCTGTTTTTCAATCTGACTGCGGGCGTTGACGAATTCCAACGCATTCATGGTTTCCGCGACATTGCGGAAAATGGCACGCACCGCCGGCAGAATGATCTTGGATTCGAGAATCTCCAATTCCTCGTCTTCCTGTTCGTCCTTCACCTGTCGATCCGGGTCGCCAAGCAGGGCAACCAGGTAAGGTGCGTCCTTGGCTTCCACCGCACAGGCCACGCGCACATCAATCGGAAAAGAAAACCCATCCTTGGAACGCACCGTGACCGACCAGTCCATGTTTTGCGAAACAGCCTTGGATGCCTGGCGATGCACCGCCTGCTGGTAGGTGTAAATGCGCTGCGTGGTTTTCACCACGGTGGGTACGTAGGCGTTGGTGTTGAGGTAGTAGGCGCCGGGTTTGAGCGCTTCTTTCCAAATACCCCGGAACCCTTCGCCCACCAACGGCACGCCATTGACCGTGACAACATCACCTTCGCCTGAACCTGTGAGTTGATCGGTGGTGATGAGCTTTCCGGTGCGTGCGGTGACCACAGCCACCGTACCCGGGGCGACGTTCAGGGCGTCAATGGTCGAAATTTCATGAACGAAGGGGTTGTAGCGCCAGGTTCCAGGAGTGAGCACGGTGGTCTGCGGGCCGCGCTCTCCGTCCTGTGTGAGAAACTTGACCGGGTCCATCATGTCGTTGGCACTAACCCAGGGTTTGGCAAAGGTGGCCCCTTCGGGAAGTGATTGCCCATCCTTGGCGGTGACAAAGCCAAGCTTGCCGTGCGAAATCATGATCACCGGCACTTCACGCACTTCATAAAGAAACGGGACATATCCAAAGTGCCAACCGGGACTGAGAATCGCCGCCTGCGGTCCCTGTTCACCGTTACGGGCAACGATCTGACCGGCCGGCAACGGCGAACCGACATGCTTGATCACGATACCGGTTTTGTCCGCATCGATGACCACAGACGAGCCGATCAAAAATCCGATCAGAAAAAGGATCGGGGCCATAAATAGGAGGGCGATCCGACCCAGACGAGGAATGCCCGGCCAGATGGTCGCTGCCAGGGCGATCACTGCAAGCACGGTGAAAACGAGCATGGCAATCATGAGTGGCCCCTAATGGAAGTTCAGTACACATTCAAAAAGACAAGCAATAGAAAATGCTTGATCGACGCCCGCACATTATACAACAACCCCCCAACACCCAGTTGACAAGTCATCACTGATTGGTGCAACCACCAGTAAAAAGTGGTCGAGCGGTCGAGTGACCGAATCGTATTCAAACGTTAGCGCCGCGACTTAGCGCGTCGGTGAATGATTCAAGGCACCTATCGCTTTGCATGTCTTGATAAAAAGGTTTCACCAATCGTCGTGTATCGACACGGCGATTTTTTTTGCTATCCTCAAAAATGTTAAAATAGATAAACCCAGCTAATACATAATTTTATTGATATTCGCCTCGCCATCTCTTATTTGTTGAGATTGACTCGCAAAAACACAGACTCCTACATTTGTGATGATCCGGGTGAGTGTTTCACTTGGATCAGGGGACATTCATTTTCTGAAGGAGTATCAGGGTCATGAAAAGCAAGACGCAGAACGCATTGTTGTTGACAGGGGTGTTGACTGTTGGAGCAGCAGCAGGGTGGTATCTGGCGGGAACCAATCAAGTCAATGTCGTCCATGCGCAGAGCGCCGCGGTGGCAAAAACAAGCGTCGGCGGACACACCGAATTGCTCACGCCGCAGAACAGTGTGTTGCTGATGATCGATCATCAGCCACAGATGCTTTTCGGCGTGTTCAGTCATGAACGTCAACTGTTGCGCAACAATGTCGAGGGGCTGGCCAAGTCGGCCAAGGCGTTCAAGGTGCCGACGATTTTGACCACGGTGGCGGCGGACACTTTCAGCGGACCGATTTTCCCGGAAATTCGCGCGGTGTTCCCCGATCAGAAAATATTTGATCGCACCAGCATGAACACCTGGGACGACAAGGGCGTGGTGGCGGAGATCGCCAAAACCGGGCGTAAAAAGTTGATCATCGCCGGGTTGTGGACGGAAGTGTGCGTCAACATGCCGACGCTTGAAGCACTACATGAAGGCTATGAGGTGTACGTAGTCACCGACGCCAGCGGCGGCACCAGCAGGGAGGCACACGATGAGTCGGTGCGCCGGATGGTACAGGCCGGGGCGGTGCCGGTGACCTGGCAACAGGTGTTGCTCGAATGGCAGCGCGACTGGGCACGTACCGATACTTACGAAGCCGTCACCGCCATCGCCAAGCAGCATGGCGGAGCCTACGGTGTGGGTATCGGCTATGCCTACACGATGTTCGGTGCCAAAGAAGGCGGACAGAAGTAAGCCGCCTCCGGCATTTGTCAAAAAAATGAACGAGTCAAAAACTCATGGTTGATCGGTTGGTCGGTGTCACGAGGGTACAGTCAATACCTTGCCTCGCCGTCGTCGCCGACTGACCGATCAACCGGTGTAAGGTCACATGTTTACTGAACTCATCGGGCTTTTAGTGATTGGGGGTTGACCATGGCACCTTGGACCCGCCGGGAATTTATGACCGTTACCGCCGCCACTGCTGCATCGCTGGCCATGCCGGGTTGGTCGCAGGGGCAGGCACCTGTTCCGATTACCGAGCAAGAGCCGGATTTGATTGTTCATGGTGCCCGGATCACCACCTTGAACCCGTTACAACCCCAGGCACAGGCACTGGCGGTCAAAGCCGGTCGCATCGTGGCCGTGGGGGACAACGATGCGATCAAGGCACAGGCGGGCATTCATACACACATGATCGATGCTGCGGGACGCCGACTCATTCCCGGTTTGAACGACACGCATACACACGTGGTTCGCGGCGGCTTGAATTATGCGTTGGAACTACGCTGGGATGGTGTACCCCGACTGGCGGATGCGATGGAAATGCTGCGTCAACAAGCCCGTCGCACACCGCCGGGGCAGTGGGTGCGCATCGTCGGCGGATGGTCGGCTGAACAGTTCGTCGAAAAGCGACTGCCCACCCTCGATGAAATCAACGCTGCCGCCCCCGACACTCCGGTCTTTGTGCTTTATGTTTACACCTCGGCTTTGCTCAACAAGGCGTGCCTGCGCTATCTGGGTATAGATCGATCCTTTCCCGGAAATCGTTACCCCGGCGGAACCATTGTGCGCGATCAGCAGGGCGAACCCACCGGCTTGTTACTCGCAGACCCCAGTGCTTTGATTTTGTATTCGACCCTGCACGACGGCCCCAAACTTTCACTCACGGATCAGCACACTTCCACGCGCCACTTCATGCGCGAACTCAATCGGCTGGGCGTGACCAGTTCCCTCGACTGTGGCGGTGGTTTTCAAAATTGGCCCGATGATTACAACGTGATTCGTGAGTTGCATCGCCAGGGACTGCTCACCATACGCATCGGCGTATCGACCTTCATTCAGCGACCCGGTCGTGAATTGGAGGATTTCACCCAGTGGACCCAGCAATTCAAACCCGGCCAGGGTGATGACATGTTTTACCTGCTGGGCGGCGGTGAAATGCTGGTGCGCAGCATTTACGACTTTGAAGTGTTCAACATGCCGCAGGTCATACCCCCGGCTGGTGCCGAGGCCGATCTCGAACCAGTGATTCGATTGCTGGCCTCACGCGGCTGGCCCTTTCGTTTTCATGCCACCTACGACCAGACCGTCGGGCGCCATCTGGATGTACTTGAAAAAGTGCATCGTGACATTCCGCTGGACAAATTGCATTGGATTGTTGACCACGCTGAGTCGCTCAGTGATGCGAACCTGCAGCGTATCGCGGCCCTGGGCGGAGGCGTGGCGATTCAGAACCGCATCGCTTTTCAGGAAAAATCGTTTGTTGAACGGTACGGGCCGACGGCTGCACAGGAGGCACCGCCGATCAAACGCATCATGGCGGCTGGTGTGCCCGTCGGTGCAGGGACGGACATGTCGCGCGTCAGCAGTTACAACCCATGGCTTTGCATCGCTTGGCTGGTGACCGGGCGCGGTACCGGAGGCACCCAATTGTTGTCGCCACGTACTCGACTCGACCGTGAAACAGCCTTGCGTTTGTGGTGTGACAATGCCTGGTTCAGCCGGGAGCAAGACAAAAAGGGTCGGCTGACGACCGGCCAATTGGCGGACTTCTGCCTGCTCAACGCCGATTATTTTGCCGTGCCCGAAAGTCAGATTGCCAACCTGGAGTCAGTGCTGACGGTGGTGGATGGCAAGGTCGTTTATGGGGCTGAATCGTATGCCGAGTTGATGCTGCCGTTGCCGGACCTTGCCCCGGATTGGTCGCCGGTGAATCATGTCGGTGCGTACGGAGCGAAAAAGTGGTATCAGGGACGAACCTAAAACCATCGCGTTGGGTGGTCATGCACGTCGTCGAGCGCAACCACCATTTACAAGTGGTCGAGTGGACGAGTGGTCGAGTGGTGAAGTGGTCAAGTGACGGTACCGTATGCGCAAGTTAGCGCCGCGCTGGATCGCGTTTTCTGATGATGTGGCCCAGCCGCCCCCGGCTGGGTGAACAAAGCCGCCGATGGCATCGGCGGTCGGTGTGATTCGGTGAATCGTGAATCAATGCTTCAACGACCCCGGCGGATGCCATCCGCCGCTTTGTCTGCCAGTGCCGTCAAAGAACGTTCATGCACTGGCAATAAGCAGCCAATGGCACCCGACACCCGCGCGATTTGATCGATACTGGTTATTCGAAATGGGCTTGCGCCCATTGGCAGGCGGGACGCCCGCCCCACCGTGTACTCAGTTATGAAACAGTTTCTAAAACCCTCGGCGTCAGTTGTTGTTGTTTGAAAAACCATCCTGAACTTCACGCGGACATGAAGTTCAGGCGTGGGCGATCTTTTTTTTCACTTGACCACTCGACCACGTTTTTCCAATACCCAAGCCCTCGGCCTATCGGCCTCGTTCTTGGCTTGGTCAATTCGAAACTTTCTTCGCGCCTGATCCCTCTTTTCTGGGACGGGGTTGACTGCGTACAACCCTCAATTCGGGGGGAAGCGCAGCCGATCCATCATCCACATGCACAGGCTACGACTGCGTACAACCCTCAATTCGGGGGGAAGCGCAGCATGGCTGCCCTTGCGTGTTCTCGTACCTATACTGCGTACAACCCTCAATTCGGGGGGAAGCGCAGCTCGCATTGGGCAGGTTGAGTTGGGTCAATCACTGCGTACAACCCTCAATTCGGGGGGAAGCGCAGCCTCTGAGAAGTAAGTCCTTGCTGTGCCTCCGATTGGTGGAAAAACAGCTTAAAAAAATGGGTCGTTTGGTGAGCGATGGCAAAGGGCGAAATTCGCCGCTGACATGCCAAGTCTTCTCATCCTTTGGGCCTCGCAGTCGGCCCCTCCCCGCCGGGTGCGTCGATTGCTCCCGAAGTCGCCTTCGTGGAGCTAGCGTCAACCGGATCGGCGGGGGTCATTGTTTCCGCCTGGGCTTTCATGGTTTTCAAAGAGCGATGTTCGAGCTTCTGCTCCCGGCATTGTAACTTGATTTTTTCCTCAATGTCGGGGACCGCCAGATTTCGCGCCGCGTTGTAATCCGGGTCGGTCTCAAACCGGCAATCGAGGTTGCTGCATCGGAAGGGTTCGCGCGGATGTTGGTTGCGATACTCCCGGTCGAAGTCGGGCCGAAGGGTTCCGCATTTGCTGCAGCGCCTGCTGGTGTAATAGGGATTGATCTTGCGCAACTCAATGCCGACCTGGACCGCCTTGTCCTCAATGAACTTTTGCAGGGAGTGGTACTGCCAGCGTTGCCCCAGAAAAGTGCTGCGCAGGGTGTCCTGCAGGCCGGTAAGGTCTTCCATCTGGATGACGCCGGCTCCCTGACTTACGGCAAAATCAACCACGGCCCGTGCGAGCTGGTGATTGAGGGTGGTGTAGGCATCATCAATGCGTCCCTGCAATTTCTCTGTGCTTTGCAACATACGTTTGCGGCCATGCCCCGCGCGTGCGGTTTGCTCGCTGAAACTGGACCGGTTGGCGCCGAGCATGGAGCGACGGCGGGCCATGGTGCGACTTTGCAGGGCTTTGATGCGGGCGGCCAGCGGGGCAAAGGCGCGATAGCCAAGGCGGGCGTGGCCGTGACCAATGGCGGCATACAAGGGGCATTTCCAGCCCAGGTCCACCCCGACGATGCGGTCTTTGCTCAACCCCGGCTGCGGCTGGGGTGGGAAATCGAAACTGACATGCAGCCACCATTGATTCTTGTTTTCGACATAGCGAACTTCGAAATAGCGCTGACGATAACCGGATTGGGGGTCCAGCAGTTTTTCAATCGTTTCGCGGGCTGAGCCGTCCTTGAAGCCGGCGGCCAGCAACACACGAGGATAGGGCTTCTGACAGATCAATAAATCCAATACCGTGTCACCGTTGGGCAGGCGCTCCAGTTTTTTATGATTGGATTTGTCCGCCCGAATATAAATGGGGCTGGTCAATCGAAAACTGGGGAGAGAAGACTTACCCTTAACGACCTCCTGCCATTTGGTGTTGGCAGTGAGGGCTTTGATCTTGTACATCGATAAAGCATCGATGACCGTTGCGGGAAGTGCGCCTTCACCTCTTTGTGAAAACCGGGCATTGAGTATGGCCTTCGAGTTTTTGCGTTTTTGAGCCTTTTGTTCAATCGTCAATTGTTTGGCGAGTTCCTTGTTGAGTTGGCCGATGGTTTTCTTTTGGAGCTTTGCACTCTGTCCGCTCCGATGCAGATGAAATTGCAGATACGCATCACTGAGCGCCAGATTGCCAAGACGGTAAACACGATAGCGGGTTTCGCGCAGTAATTCGCCCAACTGCTTCCAGTCCATGTTCAACGGCTTGATGATTTTCAAACAAATCACCCGGTGTAACAAGGCAGGTTTTTCGGAGGTGGTCATGATCGTCCCCGTGATGAATGCTACAGAACAATGATTGATGACAAAGTAGTATCGGCAGTGTAATCGGACACGGCAAGCATGAATACTTTCCATCGCAGGGCTGTTTTCAGCCTAGTTTGCCCCATGGCAAAACCCATAACCAAGGCTATGGAATTGAAAAAGGTGGGAATGGTTGACGGAATGATGGTAATAGGGTTTGTGCATCCCCATCGCCCACCGGTTCCAAGTGCAGGTCCGATGCCCCGCACGCCAGCGCGTGGGCCAGCGTTTGATCGACCTGAGCCGGGGTGTCGAGGTTGTGATTACCCTGCGTTTGAACCACCATAAGCTCCCGTAAGAATGACGGAGCCGGGGTGCCAATATTTCACGCCAAGCTTCACACCAAGCGCACGCTGCCGGTCTGCCAACTGTCGGGCGATGCGAACAGCGTCAGGCCGTACTCGGCTGCGGTCGCACTGGTGAATCGCAATACCATGATGCCCTGCCCAAGGTTTTCATCCTCAAACTCAATCACCGCCGCACTGTTATTGAAACGTTGGTAAGTGAAAGTGCCCTGGGTGTCGAATATGTTGTTGGTAATCGCATTGAGGTTGTAAGTACCGTTATTGTTGACGACCAGGTTGAATCGCCCCGTCGAAGCCAATTCACCCGCTCCGCCGGTGATGCTTGATTGCAGGGTGCGATTGTTCAGGTTGACGGGCACCAGGTTTTGCGCGACGGTTTGCAATGTGAGCGAACCGCGCTGCACGATGGTGCTGCCGACCAGGGCTTGGTACGTCGCAGCCGTGGGGCTGGTGAAGGTCAGGTCAACCTGATACTCACCCAGCAGGGCATCATTCATCAGCAATTGGGCACGGTCGGAATGCGTTTTCGTGTAGGTAAACTCGCCGATGCTGTGGTCCACATTTCGGCCATCGCCCTGAATCAGATAAACATCATCGTTTGCACCAACCAACAGGCGGAACGTGCCCCGGTTGGCAAAATCGATGCCGTTGCCGAAGGTGATGTTACCCACCGCCGTCAGACCGTTGATCGCATCGGGCGCAACTTCCCAGTCCGCAATCGTCATCGTCACATCCAACTGCCCCGGTCGCACCCGGTACGCCTCATCGGGCTGAATCGTCAGCACCACCGTTTCATTGCCCTCGGTCACTACATCGTCCACCGGCGTAAGCGTCACATCCGCAAACGTCGCCCCCGCAGCAATCGTCACTTCGCCCGTCAACCCGGTGTAATCATCACCCGTCGTGGCGGAGCCGGTCAGTGCATACTTGATCGTCACCGCTTGATTGATATTGCCCCCGGTGCGGGTGAACCGAAACACCCCGCGCCCCGTGGTGTTGTTAAATCGTTCGCTCGCACTGTTGTCGGTGATCTGTACCGACACGATCGGTTCCGCCAAGTCGCGCAGCACACCCGAGCCGCGACGTTCATTCGTGTTGCTGCTCAGCGAATACGTCGTCCCATTGCGCAACTCGAAAGTGACGGCTTCATTATTTTCAACCAAACCATCGTCCACCGGCACCAGTCGGAACTCGACCACTTCTTCATCAGTCGCCATGGTCACACGATTCAGGTTCGTCGCCACTGGGTTGCCATCGATCAGCAGCCGGTAGTCGCCGCTGCCGTTGAACCCCCGCGTGGCTGCACCGCCCAGGGCAAAATCAAAAGTCACCGGCACATTCGTCACCCCTTCACGAATCACCCGGAACACGATGTCGTCCGTCACGCCGAGTTGGTTGAGCTTTTCACGCCCTTCACCATCCACCACCACAACTTTGAGCCTCGGCTCATTGTCGATAATGTTCACCGTAGCGGTGCGCTGTGCCGTGTTGCTGTTTAAGCTGTAATTGGTTGAAGCGCTCAAGGTGAGTATCACCGTTTCCGTCGGTTCCACCCTTGTGTCGTCGGTTACCTCGACGGTGACATCGACAAACTCGACGCCGATGGGCAGGGTGACGCTGTTGGTGGTGAGCACCGTGTCGCCGACTTTGAGCACGTAGTCACTGGTGGGCAGTGTGCCGCGACTTGCGGACCCCGACACACTGAAGTTCACCACCAAATCGGTGTTGGTACGCCCCGCTCGGCTGATGCGGAACGTCCCTTTGTTGGCGTCTTCACTGACCAATGTCTCCGCTGCCGATGCGTCGGTTGCCACAATCGAAACTGTCGGTTCGTTGTCGATGATGTTCACCGTAGCGGTGCGCTGACTTGCCGCGGTGGGCAACCCATACGATGTCCCCGTGGCCAGGGTCATGACGACGGTTTCCGTCGGTTCGACTTTCGTATCGTCCAACGGCACCACCACCACCTCGACAAAACTCTGCCCAGCGGGAATGGTGATCGTGCGTGTGGTCGCAGTCAACAGGCTATCGCCGACTTTCAACTGATAATCACCATTGGGCAATTCGCCGCGCGTGGCTGTGCCTGCCGTGGTGAAGTTCACGGTCACTGCCCGGGTGTTCACGGCTTCACCGGTGCTGATACGGAACGTGCCGAGATTGGCGGTCTGCCCCGTGAGGGTTTCGCCAGCCGTGTCATCAGCGGCACTGATCGTCACCGTCGGGCCAACCCCCGTACCAGCGACGGCAAACTTATATTGCGGCTTGGTGGGGTCAAAATTATTCAGCGTGATCGTCGCGGTTCGCCTACCCACGGCATTGGGTTTGAAGGTCACCGGAACCACATAGTCGCCACTCTGGTTCATGGTGATGGTTCCGACGGCAAAATCGTCTTTGTGGGTACCGGTGACGGTGAATTGATTGGCCTGCGGAATGAAAAGTTCGGTGTTGCTGGGGCCGGCATTGCGGAAAATGAAGTTCTGTGTCACTTGACCGCGCGTGGAAGCCGAGCCGAAGTCCGTGCCATCGGTCAGGCTGGGGCTGGTGTCGTTGTGGGCGATAATCTGACTGTTATGGCCGCGCAACTGGGCGTTGGGGTAGGTGATGGCTCGCGCGGTGACATCAAACACCAGCCAGGAGTTGGCGGGAATGCCCGTGCGTGATGTTGCACCATACCCCAGGTCGGGCGGGATAATGAGGGTACGGGTTTCACCGAGTTTCATGCCGTACAACCCGTAATGCCAACCGTCGATCACACTGCTGACCGCCAGGGTGACATCAAACGGAGTGCGTCCGGGTTGTAGTGACGTATCGAACAACGAACCATCAAGCAACCTGCCGGTGTAGTCAACCTTGAGTGTGGTGCCCCACTGAGCGCCGACGCCGGTGCCCTGAACAGTGGTGACAGTACGCAGGTCGTTGGCCGGGTTCTGGTCAAATCCAAGGAAACTACCCAAGCCGCCGGTCCCGCGAATGGTAAAGCGATAGTTCGGATTGGTTGGGTCGTTGGTGGCGATTTGCAGCGTGGTTTGCCGTAAGCCGGAAGCATTCGGATCAAAGCGCACTTCAATGGTTTTGGTGGCCCCCGGAGCAATCGTGCCGGTCGGTTGGCTGACGATGGTAAAGTCCGACAGATTGCCGCCGACCAGGGTTGCCGGGTTGCTGCCGGTGAGGTTCAAGGGAGCATTGCCGTTATTTTTGAGCGTGAAACTGCGTGTCAGACTGCCGACTTGAACGCTCATGATTCCAAAATCGGTGTAATCCTCCATCCGTGGCGTGGTGTCGTTGTGGGTGACAAGGAAACCTGAACCTGCTCCACCGTAAATTGCCGTCTCTGGACGCGATACAATCAACTGGCCCGGAGTGTAGAAATAACGTGTATTCGTTGAATTGGTTATTTTCGCGTAAACTCGATAGATTCCGATGTCCAAGCCAGAAGTGCTTAATGAAGTTGCCCATTGGTCGTTAGATATTGACGAAGTTGCTCGACTGAGGCTGGAACCAATGAAACCATTGTATGGATTACTATCGATATCAAACCCAAGAGTAACGATCGAATCTTTATTAACGTCTTGATAATTGATAGAAAGTTGAAATGATTCTCCTTGATTGACATAGAGGTCATTCCATGGAGTTTCAATCTCGATATTGTCCCAGAGACTCGCCCCGCTTGCTGTAAAGGACACAGACGAACGATTGGCACCATCAGCAATAAGACCATTGGCGGGTCGTTCGCCGCCTGCTACAAGGCTGTGTGTGTAACCAACTTCACTTCGAGGCCCCGAATTAGTGTGATTATACCACGATGATAGAATACTTGTTGATCCATCACTTATCGCGTCGTGATCAATAGTTCCATGGTAGTAGGTGTGTATATGGGTATGTGATGGAACAATATCCGTGAGGTTGTAGTTCCAGGCGCCATTGACACTATTGCCAATAATCAAATCATTTCGCTGGTAATAGTTGTCAACGAAACGAATATTGTTCCAAGCCGTGGCTTGTGGGTCATCAATAACAGGACGTGGATCAATCGTCGTGACTTGATCAACCCATAACCCCACTTGTCCCAATGATTTTGCCAATTCGGTTACAACAGAACCGCCCCTGCTGTGGCCAATCAGGTGTATGGGATTTTCCGCTAAAGGTCTGGTCAGGCCAGCTTGTGGAATCGCATTCAATAGATATGGTGCAGCAAGTGAAGCAATCGCATTCGTCGGGTAATATGATAAAAAGATACCGCTGGCGTGTGCCCAATCAAGCATGACAACAGTTTGAGAATTTGAACTTGAACTGTTTGTGGGTGATATACCTCTTAGCTTTTCAAATTGCGTGACTCTCGGTAATCCAGCGTCTTCTTCAATACGCAGTGCAAATACGGATGTATCTGAACCTGCTCGGTTCACAATGGCATTCGCCATAGTATCGAGCCAAGCCGGGCGATCACTGCTCGTCATCTGATAGCCGTGGGTGATGATGGTGACCCCGCTCAAGACCTTACGGGATTCCAACAATTCCATACCAAGCCAGCATTGGTTTTCTATGACGTTCTTTGATACGAGAGGGCGATTGATCGCTTGTCCACTTCGGCGAGAGGCGTACATCGCACGATTCAACCACCCGGACCAGGAACGTGTCAGTGCCATGTTGGCCCCCATGTGAAAGTGAAGGGTTCTTTGCTCCGCTCTCCGTCGAACCTTTATTATACCAAATTGTATGGATATCCAAGGGGGGGGTACATTTATTGGACGTTAGCGATGCGATTGATCGCGTCTGCCGTTGTAGCCCAGCCGCCCCCGGCTGGGTGAAAGATGGATGGATGATGGATGATGGATGATGGATGATGGATGATGGATGATGGATTATGTTCAGAAATGGTATTCGATCTCAATCTCTTGGTTTGAACATTATCCATTGAGGGCTCTGAAAAATCCCTCTCCCCACGGGAGAGGGTGGCCGAGTCCCCCCGGGGGCGAGGCCGGGTGAGGGCCGATGAAGAAAAGGCGTTGAAACAAAGTACTACCAATCGCACTTCGGCCCTCACCCTAATGTGAGCGCAGCGAGCACTCCTACTCTCCCAAGGGGAGAGGGGATTGTTCAGAGGGCTCCATTATCAATCATCCATCATCCATCATCCATCATCCATCATCCATGATCCATCAATCGTCACCGCCGGGGGCAGCAGTGCCACATTTAGCAATACACCGCCGGGGGCGGCGGTGCTACAACACATCCCTGGCACGCGGGAACGAACCCAAAATCGTCAATTGCAGGCAATGTTTGCGGGCTTCGTCCAATGCTTTGACCACCGAGGGCTCATCGCGGTGACCCAGAAAATCGACGAAAAAGTAATATTCCCAGTTGACCCGCTGACTGGGCCGTTTGTCGATGTGCGTGAGGTTCAGGCCGTTGTCGCGGAACACATCGAGCACTTCCGCCAAGGCCCCGGCCTTGTGAGCCGTGGTGAACATGATGGCTGTCTTGTCATCGCCCGTCGGCTTGGCGCCCTGTTTCCCCAAAACAAAAAAGCGCGTCGTGTTGGCGGGGTTGTCTTCAATGTTGGCAAACAGCGTGTTCAAGCCGTAAAGCGAACCGGCCAGGTCCGACCCGATGGCGGCTGCGTTTGCTTCCTTGGACGCCTGCTCGGCTGCTCTGGAACTCGACGCAGTGGGCACACGCAGGGCATGGGGCAACTGCACCGACAGCCACCGCCGACATTGGCTGAAAACTTCGGGCTTGGAGTAAATCACCTTGATCTCTTCCGGCGGACAATTGGCCAGCAGATTGTGATGAATGTTGATGAGCACCTCGGCACAGATTTGCACCGTCGTCCCCAGAAAACCATCGAGCGTTTCACCAATGCCTCCGATGGCGGAGTTTTCAATCGGCACCAAACCATAATCGATATGCCCCCGGGCAATTTCCTCGAACACTGCGGCAATGTCTTCGATGTTGTCATACTCGACACTGGCGCCGAATTTTTTGCGTGCCGCCAGATGACTGAAGCTGCCGGCTGGGCCGAGGTAGCCGATGCGCAAGGGGCGTTCGAGGAAGAACGACCCGGACATGAGTTCGCGCCAGATGGCGACCAGGCAGGTATCCGGGAGCGGGCCTTGGTTGGCTTTGCGAATGCGTTCGAGGACTTCCTGTTCACGATCGGGTGCGTAAATGGGGGAGTTGCTGCCGCGTTTGAGGTGGCCGATGTCGGTGACCACACGAGCACGACGATTGAGCAGTTCGACCAACTGTTGATCGAGGGTGTCGATCTGCTTACGCAGCTCGGAAAGTTGCGGAGCGGATTGGTCAGAGGATGGGTTGTTTTGCGACATAGTGGGTCATTGTAACCGGCAGGGGGTTGACATATTTGACAGGTTTTTGTGATTGTGACGCCGTGCCCTTCAGGGCCGGATGTTTACGGGTGAAATCCGGGGCTAAAGCCCACGGCGTCAACCATTCCCTCATCGCAAACGATTATCATGCACGGCTCGCCATGACCCGTGATACCCACCAACCTGAAGTTGAACATAACACTTTGGGTGAAGGTGAAAAATCATCATCACCATCAAGCGACCCGCATGACCCGGCGCAGCATTTGGGGTTACTGGATCGCTGGGCATCCGCATTCACCACACTCGGTCGGCCCATCGGTGAACTGGCCCCGGTGGCATTGCCACTGTCGTTATTGACCAAAGCCTTCCCCGCTTTTCGCACGGCTGATTTCCGACTCATCTGGTCCGGTGCCCTGGTCAGCAACATCGGCACATGGATGCAGAATGTCGCCCGTGACTGGCTGGTGTATCAACTCTCCGGCGAAACCGGCAAATTCTGGCTGGGCTTGAACGGCTTTGTCGAAGGGTTGGCGGTGGTGGCCCTGCTGCCTCTGGGCGGCGCACTTGCCGATCGCATCGACCGTCGCAAGCTGCTGATCATCGCCAATGCGTATCAGGCATTGCTGGCAATCATACTCACGGTGCTCGCGGCCACGGGCGCATTGCAAGCCTGGCATGTGGTATTGATGACCGCACTCAACGGGCTGGGCGAATCGGTGCGTATCCCATCGCAACAATCGTTGATACCTTCACTGGTGCCGCGTGAACACATGGTCAATGCGATGGCACTGGGGTCGATGCAGTTCAATTTGTCACGGGCAATCGGGCCTGCGCTGGCGGGGCTGGTGCTTTATTACTGGGGCGCCGCCTGGGGCTTTGGCATCAACGCCTTGAGTTTCATCGGTGTGATAGGGGCGACATGGTTGCTGCGACCCTTGCCGGAAAACCCGCGCAAGGATGAGCCGATTTTCACCAGTCTGCGTTTGGGGTTTGAGTACGTGAAACAGCGCAAGGATTTGCTGCTGATGTTGGCGACGGTGTTCGCCACCGGGGCGTTCATGGCTCCGACGATCAAAATGCTGCCCGCCATGGCGGAGGAAATGTTGCAGGGCGATGAACGTACATTTGCCAACCTGCTGACGTGGTTCGGCATCGGTGCCATGTTCGGGGCGATGATGCTGGCGACGCGCTCGAGTCGTGGCCCGACACCGCATCGTGCCTGGCCGCTGGTGATGCTGCTGGGAGCGGGGCAATGGTTACTGGCCTGGCTGGGTGCGTGGCTGCCTGAGTCGATGGTGTTGTGGGGGTTCAAAATCATGTGTGCGCTTTTGGGTATGGCATTCATCGGGGTGATGGTGCGTTTGAATACGACGGTGATGGTCACGTCGCCGGGGTCGATGCGTGGGCGGGTGTCGAGTTTTCACATGCTGGCGTTTCGGTTGGGGATGCCCTTGGGGGCAATGTTGGCCGGGGGCTTGGCGCAGGGGCTGAATCTGCCGATGGTCTTTCAAGGCTTTGGGGTGGGCTTGATCGTGATCGGCGGATGTGTGATGATCTTGGCCCGCCGAATTGTGTGGGTTGGAGCACAAGACCGAGGAAAGCCGGGGGAAGCTGCCTAGAATGTTCGTTAATCAGACGGGTCTGCGCCCGATGCGTGTGGCAGGCCTGGTGTGTGTGTGGGACTTGTGGAGTGCGATCGTGAGTCATCAAGCCTATTGGGACGAGGTATGCCGATTTCTGGGAAGCAACGCCACCGCCAGCATGGCGACGGTGGATGAAAACGGCCAACCGCATAACGTCAATGTCTGGTACGCCATCGACGATGAGGGACGCATGTATTTTGTGTCCAGTCTCGATTCGGCACACAGTCGGCACCTGCTGCAAAAGCCCCAGGTGGCGATCACCGTTTACGGCTACACCGACGACCCGATGCACATTCATGGCGTGCAGATCAAGGGGGCCTGCACCATCATCGCCCCACCCGACGGCGGCAACCGCAAAGCATGGGACCACGCCTGGAAAACCTTCACCACCCGCTACCCCTTTGTGCAACAGGTGGACATGTGGTGCAAGGCTGTCGAAAGTCAGAGCTTTTTCTGCATCACGCCGATGTGGGTTCGCTGGCTGGACAACCGCAAGGGCTTTGGCTTCAAGGTGGAAATCAACCTCGCGGCCCCGAAAAACAACGGCCAAAGCAAAGCCAGTGTCAAACGCGGCAAGGCTGAGGTGAAAAATAAAGTGCGCAAGTCGTCACGCAAGGTGGCGAAGTGAAGTGGTCCAGTGGTCGCGTGGTTGAGTGACGGAAACGTATTCGAAAGTTAGCGCCGCGATTTATCGCGTCTGATCGGGGTGGTCAATCGGAGGAAGTTCAGGATGATTTGACAAAGCGGCGAATTGTATCAGCCGGATTCGAGTATTTGGCTGGGGTAGTGACATTTTCTAATCAACTAGACCTTGGTTCCGTAGAATCTCCAGGTGTTCAATTTTGATTCTATTAGATAGAGAGGCGCCTTCGCGTAATCGTTGCAAAATCGTAGTCCCGATTGGCTGCATTATTTTTAACCGGCTTTGTGACGCGAGTTGATCTAAATCGTAATTCCGCGCGATTCGCGCTCGTCCATATTCGACACACGAACGATGCTGAATGAACGGGTGATCTCCAGAATTCAGTATTATGGTTTGGTCCACATATTTATCGTAGCTTGTAATGTTGACGAATAGTACACACTCTGCATCAATGTTCGGATCCGAGATCACTATCCACAGATGTTGATCAGCAACATCAACCAATTGAAATGTATCGCCAGCCTTCACCGTGGTAGAACCCCAAATAACTGATCCAACTCTTTCTCTGCCTTGATATCGCGCTCTATTTTGTCAGCGTAAGCTGAAATATTGAGTGCTTCAAGCAAATCATTCATGGGAATCGGATTCGATCTACGAGCCGGAGGCTTATTCTTGATCCATTCGGGGAAGGTATGAGTATGCTCGGCAAGATCGTAGTCGTTGCTATAACGGTATGTATCGCAGACCTTCTCAAGCACATCAATTTCGTATCGTGAAAGCCGTCCAATTCCTGGATCATCGATTAACCTAAGATTTTGAGGTCCTTCTTGCTGGATGTACTTATTCCAGCAAGACGAGTAATTGGATTTACCTTTCAACATGTCATATGTTTGAGAGAGAACTGGCCCATGATCCATCGCAACTAGTCGATCAGAAGTTATCGATTGAAGTGTTTCTGATAAAGCCTGTCGATCTGCGATAACTAGAATTTTAAGAAGTCGAAGTCTAGAAATACAACCTTGATGGTAACGTAGAACATACGCAGCAGCTTGGGTTGTCTTTATGTGATCGTATGACATTTGCTCGCTCCCTGAGTATCTTCGACAATGAATACAGCCAACTAAACTAAAACTGGAAGCAAGCACGCACAGAAACGATAGATACTAGTGGCAATGAGGGCATTAGTCAAGTGCTTTTTATGTTTACCGGCGAATCGATTGTGTAATTCATTGAAAGACATGATATTACATTTTGTTTGTAGGGCTATCTAGGTGGAATGACTGGCAGGGTTTCTTGTCGTCTGCGTTCCCGCGAGTAAATTTGTTTTCGGATGTTTCAATCCGACATTCGAAATGATTCAATTCGGCCCCAAGCCATGGTCAATCGGCGGGTCGTAGCGCTGGGCCAATCGCAACGTGTGGTGCAGCCCCTGCAAATGGTCAATCAGCCGGCGGGCACGCACCGCAGGGTCGGCTTCCTCCAACATCTGATACCGCTGTTCCAGGTGATCACAGGCGGTGATCGCTGCCAGGTCAATCAAGGCATTGGTGGGTACTTCCGCGGACAGCCAATTATGAATCGCGCTGATGGCTGACAGGTTTTTCATCAAGGGTTCACGCAGCAACTTTTCAATCTGTTCACGCTGCTGACTCAAATCAATTTCGAGCACGCTGCGGTCTTCCGTCGGCTCAAGCATGGCACAGCGATACGGCTCATGCGACATTTCATAGCCGATGCGTGCCCGGCAAACGCCCTGCAACAACAGGTTGTAACGACCATCCGCCAATCGTTCGTAACGAGCGATGTAGCCGACACACACATGCGGTCGCAGCGGCGGCTTGCCCTGGTAATTGACCTTCCAATCGTCGCCCTCAAACAAAGCCATGGCGATGAGTTTGTCGGCTGCAAGGGCATCGCTGATCATGTGCCGATAACGCGGCTCGAAAATGTGCAGCGGAATCGTCGCATGCGGCAATAGCACGCAATTGGGCAGCGGGAACAAGGCAATCGGCTGGGCGAAGTTGATCGACAACGTATCGTGCATGACGGATGATAGGTACGGCCAAACGAGCCGGGGTTTTTTACACATCAACCTTTTACAGCCAAATCAAATTTGAAAGTCCAGCGGCGGCATATGCACTTCCACCGTCGTCGTCCTTAACTTGCCCTTGGCTGTTCGTGAACGCACTTTCAACTCCGGCGGCTTCATGCTCACGCTGCTTTGCGGGGGCACACTTTGGGTTAAAAACACCGATCCGCCGATGGTTGAGCCTTGCCCGATGACGGTTTCGCCGCCGAGAATGATCGCCCCCCCGTAAATGGTGACATCGTCTTCGATGGTCGGATGACGTTTGCGACCGCGCCAGGCTTGTCCGCCCTTGGTGGATAGGGCACCGAGTGTGACGCCCTGATACACCTTCACGCGCTTGCCGATGATGGTGGTTTCGCCGATGACCACGCCCGTGCCATGGTCGATGAAAAACGATTCGCCGATGGTTGCGCCGGGGTGCAGGTCGATGCCGGTTTCGTTGTGGGCGTATTCGCTCATGATGCGCGGAAGCAGTGGTACCTTGAGGTTCCATAATTCATGCGCCAGGCGATGAATGAAAATCGCATCAAGCCCGGGGTAGCAGAAAATAATTTCATCGGTCGATTGCGCTGCAGGGTCACCATCGAAGGCAGCCTGCACATCCAGCGAAAGCATGCGTCGCACTTCGGGCAAACGCATCATGAAGGCATCGACCACGCGGTGAGCCTCGTGATCGCAATGCTCGCTGTGATCAGCCTGTCGCTGCCCGCGCACACGATTGATGTCGTAATTGATCGACTCACGCACCTGTTCAAACGCCAGTTCACGCACCTGTTCAAGCAAGTGCGTGGTGTGCTGCACGATCGCAGCGGAGGTGAGCTTGCGCTCGTCAAAAAAACCAGGGAACATCAGTTTGCGGACCAGTTCGATCAACTCAATCGTGCGCGCCCGGCTGGGCAGAAAAGTCGAGTCCAAATGGCTGGTGCGCAGGTCCGTGCGAAACCCGGCAACAAGGAGCTGCACCAGTTCCGAAAACGCATGGTCTGTCGTGCTGTGCGGTGACATCATCCACCATGTTAGGCCAAATCGAAGCGTTGTGTCGGGTCGGGGCTGGTGCATGATCGGTGATGGTTAGTGACGCAACTTGTCGCGTCTGTCGTAGTAGCCCAGCCGCCCCCGGCTGGGTGAAAGATGGATGGATGATTGATAATGGATAATGTTCAAACCAAGAGATCAAGATCGAATACTATTTCTGAGCATCATCCATCATCCATCATCCATCATCCATCATCCATCATCCATGATCCATGATCCATCAATCGTCACCGCCGAGGGCGGCGGTGCCACATGAAAACAATTTACCGCCGAGGGCGGCGGTGCCACGATAAAACAATTCACCGCCGAGGGCGGCGGTGCCACAATCAAACGCACAACGCATGTGTCGCCACAACTCAACCCGCTGACCCTACAATTGCAGCATGAACGTTCACGACATCGACATGCAAGCGGTCATCGAAGGCCGTCATCGCCTCACGCCCCGTGAAGCCCTGATGCTGTATCAGCAGGCTTCGACGCACGACCTGGGGCAATGGGCCTTTGCCGTGGCCCAGCGCAAAATCACGCAAACTTACCCCGACTCAGCCGGCAACCTGCGCACCTATGTCATTGACCGCAACATCAACTACACCAACGTCTGCTCCGCCAACTGCACCTTTTGTGCTTTCAAACGCGACCTGGGCGAAGCTGACAGTTACATATTGACCACGCAGCAACTGCACGACAAAGTGCGTGAACTCGTCGCCATCGGCGGCACGCAAATTTTACTTCAAGGCGGTATGCACCCGGACCTGCCCATCGAGTTTTACGAAGACATGCTTCGCGGACTCAAAGCCGAGTTTCCGCAGGTGCATGTGCATGGCTTTTCCCCGCCCGAAATTGTCGAGTTCATCGCGATTTTCAAGCTTGATGGTTTTCCGACCACTGCGCCCAATCACAGTCACGAGTTGCCGTGGGACGTTTGGGTCGCCAAGGGCGAGGCGATTTTGCATCGGCTCAAAGCGGCAGGGCTTGATTCCATCCCCGGCGGAGGGGGTGAAATATTTACCCCGGCGGTGCGTCGCCGCATCGGGCTGGGCAAGGCCACCGCAAAGCAATGGTTGGAAGTGATGTCCATGGGTCATCGGCTGGGCATGTTCACCAGTGCCACGATGATGTTCGGCCACATCGAAGGTTTGGCGGATCGCATTGATCATTTGCAGCGTGTGCGTGCGGCGCAGGATCGTGCCATTGAAAATCATTGGCCGGGGCGTTACGTGAGTTTCATCGCCTGGCCGTTTCAAAGGGAAAACACACCACTGGGCCGGGTGAAGGAATGGGACCGCGATGCCGCTTGCGCCAACGGTCAAACGTTCCCCGGTGACGAACTGGCAGAGCGTATTTTCGATGGTTCATTGGATGGCGATGACAAGCCGGCTTGTGACGCAGCGGTACCCTTGTCGGGTAAACGGTTGCGCAGTGCCGGGGCGGTTGAATACCTGCGCACGCAGGCCGTGGCTCGTTTGTTTTTGGACAACGTGCAATCGATCGGCGCCTCATGGGTGACCATGGGGCCGAAAATCGGGCAGCTTGGTTTGCAATTCGGCGCAAGCGACATGGGCAGTGTGATGATGGAGGAAAACGTTGTGTCAGCCGCGGGCACGACGTATTGCCTCGATGAGCCGGTGTTGTGCCACCTGATTCGCACTGCCGGTTTCACGCCCGCCCAGCGTGACAATCGCTATCAACTGATCAAGGTACACGCCGCTGCCGACATCAACGCCCCCGACCTGCGTGTGAAGGATTGGTCGCAGCATCGCGCCAAAAGTCTGCACCATGAAAAACAGGACGCCGCCATCAAAGACGATCATCAGGGCATGGTGACACTGACCATCGAACGGGAATAGGTTCCGGGGTTTGTTACCGCTTTCTCCTTCGGCGTCCCCCTTGTCAGGTCAAGCCAAGGGCGGTTGAAGGGGGTGGCTAGTAGCTAGTGTTTCATTGCATCTATAAGGTAGCAATAGCCGATCCTCATGATATC
>CAZJMK010000030.1:0-44290 GCA_964547135.1 uncultured Phycisphaeraceae bacterium | reverse complement strand
GAGGGTGATCGTAACCAATTGTCCCTGTTCGACTTGTAACCGGACACTACTGATATCGAATATCGAATTTCGGATTTGCCAAGCCGGGAACGAACCACGAGCGCAGCGAGTGGTGAGGGCCCGGGTATTCCGAATCGTTGTTCGGTGCGGCGGTTGCTTGGTAAAAAAACTATTTCAATTGAGCCAACAATCAAGTGGCTCCAACAGTCCACCAATGTGAGGTTTCACCCATTACTACCACCACATCCAGTTCGCCGGTGTCATTGACGGTGCTCAATGCGCCCAAGCCCTCGACCGGTCGGCCCTGCATCGCGCTGGTCGGCAACCCCAATGCCGGCAAAACCACGCTGTTCAACGCCCTCACCGGCTTGCGCGCCAAAACCGCCAACTTTCCGGGCACCACCATCGAACATCGCACCGCCAAATTGACCCTCGCGGAGCGTGAGTTTGAACTCATCGACATACCCGGCTTGTACAGCCTGGCCGCAGCCACCAATGAAGAACGCATCGCTCGTGATGTGGTGCTCGGTCAGGTGCCCGGGGTGACGCCGCCGTCGGGGGTTGTGCTGCTGTTGGATGCGACCAACCTCGAACGCAATTTGTTTTTGGCCGGTCAGGTGATCGAACTGGGGCTGCCCACGGTGGCGGTGCTGAACATGATCGACCTGGCGCGACGCGACCACATCAAAATTGATGTCCCCGCACTTTCCAAGGAATTGGGTTGCCCGGTGATACCCGTGTCCGCCCGAACGGGTGAGGGTGTTGATGAGTTACGCAAGGCGATGGGTTCATTGCTGGATACGCAAACCGCAACCAAGCCTGTGCCGCTGCATACCTGTTCGACCTGTGGGGGCTGTCCGTTCCAGGCACGGTACGACTGGGCGGAGGGCATCGGCAGTCGCGTGATCGGTTCGCCGCGCATGACCCACGGGCACAAGACCGAAGCGGTGGACAAGTTCCTCACGCACCCGATCGTCGGCGTGGCGGCGTTCATGTCGGTGATGTTCGCGGTGTTTGCGATGATTTACTGGATCGCACAATACCCGATGGGCACCATTGACGGGTTGTTCGCTTTTGCAGGCGGCAATGTCGGGTCATGGGTCGATGCCCTTTCGGCGGCCCTGCCCGAAGGTTCACTGCAAACCATCGTCGCCAACGATGTGAAATCATTGCTGGTCGATGGCATCATCGGCGGGGTCGGTGGGGTGCTCATCTTCCTTCCGCAAATCTGCATTCTGTTTTTCTTTTTGTCATTGCTCGAGGACACCGGCTACCTGGCGCGGGCGGCGTTTGTGATGGACAAACTGATGCGCCGGGTCGGGTTGCCGGGCAAAGCCTTTGTGCCGATGTTGTCGGCTCATGCCTGTGCGGTGCCGGCGATCATGGCCACCCGTGCCATCGAAGACCAGCGCGACCGTATGGTGACGATCATGATTCTGCCGCTCATGACCTGTGCTGCCCGCATCCCGGTGTATGCGATGGTGGTGGCATTGCTATTCCCGCAACAGCCGTTGCTGGGGGCGGCACTGTTCACCGGGGCGTACGTGCTGGGCATTGTGGCGGCCCTGGTGATGGGCTGGTTGTTCAAGCATTCGCTGCTCAAAGGGGAAACCCGGCCGTTGGTGTTGGAGTTACCCAGCTACAAAGTGCCGAGCTTGCGTAGTGCGCTGTTGGTGATGATGGACCGGGCCTTGGTGTTTGTGAAGCAGGCGGGCACCGTGATTCTGGTGGCGTCGGTGGTGCTTTGGGCCTTGGCAAATTACCCCAAGAGCGATGCCCCGGCCACGGCCGAGGCTTTGGTTGTACAAGCGCAAACGCTCACGGCAGCCGGTCAAACCGATCAGGCTGATGAGTTGGTCGCCGAGGCGGACAAGCTCACGGCTCAGCACACCCTGGCCAACTCGATTGCCGGGCGGGTGGGTCATTTGATTGAGCCGGTGATCGCGCCGCTGGGTTACGATTGGCAGATCGGCATCGGCATTTTGAGTTCGTTTGCAGCGCGCGAAGTGTTTGTATCAACACTGGCCATCGTGTACGGCGTCGGGGCGGATGCGGTGGATGAAAACCCGCAGGGCCTGTACGCCACGATGCAAAGTGCCACGCGCAAGGATGGGTCACCGGTGTTCACCACGGCCACGGGGGTTTCGATACTGGTGTTTTACGTGCTGGCCATGCAGTGCATTTCCACCTCAGCAATCGTGAAGCGCGAAACCGGCACATGGAAGTGGCCGCTGTTCCAATTCGCCTACATGACGGTGTTGGCGTATGTCGGTGCATTGATTGCGTATCAGGGGTTGCATCTGATGGGCGTGGCGTGAGGCATGTTGGATTTCGGATTTCGTTTTGTTTAGCGCGGATGCTTTGTGTCGGCGTGTTTGACGCCGTGCCCTTTTGGGCCGGATATTTGGGGATAAAATCCGGGGCTAAAGCCCTCGGCGTCAGTTGTTTCAGCGCCGCGATTGATCGCGTTATAAGAAGTGGTCAAGTGGCCAAGTGAACGAGTGACGATACCAAGCCAAGGACGAGGTCGCCGCGGCGACCGAGGACTTGGGTATTCTGCGTTGTTAATCGGTGAGTTAGTGAATCGGTTACTCGGACAGAGTGGTCTTTGCTCTGACCGATTAACCGACTCACCGATCAACCACTTCAGCCAGACGCGATAAATCGCGGCGCTAACTTTCGAGCGCAGTTCCGTCACCCGACCACCCAACCACTTCTTCATCAGCGAAGACAAATTTCGTTTGCCTGTCGCGTGTTTATGGTGTATGTTGTCATTAGTAATCGTTTACATGTACGATTATCACATAAAACCCCGGTTCGATCATCATGGCGAGCACACGACGGGAGGCACACATGCGTCACTGGTTTTCTTCCCTCATCACCAGCACGGTGATAACCCTTGTATTCACTTTCACCGGCTCACTGTCGGCTCAAGCCCCCAACGCTCTGGTCGGTATTTTCAGCGGTGCTTCACAAAACTCCGCCTGGTACACCGGCAGCAGCGATCCCAAGGATGTCAACTTCACCGGCACTCAATCCGACAAATCCGGCAACGCCGTCTGGCGTGAAGAATTGCGCCGCTTCGTACCCGACCTGGACATCAGCGCCGGTTCGCGCGTGAAAGCAGGCGTCGGGTTTGTCACGCACTGGTGGACCCAAGCAGGGGGGTTGACCGCGGACGGGTTGGCGGTGAAAAACGACCTGATCAACCGCATGAGAAACAACAACGCAGCCGACGGGTTTGTGTGTCACGTATTGGCCTCGGCTGCGTACAACGAAGCGACATCATCCCTGTTTCGCACCGAACTGTCCGGGTATGCCACCGCACTCAAGCAGGCGGTCGATGCCGAGTTTGGCGCGGGCAATCGCAAGTTTACATTTTGGTGGATGGAGCCGGGCAATCGCTGGAACAATGCTGAGGGCGGCCCCAACGCCGCAGCTGATCGTCGGCGTCAGCCGTTGGAATTGGCCGGCAAACGTGACGATGTCACAGGGTCAGACCCGTTGCCATTTTTCCGCGTGGCGCCGGCGGTCATGACCTACGTCATCGGCGACTGGAACACCAGTGGCGACGGTATTCACCTGACCCGTGCCGGTAATCAGCGGGCGGGTCGGCAACTGGCATATTCCATGTTGACGGACTGGGGCGTACAGGCTGGGCCGATTCAGCGTGAATTGAAAATCGACTCCGCCTGGCGCGACCCCAACGACACCAAAGCGGTCGTCGTCAAGGTGCAGACCAACGGCGGAACGCTCATCGCCGGTCGTCAACCCCTGCGCATTTCCACCGCGACCGGCTCAGGCGTCAGCACCGACACCCATGGCATGCTCAACGGCGATTGGACCATCAGCGTGGACAATCGTACTGCTGCACAGGGTTTTTCACTGGTACGGCTGGTGCGTAAAACCGACCTGCCCACCGATGATCTTTTCTTTTCACACACCTGGGGCATCTGGCACACCATCACGCCCGGTCGTCCGGCCAACAACTACACCGGGCCGCTGGTCGTCTGGCATGAAGACCTCACCGGCACCACCGGCATGACGCAGGACTTTGCCGACCTCAACGGCGCCCAGCGTTCCATCATCATGACCCTTGGTTCCGAACACCTGATTCCGATCGGCACCTACATCCCCGAACCAATCTCGCTGGGCACCCTGGGCGTGATACTGGCCGGTTCACTCCTGCATCGCGGCAATCGGCATTAGGGTCATTTGCATGATTCGTTGGAATGGTATTTGTCTTTTCTGACCGATTTACCGACTCACCGGCTCACCGATTAACCAGTTCGATGATTCACAGAAATACCGATGAACCACACCGACCAGACGCGATAAATCGCGGCGCTAACCGACACAAATTACTTGGTCACTCGATCACTTCTCTCCGATGACTTTGGACCTATCCGTTTTGCGATATGCTGTGCCCATGGACGATCGGACCTTACGCTTTTTGATTTTCGCCGCCTTCGGCGTGGCATCGTTGTGGGCGGGTTACTTTGCCCGCAGGCATGATTGGGTCAAGGAGGAGGTCAGCCGGCGGGTGCATTGGCACACGGTGGTGTGGGTGTGGGCCTTGGTGTCACTGATCAGCCTTTGGCGGGCACCGCTTGGCCGTGAGGACATTTGGCTCATTTTGATTTCGATGGTGACCGTCGCCACCGCTTCATTCGGCGTCATCCCCATTGCCAAGGCGCTGGGTTGCTCGCGTGAACAGGTCGGCGTCATCGCGGTGGCTTCGGGTGTGGGCAACCTCGGCTTCACGCTTGGTGGTTACATTTGTTACAGCATTTTGGACCCCGGCGAAAAGGCCCTGGGCATTGCCATCGCCTTTGTCAGTGTCATGCAGGTCATGGGCATCGTCCTGCTTTACCCGGTGGCACGCCATTTTTCACCCCGCGAACAGAGCGACATGTCGCTCCCCCGGCTGATCATCACCAGCATTCTCGATATTCGCTCCATGCCCCTGTACGCAGCCGTGGCAGGCCAATTGCTCGGACTATTCGGGCCGACCATGCCCAAGCAGGTCAATGACTGGCACATCATCGATGTTCTGTTCTACCTGGGCAGCTTCGGCGGATACTTCGGCATCGGCCTGCGTCTGCGTCTGGGCGGGTCGCTGCTGGGGTTTGTCAAACCACATGCGATTCTGGCGGGCATGAAGTTCGTTTTTATGCCCCTGCTTTCATGGGTGCTGTTGTATTTGATCGCCCGGACCGGCAGACCGGTGTCGCCCACGGCTCACGATGTGGTGATGATCGAAGCCTTCATGCCCACCGCCATTCAAACCGTCATGATCGCCAACCTTTTTCACCTGGACACCCGCCTGGCCAGTGCCGTCTGGTTGTGGAACACGCTCTTTTTTCTGATCGGCCCGATGGGCTTGATTTTGTGGTGGTGGCGTTGAAAGAAGTGGTCAAGTGGCCGAGTGATGAAAAAGTCTAGCGCGGACGCTTAGCGTCGGCGATATTTTGGTTTGCGACGTGATGGATCGCGTCTTGTTGGGGGTGCAAGTTGCCAGATGCAGATTCGTTTGATAGCATATTCGCCTTGTCAGTCGCGGTGCATCGGTGCTCATTCGAAAGGGTGAAACAGCCGATGCCGGACAACATGCGGGTGTAGCTCAGTGGTAGAGCGTCACGTTGCCAACGTGAATGTCGTGGGTTCAAGTCCCATCACCCGCTTTCGATAAGCCGCCGCCTTCGCGTAACCATCGTTACCCGAAGGCGTTTTTGTTGATAGGGATATTGCCCTTCTGTTTTGTTCATGTCATCGATCACCTGGCCACTTCATTCCCCCGCCCATCAACGCTACACTGGCAACATGCGTCGGCAACTGCCCAATGCCCTGACCTTGCTGCGCCTGCTGCTGGCAGGGTTGTTTTTTTTAATCCTCAATTTTTACCGCTTTCCGCAGGTGCATCGCTGGGCGTTGATTTGTGCGTGTGTCGTTTTCATCGTCGCGGTCATCACCGATGCCCTTGATGGTTACCTGGCACGCCGTTGGCAGGTCGAAAGCACCTTTGGCCGAATCATGGACCCGTTCTGTGACAAGGTGTTGGTGCTGGGAGCGTTCATTTACCTTTCAGGCCCGCGTTTTGTCATTCCCGAAGCCGCAGCCCGCGGTGATTTTTTCAACATGGCCAGTGGCGTGTACCCGTGGATGGTCGCCCTCATACTGGCTCGTGAGCTGCTGGTGACGGGCATTCGCGGCGAGATGGAAGGGCGGGGCGTGAAGTTCGGGGCACAGGTCTGGGGTAAATGGAAAATGATTCTGCAATCGCTGGTCGTGCCCGTCGTGTTGGTGATCGTCTGGCTCAATCCGACGCAACCCGGTCATGAATGGCTGGGCCATGTCCGCGATGTTTTGGTGTATCTGACGGTGCTGGTGACGCTCATCAGCGGCTGGCCGTATGTGGCGGCGTGCAGGAGAGAGATCGGTCGCTGATGAAAGATGACCGAGTGATGGAAATTTCGAATTTCGGATTTCGGATTTATCAAGCCAAGGACGAGGCCGACAGGCCGAGGACTTGGGTATGGTTGTTGAAGTAGCGAGTTTGTTGTTGTCGCATACCATTATTGCCGAGTTGCCATCGGATGCCGATTGAATTAATCACTTGTGAAATGACCCTGTCACCGACGCTTGGGCCGATGGTGCGCCAAGGGGTGGAGGGGGTGCGCACGGTGCGGGCGGTGTTGGCACAGGTAGCGCAGGCTGGTTTCACTTCTGTGCAGTTAGACGCCACGTTGTCGGGCATCAGGCCGCGTGAACTGTCGCCCCGTGCCCGGCAGGATTTATCCGCATTGCTGGCGCGCAACGGGTTGCGACCTTCGGGCGTCGATCTGTTTTTGCCTCGCAAACATTGGTTAGAGACGGCCACGGTCGATCGTGCTGTCACGGCTGCGCTGGGGGCGATTGAATTGGCGATGGATTTGGGGCGTGTGCCGGTGTCGTTGTCGCTGCCGATGCAAGGACTGGGCGATGATGTTCGGCAGGCTTTGGTCACCAGTGCTGAGGCAAAGGGCGTTCGCCTGGCGGTGCATGCGGAAGACCAGCTCGACGCCCTGGCGAATTGGGTGAGTGCCACTGACTTGGCGACACTTGGAATCGGACTGGACCCGGCAGCGCTGTTGGTGCAAGGCTTGAAACCTGATGAGTTGGTGCATCGACACGCAGCACGATTGGCGGTCGGTCGTTTGGCGGATGTGACCGAAGCAGCAGGGGGGTTGCGTTGTGCGTTGGGGCAGGGCGAGTTGGATGTGTTGCGTTTTCGGATTGCGATGGATTTGGCCAAGGCGAGGCATGGGCCGGTGGTACTGGATTTACGCGGCTTGGAAAATCCATTGCAGGCGATGAGCATGGGTAAATCGGTGTGGGAGAGCAATGCGATGTGAGGGTTGAGGCGATCTGGTGATTTGGCGATTGAGTGATTTGGCGATTGGGTGATGTTGATCCTTTTACGCCTGAACTTCACGTCTGCGTGAAGTTCAAGATGGTTTTGCATCAACCACAGACGCGATAAATCGCGGCGCTAACACGAACTCCAACTTCACGCATCTAACAACAGATCATAAAACGGCCGAGGGGCGATGATGGTTGTGCCCTGATAGTGTTTGATCACCAGTAAATCACGGTCACCGGTGACAAGGTATTGTGCCCCGGCTGCCTTGGCCGTGCCCAACACCATCAGGTCATCGGTATCACGACAAACCCCCGCAGGTACCACAGTCGGTTCGACGCGATGCAGTTGTTTATTCACAAAAGCGATGATGCTGCGCACCTGCGACCTCGACAAGCCAAACTTGTCATGCAAGTGCTTTGACAGTTCAACGATCATCGGTTTGGAAATGAACAATTCACAGCGAAGCAGGCAGAGTTCAAAAAGTGCTTCACAGACACCGCGCGTGCCCAAAGCGGACATGAGTACGTTGGTGTCGAGTACGACTTTCACGAAACCGCCTTGAACACGTCTTCATCGACGATGAAGTTCTTTTTCTGCGCTTTGGCCAGCACACGGCTGCGCAGGTTGCGATACTGCTGCACGGCCACATATTGGCGCAATGAATCGCGCACCAGATCGCTCACCGGGACTTGATTTGCCTGGCTGAGTTTTTCCAGTTCCCGCCGCATGTTATCCGGGATGCGAATCGTCAGACTGCTCATGTAAGACATTGTAAGACACAAGGACGACGCGGACAAGGTAATTGGGTGATTTAGCGATTTGGCGATTATGCGATTGAATAAACCAACAACAACTGACGCCGTGGGCTTTAGCCCCGGTTTATATTCGAACGAAGAATCAAACCATCCGGCCCTGAAGGGCACGGCGTCCGGGACAACGTCGTCAAGCGCATAAAAAACCCAGGCATCACCGGGTGGGCAATGCCTGGGCTTTGATGTATCACGATATCGATCAAACCACTTGATTACAGGGCGCCGTCCTTTTTGGCCATGAGTTGGAGCAGGTCGATCACGCGGTTGGAATAGCCCCATTCGTTGTCGTACCAGCTCACGACCTTGAAGAAGCGTTTTTCGCCCTTGAGGTTGTTTTGCAGCGTGGCCAGGCTGTCGTAAATGCTCGAACGTTTATCATGAATGAAGTCGGTGGAAACCAGTTCTTCATCGGTGACACCCAGAATATTTTTCAGATACGTCTGGCTGGCTTTCTTCAAGGCAGCGTCAATTTCCTCGATGCTGGTGTCCTTGGTGGCGCGGAAGGTCAGGTCCACGACCGACACGTTGGGCGTGGGCACGCGGAAGGCCATGCCGGTGAGTTTGCCCTTGGTGGCCGGCAGCACTTCGCCCACCGCCTTGGCGGCACCGGTGGTGCTCGGAATGATGTTGATGGCTGCGGCACGTCCGCCGCGCCAATCCTTCTTGGAGGGACCATCGACGGTCTTTTGCGTGGCGGTGTAGGCGTGAATGGTGGTCATCAGCCCGGTCTCGATGCCGAAGCCTTCCTTGAGGATCACGTGTACCAGGGGCGCCAGGCAGTTGGTGGTGCAGGAAGCGTTGCTGACGATGTTGTGCTTGGCGCTGTCGTATTCGCCTTCGTTGACGCCGATCACCAGGGTTTTCACTTCGCCCTTGCCCGGGGCGCTGATGATCACTTTTTTGGCGCCGGCAGCGATGTGTCCCTTGGCCTTTTCACTGTCGGTGAACAAGCCGGTGGCTTCGATCACGTAATCGACGCCCAGTGCTTTCCAGGGCAACTGGCTGGGTTCCTTGGTGGCCATGACGCACTTGATTTCGTGGCCGTTGACCACGATCACGTCGGCCTCTTCCTTGGAAGCGTCGCTCTTTTTGGTGCTGACCGTGTGCTTGAACTGGCCATGCACCGAGTCGTACTTCATCTGGTAAGCGAAATAGTCAGCGTCGGTGGAAATGTCCACGACGGCAACCACGTCAATGGTCTTGCCCAGCAAACCCTGATCGCAAAGGGCCTGAAAAACCATTCGACCAATACGACCGAAACCGTTGATTCCAACCTTGACCGGCATGGCAGTCTTCTCCAAGTAGGGGGGTGTGAATTGAATCGGGAAATCGTCCGCAGACGCAAATCGACTGCGGACAAGGCAGTCCGCACAAGGTAGGGATAATCGCAGCGTTGTCAAGCGGCGGGAAATGGATAATGGATTAAGGATAAAGGATAATGAGCCCTCGGAACAATCCCCTCTCCCCCCGGGAGAGGAAGGAGACCTGCTTCGCAGGTAGAGTGAGGGCGGAAGAGCGTTTGGTCGTACCGTATTTTAAGGCATATTCTTCATCGGCCCTCACCCGGCCTCGCGGACTCGGCCACCCTCTCCCATGGGGAGAGGGATTTTTCAGAGCCCTCTGATGTTCAAGGCCGTGTCGCCGTAGGCTTGTTCTGAACATCATCCATTATCCATGATCCATTATCCATATCTGTATAACCATCATCGCAAGCGTCCGCAAAAATCAATGATCTGCGGGTCCAGTTCGGGCCAAAGCCTGCGCGCCAGAGTCACATGCGTGGCTCCGCGCACCTCGATCAATCGGCATGATTGCTGACGCATCGCCCCGGCCAGTACCTTGCTGTGAAGTTCGCCCGGCAGATTGCGATCACGATCACCCACCGCCATGAGCACCGGCACATGCAAACGTTCCATCGCCCTGATCGTCGAGGCCTCGTCCAACACAAACCCCGCTTCACGACTGGCATATGCAAACCCGGCCAACACTTCATCGCGTTTGAGCCAGGGGGCGAGCATCCGGCGAAAGGAATTGATCGCTTCATTCGCACTGACAAACGGTGCCAATGCCACCACCCCGGCCACGCGCGGGTCGCAGCCAGCGTGTTGCAGCATCACCGACGCCCCCAGACTGAAACCCATCGTGATCACCCGATCACGCAGCAAATGCAGTTCACGGGCACGGTCGATCACCGCGGTGACATCATGTCGTTCACGCACGCCGAAGGTGACATATTTTCCGCCTGAGGCACCGTGAGCACGTTGATCAAACAAAATGACATCGTGACCGGCCTGGCATAATTCCCAGGCGCGAAACAAATGAAACTCTTTGGTTTCGCAGTAGCCATGCGTGAACACCACCGGCAAGCGGGCAACTTGTGTTGATTGACCGGGCAGATACAAGGCAGCGAGTTTCAGGCCGTCGATGGTGCGTACTTCAAAGGGTTCAGCCCCGTGCCAGCGTGCGAGGGTTCGCCGACTGGTGGTCCAGGTGCGCATGATGCTGACCCGCGACACCTTGAGCGTCCAACGGGCGGCTTCGATGAAAAACCATGAAGTGCGTGCCTCGGCGGTCATGAAACAAGCATACACCACGTGAGAGAGCATTTGGCGATTGGGTAATTTGGCGATTGGGTGATTTGTAAATCTTTCACGCCTGTTTGACGCCGTGCCCTTCAGGGCCGGATGTAAAAATCGATCCGGGGCTGAAGCCCTGGGCGTCATATTTATGAATTTGGGCCTGAATCCCTCGGCTTCATATTTCAAGTTGTTCATTCCAGCATCAACACACCGACCCACGCGATTTGCAGCGCATCGACATGCACCGGTTGCGCCAGTTCATGCACTTGATGGGTGAGGCCATCGGGCGAAATCAGGCGATAACGTAATTCGACCTGCGCGGCTGCCCCGTTGTGCACAGCGGTGATCATGTCATGAACCTGTTCACGGTCATCCGGGTGTACCAGCGTCAGGTAATCCCACAAACCATCGCCTGCGTAGGTGGACAGCAACGCGGATAACGGATGATCACTGTTGGCAAACCAGCGGCGCTTTTGCATCGGTGACCAGTAATAAAGCACAGCTGATTCCAACATCGCGTCAGCGGATGCCGACGACAAGGCCGACGCCGAGTCAAGCGATGCCTGACTGAAGGACAACAGATCGCTCACCGGCGGAGCAGTGCTGATGCCCGGATGCGAAGGCACCAGCCCGGCTTCGATGGCGATGCGCGCCAGTTCGACCCGGTTGCGGGCCCCCAGCTTGCGACCGATGGAAAGCCGATGGCTTTGAATGGTTTTTTCGCTGCGGTAAAGGACCTTGGAAATTTCACTGACGGACAGGCCCTCGGCGATCAGCCGAAGGACTTCGCGTTCACGGTGTGTCAAGGCGGAAAGATCAGCCTTGGATTTGGACTTGTGTGACTCGGTCATAACCCCCCTCGTCCGGCCCGGAACGGTGGTGCCTTCCATGACACAGCAGTTTTAACAACGTTGCTCATCGGGGAGATTGGCTCGGAGTTGCTCATCGGGGAACGAACTCAGCCCTAGGTAAAAGTTAGTAGCGTACACATCTTCGCTTGTGGTCAGAGTTTGTCATCAGCCGAACACCTGAATCTTTTGAATGAATCACACAATCAGGTCCGTGACTAGTTTGTGTGGTCATCGTGCGGCAAAACCGCAAGCGCAGAATAAGTTCTGTCAATAAACGACGGCAAAAGATGGAAGTGATTCAAAAAGCCTGTGTTGAAAGGCGAATCAGTCGTAGCGGAACACACCTTTGCGCCAGGCGTAGGCAAAGGCAATCACCGAAGTGAGGATGAAAAACAACATGCGGAATAAAAACAGTGGGCCGAGTTCGGAACCTTGTGATAAGCTGGGAAAGACGCTGGCCCATGGATAGAGAAACACGATTTCGACATCGAAGACCAGAAACGTCATGGCCACGATGTAGAAGCGCACGTTGAAACGGCGCTGGGCATCGCCGAAGGGGTTCATGCCTGATTCGTAGGTCATTTCCTTGACCGGGCCGGTGCGTCGGCTGTGGGTCACGCGACCGATCACCTGGGTCAGAATCAGGTTCGCAGCACCGAACACCACCGCCATGATAAAGAGCATCCCCAGCGGCAGGTAGTGCGAAAATTCCACTTGAGCCAGCATCATCGTCATCGTCTCCGTGAGGCGATTAGTGTAGCAGGCACATCAGCCAACGACCAGTGGGTGGTGGAAGAGTGGCCGAGTGCAGGAATCGTTTTCAGAAGTTAGCGCCGCGATTTATCGCGTCTGTAGGCGTTGTTAATCGGTGAGTCAGTGAATCGGTTACTCGGATAGAATGATCTTGCTCTGGCCGATTAACCGACTCACCGACCAACTGATCAACCTTTCAGATCAAACGCGATAAATCGCGGCGCTAACCCTATACAATTTACTCGGCCGCTCGGCCACTTCGATTGGTGGGTCCGCTCGCCGACTCGCTTGACCCACCCTACTTTACTGGGCCACTTGGCCACTTCCAACAACGCGATCAATCGCGGCGCTAACTAACACCGTGTATTCATGGCTCAGGGCGCCGTTTCACGAGCGATCATCGCTTTGAAAGCCAAAGCTTCACGTTGTGCCGCTGCGGCACGGGCTTTGGTTTTGGCCACGCGCCGGGTCAATTCGTCCGCCTGTTCCTGCGTATGCTGCAATTGCTTTTGCAGATCGGTTTTTTCCTCCGCGGTCGAATCCATCGGCAGGTTCATGATTTGGCGCTGTAATGACTCGCTTTCCGCCAGTGCTTCGTCCAATTCCTTTTGCAATGACTGGCTCAAACTCGCCAGTTCCGCACTGCGATCCAGCATGGCTGCGAGTTCCGCTGCCAGTCCTTCATCCGGCTCGGCATCGAGTACCAAATCCGCCGCTGCTATCGCCGCCGCTGCCACCGGCAAGCGTGACAACACCTGCCCCAACGGTTGCCCGAACGGGTCCAACGGTTGATGCTCATGCAAACGCATCGGCACCCACACCAGCGATGCCTCCGTCGATTGAAGCACCAATCCCTCCAGCGTCGCATCCTTCACCACCATCACCTGCGCATCGATGCGGTAATCCTCCAGCATACGGTTCAAACGCAGCTCCGCAGCCCTGCTGTTCTGCCGGGCCATGATCGGTGCGAGCACCCGCAGTTTCGCGCCTTGCCATTCACGACTGCGCGTCATCAGGTAACTGAGTAGCAGCACCAGCCGACTGCTGGCATCCCCGAACCACCAAACATCAATCATTCTTTTCGATGCAGCTTGTTGCAGCAATCGCTGCCAATCGTGATCATCCGCATCCAGCACGATCACGTTGCAGTCCATCCGCAGCGCGGTTCGCAAATACAAACTGTACGACGGGGCATCCGATTCATCGTTTTCATGTTTGTCCGCTGTCACCTGCTCCGGTTCCATGACCACCGATTCCTGCTGCCAATCCAGCACGACGGTATTGGCACGCATCGGCCCCAAACCATAAGCCTGCAGCGCCGCATGCACCGCGACGAAACGATCACGACTGAGCAAAGCCCGCGGAAATGCTTCGATTTGTTGCTGACGAATTTCGGTGCGCAGTTCGTCTTCGGTGATGATCCGCCTTCGACGCATGGCTGCACCCTGGCCCTCCATGATTTGCATTACGGTGGTCAGCCCCGAACCGCCTTCGATCCATGAACTGAAACGCAGCAGTTGCTGCCGACTGGCCGGGTCGTCGGACATGGCCAGAATCATCGGCCGCCAGTCACGGGCGTGAGTTACTTCCCGGTCCATCGCCAGCAGCGATTCACGGACCGACCCAAAACGATGCGACACCGAACTGTCCGACCAGCGTTCGACATTGCTGCTGCGGCGAATGGTGTGATACATGGCGGTGAGCATCGCCCCGGCCACGACGGCTGTCACGGCATCAATGGCCACCATCGCCACCACGCACACGAGCGCCCCGATCAGGGCAGCCTGTTTGGTGAACAGTCGAAAACGCGGTCGAAACGACGGGCTGGCGGAACGGGCTTCAAAATAGGTGGCGTAATTGATCAACCCGTATGAAATCAAAAAGAACATCGTCACCACCCCGGCCACGAAGTTGAGGTCGCCTGCAGCGATGGTCAACAGCGCGATCACCGCCGTGAGCAACACGCCTCGACGCGGGTTGTCGCTGTCGGTGGTGCCCCGGGCGAAGGGTTGAATCAGGTTGAATACTTTGTCACGAGCCATGGCTTGCAAAATGCGTGGCGCACCCATGAACGAAGTCATGGCCGACGAAAGCGTGGCTGCCACGATACCCGCGTCGATCAGCGGGCTGAATAACGCCGCCTCACGCATCAATCCATAATTGCCGACCAGTTGCTCACGGCTGGCAACCCCGGCCAATACCAGCACCACCGCCAGGTAAATCAGCGTCGATAAACCCACGGCTAAAAACGTGCCGCGGGGCAGACTTTTGTCCGGGTTCGCCAGATCGCCCGACATGCTCACTCCCTGCGTGAACCCGGTCACCGCTGGAAAAAACACAGCAAACAATACCCAGAACGGCGGGCTGCCTGCGGTCCACCATAAATTGCCCTCGAGTTGCGTCGTACTCCAACGTGGTATTGAACCGGTGAAAAACGAGAGCAAGGCGGCGCCGAGCACAGCCATGACGACATATTGAAAGCGCGTCGCCCAGTCCGCCCCCTGCCAGGCCAGCCACAAGAGCGGCAACACCGCCAGGGCAGCGATGACCGATGTGTAGGGGGCCAACGTCGGCACCATCAACCCGATGCCCTCGGCAAAGCCAATCGCGTAAAACCCGACCGACACCGATTGCGCCAAATACAACACCGCCCCGATCGCGCCGCCGAAGCCCAAACCGAGTGTGCGCGAAATCAGGTAGTAATCACCGCCACCCTTGGCACGAATGTTGGTCGCCAGCGCCGCCAGGGAAATGCTGGTGAGTACCGAGATGGCGGTACCGATGCCCAGAATGATGAGCATGCGCACCAGCCCGGCTGAGCCGGTGACATAACCCAGACGCAAAAACAGAATGATGCCCAAAATGGTCAGAATGCTGGGCGTGAAAACTCCGCCGAACGTCCCCAATTTGGGCTTGGGGCCGTTGGTGTTGGTTTTATTGCCCGGTTCACGGGAATCACGTACCGCCTGCGTGGTTGACATCACCCGAATCACTCCCTGATCGTTCAATCGATCAACACATACTCACGAAGCATCGTAGCAACGAAAGTGTTTGGGTATTCACTCGAAAGAAAGTTCACTTGCCCTGCCGGTTATTGACCGAGGTTTAAAGAAAGGCATTACGTCCAACAGTTTTGGGTAAACTTTCTTTCATGGCCCATCGTCGTGCCCCAAGCTGGCTTTCCCTTCTTGCAGTTGCGGTGTTGTCATTGAGCATGATTCAAGTCTTCGTGGCGATCATGCCCGAGTTGTACTGGGATGTCAGCCCGCTCACCGAACCCGAAGCTGTGCCCGCCGTCGCACTGGGGCCGACTGGTGTTGCTTGGCTGTCGGTGCTGAGCATACTCGTGTTGTCGTTTACGCTTTTGGTGAATCGAAGCAATAACGCACCACTGCAATGGCCCGCACTGGTGTTGGGCGGCATCGGCTTGATCACAGCAGGTTGGCATCTGTTCACCGGTGACGGTACCGATGCTTTTCGTTGCAACGCATGGATCGGGGCCATCGCACTGGGGTTGGCAGCCTGTCACCTGGTGCAGCACGAAGCACCACGACGCATTTTATCCGCGGGTTTGATGGCATTGATGGTGCCTTTGTTGTTGGGTGCATTTTACGCTGTGTATGTCGATCACCCGATCACTGTGCGCTTTTTTCTGGAACGTGAAGCCCAAACCGTCGCCCAGCGCGGCTGGGAATGGAACAGCCCGCAACACCTGATTTACAAACGTCGCCTCACGCAGGCTGAAGCCACCGGGTCGTTCGGTTTTGCCAACACGTTTGGTTCCATGATGACGGCATTGACATTGCTGACAGCCGGGGTGGCATTGGCGCACCTGCGGGAATCACCGCGTAAGCGAGCGATGGTGACAATACTGCTCACCCTGGCTGGTGCGGCCACGCTGCTGTTGAGCGGCGCCAGAGGCGCGATACTTACACTGCTGTTGGTCGGAGGGTTGCTGCTGTTGATCAGCTGGCGAACGATACGAACGCGCTGGTTGGTTGTGCTATCAATGTTACTGGTGTTGTTGCCGATCGGGGTGGTGATGATGCGTTTGTTGAGCGGGCCACCTGCCGGCGTCGAGGGCGAACGCAGCCTTTTGTTTCGCGGGTTTTACTGGCAGGGGGCTGCCAACCTTGTCATGCACGAACCGATCACCCAAACCCTTACAGGCATCGGCCCATCGCGTTTCAAAGACCTGCACGCCCGTTACAAACATCCGCTCAACCCCGAAGATGTCGCCAGCACCCACAACCTGTTCATCGATTGGGGGGTCATGCTCGGCGTCGGCGGCCTGGCCTGGTCAATCTTGCTCTTGTATTGGCTGGTGCGCGCTTGTCGAAGCACCATCACAGAAAATGGTCACGCAGCCTGGCAACAAAATCATGACCAGGTGCCACTGTCACACATCGACCCGCGCTGGCTGGGTTGGATTGCGCTGGCAGCTATCCCCGCAGGATTGACGCAATACCTGGTGCAGGCATCAACGATGTATTTGGAACGCAGCCTGCTTTGGTTACTTGCACTGGGTGCGTTCATTTTCATCGCCACCCTGCTGGCTCAATCCAACTGGTTCACCGATCGTGGTCTGCGCTGGGGGGCTTTTGCCGCAGCCTTGGCGCTATTGGTACACAACCAAATCGAAATGACCTTCTTCCACCCCGGCTCGGTCACCATCGCGCTGGTGTTACTGGGGCTTGCAGGTTCATCGGTTTCAACCCCGACGCAAAACATCAAAGATGATGTCGCACGCACCAATACGCCGGCACATTCATCGCGTGGGGGCGATGAAAAATCCACTCTCCCTCCGGGAGAGGGTAAGGGTGAGGGCGCTGCTGTTATTGGATATTCCACAGCGCAAAATTCATTGGCTCCTCGGCCCTCACCCGGCCTCGCCCACGGGGGGGACTCGGCCACCCTCTCCCAAGGGGAGAGGGGGAATGCGACTGCATCATCAAACATCAATCCCGCATCACCCCGATACGCCAAACTTTCCAGCACAATGTTGATATTGGTGATGTCGTTGCTGATGGTGTTACTGGTGACGGAAGCGATTCGCACCACACGGATTCAGCATCATCTGGCAAACGCTGCCGACCATGCGCGACAGCTTGCGTTGCCATCTGCCACCCATCATTTGCAAGCAGCGTTGCAGTTGCGCCCCGACCCGCATGTCGCGCGTTCCCTGGCGGAAATCACCATTGCCGGCGCGACCAATCCGCAAGCCTGGCAACAGCGTGCAACTGAATTACAACTAATGTTGGAGGGTCAACAGCCGGTGTTGCGTGATCGTCTGATTCTGCTGCGTATGCAGGCCCAGTTGGCGGATCATCTGTACACGTTGACCAACGCACCACCGTCGGCTCAACAAGCCGTCGATCATTGGCGCCGGTTGCAATCACTTGAACCCTACAATCCGCATACCGCTTTGGCGCTTGCGCAAGCCCTCGAAAAAGCCGGGCAAACTGCTGCCAGCCATGAAATGTATCGTCACGCCCTTGTTCTTTCCGACCGTGCCTACCTCGACCCGCTTACGCAATTGAACCCTGCGCAACGCAGGCACATTGAACAGCTACTCGACCGCAGTGGTAGACAGTGATCGCCGGTGAAATCAGAGCCGGGGCGTATCGCCCCGGAATGATTGACGCATGGTAACCCTCTGCACCGGGCCGACACGGCCCGGCTCTGATTCCGGTGCTGCTCTGAGCCACGAGCGGAAGCGCGTGGTAATTGCACTTAACCGCTCGTTGCCACTCGCGGCTCTGAGTCCATTCCAAATCCGACACTCACGGCTCAACCTTTGCCGGTTCGCGGTGGGCAGGGGGCGGCATGGGTGGTTTACCCTCTTCCAAATCCTTCAGTTGTTCCGCAATGCGGTCTTCGCGTTCGCCATGGGTCTGCTTGAGTTGTTCGCGCATTTCCGTGAGTCGTTTTTCCAGTGCATCGACTTCCGCTTCTTTGATTTTCATGCGCAGGTCAAACAGCCGACCTGCCTGCTCGCTTAACTGTTTGCGCAGTTCATCTTTTTGCACCGCTTCGTTGGTATGACGCAGTTTGCGGGCGTTTTCAAACATCTGGCGTTGCAGGCGAAACTCGTCCATGGTCAGACGGAACAGTCTGGGGTTGTTCTTTTTGAGTTCGATCAATCGTTCCAACCTCGGCCAATGGTTGGCGATCAGCCGTTGTGCCATTTCGGGCCGCTGTTCCAAGGCCTCACTCATCCGTCGCGCCAGTTCCGGGTTCTGTTCCTTCAATATTTCCAGCGCCGCTTTGATCTGCTCTTGCGACAACTCACGTGGCCCACGGCCTTCACGTCCCTCACGCTCGCCTTCCAATCGCTCCGCTCCGCGTCGCTCCTGCATCTCGCGCAACAACGGACGACGCGGTCGTTCCCCTTTTTCCCCCGCCCCCGCCCCCGCCCCCGCCCCCGGTTCTGGTTCTCCGGGCGTTGCCGTTTCTTTTTTTGTCCCCGAATCGTCATTGACCGCCGCCACGCGATACGCATCATCCGCAAGCGAAGGGCCTGATTCAGCTTGAACGTGACCCACCTGCCCACTGACGATGATCAGTGGTGCAATCAGTAATGTGATGGTTGGAAATGATTTCATGCCAAGCACGCAATCGTATCACAGGGTTTACATCACAACGGCATCGTCTCGCTGGTGTTTTCCAACTGCGACAGTTCGCTTTCCAACGTCGCTTCCAGGGTCTGCCAATCCGCCCACAACCCCGCACGGTCGGTCGTGCTCACCGCTCGATTCAGGTTCGCGGTGCGCTGTGGCAGTGCCTCCACAGCCTTCGACAAGTTCGACACGACCACCGGCAACTCACGCCGAATCGTCACCTGTTCCCCCGCATCATGCACAATCCCCGCACCCGTAAACCCCAAACCCAAAAGCCCCGCAAAATACAACATCGCTGCAATGCGACCCATCCAAGGCAATTCACGAAACACCGCAATCACCCCACGCCGCCGACCCAATAAAGGCAACGTCTTTGCCAGTATTTTCTGCTCCAAATCCGCAGGTACACCGCCCGGCAACCGCTCCGGTGACAACACCACATCCAACTGTGCTTCCAGTTCCGGGTCCAAACGATGGTCAACAGGCGATGATGTTTCACCACCCACCAGTCGAAGCCTCGGCGTCGGGTTGTTGTCATGTTCGTTCGTCATGGTCGTTCTCGTCACTCGTCTCTGCCCAGTTCCCTATGTCATCCACTCGTCGGTTGTTCCAAAAGTTTACGCAACTTCGCCAGCGCCCGATGTCCGCGAGCCAATACCGTACCCAGGGGCTGTTTGAGTGATTTGGCAATCTCCGCAAAACCCAAACCAGCGGTGTGCCGCAGGTACAATATTTCCTGATCCGTCGGACTCAACTGCCCCAGGGCTGTTTTCAGTTGTGCCACCTGTTCGCTGCGCATCACCTGTTGGGCTGGGTTGTCATCATCGGGGTCACGGGTCTGCACGACCCGGGTTTCCGCAGCCGCCCATGCACTGCTTGTTGATGCCTCGGCTGCCGTCATGTCCATACTGCGTGCCTGTCGTTTACGCCGGCGCATTTCGTCCCGCAACAGGTTCATGGCGATGCGAAACAACCAAGGCTCAAACCGACCCCGTTCATCGTACCCAGCCAGGTGACCGACGACCTTCACGAACGTGGCCTGGGTGATTTCCTCCGCCAGTTCCCGGTCGCCGCATTGTCGAACCAGCAGCCCGTACACCCGCTTGCTATACAGGCCCACCAGTTCACGCCACGCCTGTGCGTCGCCCCTGGCAGCCGCCGAAAGCACCTGATTAAGCCTTGTTTCGGGCATCATGCGCCACACAGGCGGCCAAAGGGTTTCATCTATCTGTCGGTACAACGCCCCAGCCCGGTCATTATTGCATCGCAAACATTGACGCCGAGGGCTTTAGCCCCGGATTTCATCCGCAAACATCCAGCCCTAAAGGGCACGGCGGCAAATATCTCTTGGCTTGGTTTCCGCCCCCTCTCCCACCGGGAGAGTCGAAGACCTCGCCGTGGCGGGGGTCAGGGTGAGGGCGTGTCTTCACTCGACCACTCGACCACTCGGCCACTCGGCCACTCGACCACTCGGCCACTTGACCACTCGACCACTTGACCACTCGACCACTTCTTTCCTCATATCACTCCCGCCAGTGGCAACAATTCACCCACCAATTGATCACGATCATATTTCTTATTCAGCTCAATCGGCAGCACCATGCCATGTTCATGATCCGATGCCAGTATCAACATCGTATTGCCTTCGATCTCATAACCCATCTCCGCAGGCTGATGCCCCATCACAAATGCTTCCACGTTCCACGCCTCCGCCAAATCCTCCTCCAAATCAAATTGGTGGTTACGTCCCCACACCATCAGGTAAGCCGACCCGCCCGGCAACAGGTCCGCCTCCGTCAATACACGATCCAGCACCGTCGGATCAAACTTCGCCCGCTGCGACGGCGAAGGCAGACTGTGCGAACACATGATGCCATTCGGACAGCGCACCGCCAGGTTGAAGCTGAACACAAACGCACGAAACGCCTGGGCCACCTTTTTCGCCTCGTCGCCGAACAGGTAATCAAGCCCATCGTTGAACGCCGCCACCACCCCATGCCCTTCCTTCAAAATTTCATTGCCAAGCACCTGTGCCAGATCATGATTGGCCAGCATCAGATGCACCTGATTCGGGTATTTCAACTTCAGTGCTGCGATGCGGGCTGCCAGTCGAATCGACAAATCGCAGCCATTGACCAGCCGCGGCCCATGCACCAGTTCATGCAGCACCAAATGCGCATCAGGCTTGCGATGCAGTTGTGCCAGTTTGAGTAGTCGTTGAAAATTGAGCGTGTGGTCGTGCAAATCGCCGGGCATCCAAAGCGTGCCCTGTTCGGGCAAATGCACCGTCGAACCCTTGCGCAGGGGTGAATTCATATTCAACTCGGCTGCCTGCATAAATAAATCGCAGACCACCGCCGGGTCCTGTAAATTGACCTCATCACCGGGCATTGTGAACACTGCATCACCCATGCCGCCTAGTGTATCAATGCCCTGCTGTTGTGTGCCGCGATCATTGCTGACACGGTGACGACCCGCAAACATTTTTCAACGAAGGTGCTTTATGAGTATGAATCGTCGTGAAATGCTCACCACGCTCGGAGTCGTCGGCTCAGGCCTGGTCGCCGCCGAGGTCGCTCAATTGAATCAGGTGATGGGCCACCCTGCTTCACCCGGCAGCCCCAATCACACCCACGGGCCAACCGAGGCGCCGCCCGCTTCGATGGTCGGCTACGATGCCGACAAGGGTGAATACATTCTGCCCCCTTTGCCCTACGCCTACGACGCCCTTGAACCGGTGATCGACGCTCAGACCATGCAACTGCACCACACCAGGCATCACCAGGCCTACGTCACAGGGTTGAACAACGCCCTGAAAAAATTGGCCGAGGCTCGTGGCAGCAACGACTTTGCCTTGGTCAAGCACTGGTCGCGCGAGGTCAGTTTCAACGGCGGCGGCCACGCCCTGCACACGCTCTTTTGGAACAACATGCAACCGGTCGGTCGCACCACCCAACCCAGCGTCAAACTCATGCGCCAAATCGCCCGTAATTTTGGTTCACTCGAAGCGCTTCAGGCTCATTTCAATGCTGCTGCCACAGCCGTGGAAGGCGGCGGGTGGGCCCTATTGGGTTACGAACCGCTGAGTTCCAGCCTCATCATCATTCAGGCCGAAAAACAGCAGGACCTCACCGTCTGGGGCATGACGCCGCTGCTGGCATTGGACGTATGGGAGCACGCTTATTACCTGAAATATCAGAACCGCCGTGGTGATTACGTCAAAGCCTGGTGGGAAGTGGTGAATTGGAACGATGTTTCCGCCCGCTGGCAGAAAATCAGCAACGATCAAACCTGATGCCATCATGCAATGACGCCGAGGGCTTGAGTTGGAAGTGGTTGGCGAAAATGCGCCCTCATGACGCCGTGGGCTTCAGCCCCGGAGTGTTCGCAGCGATACCGAATCCTTGTCGCTGGAATCAAGTCTGTTTTATTGTTACCCTTGGCAGCACTGGAGAGGTGGCCGAGCGGCTGAAGGCGCTGGTCTCGAAAACCAGTTTGGCCCTTTGGGTCAACGTGGGTTCGAATCCCACCCTCTCCGTTGGATGGTACAAATCCTGTTTTTGGATATGATCCCTCGGAACAATTCAATGTACAGACGCCCTCACCCTGTCCCCCGCCACGGCGAGGTCTTCGACTCTCCCGGAGGGAGAGGGGGTTGATAGCCAGTACAACTTTTACTCAAAATGAAAAAGGCTGTCACGGTCGCGGCTCGTTTTCAGACAGAGCCTAGCCCCATACACTTGGCCGGTTGGACCTCGCTTGTTAACCTTGTCCGACCATGAAAACCAGTTTGCGCTGGCTGCAAAGCCACCTGAAACAAAACGTGACCGCAGAGCAGGCCGAGGCAACATTGATGGCCCTGGGTTTTCCGCTGGAAACCACCCAAGCCCTGGCCGACGGTGATGTCATGCTCGATGTCGAAATCACCAGCAACCGGCCCGATTGTCTGTCACATCAGGGCATCGCGCGTGAATTGGCTGCGGGGCTGTCGCTTGATTTGATACCGTTGGAATTGCATTTCACCCCGGCCATGGTCGAAGGCACAGCCGTCGATACGCTGACCAGGGTTGATTTGCTCGCCCCTGATGCCTGCCCGGTATACACCGCGCGGGTGATTCGTGGGGTGAAAGTCGGACCCAGCCCGGCCTGGCTGGTGCAGCGACTCGAAGCCATCGGCCTGCGCAGCGTCAACAACATTGTCGATATCACCAACTATGTGATGATGGACATGGGCCAGCCGTTGCATGCGTTTGATATGCAGCGATTGCATGAAAAACGCATCGTGGTGCGACAGGCCAAGCAGGGCGAAAAGTTCATCGCCATCGACGGCAGCAAGCACGAACTGCAAAGCAACATGCTGGTGATCGCTGATGTCAACAACCCCGTGGCCGTGGCGGGTGTGATGGGCGGGTTGGAAAGTGAAGTCGGCACATCGACGACGGATGTACTTTTGGAAGCGGCCGTGTTTGATCAACTTTCGATCAGGCGCACCAGCAGGGCGCTCAAATTGAAAAGCGATTCGAGTTACCGGTTTGAACGTGGGGTCGATGCGCAGGGGGTTGAACGCGCCAGCCGACGGGCGGCACTGATGATGGTGCAATTGGCGGGCGGCAAAATCGCGCAGGGGGTGATTCGAGCTGGTCAGACGGAACCTGCGCTGCGACAGGTGACCTTGCGACCGACCCGCTGCAATGCGATTTTGGGCATTGAGCTTTCGATCGATGAAATCACCGCACTATTGGGCAAATTGGGTTTTGCGCCAGTGTGTGACGCAGCGAAAGACATCATTACTTGCACCGTGCCTTCGCATCGGCTGGATGTGCATCGTGAAATTGATTTGATTGAGGAAGTGGCGCGATTGGCCGGGTACGACCGACTGCCGGTGCGTGAGCATTTGACGGTGACGGTGCGCCGGGAGCAGCCTCAGGTGACAGCCTGGCAGATGGTTCGGCAAATGCTCAATGCCCATGGGTACAACGAAACGATCAATTTCAGTTTTGTGCAACCTCAGATGGGCCAGCCGTTTGTGCCCGGTGATGCGCAGGCGGTGATGATGGACGACGAACGACGGAAAAGGGAACCGATGTTGCGCCCGTCACTGGTGCCCAGTTTGCTTGTGTGCCGCAAAGCCAATCAGGATGCGGGCAACAGCGCGGTGCGGGTGTACGAAAACGCTGCAACATGGTTGCGCGTGCAGGGCAATATCGTCGAGTATCGCAAACTGGGGTTGTATGCGGATGTCATGAACAGCAGCAGCGGGGGGGCGACGGCTGCGGTGGAAGCGGCGCTGCGCGACATACGGGGATTGATCGTGGAATTGGCGGCAAGGTTGTCACCGGGCAAGGTGACGTTTGTGCCGATGCAATTGCCCTGGCTCACGGCTGGAGCGGAGGTGCGTTGGGGTGATCGCATTTTGGGCTGGTGCGGTCAGCTTGCGCCAAGTGTGCAACAGTTGTTTGAGTTGCAGGGAGCGGGGGTGGTGGCTGAGTTGGAATTGGTGTCGATGTTGGAAGGGTATCCGCCGATGAAACAGGTGACGCCGTTGGCGCGGTTCCCTGCGATTGAGCGCGATCTGTCGGTGGTGGTGGACGAAGCAATCACGTGGGCGCAGGTGGAAACGGTCGTGCAGGCGACCAAGCCGGCATTGTTGGAGGAATTGCGTTTTGTGACCACCTATCGCGGCAAGCCGATTCAGGCAGGGAAAAAGAGCGTCACCTTGCGCATGCTGTTCCGTGATGCAGGCACGACGCTGCGCCATGAACAGGTGGACCCGCAGGTGGCAGCAGTGCTGGAGGCTTTGAAAAACAAACTGGCGGCGGAGTTGCGGCAGTGACGGGGAGCTGGGTGCTGGGAGCTAGTAGCTTGGAACCTGAAGCTAGGTGTTTGGAGCTTGGAAAATGATATACACAAATACAATCTGCCTAGCCCCTAGCCCCATCTTCATTGTGGTAAAAATGATTTTCAAAGCGAAAACATGACCCATTCGGAAAGGTGTTCACCCGTGAAGCAACTTGATGAATTGCGTGTGGTGCTGGTGGGTTGCGGCAGCATGGCCAGTGCGTGGGTCGATGCGACGCTGGCACTTGCCGAACAAAACGTGAAACTCGTCGGGCTGGTGGATGTTCGCCGTGAGGCGGCGCTGGCCAAGGCTGAAAAACACAAACTGCCGCAAAACCTTGTGTACAACACGTTATCGGAGGCAGTGAAAGCCACCGGTGCGAATGTGGTGTTTGATGTGACAATTCCCGCAGCGCACGATCAGGTGACGATCGAGGCCCTGTCCTTGGGTTGTCATGTGCTGGGCGAAAAACCGATGAGCGACACGCTGGAAAAAGCGCAGCGCATGGTGGCGGCGGCGAAAAAGGCGGATCGCTTGTACGGCATCACACAGACCCGTCGCCCCGATGGTCGAGTGCTGGCCATCGTCGATTTTCTGGCGACCGGCGCACTGGGGCCGGTGGAGGAAGTGCACAGCGATTTTTACATCGGCGCCCACTTCGGCGGCTTCCGCGATGAAATGGACCAGGTGCTGCTGCTTGATATGGCGATTCACACTTTCGACAACGCCCGGCAAATGGGACGCTGCGACCCGGTGAGTGTGTATTGTCAATCGTGGAACCCGCCGCATTCGTGGTACAAGGGCCACGCCAGTGCGTGTGCGATTTTCGAAATGAAGGACGCCGTCGGCAACCCGATTGTTTACACCTACCGCGGTTCGTGGTGCAATGAAGGGCTGATGACCGATTGGAACGCGGACTGGCGTATCGTCGGTTCACAGGGAACCCTTCGCTGGAACGGGGCGGATGTGATTCAGTGTGAAACGATCAAGGCTGACGGCAGCAAGGGTTTTTTTCATGAAATGCAGAATGTCGAGGTGCCCCGGCCTCATCGCGCACATAGCGGACACGCGGCGATGATCCGTAATTTCACAGCAGCTTTGCAGAAGGGCGAACCTTTGATCTGCCCCTGTGAAGACAATATCAAAAGTCTGGCGATGGTGCTGGCAGCGGTGGAAAGTGCCAACACGGGTCAAAAAATCGCGGTTCGCTGGTGAGCACTGGTTGATTGACCGAGTGCCGGAGCCAAGCCGGGAACGAACCACGAGCACAGCGCGTGGTGAGGCCCCGGGTATTCTGGAAGGTTCATCGGTGAGTCGGTACATCGGTCAGCAAGGACAAATACCATTCCGACCGATTAACGGATTAACTGACTCACCGATTAACTACACAGAATACCCGAGCCGTCGGCGAGGCCGCCTCCGACTCGGCTTGTATCAGCACTCGACCCCTGACATACTTTTTACTTCGTGTCATTCGTGTCTTCGTGGCCTAGCGCTCTTGGTGAATTCCTTTTGGCGTCGTGAACATGCGCATTGATGTACTGACATTGTTTCCGGAAATGTTCGCCTCGGTTTTGAGTGCGAGCATTCTCAAACGCGCTGCCGACGCGGCGCTTTACACCGAGCGTACTGATTTGTCATTGGAACCCGGCGGTGCGCCGGTGGCGTATCACCTGACGGACATTCGTGATTATACGACCAATCGACATCGCAAGGTCGATGACAAATCGTTCGGCGGCGGGCCGGGCATGGTGATGCAGTGTCAGCCGGTGTGGGACGCGGTGCAGGCGGTGGAGGCGATGGACCCCCGCTCAGCCACCCGCATTTTGATGACCCCGCAGGGCCAGCCGATGCATCAGGTAATGGTGGAGGAACTGGCACGTCAGCCGAGGTTGCTGATCATTGCCGGTCACTACGAAGGCATCGACCAGCGCGTGATTGAGGCCCTTGCACCGATGCGTGAAATCAGCATTGGGGATTACGTATTGTCAGGCGGTGAACTGCCTGCGATGGTGCTCGTGGATGCGGTGGTGCGCCTGATACCGGGCGTGCTGGGCGATGAACAGTCAGTCCATCACGAAAGTTTTTCCAGCAGGGCGGCAGGGCAGCTTGATTACCCGCATTACACACGACCCTCGGTTTGGCGTGACATGTCTGTGCCTGATGTGCTGTTGTCGGGGGACCATGCCCGCATCGCCGCCTGGCGTGCGGAACAGTCGCTGGCACGCACCCGGTTACGCCGACCTGATTTGCTCAAGTGAAGCCATATCAAATATGTATTCGATTTCGTGAAGGTAGCCTTGCCCCGGCGTTTTGGTAGCGATTGCATTACGCGATGCTGCGTCGCAAGACCTTATACAAAACTAATGCAAATATGCCTTAAAACAAGGCATAATTGTCTGGTTATCTCTTGTGGGGAAACTATCATTTTTCTCTTTTCACGGGCGCAAAGATGGACTACTATCCTCTGATGTTCGATGTTGTTGTTGGTGAATTGATCAGGCAACAACGCTGACAAGATGATGCTTTTGCCGCGCAGCATCATCGTCCATTGTAAGCCGCGGCTTGCAGGTTGCCTTTCATCCCGTGCTTTCCACACCCCGGCAAGGATGCTCCGGCTAAACGTGTGCCACGGGCGACGTGAATGTGATTGATCCAGTGACATGCTGATCGATCCATGCTGATTCGTTTTTCAGGAGATGTGCCATGAATACCCGCGGACAAGTCAAGTGGTTCGATCCGAAAAAAGGTTTTGGTTTTATCGTCGGCCCCGAGGGGCAGGACGTGTTTGTCCATTACACCCAGATACAGGGTGAAGGTTTTCGCTCGCTCAAAGACGGCGAAACCGTGGACTACGAATTAATCCAAGGTGAAAAAGGCTGGCAGGCGCGACAGGTCATTCGCCTCAATCCGCCCACGCCCCAACCCGGTTCACGTTCCGGCGGCACAGCGCATCGCACCAACGGCAAAATGCGCCCCTTGGAAAACCCCTCCACCGGCTATAGCAATCAGCAAACCAGCACCTTCAATCGCACCGAAGCGTTCTGAATCGTTCTGATCTGCCTTGCGACATAGAGCCTTGCGGCACTGGTGTGATACGTTCGCTCGTATCACCACCGTGCCGCTTTTCTTATTGATATCAAACAAAGCAAAACGCCTTTGACGTGAACTCACTTTTTCTTTCCCGCGCGGGTGCGGGCGTCCTGCTCGTGTTTCTGCACGTTTTCGACCAGCAGGTTTTGCCGATCCAACCTGAAAAGGTGATACAAGTCATCAGCCAGTCGGCTGAACTCCGTCGCAGCCGTGGCATACTGACCCGTCCGCAATCGTGCATACGCCTGTCGATATCGTTCCTGCGTCTGCTGCACAATTTCACGTTGCAGGTTTTCATAGGTGAGCTGGTCCAGGTCGTCTGCAAACCGCCGGTTCTCCGCCACGGACAGGGCGTTGCGATACTCGCGGTACGCCTTGTACAAATTGCTGCGCGAAGCTGTCAGCGAACCGGCCAGGGCGCGACCTTCTTCAATGTGTCTGCGATAGTCCACTGCCGACGTGGGTGCTGATTCAATTTCACGTATCAGCACCTGTTCAATCTGCTGATTGGAAAGTGCCTGGGTTTCCGCGTTCTGACTCGTCCCCGGTTTTTCATCCAGCGTCATGAAGAACACGAACCCACCCAGCATCACCACCCACCAAATGATCAACCCCACCCACAATTTGGTCCGCCGACTCAGACTCGCCTTGCCCCCGGTTCCCGCCTGTGATGCTATCTTGCCGTCATCATCCGCGCTGTTCATCGCTGCTGCGTGCTGACCCGTTGCTGACGTTTCCACAAAACCGACTTCAAAAATATCGATGTCGCCGATGCGTACCACATCCCCAGCCTTGAGTGCGCAGGGCTTGTCCGTGACCAGTGTGCGATTGACTTTGGTTCCATTGGGGCTTTGATTCACCAGCACCCACTGATCGTTTTCAAGGCGAATTTCCCCATGCCGACGTGACACAAACGACTGATCCACCACCAGGCTGTTGCCCGCATCGCGCCCCAATGTCACCACCTTTTGCGTGAACGTCGCCTTGCGTCCCTGCCCCGGCCCGGTTAACCATTGAATCATCAGTGCTCTCATGGCTTCAATATATCACGTATCCGTACAACTCAATGACGCCGTGCCTTTGACGCCGTGCCTTTGACGCCGTGCCTTTGACGCCGTGCCTTTGACGCCGTGCCTTTGACGCCGTGCCCTTCAGGGCCGGATGTTTGACCATGATGGATAATGGATAATTGATGATGGATAATGTTCAGAGCGGGTGCACATCAATCAACTCTGGGTTTGAACATCATCCATTATCCATGATCCATTATCCATCATGGGATTGGTGGGTCCGCTCGCTGACGCGCTTGACCCACACCACATTTTCATCTCCCCGTCAACTCCGGCAGCCAGCGCATGATCACCGGCCCGAACACCACCAGCACCACCGCCAATAAAATCAACATCGACGGAATCAATATCCGCAGGCTCGCCGAGGCCGACAACTTCTCCGCCCGCACACTCCGGTACATCCGCAGCATTCCGCTCTGACTCTTCAATATCACCGACAACGGCGTACCCAGCGTCGAAGCCTGATTCACCGCCCCCACAATCGACCGCACCGTGTCCAACGGTATCCGTTCCGCCATGTTGGACAGCGCCGCCGACCGAGTTGAGCCGAACTCCATTTCCATCTGCACCAGTTGCAGTTCCTGATTCAAATCGTCCTCCGGCTCATCCCGAATGATCGTGCCTACCGCTTCGTTGAAATTGCTTCCAGCCTCCATCAACAGCGCAATCAAATCCAACGTGTAAGGCAGCTTCTTGGTGATGCGCATCAATCGCGCCATCGCTGCGTTGTGCAGCGTCCACATCGGCAGAAAAAAACCAACCACCATCATCACCAGCCCGATCGTCGGATCGAATTCGCCCATGAACAATATCGCCAGCAGCATCGAAGCAAACCCCAGGGACGCACCCGTGAACAGACACACTGCCACGTATTCCTCCACCGAGTAGCCATTGGGGTTGCCCGATGCGTCCAGGTCCTGCCCGATGCGTTTGCGAATCGGGCCGAAGCTGAATCGGTTTGCTGCGGTCAGGGCAAGGCTCATCAGCGGTGCCAATGCTTTCTGTTCAAAAAGGGTCTGCCGCTTGCCCGTGCCCATGGCCTCGGCAAAACGCCGGTGTATCGGCGGCTGCGTCGGCACCGGGTACAAAAACAGCGCCCACACCATGAAATACACCGCACCGCCCAACACCAGACTGATGATGATTTGCCCGATGTCCATGTTCGATCAGGTCCAAATTGATTCAATCATGACGCCGAGCCCTTCAGGGCCGGATGGTATTACATGATGGATAATGGATAATTGATGATGGATAATGTTCAGAGAGGGTGCACGTCAATCAACTCTTGGTTTGAACATTATCCATGATCCTTTATCCATCATCCATCAGGTTTGTGGTGGGTCCGCTCGCCGACTTGCTTGACCCACCCTACACCACTTGACCACTTCCTCAGATATCCACCGCCATGATGCGTTTGATCCACAAAAAGCCGATCACGATCATCAGCCCAGCCGCCAGCAACAGCAGCCGACCGACCGGTTCCAAAAACAATTTGGTCACGCCCTCCGGGTCGATGGCGTAGTACACCACCAGCACCACCAAAGCCATGCCCGCCATCATGCGTGCCTGTGATCGGCCCTGTGCCGTCAGGGCATCGAGTTTGCCTTCCAGCCGTTGAATTTCACGGATGCTTTCCGCAATGCGGTCCAGTGATTGTGCCGAGTCGCCGCCGCGTTGCCGGTGCATTTCCATCGCCGTGAACAGCAGTCGATAGTGACTGGACCCCACCCGGTTGGACGTATTGCGCATCGCCTGGTTCAAATCCAGCCCCATCTGATACTCGCGCAGCAACTGGGCAAATTCCTGTTTGATCGGCCCGGCACTGTTGGCCACCAACAGTTCCATCGCCTGCACCAACGTCAACCCCGCCCGCACCCCCGATGCCAGTGTCATGATGCCGTCCACCAGTTGCGCTTCCAATCGCGTTTTGCGCTGCCGTTCCAACTGTCGCAGAATCACCGGCGGAAACACCAGTCCCACCGCCATGCCCAGCACGCCCCACACCAGCGACCCGCTCACCAGCCAGATGAACATCCCGCACACCAGCACCACCAGCCCCGCACCCGCCATCGCCACCCGCGGGTGCATGTCCATGAGCAGGTGTTGATTGAGCGTCATATCCAGTTTTGCTTCCATCTTCACAAACCGCGTCACCGCCATCGGCGTCCCGTAACGCACCAACCCAAACACCCCGCCCAGCCACAGCAGCGTGATCAGCAAATGCCAGAATAAATCCATCACCGTCATGTTCATGTTCCGAAGTCGAGCCTGTGACGCCGAGCCTGTGACGCCGAGCCCTTTAGGGCCGGATGTTTGACAATGATGGATAATGTTCAGAGAGGGTGCACGTCAATCAACTCTTGGTTTGAACATTATCCATGATCCTTTATCCATCATCCATCAGGTTTGTGGTGGGGCCGCTCGCCGACGCGCTTGACCACCCTACACCACTCGACCACTTCCCTACAAAAACGCCTTCACATCAAAGTTACCCCGGGCGATCATCTCCTGCGCGAACGTCGGCACATAACCCGTATGCCGGAGCCTCGGCTGATCCGCATCCTTCAACGTGAAAATATCCTCCAACTGAATCTGTCCGGTTTCCTGATCGATCAGCACCACTTCCGAAACATGCGTGATCCGCCTTCGACCATTGGGGAACCGGGCCACATGCACGATTAAATCCACCGCCGACACAATCTGTTCCCGAATCGCCCGCACCGGCATGTCCACCGCCATGAGCACCAATGTCTCCAACCGCTGACACGCCTCCGCCGGGGCGTTGGCGTGAATGGTTGACAGCGAACCATCATGCCCGGTATTCATCGCCTGCAACATATCCAGCGCCTCAGGCCCGCGCACTTCGCCCACAATGATCCGATCCGGACGCATCCGCAGCGCGTTTTTCACCAGTTCCCGAATCGTGTACGCGCCCCGCCCCTCCACGTTTGCCGGCCTGCCCTCAAGCGGCACCACGTGCGGCTGGGGTAACCGCAACTCCGCTGACTCCTCAATCGTGATGATCCGTTCCGACGGCCGGGCAAACGCCGACAGCACATTCAACAACGTGGTTTTACCCGAACCGGTTCCGCCTGAAACGATGATGTTCTGCCTCCCCAGCACACACCCCTGCAAAAACGCCGCCACCGGCCCGCTCACGCTCCCTCGCGCAATCAAATCATCCATCGCAAACGGAATCCACGAAAACTTACGAATCGTCAGACACGGTCCCGCCAATGACAACGGCGGAATGATCGCATTCACCCGGCTCCCATCAGGCAATCGCGCATCCACCAGCGGGTTGGACGTGTCCACCCGCCGTCCCACCGCCGTCAGTATCCGTTCGATCACCGACAATAAAATTTCATCCGAAAAAAAGCTTCGCGTCGTCGGCTGAATCACCCCGTTCTTTTCAATGTAAATCCGATCCTTGCCCACCACCATGATTTCGCTGACGTTGGCCATCTCCAGCAAATCCTGCAACGGCCCAAGCCCGAACATGATGTCCTGCAAATCCTTGGTGACCGTGCGCCGAACGATGTACTGCCTCAACCCCTCCGACACCGAACCGACGTTTCGGTTGAACAGGTCATCGAACCCTTCCTCCGCCACCAGCAAATCATCCTGCACGCTCGCCGGCTCCAGCAGCAACGGCAGCTGATCGACCATCGTGCCCACCAGTTCCCAAATTGCACGCTCACGCGCCGGGTCGGTCAATCGATCGTCACTTTGCCGGTACTCGGTCTGCACCTTGCCATGACACTGTCGCACCACTTCCGCAATCACCGCCCGATGCAGGTGCGTGTGCAGTGTGTGGTTCATCAGGTCCGTACCCAGTTCACGCACCCGGACTTCGAGCACCTGATCCAGCGTCACCAATATCTGTTCAACGTATGACTTGTCGCCCTTGTTGATGCCCCCGGCGATGCGCAGGTTCAGTCGATCCAGCAATTCCGCGTGCACCTGCTGTTCAAAGGCCATGAGCTTGCGTTGCAGTTCATAGCGATCATTACTGTCCGCTGCTTTGCGTCCCGGTTTGAGCAGTGCCAGTGAATACTGCGCGATTTGAATTTCATCGCCGAAGTCCAGTTTCACCGGCTGCTCGCTGAGCACTTCCCGATTGGCAACCACCAGCGACGATTGGCTGAGGTTTTCAATGAATATCTGATTGCCTTTGAAATAAATGCGGGCATGTCGCCGGGCGATGAACCCGCCGCGCAAAACGATCTGACATTCTTCATCGCGTCCGATGAATAACGATTGCGCCTCGACGCTCAGCGTCGTGCGGGTGCTGCTGCTGTGATCAAAAAGCCAGAATTCCATGGGTTGGTTAATCGGTTGGTCGGTTCATCGGTTAATCGGAACGAAATTTCCTTCAGTTTCATTCGGCATATCAATATCAAACCAACCGATCAATCAAATGGCTGTTGTCTCGACTCACCGAATAACCGGTTAACGTATTAACCAATTAACCGGTCAACCAATCATTGCCCGCGTCGATTACCCGGTGCGGGGGTCGGGGCAGGGGGGCGGGCGGTGCCGCGACCGATGACAATTTCCATCACCCGTTCGTTGATTCCGCCGGTGGGTATTTTGATCGGTCGGTCATCGCCGGGGTTGCGTAAGTGCAATTCAAACGGCCCGGCTGCCGCCTGTTCAATCGTCGCAATCGCCGTCGCCTGTTCGGGCGTCACTTCAATGGTCACGTTTTGAAAACCACCCACTCTTGCACGGGTCGGTGTCGCCTCATCCGAAGCCGTCACCGCGCCCACCGCCACGATGCGCACATTTTCCATCACCGGCAACACTTCATTGAATTTCGTGCCCGCTGCAAAAGGGGCCTCGATATCCACCCGCATCTCCGGCTGCAAAATCGGCGGTACCGTACGACTGTTGGCGGTGATCGTTTTCCAGCGCATACCCTGTGTGATTCGGCGATCCAACCCCGACCCTGCCGCCCCGATGAACAGTGCGTGCGTCACCAATTGGCTGCGCACACCCACCGATTGCAGCTTCGCCCCTTCCGCAAGGTAATTGTCCAGTTCACGCTTGTTCAGGCTGCCCAGCACTCGAAAACTTTCAAAAAAATCATTGGGCACCTTCACCGTTTTCACATCCGCAGCCGCCAGCTTTTCGCCAGGTTCCAGCGAACGTTCCAACATGAACACTTCAAAAGTTTCGCGCTTGACTTCCGACCTCACCCGACTGATGTACACATTCACGCAAATCACCGCAAAAATCGCCACCCCCAGCGCCGCCAGTACCAACTTCGTTCCGCCGACAGGCCCGGTTGTCGTCATTCGTTCAGCCATGCCTTCAACCTCGCTTTCACACATCAACTTGCGTCGGGCTAGCATCGCATGAGTTGCATCACACCGCAAACATCAAGTCGATCATGACGCCGTGGGCTTCAGCCCCGGTTATCTCCAAACGACAACTTTCATTTCTTCTGATTAAGGCGAAGGTGTGTAAACCGTCGGCCCAACATACCCCGGCCTGCCTCGATACACCTGCCTGATCGACTCCGCCAAAACATTTCCTTCAGCGGCAAAGTTCGCCAAAGGCTCGTCCACCGTTTCAAAAAATGCCTCCTGTGCCGGCGGATTGAGCAGCCACGGCCCCGTGCCGGCATGCACCCATTTTTCGCCCCGGTCATCCAATCGCCAACCATTCACAAATCGCCAGTTGTGACCGATGCGAACGTGTTGTTGACGCATCGGCCCATTAAAGCGTTGCCACAACGACAGGTCATCGCTGTGCGTCGAAGCAAACCCAGCCGTGCGACCCCGGTCAAAATGCTCGCGCATTTTCACGGCCAACAAATTCGCATCCGCATCGTTCAAGGCAGTAATCAGGTTATCCAAAGCTGTGCCCGGAAACGCAACGGTCACCTGCCCCTCCAACCTTGCAGCCCCGTCCCCGAAAAACAGTGAGTTCAATTGCGGGTGACTTCGTGGCGTGCCCGCCTGTGGTGCGGGTATGCCTTCTGCCGTGGCCGCTCGCCATGATTCGTAGCGCACCAGTGCCTGCCCATGTTGCGCCCGCACCGAATCCTTACTGACATAAAAAATCACCAGCAGCAAAAAAAGCAAAAACGGTATGACCAGCATCGTTTCAAACATCGCCGAGCCTCGACACCTCACCAGTATCTGGTTAGCGCCGCGACTTGTCGCGTCTTCTGTTTTTTCATGGTTGCTCATCGTTCACCTCAATGCGTCGCCATCACCGCTTCCAATTTCTCCGCAGCACGCAACTGCTCGATCACCTTGTTCAACGCTTCGCTGCTGATCGTCACCGGCAATCGTCCGCCCTGGTTGGCCTGTGACAATCGGTCGGTCCAGCCTGCAAGGTTGCGCACCGGTTCCAGCCGGGTGTTCCACATCTGTGTCCAAAGGTCCCACGAGTGATCGTTGAAAATCGTCACCTGGGCTGTGGCAACGGTTCTTGGTGCATCATTCAAACCAAACCGCCCCGGCCACCACGCCGCTTCGCCGCCGCGCCACGCCAGCCCCAACAGCGTCAGCCGACTTTCCCGCACACCCTCGCCCGCCTTGTCCGGGGGCATCTGTGCATGATCAAAATCCAGCGGCGCGGCCAGTTTTTCGTTGATGTCCTGTGCCAACGGATTGGGGTTTCGCACATCGATCAGCGGGCCCACGTTGATACCCAAAAAGATAAAGGCATCGATGCAGTACACCGTACCGGTAAATGGTTCCGTTGCGTCCGAAGTATCTTTCGGATCAAGGCCGAGGGTGTAATCATATTTCACCTGATACTGCCATTGGTCCAGCCAGACATAGGGGCTGGTCATCGGAATGCCCCAGCCACGGGGGTCCATCCAGCCTGCCACGCTGGCCAAACGCGGGTAAGTTGTCGTGCTGCGTTCTCGACTGCTGCCATCGACATAGCGCCATGTTCCCGGAGTCAAAAACTTGGCGTGACCCATCGAATATTTACTTTCAATTTCAACCGCAAGGAACAACGTTTCCCTGATTTGCTGACGGGTGGCTGCGACGTCGGCGTGATTCACCGCACTGTTAAAATCCGTGATCCATACCGGGTCAACCACTTGTTTGGGCGGAGTCGGAATGAGCATGCTCATGCCGAAGTTGTTGCCGTTGACACCGCGTCCCAACCCTTCCATCACGATGTTGTCATCGCCATCAAGCACATCGTAAACCCAGTTCTGCGTCCCCCGCGGTTGAATATAGGTGACCTCCGTAAAACCGGTGCGCATATCACGAACTCGCAGTGTGCAATCATCGCTGCTCGTGTTGATACCGTCTTCCAAAAAAAACTCATACGCCGGCGGATCGGTTCGAAGTTTATTCCTGCCATCCCAAAAACGATTGTAATCCTTGTTGATGGGTATTTCCCAGTTCCAATCATTGGCGGCTTTTTTCCCAGTATTTTCGTAGCCGCGCATCCGCAGCCCCGTTTGCCTCAATGGTCCCGGCCAGAGGTAATCCAGTTTCGAATGTGCAAGTTCCCGTAATCGATACGTATATCGATTCAGTAATCCCGCCTCGTGCTCCATCGAACCTGTCGCCTGATCCAGCGTCCATTCCAATACACCATACGTGTCGTAGTGAGTCGGCGGTGTTCGACCAGTCACAACGAATTGACCATCCCCACCTCCACCACTGCTACGACTGATGGGGGTGTTGCCACGAGCACTATCAATGGCTTCTCGGTTGGTGGGCACCCAATAACCCTGCACACCACCACCAATGATCCTTCGCCACCCGAAAATCGTGTCCCACGGGCCGCGCTGCTTCACCACATCATCCACCTGCCCCAAACCGTCGGGCACCGGTTCCCGATTGTAAAGCCGCTGATCACTTCCGGGCAGCAACCCGTACTTCACCGGGCGCTCGTAATCATCAAAGTGGCCGCGCTTCCAGGGTATCTCCGGCACCACCGGCAACAACAACCCGTCCGTGCTGTCACCCGTTGCCGGGTTGGCGCGAGCCGCCAGTGTCGCATTGATTACCGCCTGGTCGCCCAACTGGTTCATGGTCTCCAAATTGAGTTTGTCCATCGCCGCGATGGCGACCCAAAATTTGCCTTGCGTTCCCCCCGGGCCGTAGTAGTGCGTCAACTCCCGCACATCAAACCCTGAGTGATTGAAAAAATTGTCCAGTGGCTCCAGCCCCGCGTTTCGGTCATAAACCATGCGATCAACTTCCATGGTGAACAACTCGACGGCGTACTGAATCCACCACCCATCAATCCCTTGTAACTGTTGCTGATGAAGCCTGCCGGACCATTGATCGAGTTCCTTCCGCGACAACTGCACCGCCAGCGGCACACTGTCAATCACCTGCACCGCTGCAATCAACTGTGTCATCGACGTGTTGTTCAGTGCCATCGTGTTGAACGATCGTGCCACCCACCCCGCCCCGGCTGCAGCGCTGCTGTCGGCTGCGTTCTGCAAGGTCGATCGTGCCTGTGCGTTCCATCCCACATTCATCACATACAACAAAAGCCCCACCAGCAGCATCAGACACAACAGCGTCATCGCCATCACCACCCCGGGCCGATGCGTGTAACTCTTTTTCATGGTTCACCAACGCAGTTGTTAAGTTTCCAATGAGGGTGACGGTGTATTGGTTGAACCTTTTGCGACGATCACCGTGACTTTGACGCCGATCCCTTCAGGGAGCGGTTTTTCGAGGATTCAAGCCACCGCTCCCTCACGGTCGCGGCTCGTTTTCAGGCAGAGCCTAGCCTGACCAACCCTACAAATCCGAAATTCGAAATCCGAAATTCGAAATCCGAAATTCGAAATTCTTATTTCTTCATCATTTCATTCACATCCGCCAACAGTTTGTCCACTTCATCCGTCACGCGAATATTCCTTGCCGCCTGCAGGGCACTTTGCGCCGCCTGCCAGTTGCGCACCGATATTTCCCGCTTGGCCTGCGCCACCCAGCTTTCATATTCCACTTCATCCAATCGCTGTTTAACCTCCGGCGTATCCCTGACCTCCCGCGCTTTGCGATACTCACGCATCGCATCGCCAAATCGACTTTCCTTGCGCAGCGCATCGCCTCTTTGCACAGCCGTCTGATACTCCTGCAACCGCACCAGCCGATCCACCTGCACCGTCGCCAGCGGGTGTTCCCCATCCGCCTGTATCACTTCCGTCAACAAAGCCCTTGCCTTGGCCAACTCGCCTTCATCAATGAACGCCCGTGCCTGTTCCGCTTTCTGATTCAACCTTGCAGTTTTGAGCTGCGCCGCCGCATCGACATTCGGGCCGATCTCCAATGCTTTTTCATAATGACGAATCGCTGCGTCCCAGTTGTTCTGCGCAGCCGCGTCCTCTGCCGCCTTGAGCAGGCTTTCCTGCTGCCCGACCGTGGTGATGCGTGCCAGTGCCTCGCTCGCCGGCTTGTTTTCCGCCAACCCGGTTGCTTCCAAATACGCCGCCTTTGCCGCGTTGGTGTCGCCCTCCTGTTCCAACTTCCGTCCCCGTTCATACGCCGCCCGACTCAGCACCGTATTCAGCCTGGTCCGCAACGCCGTATCATCCCGCCGCAATTGCAACGCCCTCCGAGCCGCCCTTGCCGCCACCGGCCAATCACCATTGGTTTCCGCCACCGTCAGGTCATTGAGCGCCTTTTCCAATTCGATTTCTTTGCGAAACTCAGCTGACAATTGCTGCAATTCACGATTGGGGTATCGTCGCAATGACGTTTCCAAAAATGCCAGTGCCTCATCCCGCTGACCTGCTGCCGCCAATTCCCGGGCGCGATTCATCACCCCTGTAATCTGTGTTTGTCGTTCCTGTCCTTCGATGCGTGCCCCCAATTCCCCCAAACGCGAGCTTTCCTCCGGCGTCAGACTTTGCCCACTCACTCGAAGCGTCCGCTGCAATCGTTCCCGTGCATCCGTGAACCGTTCATTACCAATCAGCGATTCAATTTCATTGACGATGTTGATCACACTCAGTCGGGTGCGTGCTTCGTTCATCCGCTTTTTGAGCAGGTCGCGGTCCAACCCTGCAAAACTTTCCGCCACCAGCCCGATGCGTTCCGCTTCCAGGTATTTTTCTTCCGCAGCCGCGAACTGACCTTCGCCATACAACAACTCACCCTCAGCCATCCGCGCATGCGCCTTGCTGAAACTCGACAATCGATTGTCATGCTTCCATTCCGACGCCACCTTTTCAAACATCGGCAGTGCCTGCCTGTAATTGCCCTGTTTGAATTCAGCCAGTGCAGCCGCGTATTCCTTCTGCGCCGTTTCCCGCGCTGCTTTCGCCGCTTGCGCACTGGTAAATGCGCTGTAACCCCACACCCCAAAACCGATCAAAAGCACCGCAGCGATCACCGCTCCGATCAGCAGCGGTTGGCGATTCGCCTTGGGTAACGCAGCGGTAGGTTGGCTGCTGGTTTCCGGTGCTGTCGTGTTGGTCGTGGCATTCACGGAACTGCTGCCATTGCTCGCCCCACCGGCCTCACCCTCACCATGCCCATTTTGAAAGTGTCGTCGAATCGCCTCCAGCAATTCGCTGGCTGAGCCGAGGCGTTTGCCTGCATCCTTTTCCATCAGCCGAGCCACCAGTTCGCTCATCGCCCCCGGCACCTCCGGGTTTATCTCCGATAACGTCGGCACCGTGGTTCTCAGATTGGTATGCCACTTCATCCAGCGCAGGGCCTGATTCCGTTGATCGCGCACCACCGTTTTGAAAACCTCATTGAACTTTTCCCGCCCAGCCAGCATTTCATATGCCATCATCCCCAGTGCATACATATCACTGCGAGCCTCGGCCTTGCTCTCGCTGAAACACTCCGGCGCCATGTAACGCACCGTGCCCAACTCCGGCGAAGTCGGGTCATCCATCAACATCGCCAAACCGAAATCACAAACCTTCACTCCCCCGGTTTTGGGCAACAGCACATTGCCCGGCTTCAGGTCACGATGCACCACCCCTTGTTCATGCAATACTGCCAACGCCTGTGCCACCGAACCCACAATCACCAGGGCCGTTTTCGGCTCCATCCCCTGAGGGCGTTTGCTCAAATACGTCTCCAACGACTGCCCCTCAACATACTCCATCAACAAAAACAACCCGCGCGGGTCTTCCACCAGGTCGATCACCTTCACCAGGTTTTTATGCAGCCCCGACACCCGCTTTTGCAGTTCCGCTTCCTTGCGAAATCGCTCCCGCAGGGCTTCGACGTTCTCCGCATTTTTCAGGTCCACCGACAGTTGTTTGATGGCAATCGGTCGATCCAATAATCGGTCCACCGCCTTCCACACACGCGACATCCCGCCGACACCCAGCACTCCGACAATTTCATACTGCGCGATTTTGTCGCCGGGTTGCAGGTTCGCGTCCGTGATGTTGCTGGGCGTTGGGTTCATAATGCTCCGAAATTGAATGGTTAATCGGTTGGTCGGCTAGTCGGTTAATCGGTCAGAAAAACGAATACCATACAGGCCGAGTCACCGACCAACTGTTTAACCACTCCGATCAGACGCGACAAATCGCGGCGCTATCTTCCGAATACTCTTCCGGCACTCGACCACTTGGCCACATGGCCACTTCTCTTCTCCGTGGCAGATCATCCTTACGGCAAGCGCTGCAAGCTCGGCTCCTCCGGCAATTCCGTCGGGTCGCCTTCATTGATCAGCGTGTATTGCGCCATCACATTGGCAAATCTCCCGGTTTCATGACTGCCATCCGCGAAAAACGCCCGCACATACGGCACCGACAAATCCAATTCATGCAGCAAGCGCACCGTCACCGGTTCGCGTGGTGCAAACCTGTAGGTTTCACCCGAACCCAACAGGGTTGCACTTACACTGCCATCGCCGTTGATCGTCGTACTTGCCAAAGTGATGCTGGTGTGGTTGAACGCATAGCGCACCCGGTCTTTCAAGGGTTCGGCCACCCAAGGCTCAGCCGAGCGATTCAAACTCGCAAAGTAAGCACGCAACCCCTGCAGGTACGCATCCGCATTCACCGAACCACTGGTCGCCCGCCCGCTGATCGGCACACATGCCAAGGCCCCAGCCCGGTGAATCATGTCGTATTTCGTATCACCCTCCCCAGCCGTGATCAGGTTGCCGGCCGACCCGCCTGATGCGCTGTGGTCCCGCGGTATCTGTGTAATGGCGGTGCGCGTCGCGGCGTAACCAGCGTAATGCACCTGCACATTCCCCGCCGAGATGAGCGTCACCTGTGCCAGCAGCAGCATCATGAAAAGTAAAAACGGCAGAACCAGCGCAAATTCCATCATCGCTGTGCCATCGTCATTGACCCACAAATGTTTCAACCGTCGGCGGTGGGGGGCCAGTCGCGTGAGTGACCCGACTGCCATCACCACCAGCAACCCAAGTACGACAATCCAAAGCAAGCCATGCACCGACCGTTCACTGGTCAGTGCCTGCCACAACCAGGTCGGTTCGCTGGTCGAAATGATTGTCGCAACGATCCTCATGCAACCTGTCCTTGCTCAAGGGGCACAAGGCTTGATAAGTCATCATATCCGCTGCATTCGAGTCATGATCAAAAACCTACCAATCTTTAAGTACAACTTCACCGACGATCCTCACCCAAAATATTCCGACCAGGGCATCTGCAAACGCAGCAGGTGCTCCGCCCCGGCAATCAATCCGCCGATCGCAAACGCCAGGGCATACGGCAACCTCGGGCTGTCCGTCGGCAATTCATGCTTCACCCCCGCCCGTACCGTCACCACCGCAATCCATAACCGCTGCATCGTCTGCTTTACCAATCCGCGCTGAATCATCACAAAAATCGCCATGAACAACCCGATGATGAATCCGTACAAAGCGGTTCCCAGTACGCATTCCCATCGGGCGCTGATGGCTCCGACCGCAGCCATGAGTTTCACATCCCCGCCGCCGATGGCTCCGAGCATGAAAAAAAAGGCAAACGGCAAAGCCGCTGCCATGAACGCCGTGAACGAGGCCGAGGCCCCATCCCACAATCCGCCCAATCCGTGTTGTGAAAGACCAAAACCCATCGCCATGAGCAACCCCAGCAGCATTGCCGGGTACACCAGCACATTGGGTATGCGTCCGGTGCGCACATCAATCACCGCTGCCGTACAAAGCACCGCACCGAGCACCGCAAAGGTTGTCAGCGCCTGGGTCTGCATCCCTGCTCGTTTACGGAATGCCGGGGGTTTGTTGATCCGTCACATCGCCCTTGTCGGTCATGTTTTCCCATGCCTCTTCCACCAGCTCGGTGATTCGCCCACGGAAGAAAATCAGCACGCCCAATAGCGGAATGACGATCGCCGCCAGAATTAAAATCTTTTCCAGGCCCTCCGCCCCTTGCTCGTTGCGATGCAGTCGTTTCAAAAAGTTCGCAATCGTTTTCATCATTGGCTCCTTCTACAAATTGGACGCATTGCCCAGTTCATTGGTTCACCAACAAGCCCCGTGATTCACGGCCAGGGCAGGTTCGTCAATGTCAAAGTCATTTTGCTGTACTGTCCGAGCAACCGCAGCACCACAAAACTGATCGTCGCTGCCGGTATGCCGATGGCCATCAACAGCATCGCCCATTCCAGCGTCGTCGCTCCGCGCTCCTGCCGATGCCACTGATACATTCGCAACATCATTTTCCGAGTGATTGAGCGCCGCCTTGGACGGTTCGCCTTGGCTACCCCCTCTCCCCCCGGGAGAGGGCAGGGGTGAGGGCGGATGAGCGAGGTTGATCTTGAATTGAACATGCTTGGTTCTTCGGCCTATCTTCAACCAAACAACGCTTTGACCGACTCGGGCACGCGCTGCATTTCTTCCTGTCGCAACGTCCCCGCCATGGCACAACGCACACCGGTCCATACTAATTGCATCCTTTTCTCCGGTGTTTTTTCCTCCCCCACACTTTGCAGCGTAAACAGGTCCTGCAAACGATATTTCCCATCATCGCCGAGGGTGTGAACTTCGGTAATCTGGGTAACCTTGCGATATCCGCCAATATGCCTGCTCATCTGCACCACGATGTCAATGGCTGAGGCGATCTGTGCCCGCAGTGCATGCAACGGCAACTCCACCTGACTCATCAATGCCATCGTTTCCAGTCGATTGAGGGCATCATGCGGGTTGTTGGCGTGCAGTGTGCCCATCGATCCCCCGTGGCCGCTGGTCATGGCTTGAATCATGTCCAGTGCCTCGCCGCCGCGCACTTCCCCGATCACGATTCGATCCGGTCGCAGGCGCAAGCTCGAACGAAACAATTCACGGATGCCGATGGCCCCGCGCCCGTAACGATCCGCCTGTCGGCATTCCAGTGAAATCACATGGTCCTGCTGCAGCTGCAATTCGGTGCTGTCCTCGATCACCACCACCCGTTCGCCGCTGGGGATGTAAGCTGACAAGGCATTGAGCAGCGAGGTTTTACCCGAACTGGTTCCGCCGGTGACCAGCACATTGCGTTCGTTGCGTACCGCAGTGCGCAGAAACGCTGCCGCCTGTTCGGTCAGCGTGCCCAGCTCGATCAGCCAATCCATGTCGAGCATCTGGCGATTGAATTTACGAATCGTCATCACCGTGCCATGCCGACTGCAAGGCTCGCGTGCCACATGCACCCGTGACCCATCAGGCAACCTCGAATCCAACAACATTTGATTTTCGGTGAGCGTTTTGCCGGTGAACTGCAAAATGTTATTCACCGCTGCGTCGTAGGCTTCCTGATCGGGGAACCTGGCATTGGTTTTGGTGATTTTCCCGTCGCGTTCGATGTAGATTTCATCCCAGCGGTTGACCATCACCTCCGACACAGCCGTGTCACTCAGGTATTCCTGCAAACACGCAAGGTAATGCCCGATGGTGGCATCAAACAGGGCGTGCATCTGTGCCGAGGGCGTCATCGTCGGCGTTGCAGTTGCAGGGGTGTTTTGCGCGGCGGCAGGTGTCATGCAAGATTGATCCACTCGGGAGGTGTTTTCTCCCCCTCTCCCTCCGGGAGAGGGCAGGGGTGAGGGCGTGCCTGGTATTCGAAAACCCTTTGATTCATGACCTTTTCTACATCGCGCCGTCACCCGGCCTCGCGGACTCGTCCACCCTCTCCCGGTGGGAGAGGGGGTCCAAGCAGTCTGGTTAATGATGCAAATGGCGCTAGTAACTCATTCATACTTTGTCTTTATCGCTTCATCAAACCCATCGGTCACCACACGGCAACCACATCAGAAGTTTAACAGACCTTGGCACAAAGTAAGAAGTGGCCAGGTGGTCGAGTGGTCGAGTGGTCGAGTGGTCGAGTGGTCGAGTGGTCGAGTGGTCG
>CAZJMK010000029.1:0-48130 GCA_964547135.1 uncultured Phycisphaeraceae bacterium | reverse complement strand
TGACGGTGTCACGAATTTCTTCAGCATACATCGCGGTGTTGGCAGTCATCAGTCAGGTCGCTCCATGCATCGTGGCGCAAACATTCAGCAGCGCCAGGTGACGCAACCACAGGGTAGCGCCAGTTGGGTGAGTGGAAACAGTTCATTATGGCCGCACCAGCCGGGGTTTGGCAAATGCGAAGAAGGGGTGAAGTGACTGATATGATTACATCGCCATGAACACCACATCCGATTATTGGTTGAACTCCTCTTCCGCCCATCAACTGGACCAGCACTTTCCCCGTTACCATGATTTTGACCCCAAGGTGCCGATCTGGTGTTTGACGCCGCATGAGGGCCGATGTCTGCATCGCTTTTTCGTCACGACTCCCATCAGCCCATCGGGGCGGTATGTGGCGGTGTTTCGTCTGCCCTTTGAAGACCGTTTACCCTCCCCCGGCGATCAGGGGCAGGTGGTGCTCATCGATCTGGCACAGGGCAGCGAACGGGTGGTCGCACAGACCTGCGGGTTTGAAACGCAACTGGGGGCCAACATTCATTGGGGACCTGATGATCACACCTTGCTTTTCAATGATGTTGATCCGCAAACCTGGACCTGTCATGCGGTGAAACTCGATCCGTTCACCGGTCAAAGCGAGCGTCTGCCCGGGGGTGTTTACCACGTTTCGCGTGATGGTCGCCATATCGCCTCAGCCGACCTCGCTGTGATGCGTCGCATGCAAACCGGTTACGGGGTGATCATTCCCGATGACAAAGTGGAGCGGCATCGGGGTGCCCGTGATGACAAAGGTTTGTTCATCACCGATGTGCTGACCGGCGAACGCAAACTGGTGCTGCCGCTCTCCAGGGCGGTGCAGTTCATCCCGGACCTCAAGGGTGCGAACCTCGACGACTGGGAAATTTACGGCTTTCATTGCAAATGGAGTCCCTCCGGCGGGCGCATCATGTTCTCGGTCCGTCGTTTCCCCGTCACCTGTGGCGGCGGCTTTGATGTGCCCCACTCCGGTCCCGAAGGCATGCGTTTTGACATACTGACCCTGCGGCCCGATGGCAGCGAGGTTCACAACGCGGTCCCCAGCCCATACTGGGCCTTTGGCGGACATCACACCAACTGGTTCCCCGATGATGCGCATCTGCTCATGAACCTGAACTACGAGCGCAACGGTTTGCGTCTCTGGCAGGTGCGTTACGATGGCAGCCGGTTGCACAAAATGTTCGATGCACCGCCGGGGTCAGGTCACCCCACCGCTCACCCCGACGGGCGACACATCCTTGCGGATACCTACGCAGCGGAAAAAGCCTTTGCCCGTGATGGTACGGTTCCGCTGCGCTGGATCGATCGCCAAAACCTTAGCGAATTGGAAGCCCTGCGCATCGGTGCCCTGATCGAACCCAAACCGCACAAAGCACTGCGCGTCGATCCGCATCCCTCATGGGACCGCACCTGGCGCTGGGTCACCTTCAACGGCGTTCAAGGAAACACACGCCGAGTGTACCTGGCGGACTTTTCCCCCCTGCTGCAATAGGCCTCCTGTTCCCAATGACGCTTATACTTCACATCAGGTGAATTTCAGCCTGATTATTAACAATGACGCCGAGGGCTTTAGCCCCGAAATGTTTTCCTTCATTCAAATGCAAAGCACCAGCCCTCAAGGGCGCGGCGTCAATCACATCAGTGCCACTTTCATCACGCATACACAATCCGTTGGCGAACGCCGTCCACATTCAATTCAATGCTGCCTTCACCCAAGGCCATGCAGCCCCAGGGCGTGACCATTCGCGGACCACGGGTGTCAATACGCTGGCCCTCACGCAACGGGCCTTGCAGGTAATCAAGGGTCACGCGCTTCCCGCCCGGCGGTGTGGCTGACAACCTCAGTTCATCGGCATGCCACTGCGGTGCAATGTCCGCCAAGGATTCTTCAAACGCCTCGATCGACGCATGATGATCGATGTCACTCACAATGCACAACAAGCCGACGCATGGCCCCGCATAACGCACTTCGATATCCGTCCATATGCCCTGCCTTGTCCACTGCGCTTTGGTGCCGGCCCATACACCCACGTAGCCCCTGCCCTGTTGTGCGATGATCCAACCGGTGTCCTGTGAACGGTCGCGCACCAGGGCAAAAGCGTCGCGCGGAAAAAAAGCATGCACAAACGGAAATAGCGCATCATCCCCGATGCGATACACACACATCGCCATCGGCCCTGCCCCATAACTGCGCGGCCCGTAATGATTGCCCTGCCAAAAGCCCGGTCGCAAATCACCCTCCATCCCCGGCGGCATGTTGCCAATCACCCAATAACCATGCGACATCGCCAAACACGACTCCATCGAATCTGATTCAATCAACGGGTCGCCCTTCACCGACGGCATCGCTGCGTACATATCCAACAGGTTGGCCTCACGCTTCACCCCGTCGGATGAAATGCCCACACCCGGTTGATTGGCAAACACCACCGCCCGCTCGCCCAGCGTCACTTGAAACACCTGTTCGGTGTAACGTGCCCGTCCGCCGCCGCTGTTCATCACCGACAGCATCGCCCCACGGCTGCGCCAGGTGTGCCTGCCCAGGTGATCTTCCATCGGCGGGTCGCTCGCATCACGCGCAAACGGCCCACTGCGAAACAGCCCCTCCAAATGCGTGCTGCCCGTCTCAATGGGTTTCATCGGCGGCTGCGCGATGCGCACAATCGCCTCCGGCACACGATACCCGCTGGTCGCCGCCTCGATCACCGCCCCGATAAAATTCAGGTTGTAAATCCCCATGCCAAAGCACAAGTGATGCAACGGTGACGACGGGTTCAACCGACCGTCCACCCGGTAACATGAATACGACCGCCTGGCAGCCCCGACCATCGCCCCGGCAAAACTTTCCATCGCTTCTTCGAGCATGAACAGGTTCAGTACCGCCGTCGCCTGCTGCTGAACCTCGGCATCGCCTGCAAAGTCCGCCAGGTTAAAGAGAGCCAGCAGGTTGATGTTGTAGTAAATGTCCGCCCCCCATTCGCTGCTGCCACGGGTCACCCACTTGTCCATCCAGCGCCGCAATTCGTCGCGTGCCTGTTGTCGATGTACCTCAGCCGATCGACCATCGTGAAATGTCATGCCCTCGATGCGCTGCGGGCAAAGGTATCGCCCGGCCATGTGCAACAGGTTGTGGTTTTCCGTCAGGTCGCCAAAGTGCCAGCGAAAACTGCGCACGATGTTTTCAAAACGCAACCAGGTGTCACGATCACGTTCTTCCCGCTCCAGTCCCGACGCACGATGCAAAAAGTGCATGCGCAACAACGGATGCAGGGCGAAGTCGGCCAAATGCCACTTGGCGGCTGGGTTGTTGTCCTCCTCCGCAAAGTTGGCGTCGATCATGTCCAACGTTTCACGGAAGCGCAGCCAACCTTTTTCTAGCTGACTTTTTCGGGCAAAGTGCGCCAGGGCATACCCATCAAAACAGCGGTACATGCCCCATACGGTGTTCGTCGGGTTGTTGCTGTGGGCAATAATGTAATCAAGCCACTGGTCCGCTCGCGTTGCAAAATCACTGGACATGCAGTCATGGTAATGCAAGCGTAAAACGGTGTCTCGCAAGAGCCTTGCGCCACTCAATGCGAGGTTCGTTTTTCTTCCGCAGGGGCTTGTTCGATCACGTCATCGACCAGGCCGTAGTCCTTGGCTTCCTGCGCCGAAAAATAACGGTCGCGTTCGCTGTCGGTTTCGACCTGTTCCGGTGTTTTCCCTGTGTGCTTGGCCAAAAGTTCGTTTATCGTGCGCTTGGACTTGAGTATTTCCTCCGCCTGAATTTTGATGTCGGAGGTCTGCCCATACACCCCGCCGAAGGGCTGGTGAATCATCACCTTGGCGTGCGGCAGAATGTAGCGTTTGCCCTTGGTGCCCGAAGCCAGCACGATCGCCCCGCCGCTCATGGCCCTGCCGATGCACACCGTCGAAACATCACAATTGAGGTAGCGAATCGTGTCGTAAATCGCCAGCGTGTCATCGACACTGCCTCCGGGCGAATTGATGTACAGGTTGATATCGACCTGCCGCTTCTGATTTTGCAGATAAAGCAGCCGCATGATCACCCCCGTGGCGGAAACGTGATTGATTTCACCCACCAGGAACACAATGCGATTTTCCAGCAGCAGTTCATCAATCGTCATTTCCCGGTACCGCTGCATCGGCGACTGCACCGAAGCGTGCATCGACATCATCGGCTGAGCCTGCGAACCAGGACGCAAAGCGGAGGCGAGGGTCTGTGCGTAGGCATCGTGTATCGGCATGGTGGACCTCATGGGTGAGTGGTTGCGAACCAAACTGTATGCCCTGTTCATCGGCTGGGCATGATACTGGGCATCAGCATCGACATCCAACTCAGTACAAACCCTTCCGCACGCGATTGCCCCTGAGTTTGCATGACGAGGGTTCAGCACGTACAACCATGCCGTGGCCAGAGTTTTCATCGGCATCGGCAGCAACGTCGGCGACCGTCAGGGCTATATTCACCTGGCGCTGCGTCTGCTTGCCGAGTTGCCCGGCACGGAACTGGTCAAGGTGAGCAACGTGTACGAAACGCCGCCGCTGGGTCCGGTGGCACAGGGATTGTTTCTCAACGCCGCAGTTGAGCTGCGCAGTTCACTTTCACCTGTGGGGTTGTTGCAGGCCTTGCAAAATATTGAAAAACAAGCGGGGCGTGAGCCGTTGGATCGACGCCAAACATGGGGGCCGCGCACGCTGGATTTGGACCTGTTGTTTTACGATGACCTGATGATGAATGAGGGCGGGTTGACACTGCCTCACCCGCGTTTGCACGAACGCTGGTTTGTGCTCACGCCGCTGGCGGACCTGGACCCGGGGTTTGTGCATCCGGTTTTGGAAATGAACGTTCGTGAATTGTTGATACAGTTGGCGAGAGAACAAGCATAGAAGTTAGCGCCGCGATTTATCGCGTCTTGTCATCGTGGTGAATCGGTGAGTCAGTGAATCGGTTACTCGGTGTATAACTGTCTTTACACTGACCGATTTACCGACTCACCGACCAACCGATTAACCACATCCGATCAGACGCGCTAAATCGCGGCGCTAACTGCCGAATATGGTTCCGTCACTTGGCCACTCGACCACTTCTTTCAACGCGACAAGTTGCGGCGTTCACCCATACAATTCACCCGGTACTTCGACATCATGACCACCACGCTGCGTATCAACGAAATGTTTCACTCGATTCAGGGCGAAAGCACCTGGGCGGGGTTGCCCTGCGTTTTCATTCGGCTGACCGGCTGCCATTTGCGCTGCACTTACTGCGACACCGAATACGCCTTTCATGAAGGTGAGCGTCGCAGCCTCGACGACATATTGCGTGAAGTCGAACGCATCGGGCCGGGGTGTGCGCTCGTCGAAGTCACCGGTGGCGAACCGCTGCTGCAACCGGGTGTGCATGAACTGATGACCCGGCTGTGCGATTCGGGAAAAACCGTGCTGGTGGAAACCTCGGGGGCGTGCGACATAGCCGGCTGCGACCCGCGCATCATTCGCATCATGGACCTCAAAACCCCCGGCAGCGGCGAAGCGTCCCGCAACCTGTGGGCCAACCTCGATCACCTGCAACCCCGTGATGAAATCAAACTGGTGTTGTGCAGCCGTGATGATTACACCTGGGCGAGGGATGTGATTGTGAAACATCGGCTGGTGGAACGGGTGCATGCGGTGTTGCTCAGTGCAGTGCATGAAATGCCCCCCGGTAAAGAATTGCTCGGCATCCACGGGTTAAGTTTGCGTGATTTGGCGGAATGGGTGCTGGCGGATCAGCGTGCAGGGATGCTGCCGGGCAGGGTGCGTTTGCAAACCCAGTTACATAAGCTCATATGGGACCCGCAGACACGGGGGGTGTGATTGAATGTCGAATGTCGAATTTGTTTAGCGCGGACGCTTGACGCCTGAGTTTGACGCCGAGCCCTTCAGGGCCGGATGATTGCGGGTAAAATCCGGCGCTAAAGACCTCGGCGTCAGTTGTCATAGCACCGCGGTTGATCGCGTCTGTTTGTGGTCCAGCCGCCCCCGGCTGGGTGAACCTCCTTGGTCAATCGCACCGCCGAGGGCGGCGGTGCAACATTCAATGTTCCGCGTTTGCATCAATTCAAGGGAACCTTATAATGATTGGCTCGCCACAGTCGGTGGCGGCTGGTGATGGACAACGTTTTTACGAGAGCGACTATGCCGACGATCAATCAACTGATTCGTAAACCGCGGGTTTCCCTGGCGGGTGTCATGCGTACCAAGGACCTCAACCAGTCGCCGCAGAAGCGTGGCGTGTGTTTGCAGGTCAAAACCGTCACCCCCAAGAAACCCAACTCCGCCTTGCGTAAGGTCGCACGTGTTCGCCTGTCCAACGGCAAGGAAGTCACGGCCTACATCGGCGGCGAAGGCCACAACCTGCAGGAACACTCGATCGTGCTGGTGCGTGGCGGACGTGTCCGCGACCTGCCCGGTGTGCGTTACCACATCGTACGCGGCGCGCCCGGCTGGCTGGGTGTCGAAGGTCGGCGGCAAGGTCGGTCCAAGTATGGTGTCAAAAAGGCCGCTGCCGCCGCTGCCAAGTAATTGATCTCATTTAGCGATTTGGTGATCTGGCGATTTGGTGATTGTGTGATTCAGTGATTTATCTAGGCAGACCCACGCTCAATGGAATCTGTCAAAAAAATCGCCAAATCAGAAATCGCCAAATCAGAAAATAATTCACAGCGGCAAGTAATCGCCCCGGGTTCAAATGGTGCCTGGGGTGGGTGAACGAGAGGCCCGTCATGTGATGGGCGGACGAGCCGCAGCCGAGCAACCACCGGTTGAGTTGTGGTTGAACAGCAAAGGATATTCGAACCATGGGTGGACGCATCACACACGCAGCCGAGCAGCTCCGACCGGACGCCAAATACGGCAGCAAGGAACTTTCACGCTTCATCAACTGCATCATGCGCGACGGTAAAAAATCCGTGGCTGAGCGCGTGGTGTACGATGCCCTTTCGGAAATCGAAAAACGCAGCAAAGGCACAGCCCCGCTGGATGTGTTCAAAAAGGCGATCGACAACGTCCGGCCCGAAGTGGAAGTGCGTTCCCGCCGCGTCGGTGGTGCCAACTACCAGGTGCCCATGAGCGTGAACCGCAAGCGTCAGCAAAGTTTGGCGTTTCGCTGGATCATCGAAGCTGCCCGTTCGGAAAAAGGCAAGCCCATGCACCTCAAGCTCGCCAAGGAATTGATGGACGCTTCACAGAACACCGGCAAGGCTGTCACCACCCGCGAAAACACCCACAAAATGGCCGATGCCAACCGCGCGTTTGCCCACTTTGCCTGGTAAGTTTCGACGACTGGTTTTTCAAATGAATCAGCAACACCGCATGGCAACGTGCGGTTTTTCTGTTTGCATGATTTATGTGCCATTGAGCACCCGCAGTAGGTATGTAGAGCCGGGGCGTGTCGCCCCGGTATGAACATATTGATTTATTGATATCGACCGGGCCGACACAGCCCGGCTCTGTAACCGGTCAACCAAACACCGAAGTGTTCCACTCATACAACACTCGCGTTGTTTAAAGTTGAACATCATCCTTTATCCATCATCCATCACTCATTCCAAGGCCCTTCCTCCGCATCCGCTGCCATGGCTGCCTTCTCCGCCCGGCGATAGGTCCAGCGCATCAGCAGCAACCCAAACTCAAACAGCACATACAACGGCACAGCCAATAGGGTCATGTTGATCGGGTCGCCCGAAGGTGTGATCAAAGCTGCCGCCACGAAGCAGCCGAATATCACATACTTTCGCCATTCGCCCAGCGTGTCGGGGTTGAGCAGCCGGGTCCAACCCAGCAGCATCATCACCACCGGCAGTTGAAACGAAATCACCGTCGCCAGAATCATGTACACCACAAAATTGATGTACGCCCCCAGCTCAATCAGCGGCACGTTCTGCACCGCTGCCCCCAACGGCACCACCCGCACCTTGCCCTGCACCACCGTGCGCAATTCCTGCATGCTCGTGTTCAGCCACCAACGCCCATCCGTCAACTCACCCACCGGCGGATCGTCCTTACGCATTTCAATATACGTCGGCCCGCCGGGGGCGTTTGTATTTAACGAGCCGCGACCGTGAAGGAGCGGTGTCTGTTTTTCCAATGTTTCATTTTCCCCCACCGTTTGCCCCCCCGCCTCTGGTGCCACTGCGAACGCCGACGTCGGTGTACCGGTTGTCGCTTTTTCATCAGCACGCATCATGGATAAATCCAGCGACCTTGCCCAGCGCGATACATGATCAAGCAGGTTGGGTTCGCCTGCGGGAATCGACGGGTAACTGGCGGAGAAAAATATCAGAAACGCAAGGGCCATGGGCAGCAGCACGTAATACGAAAACAACACCCCCAGCAGGGTCATGAATGTGCTGAACGGGGCCAGTAACACCACCGCATGTTTTTCACTGGCGTAAAGCCCCTGCGAGACGAACTTCCACAATTGATACACCACCCAGGGACTGGCCAGCACCAGCCCGGCAATCAGGGCCACCTTCATGTAAATGAAAAACCCGGAGGTGACCGACATCGTCACCGTCTGCGCAGGCAGATCGATGTTGCGCTGGGCATGAGCCAGGGGTTTGCATAACCAGGCAATCAATTCGCGTCCGTAAATGAATGTCAGCGTCGAACAAGCCACCGTGCCGTAAATGGCGTAGAGCAGCCGTTTGCGCAGCTCCTCCAAGTGTTCCCCGAAGGACATCTGCGTGGGCGTGGTTTCATCGGGCTGCTGATTCATCGCCGCATTGTAAGGTGATTGAAAACGATCAACCACAAAGACCGGGCGTGGTTGCTTGATCGCTCCAGCAATAACGCAATCAACCGTTCATCGGCGCTGGCTTTCAAGACCCCATTGCCCTTACACTTGTGGGCCATGACAACCGCAACGCTGAACCTTGACAAACCCAACGCCTATCACCCCAAACTGCACCTGTTTGCGGTGTGGATGGTGGTGCTCACCTTCATCCTCATCGCCTCCGGCGGCAACGTCACCAGTCACGGTGCAGGTCTGGCGGTGCCCGATTGGCCGACGACCTTTGAGTACAACATGTTCACCTACCCGATTTATTTTTGGACCGGGGGCGTGTTCCATGAACATGTGCATCGCTTGAAAGGCACGCTCATCGGGCTGATGACGATCATCATGACGGTCTGGCTGTGGCGATCACAGCCACATCGCCCCTGGTTGCGCCGGGTGGGTGTGTTGCTTTTGGTGCTGGTGCTGATTCAAGGCGGACTGGGCGGCTTTCGCGTGATTTTTGCCACGGGGGATTTCACCGGCGTCGGAGGTGATGTCAGCGCCCAGCGCATCAACGAAACACTGGCAACCACGCTGGCGATCATTCACGGGATCGTCGGCCAATTGTTTTTGTGTCTGACGGTGCTCTGTGCCGCGGCAACCAGTCACTGGTGGTCGGCTCGTGACCAGTGGGTTGTCAGCCACGATGTCGTTACAACGCAACCCAGCGCATCAAGCAACCACCCGCAAGCAACCAGACAATCGACCGGGGACAACAAAGTGGCGCAAGGGGTGCCGACGTCGGCGAAGGTGGTGGCGGTGGCGTTTTTATCGGCGGTGATCGTGCAACTGGCGTTGGGGGCGGGGGTGCGTCACACCAAGTCGGCACTGGCGGTGCCTGATTTTCCGCTCAACTACGGGGGCATTGCTCCGCCGATAACGCAGGCCGATTTGGACCACGCCATCGAGCACATGAGCGATCAATACTTTGTCGATCATTACCAGACGGGCATGGTGCTGGATCATTACACGCTGGCACAGGTGTGGGTGGCTTACGGTCATCGCGTGTGGGCGACGGTGGTGGTGATACTGGGGCTGATGCTGATTGTGCAGGTGGGCAGGTTATATGGCAGGCAACCATTGGTGAGTCGTGCGGTGCTGGGTTTGCTGGTGATGCTGCTGTTGCAGGTGATGCTGGGGGCACTGGTGATATGGTCGCTGCGCTTCCCGTACATTTCGACGATTCATCAGGCAGTTGGTGCGGCGATACTGGCGTTATCATTTGTGATTTATCTGCGCATTTGTCGGATACCGCCGAAGTGGGTGTATGTTCCGGCTAGTTTGACGGCAAAAGCACAGCCGGGCGCGACGAGTGTGCCTAATATGTCCGACACCACGATGGCGACTTCATGAGTCAGATCAGTACCGACAACCTCGAAGTTTTGCAGACCGATGCCGTCACTCGTCGCAGCGTGTGGGCGCAGGTGACCAGTGACCTGGTGCAATTGGCCAAGTTGCGCATCACGCTGATGGTGGTGATCACCGCGTGGATCGGGCTGGAACTTGGCAGACGATCACTGGGGTTGTGGGAAACGCAAACGTTGCTGACGGCGATGACGCTGCTGGGCACAGCTTTGTCGTGCATGGGTGCGGGGGCATTGAATCAGGTGATGGAGCGTGACACCGATGCCCGCATGATGCGCACGCGCTTGCGACCGATACCAGCGGGTCGTATCAGCATGATGATGGGGTTGGTCACGGGGCTGGTATGGTCGCTGCTGGGGGTGGTGATTTTGTGGTGGGGCACGCACCCGTTGGCGGCGGCGGTGTCGGGGTTCACGATCATCAGTTATGTGCTGGTGTACACGCCGATGAAGCGGGTGACGAGTTTATCGACGGTGATCGGGGCGGTTCCCGGGGCGCTGCCGCCGGTGATCGGGTACACAGCGGTGACGGGCCGGTTCGGGCCGGAGGCGTGGGTGGTGTTTGCGATCATGTTTTTATGGCAACTGCCGCACTTTTTGGCGATTGCCTGGTTGTACCGGGACGATTATGCACGGGGCGGTTTTCCGATGTTGCCGGTGATTGATCCAAGTGGCCGAAGTACGTTTCGGCAGATGCTTTTGGGTTGCGTGGCGCTGCTTCCGGTGGGTTTGATGCCGACGATGCTGGGTTTTTCGGGTGGGTTGTATTTCACGGGGGCATTGCTGGCCGGGCTGGTATTTTTGGGGTTTGCGGTGGCGGTGGTCGCCAAACCCAACCGGGCGCAGGCAAGGGCTTTGTTTTTTGCGTCATTGGTGTATTTGCCTGCGGTGCTGGCGCTGCTCGTGGTGGATCGTGGGTGAAAGATGGAAGTGGCCGAGTGGCCGAGTGGCCGAGTGGCCGAGTGGCCGAGTGATTGTACATTTTGCTGGTATTGGTTTAACCGAGTAACCGATTCACCGACTCACTGATTAACCACACCGACCAGACGCGACAAGTCGCGGCGCTAACAACCGATTGCCTGTTGAACCACCACACCAATGAACCCAATCACCCCCGCCATCGACATCGCCGGTTTGACCCATCAGTATGAACCCGCCGGCAAGCCCGCGCTGGATGACCTTTCGCTGAATATCGCTGCAGGCACGTTGTTCGGCATTTTAGGCCCCAACGGCGGCGGCAAAACCACCCTGTTTCGCATACTCACCACCCTGCTTCGCCCGACCCGTGCACAGCACGTCCGCCTTCTGGGGCATGATGTATTGACCCAACCGCAGGCAGCACGAACACAACTGGGTGTGGTGTTTCAAATGCCCAGCCTCGATGGTCAGTTGACCGTTCGGGAAAACCTGCAACACCACGGCCACCTGTTCGGCCTGTGCGGACGCGAACTCGAACAACGCATCAATGAATCGCTTGCTCATTTTGGTTTGACGGATCGAACCGGTGACCTGACGGGCAAACTCAGTGGCGGGCAACGGCGAAGGGTAGAAATCGCCAAGGCGTTGCTCCCGAAACCACGATTGTTGTTACTGGACGAACCCTCGACCGGACTGGACCCGGCTGCCCGACGCGACCTTTGGCAATTGCTCCGTGATTTGCATCAGCAATCAAAAGTCACCGTGATACTCACGACGCACTTCATGGAGGAAGCAGACCGTTGCCATGAACTTGCCGTTTTGCATGAAGGTAAGCTCGTACGCACCGGCAGTCCCGCATCCTTGAAAAGCAACATCGGCGGCGATGTCATCACATTCACCCCCACCCGTGCTGACGATGCGGTGATGTTGGTCGATGAAATCACGACGCGATTTGGACCTTGGTCAGAGCAGACGCAACCGAAGTTGATCGACGGTGTGATACGACTGGAACACAACCACGGCGCGCAACTGGCAGCGACGATTACTTCAACTTTCACCGGTCGCATTACGGCATTGTCGGTGAGTCAGCCGACGTTGGAAGATGTGTTTTTACACGCCACGGGCAGACGGTTTGATGAGTCGGTCATGACCGCAGCCCACGCATGATCAGTGACCCTGGTGCAACCCTCAATGACCTCAACAACATCACGTCATTAATGGCACAACCCGACCTTCGCCAAGTTTGACTGGTTTTGCCAGATTACCTATTTGCTGCCATCAACACTCTTGTCAGGCGATATTGTTTGGTAATTTCATTTCATATCGTAACGATTACTTGCCTTGTATGGGAATGGTGTTATCTATGAAGTTGTATTCCGGCCATTGAGTTCAAAAAGTGTTATCGCAGGGAAGTGGTGAGTCGGTGCGCGGCGAGGGAGAGAGACCTGCCCGTCAGTACTCGTACCTTTCCCCATACAACGGATTCGGCGAAGGCTGAATCCATGACTGAAATGCTTCAATCAAGAACCTCGGCTCAGCGTGAGTCGGGGCACGGTGATGGTTTGTGCCGACGTGACTCTGACACTTTCGGGGTCGGGCACACAGAATGGGAGAGAGTGATTATGAAGAAGTTGAGTTTGTTCGCCCTGGCGGGTGCGGGTGTGCTGGGTCTGGCAATGCAGGCTCAGGCCATTACGATTTACGCCAACAACGCTGCGCCCGGTGATGCGTACACCAACGCCAGCGGAAGCAACCAGGGGCAGGCCGTCGTCGGCAGCGACTGGTACTACAACAATGTGCGCAACAGCGGCATCGTGGGCATCAACACGCAATATCCCCGCAGTGGTGACGGTTCGGTGCGCCTGCAAACGACCCTTGGCCCGGGCGGCGCCAGCTCCAAGGCGGATGTTGAACTGCTGGTCGAGGCCGTGAACTTCGGCGGCAACTATTTTTCCACCGGTGCGTTGGGCCGATTGGAAAACCTGACTGCACTGTCGTATGACTGGTATCGCAGTTCCAGCAGCACCAACAGTGCGGTGCAGCACCCGGTGCTTCGCCTGTTGCTCGATGCCGACGGCGATTTGAACACCATCACCGATCGCGGCGGATTGGTGTTCGAATTGGCCTACAACGGCTCGGTCGTTCCGACTGACACCTGGGTGACGACGGATGTGTTCAATTTTTACGGCCCGGACATGAGCGCCAACTTATGGAACTTCGGCCTGGGCGTGGGCAATGAATTCGGCGGCTATAACAAAGACCTCAGTGAATGGATTGCCGGCTTTTCCGTCGGACAGGTCAGTTCACCCTTGTCGGGCGACAGTCTGATCATCGGTATCAGCGCTGGCGTTGGTTCCGGTTGGGGACCGTTTGACGGTGGGGTGGACAACATCACGATTGCCTTCGCCGAGCAGGAACCAATCACCTACAACTTTGAAGTGTCGCGTCAGGTGGCAACACAACCGATTCCCGAACCGGTGACAGCTGTGCTGGGCGCAATGGGCGTGCTGGCCCTGGCCGGGTCGATGACCGCACGCAGCCGCCGGCAGGCCTGATCGATACGCGATTGCTTGCTGATCGTTTGTGCTTGAAGGGTTGGAAAAATCAACACCCACGTACCCCGGTGAAGGTTTGCCTTTGCCGGGGTTTTTATTTGCGCAGGTCAAACCCTTGGTAGGTACGAGCTTTGCACCTACCATCGTGCATGAACAGCACCCCCAAGCATCCCAATGCGTTGATCAAAGAAACCAGCCCGTACCTGTTGCAGCACGCGCACAACCCGGTGCAATGGCACCCGTGGGGCCGTGAGGCTTTTGCAATGGCGCAACGTGAGAACAAGCCGATTTTTTTGTCGGTGGGGTATGCGACCTGTTACTGGTGTCACGTGATGGAGCGACAGAGTTTTGAAAATGAATCGACCGCAGCAGTGATGAATGAGCATTTTGTGAACATCAAGGTGGACCGCGAAGAGCGCCCCGATGTCGATGATTTGTACATGACGGCGGTGCAACTCATGACTGGTCGCGGTGGTTGGCCGATGAATGTGTTTTTGACGCCGCCGGGTGCGGGTGGGGTTGATGACCCGGGTTTGAAACCGTTGTATGCAGGGACGTACTTTCCGCCTCAGCCGGGGCAAGGCATGCCCAGCTTCACACAGATACTCGAAGCCATCGCCAAGGCGTGGGCGAACCAGCGCGATGATGTGCTGGAACAGGCGGAAAAGGTGGCCCGCACCGTGCGCGCGGTGGTGGCAGCCCCGGTGGTGGAGGAAAATATTTCAACCACCACGGTACAGGAAGCCGCCAACGGGTTACTGGCCAATTACGATCAGGAACATGGCGGGTTTGGCAGTGCGCCCAAATTTCCGCAGGCCTGCAACCTGCTTTTTTTATTGCATGTGCTCCGGCATAACCCCAACGCGCAGTTGGCGGAAATACTGGTGCATACGTTGGACCGCATGGCTCGCGGAGGCATGTATGACCAGGTGGCGGGCGGCTTTCATCGTTACTCAACCGATGAACGCTGGCTGGTGCCGCATTTTGAAAAAATGTTGTACGACCAGGGTCAGTTATTGGAGGTGTACGCAGATGCACATGAACTGGTGCAAAGTGGAGCGATCACCATCGAGGGTGACCCGCAGTGTTTTGCGAGCGTGGTGCGACAGACCTGTGACTACCTGTTGCGGGAAATGACCGATGCCAGTGGTGCGTTCTGGTCGGCACAGGATGCGGAGGTCGATGCCCGCGAAGGCGGCAGCTACTTGTGGACGCCCGATGAAATCAAACAAGTGTTGGGCGATGGCCCGCAAACCGAACTGGTTTTGCGATTTTACGGATTGGATGCGCAGGCCAATTTTCAAGACCCGCATCACGAGGATGTGCCGGCGAGCTGGGTGCTGCATCAGCCGATGCGGTTGAATGAATTCGCTCAGCTTGAGGGTGTGAGTGTCAATGATTGGCGTGCGACGATGCAGCAGGTGAATGCGAAGTTGCTGGCAGTGCGCCGCAGGCGGAAACAGCCGATCACGGATGACAAGGTGCTGACCGGTTGGAATGCGCTGGCGATTCGAGGGTTGGCACTTACGGGCAAGGTACTCAATGAACCGCGCTACATCACCGCAGCGGAAAAAGCGTGTACCGCGATACTCAGACAGTTGCGCGATCAGCATGGCGATTTGCTGCGTTCGATGCGAGCAGGGCAGGCGAAAACGCCCGGCTTTTTGGAGGACTGGGCGGGCATGATCGAGGCACTGGCAATGTTGCATCAGGTGACCGGTCATGAGTCGTGGTTGAACCAAGCTGAGCAACTGATGGACCGAGGTCGGCGATTGTTTGCCAATGATCGGGGCGGTTGCTTCGACACCCTGGCTGATCAAACCGATTTGTTTGTACGACTGCGTTCAACGTATGACGGGGCAATTCCCTGCGGCAACAGCATGATGATTCACGCCCTGTTGGATTTGCACGATGTCACCGGCAAAGAACGTTACCTTTCCCTGGCGGTGGCGGACCTGCGCTTTTTCAGTGGTTTACTTAGCAAACGCGGCAGCACCATGATGCACATGCAACATGCCCTGCTAAGGGCGCTCGAAGCCGATTCGAAACGATTCGCCCCCGGAAACCAGCAAGCCGCAGTCGAAAGTGTCGCCCAAACGGCCAAAGATGATCGCCCGATTCGTTTGCACTGTGAACCGGCGGAAGTGGACTTGTCCAGCGGCAGCGGTGAACTGATGTTGACTGTTGAGTTGGCGGAGGGGCATCATGTGAATGCGCATGACACGGAACAAGCGGGGTTGATACCCACGGCTGTACTGCTGCTGGACGACGACGATTGGTCGATGCAGGTGCAATACCCGCAGGCATTGGTCAAACACTTTGCGATGGCCGACCAGCCGATCAAGGTGTACGAGGGACAGGTGACGATCAAAGTGAAACTGGAGCGCAGGTATTTGAATACACCGCAGTCGGAGTGGCCGAGGTTGCGGCTGCGGGTGCAGTTGTGTACGCAAAGTGAATGCCTGCCCCCGGCGACAATGCCGGTGCCGGTACGATTTAAGGGTTGATCCTCGCTTCCTTACGGTCGCGGCTCGTCATGCAAATACACTCGATGGAAACATGCCATAACATACGCACCATGATCGACACGCATTGTCATTTGACTTATGACGGGTTGTACGAACGAGCCGATGAGGTGATTGCCCAGGCAAAGGCAGCCGGGGTGGCACAGATAGTGACGATAGCGACCTCACCGGGCGAGGCAGGCAAAGTGTTGCCGCTGACGGAAAAGCATACGGGGGTATTCGCTGCCATCGGAGTGCATCCGCATTACGCAGCACAGGTGAATGACATCAACACACTGGCGAATGAACTGCGTGGTTTATTGCAACATGAAAAGGTCGTGGCCATCGGCGAGATGGGGCTTGATTTGCATTACCCCGACCCGCCGCTGGGCTTGCAGCAGCAGGTGTTGGAAGTGCAGCTGGGGTTGATGAAGGCATTTGTTCACTCGCGCGGAAAGCCTTTGCCGGGGGTGATACACAATCGGGAGGCGACCGATCACACCTTGGCGATGCTTCGTCACTCCGGCATACCGGGTGATCGTTTCGTGTTTCACTGTTTCACCGGCACGAGCAGCGAGCTTGATTTGATTTTGGATTTTGGCGCGATGGTGGGCTTCACGGGCATCATCACTTTCAAAAGCGCAAGGGAGTTGGCCGAGTGTGCCAGGCGTGTGCCGTTGGAGCGATTGCTGGTGGAAACCGATGCGCCTTACCTGACGCCGGAACCCTATCGCAAGGTGAAAACCAACGAGCCCAAATACGTGGTCGAGGTGGCGAAGTTCATCGCGGCATCACGTGGCCTTGCTCTATCGGAATTGGAACAAATCACTGACAACAATGCGAAGCGTTTTTTTGGCATTTAATATCAACCGCCAACATTCAGCAGAGAGGCTCAGAAAAAAGTGGCTAGGGGCTGGGAGCTGGTAGCTTGGTCATACAAGCATCGCCATTGACTCTGCCGAACACCAAGCCACTAGCACCTAGCCACAAGCCCCCTGTACCCAGCCACCTGATACAATCGCGGCATGGACGGTTCCCCCAAAATTGGTTTGTTTCCCGGCACCTTCGATCCACTGACCAACGGCCACCTGGACGTCATCAAGCGCGGGCGATTTTTGTTTGATCAACTCATCGTTGCCATCGGTCACAACCCCGCCAAGAGCGAACTGTTTCCGATGGACGAACGTGAAGCCATCATGCGCGAACTCACCCGTGACATGCCCAATGTGAAGGTGCAGTGTTTTCACGGGCTGACAGTGGACTTTGCCCGGCAGATCAATGCCACCGCCATACTGCGCGGACTGCGCAACGTGACCGACCTCAACTACGAATTTCAACTGGCACTGACCAATCGTGCCATTGCCGACATCGAAACAATTTTCATCATGACCGGCGAAGGGTATGCCTTCACCAGCAGTACACTCATCAAACAGATCGCCTCGGGCGGCAACATCGACAGCCTCCGCCGACTGCTGCCTGCGATCGTGATCGATAAACTCAAAGAACTTAAAATCCGTCACGGCGGAAACATTCCCTGGCCGCACACCGATGGCTTGAAAGATTGATCGATCAAGTTATGCAAAAACCTTATTGAATTTTGAAATTGTCAAATGATCAAATACCCGAGCCCTCGTCGTCCGCCAAGCCGGACGCCTCGTACTCGGCTTGTAAAATATTCAGTGTTGAATACATGGAGTAACTCATGGCTGTGAAATTGAACAAATACAGTGCCCGCATCACCCAACCCAAAAGTCAGGGTGCCTCACAAGCGATGCTTTTTGCCACGGGCATGAACGATGCTGACATGCAAAAACCGCAGGTCGGCATCGTCGCCAACTGGCTGGAGGGCAACCCCTGCAACATGCACCTCAACGACCTGGCGGCGGAAGTACGCAAAGGCGTCGTCGCAGCGGGGCTGGTGAGCATGCGGTTCAACACCATCGGCGTGTCGGACGGCATCGCCATGGGCACCGACGGCATGAGCTTTTCATTGCAATCGCGCGACCTGATCGCTGACTCGATTGAAACCGTGTGCAGTGCGCAATGGTACGACGGGGTGATCGCTTTGCCGGGGTGCGACAAAAACATGCCCGGCTGCATCATCGCCATGGCACGGCTCAACCGACCGGGCATCATGATTTACGGGGGTACCATCAAACCCGGTTACACGACCTTCAGCGGCAAAAAAGAGCCGCGCGACATCGTGTCGGCGTTTCAATGTTACGGGGAATGGCTGACCCAACGCCTCAGCGAAAAAGAGCGGCAGGAAATTGTGCATAACGCATGCCCCGGTGCCGGTGCCTGCGGGGGCATGTACACCGCCAACACCATGGCCAGCGCAATTGAGGCGATGGGCATGAGTCTGCCTTATTCGTCATCAACGCCTGCGGAGGACAAGGGCAAGTTACGGGAATGTCGCGCAGCGGGGGCGGCGCTGCTCAACCTGCTCAAACTCGATTTGAAACCGCGCGACATCATGACCCGCAAGGCTTTCGAAAACGCGATGGTCGTGGGCATGGCTTTGGGCGGTTCGACCAATCTGGTATTGCACATGCTGGCGATGTCACGGGCGGTCGGGTTGCCCCTGTCGTTGGAAGATTTCAAAAGCATCGCCAAACGCATTCCGCTGATTGCCGATTTGAAGCCGTCGGGCAAGTTCGTCATGGAAGACCTGCACAAGGTCGGAGGCGTACCCGCGTTCATGAAATACCTGCTGGCCCATGGGCTGCTGCATGGCGACTGCATCACCTGCACGGGCAAAACCGTGGCGCAGAATTTGAAGAACCTGCCGGGGTTGAAAAAAGGGCAGCAGGTGATCATGCCGTTGGACAAGCCGATCAAAAAGACCGGGCACATTTCGATTTTGCACGGGAACCTGGCGCCCTTGGGTGCGGTGGGCAAAATCACCGGCAAACAGGGGCTTTCGTTCACCGGGCCGGCCCGTGTGTATGACTGTGAAGAAGACATGCTCGCCGGGTTGGAAAAGGGTGAAATCGAGCATGGGCAGGTGATCGTGATTCGGTATGAGGGACCCAAGGGCGGGCCGGGCATGCCGGAGATGTTGACCCCGACCAGCGCCCTGGCCGGCGCGGGGTTTATTGATTCGGTGGCGCTGATTACCGATGGCCGGTTTTCGGGCGGCAGTCACGGGTTCATCATTGGTCACGTGTGCCCGGAGGCGCAGGAAGGCGGGCCGATCGCGCTGGTGAAAAACGGCGATGTGATCACCATTGATGATGAAAAGCACATTATCAAGGTCGATGTGTCCGACAAGGAATTGGCCAGGCGACGGAAAGCGTGGAAGGCCCCGGCTTACAAGGCGACCCGCGGGACACTGGCCAAGTACATCAAACTGGTCAAACCGGCGAGCGAAGGTTGCGTGACGGATGAGTCATGATGTCGTGGGGAGGTGCAGTTCGAAATGGACGTACTTTTGTCACGCAATGGATGATGGATCATGTTCATACCAAGTGACGGAATAACCGTCTTCTCTGAACATCATCCATTATCCATGATCCATTATCCATGTCGCACGGTTGCTGCCTATTGAAAATTGGCACACGGACTGACTATCCATGCAAGATTATCGAGTTGAATTAGACGCTTTCAGTGGGCCGATGGACCTGCTTCTTTTTCTGGTGAAGCGCGACGAAGTGGACCTGCGCGACATACCCGTTGCCCGGCTCACCGAGCAGTACCTTGCCTACTTGAAGCAGCTTGAAGCCATTGATGTGAACCTGGCCGGTGAATTTCTGGTCATGGCCGCGACGCTGTTGGAACTCAAAAGTCAGATGCTCGTGCCGCAGGCCCCGGCTGCCGAGGGGGAAAGCGAAACCAGCACGACCAACCTGGCGGAACTGGACCCACGGCGTGAACTGGTGGCAGCGCTGCTTGCGTACAAGCGTTTCAAAGACACCGCCATGATGCTCGAACGTCGCGCGGAACTTTGGGCGCAACGTTACCCACGCAACCCGGTGCGACCCAAGGTGACTGTGCCGGTGCTTGAAGACGACCCGCAACAAGCCTTGTGGGACGCGGTCGAGGGTGAAGGCACATCGGGTGATGGCGAGTTGGATGCCACGCATGAAGTGACCACCGAACGTGAATTTGAAATCGATGATGCCAACGTGCTGGATCTGGCGGAAACCTTCGCACGGGTGATGGAATCGATCGGTCGAACGCCTGCCCAGCATCAGGTGCTTTACGATGACACGCCCATCGGCCTGCATGCCGACGACATACTCGATCGCCTGCAACGTGAACAGACGCTGACCCTGCAAAATGTTTTCGAAGGTCGATCGCGCGGCGAACGCATCGGCTTGTTCCTTGCTCTGCTCGAACTGGTGCGGCAACGCAAGGTGCTGGTGCAACAGGAAGACCTCAACCGCCCGATTCAATTGTCATTGCGACCGGCTGATGCAGCCGTGCCCGTTACCGATCAACCCCATGCCATTGGTACATCGGCAGCCGATTCGACCACAACGAAATCAGCCGGAGGTGATTCGACTGACGGCGCAACAGGCACTTCAGCCCCGTCTGCCGCCGATTACGATTGGCCTGATGAAGATTCAAAACGCATCGCCCAGCGTCGTGAAAGATTGCGTTTCAAATGGGCGGAAAAGAAAAAGACACAGGGTGAAAATGCAAACCCCGATGATGCCTTGGCTCAAACCCCCGGCAACATGGATGAGTCAGAACCCGATGCCGCCGATGTCGATTCGGTCGCTGACGATGATGTTGCGTCCGATGCTGATATCGAAGCCGATGACCCTATCGCAACCGATGATGATGCGACCAAATGAGACAGGTGCGGGCGATTCTCGCGCGATGGTCCGCCGTTCAATTTTCGTGTCACTTGGTGCATATTTCGATGGCAGCACCGATGATCGCCGCCTCAACACCCGACAGACCGCAAGTGTGACATGGCAAACCACTCACCGTTGATATCATTTCGATGTCAAACGTATTGTTTTAGCGATACTCATATCGGGACTCAGAGCCGCGCGTGCTAACAAGCGGTTAAGTGCAAGTACCACGCGCTTCCCAGCCTTTTTCATGCTGCTTTGTAAGTGCTTCATCAATCGCATATAACGAAAATTAACGTCTCAATGCACAGACGCCCTCACCCGGATATGAGCGAAGCGAGTACTCTTACTCTCCCGGAGGGAGAGTCGCAGACCTCGCCATGGCGGGGGAACGAAATAAGTCACCCCATGGTCAAATAAGTGCGCAAATTGCTCGAGCCTGTGAAACGTTGTGGTAAAAGTCAGCCAACCAACCAACCAACCGGGCATGGTTCCTCAAAGCCTGTGCGCACAGCGGATCAATGGCAACCACCAGCGGAAGCAGCTTTGACCTTGGCGGCAGTGATCAGCGTCAGCAACATCACGCAGGGAGTTTTGGCGGTGACGGTGTGCGGCTGATGAGCGGGCATGTGAATCCATGTGCCGGGGCCTGCCTCGGTGATCGTGTCACCCAAACGCCAATGCGCCTGGCCTGAAAGCTGGTGCATGATGGCGGGCATCGAGGCGGTGTGTTCTGAAAGTTCCTGCCCCGCGGCAAAGGCAAACAGCACCACCTTCACGCTTTCAGTTTGATGAATCGTCACGCTCAGTGTTCCGTCCGTCGGCGGCTGAATCTTTTCCAACAAGTTGATCGCGGTTCGTGCATCCGTTACGGGTGTCATGATTTATGCTCCTTGGATCGCCATCATGCTAACGCCGCACGCCCACCATACATGGCGAGGTTCCTTCATTACCACTGCATATTATCCATGAACGATCCTTGCCGGGTTGCCGTAGGCTGTGACCCCATCGGGCATGTCGCGCACCACCACCGCCCCGGCACCGATGCGTACCCCAGCACCAATCGTCACACCATCGCGCAACGAAGCGCCGACGCCGATCATCGCAGCGCGACCGACTTTGACCCGCCCCGCCAGGTGCGCTCCCGGTGCCACGTGCGCCCCATCACCAATCTCGCAATCGTGATCGACTCCCGCCAGGGTATTGACGATGACATGTTCGCCAAGGCGCACCCCCGGTTGCACCACCGCCCCGGCTGCGATCAAACAACCCGCCCCCACCACCACATCACCAGCCACGACTGCCCGCGGGTGAATCAACGTGGCGTAAGTCACCTGTTGCAACTTGAGTAATTCAGCCTTGCGCAACCGCGCCGCATTGTCACCGATGGCAATAAAAAAAGTTGCCTTATGCCAGCGGGGCACCTCCTCAATCGACCCCAGCACCGGCACACCCATATGCACCGACCCCACTCGTGCAGGGGCATCGTCGATACAGGCGATGATGTCAAAACCACCCATCGCCCGGGCAGTGTCGATCACCACCTTGGCATGTCCCGAAGCACCATAAATGATCAGCGGCTTGGCCATGGGGGTATCTTGCGAACTTCAATCAATTCACCACAGAGACACAGAGAAAAGGAGCTAGGGGCTAGTTGCTAGTTGCTTGGCAATACAACGATTGCCATCGATTCTGCCCAGCACCTAGCTACTAGCCACCAGCACCCAGTCACTACCGCTTGATAAACTGCCTGTAATTATCGCGCAGCAGCATCGCTGCATCACGCTTGATCATCGCGTTGGTAACCTCGTAACCCGAATCCGCCAGGTCAGCGTATTTATCGACCAGCACCTTGCAGATGATTCGCCGACTGTGTTCCCATTTGTAAATCAGTTGATCGAGTATGCGTGCATCCGAGTGTTGCGGGGCGATGGTCAGGCCAAGCAGTTCGAGCCTCATGCGGGTCATTTCCTCGATCAGGCTGGGGTTGTTGAGGAACCACCAGCACCCGAATAAAAACAGGTTGCCGAACTTGCGGGCTGCGACGCAAAGCTCGTGCTGGTTTTCACGGGCCAGCATTGTGACCATGAACTTGTTTTCCGGGAACTCACGGCAAAGATTGGTCACACTCACCACATCCGACAACCCGCCCATGTCCGCTGCATCCCTCAAGGGCGGATTCACCCCTCGCCGGGAACCGATCATCATCGCCCAGGCCAGGCCTTCCTCGCGCAACGTCGGCAGCAATATGTCACGAATCACCCGATCACCAGCCGGGTAATTGGGGTCGGGGTAGCGGAACTCAGGCCCCAGGCTCATGGCCACGTACTGCGATTTCATCCGTTTGATCCAGTCGGACAAAAATCGCCGGGCTTCGTTGACCGTTTTACCGGTGAAGTCGGGTTTCACCGCATAACCCCACGCTGCCAGATCACGACACGCCCCGGGCCAATCACGATAAAGCTTGTCAATACGCAACACCGCTCGGAACCGCTCATCCTGCAACGCCTCGGGGTTCTGCTCCCACATTTTACGTTCGTGTTCGTTGAACACTTCATTGGTCATCGTGATCTGATCGACGTTGGCAACCTCCATCACCTTGTCGATGAACTTGTCGGGGTTCTGCTTGTCGAACCACTTGCGATATTTTTTCAGCGACTTTTCGTTGGGGTCCAGCCCAAGCTGATCCAGCGTCGTCAGCACCCCTCGGCAGGCCTCGCTGATCGGTGTACGCTCCACAAACAGATGCTTCCAAATGTGGTCCGCCTGGTCCTGCTTCTTCATCGCCCAGAACTTTTCATAAGGTAATTCGGAAGCAGGCACCACCCGGTAAACCTCCGCGATCAGGTAGTGATACGTCACCAGTTCATCAATGCCCCAAAGCAGCAGTCCGCCCGGCTCCGGCGAAGCCCCAAAACCCGGTGCGTACACGTGCGTGTGCAGATCGGTCACCGGTTGCGACCAGATCACCTTGGCGACTTGTTTTTCCAGATTCTTTCGGCTCATGGTGTGTCTCCAAAAGCAGTGGGGTTGTAACGGGAATGGGGTCAATATCATACCCATTTCCGCCAAGTTGCGCGATATTCACCCCACCAGCCAACCCTGCGTTGCTAACATGATTGACCAACGCCCGATACGTTCACCGAGAACCCCCTCTCCTCTTGGGAGAGGGCTGGGGTGAGGGCCGAAGAGCGAAAATGCGCTCAAACAAGCAAGGATCAAAAAGTAGCAACACTGACACTTTGATGCACGCAAAACGAATGCTTGTTTTCTGATGTAGAGAGTGATCTTCATAACCCCGTAATGATGCCGTTGCTTGTCATTGACACCGCACGCAAACCCCATTGAAGGAGTTTTTTCATGCTGCGAAACTTCACACTGCTCGTCGCGCTGATGGTACTGGTCGGCGGACTGAACCAGGCCCTGGCGCAGGAAATGGTGGACAACCCCGTGTACCAGGATTGGGCACGCTTCAAGGTCGGCACCAGCGTCAGCTACGAACAGACCATGAAAGCCCAGGGCCAGGACATGCAGATGAAGCAGACCTTCAAGCTCACGGCCTTGGACAAGGAAAAAGCCAGTGTGCAACTGACTCAGCGCATGAACATGATGGGCACGGCCATGGAAATGCCCGGCATGACGCTCACCCACGCTGCCAAGGTGAAAAAGGAAGAACTCGACCAAGCCGACCAGCCCGGCGAAATGCCCCGTATCAAGGTCGAAGGCGGCAAGGAAAAGGTCGATGCCGCGGGACAAACCTTCGACTGCACCTGGGGCGAAGTCGAAATGGAACAGGATGGCGCCAAAATGAAGGGCAAAACCTGGGTCAGCACGCAAGTGCCCGGCGGCATGGTCAAAATGAATGTCAAAGGCACCGTCGATGGCGAACCCGTCGAAATGCACAGCAAATTGGTGGAACTGAAAATCGAAAAGTGATTCAATGAAAACGGCGGATACCATCCGCCGCTTTGTCAGTCACATTCTTTTCGTGCTGCAACACTTTGCCGCTGTGGTAAGGTGGTTTTTCCCGTTCAAAAATACCCGCCGCGGTCGTGAATCTGTTGCGTTGATAAGCCCGCATCGATCCACTCCTTGATTTCGCCCTCGTTCTTTTCAATGCCCTCCGCCCGTTCCAGCACCGGCACCGCCAGACGACGGGGAATGGCAATTGCGCCATCGATATCCGCAAAAATCAGATCGCCAGGCTTGATGATCACATCCCCCACCTGAATCGGCACCTGGAACGCGCTGATCTTTGTGCGCGACAACGCCCCGTTGGATGTGCGATATCGGCTCCAAATCGGAAAGTTCTGCGCTAAAATGTCTTTGGTATCACGGATGCCCCCGTCCACGATCGCCCCACGGCAACCTCGGGTTTTGCTCATTTTCGTCATCACCCCGCCCCAGTGCGATGCCTTGTCATCGCCGTTGGCGTTCCACACGCACACGTGAAAGGGCTTGATTTCATCCAGCATTTTCACACGCAGCGCCAGTTCGCCGCCCAGCGTCGGGTCCATGCACGAACGAATCGTGAACGCAAACCCAGCCACGACCATTTCATCACGCAAGGGCATGATCTCCGGCGGAAGCGCCACGTTCACCATGCACAACTCACGCAACACATCATTCACCGCACCGGTGTACAGCTTTTCGTAGCGTGCGCATATTTCCGCTTCCGGTATCGGCAACGGATATGCCTCCACCGTGTCACGCATCTGTTGCAGTTTGTCCAGTTTCATTTTGTCGCTCATGGTCTTCCTTTCATGATTCAGCGGGTTCAAATCAAAAGTTCAATACCGAGGCCACAAAGCTCACAGTTAGCGCCGCGATTTATCGCGCCTGATCGGACTGGTTAACCGGTGAGTCGGTGAGTCGGTTAATCGGGAAGAAAAGACAAATAAAAATCCGCCCGAGTAACCGACGCACCGATCAACCAAACCATACCCGATCCGTCGGCGCGGACGCCTCCGACTCGGCTTGTCTGAGCACTTGACCACTCACTGACGCCTTAAGGCAGACGCAATCCGCCATCGACGGGCAGGTCGATGCCGGTGATGTAACTGCCTGCCTGCGAACAGAGCAATAGCGCCGCCCCGGCACACTCATCGGGTTGCGCAACTCGATGCATGGGTATTGCCTCCAGCACACGCTGGTGATAAGCCGGGTCTTCCAAAATCGGCGCATTGCGTTCGGTCGCAATCACACCCGGACTCAGGTTGTTCACCGTCACGCCAAACGGTGCCATTTGTCTGGCAAGGTTGCGTGCCAGGTTTTCGAGGGCCGACTTCAGCGCGGCATACGGCGGCATCGCCTGCGACGGACGATATTGCTGCACACTGCCCACCGTCACAATGCGACCCCATCGGCGCTCGACCATGCCCGGTGCCAGCCGTTGAATCAGTTCGTAAGCCGAGCGCAGATTCACCACCACCTGCTGATCGAATTCATCACGACTGATCGGCTCGTCCCACTTTCTGCGAAACTGCACCGACGCATTGAGCACCAAAATATCCACGTCGCCCAATTCATTTTTCACAGCCTCGGCTATCCGCTGCGGAGCATCGTCGGCATACAAATCAACCCCGATGAGCGCTGCCTTGCGCCCCATGTTTTTGATTGCATCCACCACGGTTTGCGCTGCGTCACGATTGCCTGCGTAGTGGACCATCACATCCGCACCGTGCTGCGCCAGTGTCAGCGCGATGGATCGACCGATGCCCCGGCTGGAACCGGTGACCAGTGCTTTGCGTCCGCTGAGGTTGAACAATTCATTCATCAGACTTACTCACAAGGAATGTGGAGTGCGTGCAGAATGCCGCGCAGATAACCGGTGGCAAACAGATGACCCAACGCGGCATAGCCGGGTATATCGGGGTTTTCGCCGTGCATCGTCGGCACATGATCATCACGCATCGGTACGGCCAGACCCAGTTGGTGATACAGAGACATCATGGCCGCCAAGTCCGTCGGCCCCTGATCGTGCCAGGTTTCCGTGAAATCATCGGCTGTGCCTTCGACATCACGCACATGAATGAAGACGATGCGCGATGCCAGATGACGGGCATGATCTTCCAAATCACCCGGCATCAATTTGAAATTGGCCTGACAAAAGGTCACCGCATTACTGGGGCTTGGGTGAATGTGATACGCCTTGTCGAAAGCATCAAGTGTTCCAAATAATCGCGGGACCCCGGCCAGTTGCGTGATGGGCGGATCGTCCGGGTGCAGCCCCATTTTGACCGCGCATCGCTCTGCCGTGGGCATCACTTCATGAAGGAACCGGGTGTAGTTGGCCCAAAGCTGATCATGCGTGAAGAGCAGCGGTGCCAGTCGCTCGGTGGGTGGCAGATCAGCCAAACTGAATCGACTGGTCAATGAGCCGCCGCGGATGGGTATGTCGGTGCGGGTTCGATGCCAGTCATGCTTTGCGCCGGGTGTGCGCAGCATGAAGTTGTAGCACAACAGGTTCAACCCCAGTTCCCCCATGTTTTGCAGCATCCGGCGATAGCGCTGGTAATCATCATCGCAACCTGTTCGGCCCCATTTGATGCGCTGCATGTCGAACTGATCGCCTTCCAATCCAAGCAGCGTCAAACCAGCCTCTGCGAATCGATCACGAATCAGGCGCAGACTATCCAGGTCATCGGGGGCCGACAGCCCGGTAAGTTCCGGCGCAGCCTTCGTCACTGCATAGCGCACCCCCGATTGCAACGCCAACGTCCAGCGATGGTCCGGCGTGGCGGGAAGTAATTGACATAATTTGAAGTTGCTGTTCATGCGTATGGAATGACTTCAAAGGTGCGTATCGATTCAAACCAGCGATCACGATTGCGGTGGGCAGTGGTTGTTCCTTTATCCAGTGATAAGGTGAACACAGTCATGCTTGCTGTTTGATCCTTCACGGAAGCTCGCCGGCCAGTTGCCTCATTTGTTCATCCGTCAAAGCTCGCTCAAACACCGCCAGCCCGCCGAGTAATCCGTGAAAGCGATTGGCGACGACGCTGCCGACGTCACGCAACTGGTCATCGACGGTTTGCGGTCGGGTGACAGCTCCGATGGTGAAGTCACCGCCTTGGGGTCCCCCGTCGTAAATGCCCTGGTCGTAGGCGTAGGGATTGCGGTCGCCACGAACATCGAGTTGGCCGTTGAGGTAGGCACGGGCAAATCGACCGTCGTAACTGATGGCACAGCACTGCCACCGTTGCAGCGGAACCGGTGTCGCTCCGATGGCCGCATCCATGCAATACTTGTACCCCGGCGTCGCACCGCCAATCCCTGAAATATGGGCGCAAACCTGCTCGGCACTGTCCCAGATGCGCAGGTTCAAAAACAGGCAATATTGCCGCCTGGCGTGTTCGTTCCACACACCCGCCACCGCCTGACACCTGGTGGGCGAGTCACTTGGGTGACGCTTGACCCATGCGATCACACTCACCTGCGCATCGCGCCCGTGAATGTCCAGTCGGCCAAGGTTCGCCCTGCGAATCGTGAAATACTGCCCATCACCCAAACGTACACTGCGCCGACCCAGTGCCCCCTCTTCCACCACCGGCACCGCACCCGCCGGCTCCTCCAATACCGAAGCCTGCATCCCTTTGGCCATGCGCAACTGCCCGGCTGGTTCCTGAAAATCCCAGAAACTCACCAACCCCGGCATGTTCACCACTTTTTCAGCAGACACGATCATCGACGTTCACCTCGTGCAAACCATTTTTTCATCACCTCCGCCGCGGGCTTGCCCCACACCGTAAAACCCTTGTCGCCTTGGGGGTCGGTTTTGTATTGCGGTCGGTCCAAATGCTCGTCCCACTTCCACCAGTAAAACCCCGCCCACCAGGGTTCCTCCCAAAAAGACTGCATCACCGCTTCCAGGTGGTCCGCCTGTTCCTGCGGTTCGTAGCCGCCATCGCCGGACCATGCCCCCGGATGCGTCGCTCCCGCAAAGCTGCTGGTGCAGCCCAACTCCCCGAACATGATCGGTTTGCCCAGCAGTTGCGCCATTTGCCGATAGCGCTCGACCTGCGCTTGTAAAAATTGCACTCGAGCTTCGATCGTCGCGCCATGCTCCTTGGCGCTGGCTTGATAAAAGCTCGTGCCCAGCACATCCAGGTCGCGGAACCAGTGATCGGGTTTTTGCAATTCCTTCATGAAATCAACGCCATGCGTGTGACATGAAGTGACCACCCCCGGGTAATGTTCACGCGCGGTTTCAACGACGCTTTTCCATTCCTTGTTGCATTGCACCAGCCGATCCAGTTCGCTGTCGATTCCGAGCATTTCCACCCCGGTGCGTTTGGCGATGCGTGCATAGTGCTTGGTGCGATGTCGCATGCAGGCAAACCACTGCCCCAGTGCGGTCGAACGTCGTCCCGGAATGCGTTCGGCATCATGCGGGAACCAGACCTGCGTTCGCCCATGACCGTCGTAACATTCGATCATAGGTCGCAGATGCACCTTCATGCCCCTGTCGTGCAGGTGATCGATCATGTCCGCCACTTCCAGGTCGCTGGGCGTGATTTCATAATCACGGAAAACCCGTGGCGTGGTGGCCAGTTCCTGCATGTCCGTCACGACCAGACAGACCCATTGCACCCCCAGTTCAGCCATGCGCTCGACTTCAACACGGGCCTGCGGCGAATCGTAATAACCATTGCGGGAGTAAAACCCGAAGGTCACGCCTCGATGGATCACCGCTGCATTGGGCATCGTGGTTGTGTTCATGTCGTTGTCCTTGTTCGTTTACCAGTGATTTTCGCTGCCGAATCAAGTCGTGTTTGCCGGGCATCGACCGCAACGAATTGTTGATGACACTGTTTCACTGCATTTAGCAAATGCTTTTGACAGTTCACACGGGCGGCACCATCCAGTTCGCCCTGCAATCCGATCAGGGTGATCGCAGCGATGATGTTGTCTTGCACATCGCATACCGGTGCTGACATCACATCAATGCCCCGCGGGTGCCTGGTCAGGTTGCGGCAGCACCCGGTCTTTTTGCAGTCGGCAATCTGTTTTTTCAAGGCCGCTGGGGTTTGATGTTCCCACTGTGCCTGCGGGATGCGATTCATCAGTTGTGCCAGGTTCTGCGACGATTCACGACTGAGCAGGGCAGCCCCGGTGGCACCAATGACAATCGCAAAACGTGAACCCACCCGACCGGTGGCGGCCATGGCTTGAGGCGACTCAACGCGATACATCGTGACATGCTGATCGCCCTGGCGCACCGACAACTTCACCGCGAGCCGGGTTTGTTGCGCCAGGGTTTGCATCGGTTCGCGCACCAGTTCGAGTAATTTTCGTTCCTGCGCCAGCGCCTGCGCCACCGGCAATAGCCCCAGCGAAACATGGGCACAACCCTGCGCGGTGCATTGCAGCCAGTCCGCCGCCTCCAGCGTTTTGAGAATGCGGTAACACGTGGCCGTGGCCATGCCCATTTCCCGCGCCAGCGCCCCGACCGACTCATATTTGGGGTTGTCCGCCAAGCGCATGAGCAGGTGTGTCGCTTTGTGCAGTACCGGGATAATGTGGCCTTGGTTCATTTCAATAGATAAATATAACAATTCAATCCAAAGATTATGAATACCACACCCCGGACGAAAGTCAAATCAGACTCGGATGAAAAAGTGCAGGGCTTACGGGTGATTCGATTGCTCAACCGTGTGTGGGGCGTTAGTCTGTTGCGTGAGTCAAGCCAAGGTCAACTTCGATGAGGGTAAACACCATGCTGGAAACCTATGAACAGCTCAAGGCGTTGGTGATGTCGATTGAAGACGATGTGCGCAAGGCCGCAGGCGGCAACAAAGCTGCCGGCACACGCGTCCGTAAGCACATGCAGGACATCAAGGCCGCCGCCCAGGCGCTGCGCATGAAAATTCTGGAAACCCGTGACGCTGATGAAACTCAGCCGGGCAACCCTTGAGTGCAGCGGCGCAACGGGTGCACGCTGTTCGTACAATCAACCCAATCGGCTGTCTCCGAGTTCAGCCTGCCTCCGATGGAGTGTCAAGTTACTTATGGTTCCAACACTGCTTTTCGATATCACCGGCATCGATTTACAAAAGGTCCAGGTTGGCCATGAGGAAATCGAAAAGATCAACCCCCATCGCGGAGCCATGCGTCTGCTCGACGGCATTTGCTGGATGAGTCAGGTGATGGACCAGGCCGTCGCCTTCAAGGATGTGCGCGATGATGAGTTCTGGGTACCCGGGCACATTCCCGGTCGGCCCCTGTTTCCCGGCGTGCTCATGATCGAAGCCGGCGCACAACTGGCCAGTTACCTGTTTCTGCGTCGTTCCACACAATCGAAATTCATGGGCTTCACCGGTGTTGATGATGTCAGTTTCCGCGGCATGGTCAAGCCCGGTGATCGCCTGTACATCGTCGGCCAACAGGTCGAGTTCCGCCCCCGTCGCTGTATCTGCGATGTGCAGGGCATGGTGAGCGGCACCATGGTCTTCGCCGCTCGAATCACCGGTATGCCCATGTAAGAAAAAAAGTGGTCAAGTGGTCGAGTGTCGGAACCAAGCCAAGAACGAGGCTGGCAAGCCGAGGGCTTGGGTATTCTGTGTGGTGCTTCAGTTGAACGGTGACTCGGCCAGTACAATCCTTGTTTGAACCGATTAACCGACTCACCGACCAACCGATTCACCAAGCCATACCCAAGTCCTCATCGCCAAGGCGATTCGTCCTTGGCTTGAATTCTCAAAAATCATGGAAGCTTTTTTACTTTGTCTGATTCCGCTGTTTGTGGCGATGGACCCGCCGGGGTTGATCCCGGTGTTCCTCAACATCACGCAGGGGTTCACCGCAGCACAGCGAAGGCGCATCACGCTGCAAGCCGTGCCCACCGCGCTGGCGATCGCTGTGGTGTTCATCGTCGTCGGTCGTCCGCTGCTGTCGTTTTTGAAAATTGACATCCCCGATTTGCAGATCGCCGGGGGCATCATTCTGTTTGTTTACGCCCTGATGGACCTGATGGTCGCCGGCAAGCCGATGGTCCGCGAAGAGCAATCCCTGGGCATCGTCCCGCTGGCCACACCCCTGATCGTCGGCCCGGCTGTGCTCACGCTTTGCCTTGTGTTACGTGATCAGCACGGCTGGCTGCCGACCTTTTCCGCCCTGATCGTCAACCTCATTTTGGTACTGCTGGCCATGTTGTTTGCCGAGCGTTTACTGCGATGGTTTCCAATGAACGCGATGCGGGCTGTGAGCAAGGTGGTTGATTTACTACTGGCCGCCATCGGCGTGGGTTTCGTCCGCGCCGGCGTCACAACGATCATGGCTGGGGCGTGAGTGCCAGTGACACCCGACCATGACCATATCCTCAATCGCTCGACCATTGGCCCCATGGTCAGATCGGCGTTTCAAGCTAAAATGACATACACATGCATTCCATCTTTGACCAGCGACGTTACCTGATTCCCTTTCGCACGGCTTTGCTGCCGCAGATTTTCACCGATGTGCTTGTCATCGGCGGGGGTGTCGCCGGCTTACGAGCTGCCCTGGCCGCCTGTGAACACGCCGAGGTCATCGTCACCCTCAAGGGCGACCTCAAACAATCCAACACCTACTGGGCACAGGGCGGCGTGGCTGTCGCCATGTCCAAAGACGATACCGTCGAAGCCCATGTGCATGACACGCTCGTCGCCGGGGCCGGGCTGTGCGATGAACCGGTGGTGCGGCAGGTCGTTGAGCAAGGCATCGCCCGCATCAACGAATTGATTGAGCAGGGCCTGCCCTTTGATCGTGCCGCGCAGGGCAACACCACCAACGGCCTGTCGCTGGGACGCGAAGGCGGCCACTCGGCTTCACGCATCCTTCATGCCCAGGGCGATGCCACCGGCAAAGCCTTCGTCGAATCATTGCATCAAACCCTGATCAAACGCGACAAGGTTCGTCTTTTCGATAACTGTTTTGTGCTTGATTTACTGACACTCGATGGCGTTCCGCCGCGCTGTGTGGGTGCGATTACGCATCACCCCAAATATGGTTTGCAGGTGATATGGGCGTCGGCGGTGATACTGGCCACCGGGGGTTGCGGACAGGTATATCGTGAATCAACCAACCCTGCCGCTGCCACGGGTGACGGTCTGGCCATGGCTTATCGAGCCGGGGCCGCGCTGGCTGACATGGCATTCATTCAGTTTCACCCGACGACGCTTTACGTGGCCGGTGCCAGTCGTGCCCTGATCACCGAAGCAGTGCGCGGCGAGGGTGCAACGCTGCTGGACCGCAACGGCCATCGATTCATGCCCGATTACGATGAGCGAGCCGAACTGGCCCCGCGCGATATCGTCGCCCGCTCCATCATCAAGCAGATGCACAAAACCAGCTTTTCGCATGTGTATCTGGATGCGCGTCATCTGGGCAGCGAAGCTTTTCAATCGCGCTTTCCGGCTATTTTCGAACTGCTTCGCAAATACAACATCGACCCCGGCCGCAAGCTCATCCCCATTCACCCCTCCGCCCATTACATGGTCGGCGGCATTCGCACCGATGCCTTTGGTCGCACCAACATTCATGGGCTTTACGCTGCCGGCGAAGTAGCATCGACGGGTCTGCATGGCGCCAATCGGCTTGCATCCAACAGCCTGCTGGAAGGGCTGGTGTTTGGGGAAATCACCGGGCGGGTTTGCCGTGAGGTTTTTGAGGACAACGGACGAACCTCGTACAAACTGGTGTCGGACATTCGCTTGTCGGATAGAAGCGAACTGGACCTGGCTGACGTTCGTTCGAGCCTGCGCAGCGTCATGTGGCGGCAGGTCGGCATCGAACGCGACGGGGAACGCATGGCTGAGGTCGCGGAAATGTTCGACTTCTGGGCACGCTACTCGCTGGACAAAATTTTCGACGAACGTCCCGGCTGGGAATTGCAAAACATTCTGCTGGTCGGATCACTCATGATTCGCTCCGCCCAGTGGCGACAGGAAAGTCGCGGCACTCATGCACGGGTTGATTACCCTCAGCCACGCGATGAATTTCATGTGCATGATGTTTGGCAACGCGGCCAGATGGAGCCAACACTCATCCCCATTCAGCAGTCCGCCGCTCACGCCTGAGCTTCACGTCTTCATGAAGATCAGAATGGGTTTATCAAAAAACTGACAATCGAACCATACCATTTGTTGTAGAATAGGCTCCGTCAAGCGTTAACCAAATCAGACTTGTTGCACGCGGGGGCCGGGCGGTTGTGGTGTGTCCATGTTTCGATGGGGCCTGGCAGTCATAATCTTTTTATGGACGCTTTTAGGGGGTAACACTGGCGCACAGGCCACGTTCATCATTTACTCGCACCCGTCCGACGGCACACTTTTCAGCAATAGCGCCTCCCCAGCCGTCACCTCGCAAGTCACCAACGTCGGCATCACCCATACCGACGGCCAACGTTCCGCTGCTATCTTCGTTTTTCAATTACCCGCGAACCTGTTGTGGGACGAAGTGCTTTCCGTGCAATTGAACTTTTACCTTGCCGGCAAGACCAATCGGCCCTTGCACACGGCCCCCGTCGGTAACCTGGATGTCTCCGTGTTGCCGCTGATGCGCAGCAGTCCGTCGATCATCGCGCAGGATTATGCCGCCCCCGCCACACTGGTACAAAACGATGTGGTGACGCCTGCTTCGCCGCTGCGTCAGTGGTACACGGTGCAGGGCGATGCACTCACCCAGGCCGTGCGTTACGCCCTGGCAGCCGATTATGCACAGACGCATCGCTGCCTGTTGGTGCGAATCAGTTATGACGCCCCTGTCGGGTCGGTTGCGTTGCCGATCCAGTATTACACGCTGAACACCAGTGAAGCAGGCCAATCGTTGGCGCCCAAATTGATCATCGAACCCACGCACCACCCCGAACCCGGTACGCTGATGCTGATGTTATTCACGTCGGCGGCTGCCCTGCAGCGCAGACGACAAACTGTTTGATGTCAGGGATGATGGTTGCAACAAAAAATCCCTCGCGCGGAGGGATTGGGTGTTTGAGCATTTCAATCATCAACGCCAATCGCCCTACACCTTTTCAACCGTCGTGTGGGCGGCGGCAAGGCCGATGGCCACGCCATGCAGCACCGCGGCGATGCGTACCGCGTCTTGCACATGGTCTTCCGTCAGGCCGTGTTGCAGAATGCTCGCTTCATGCGACTTGACACACATTTCGCAACCGGCCAACACCGCACAGGCGATGGACATGAGTTCGAAGTCGGCTTTGGTGCTGGTGGGCTGGGCCATGCGCTGCATGCGCAAACGGGCGGGACGCTGACCGTACGAGGGTTTGCCGACCATGTGACGAAAGCGATAAAAAATCGTGTTCATGCCCATGATCGACGCGGCTGCACGGGCATCATCGATGGTGGAATCGTTGATGCCGGCGGCACGGGCGTCGGCCAATACCGCCTCACGCAATTCCGGGTGACGCAGGAAAAAGGCCCCGGCCAGGGCGGTGCCCCAGGTTTGGGCGGGGGTCAGCGTCGTACCGGTGAGCACGGTTTGCAGATTGATGCGCAAGTCCTTGGCGGCATCGGGCAACTGGTCACGAAGCGTATCGAGGTTTTGCATGGTAAGTGTCAAGGGTTGATGGTTATTTGACGATCTTTGATTCATCGGCCCTCACCCGGCCTCTCCCAAGGGGAGAGGGGTAAAAAGATTCACACGACGACCAGAGTCGGGTCGCCTTTTTTCCAGTTGCAGGGGCACAGTTCATCCGACTGCACCGCATCGAGTACGCGCAGGGTTTCATCGACACTGCGACCGACATTGAGGTTGTAAACCGATGCCCACTGAATGACTTCATTGGGGTCCACCAAAAATGAAGCACGCAGACAGACGTTTTCAGCCGGGTCGAGAATGCCCAGGTCCACCGCCAGTTTTTGGGCAGCAATCAGCGGGTAAGGCAGCTTTTTCAAATCATCGTGGGAACGCCGCCAGGCCAGGTGTGAAAATTCATTGTCGGTGCTGCCGCCCAGAAGCACAGTATCACGGTCGGCAAAGTCGCGCACCTTTTTGCCGAACTCGACCAGCTCGGTCGGGCAGACGAAGGTGAAGTCTTTGGGGTAGAAAACAAAGAGCTTCCACTTGCCGGGGTTGGCGTCGTTGGTGAGTTCGACAAGGTCTTCATTGTTGTTACCGACACAGGCTTTGACTTTGTAAGCGGGAAACTTCTGGCCAACGGTCAGCATGGCGACAACTCCTGATTGGTAAGGGGGGTGTTGGAGGCAGTGCCCTCCGCTTCGACTTCACTCACGGCCAACGTTAGGCCCTGATGCTCGGCAGGTCAAGGTCATCGGAGCGATTGGTCCGTCGATGCACGCGAAAGAAAATCATCAAGTTTTTAACCGGGCGCAAATATCGTGCGTAAGGTATGGTGTTGTCGTGATGTTGATGTCGGCAAGGCATCCGGTATTTTGATGTCGCGGAGCGCTTCAGCCGATAACTACCATGATGGAACATGCGGGCATGAGCAAGCAGGAAACCGAGGCGGGCACAACATCGGGGGCGAAGGTTGGCCGGAGGCTGACCAAGGCACGACTGGCAACGGAGGGCCTGGGCTTGATTCAAGGCGCAAAAACCGCTGGGCATGTGAAGTTTTTCGTGTTGGACACCAACGTCCTTCTGCACAACCCGGCTTCGCTATTCATGTTCGATGACAATCAGGTGGTCATTCCCTTCACGGTCATCGAGGAACTGGACAAATTCAAAAAGCAGAACGACGATGTCGGACGCAATGCCCGTGAGGCGATCCGTCACCTGGACCACCTGCGCAGCAAGGGCAGGTTGGCCGATGGCGTGAAATGGAACGGGCACGGGGGCATGATTCGTGTCGATTTCACCGCACCGGATCGACCCAAGGAAATCAGCGACGACCTGCCGGACAATCAGATCATCGGCGTGGCCTGGAACCTGCAAAAGCTGGGTCGCCGAACGATTTTGATTTCCAAGGACATTAACGTGCGCATCAAGTCGGATGCGCTGGGCATTGTGGTGGAGGATTTCGAAGCCCAGAAGGTGGATGCGGATCATCTGTATCGCGGCAATGTGGCGCTATCGGTGCCGGGCGAATTGATTGATGATCTGTATCAGGAAAAGCAGTTGGAAATTGAAAGGTTGGAGCCGTATTTGCATGGCGTAGGGTCGGATGGCAACCCGACGAACATCACGTTGTACGCCAATGAGTTTGTGCAATTGAAAGATCTGGCGGACGAGTCGCACACAGGGCTGGCGCGCAGGCTGGGGGACACGGATCATCTGATACCGATTTTCGGGCCGCGTAAACCCGTGGCCGGCATCATGGCACGCAACGTCGAACAAAAAATGGCGATGGACTTATTGTTGGATGATGAAATCAAACTGATCACGCTGCTGGGGTCGGCTGGTACGGGTAAAACGTTATTGGCAATCGCCGCGGGTGTTGCCAAGGTGCTGCATGAACAGCGGTATGACAAATTGCTGGTCGCCCGGCCGATCATGCCCATGGGCCGTGATATCGGTTACTTACCGGGAGACAAGGATGAAAAACTTTCCGCCTGGATGCAGCCGATTTTCGACAACCTGACGTACCTGCTTTCGACCCGCAGCAGCGGCTCGCAACACGCCGACAGTAAACCGACGGAGCAGCGGATACAGAATTTATTGTCAAGCGGGCAACTGGTGCTCGAGCCGTTGACGTACATTCGCGGGCGGAGCATTCCGCATCAGTTCATGATTGTGGATGAAGCGCAGAACCTCACGCCGCATGAGGTGAAAACGATTGTGTCGCGCGTCGGTGAGGGTACCAAAATCATTTTGACCGGCGACATCGGACAAATCGACAATCCCTATTTGGACGGATCGTCCAACGGTTTGTCATACATGGTCGAACGACTCAAGGGCCAGTCGATTGTGGGGCATGTGACCCTGACCAAGAGCGAACGATCGGACTTGGCATCGCTGGCAGCGGAGATGTTGTGACGGAAATTAATGGTAAGATGACGATGATCTGCAATGTTTAGAGTGAACGATTTGCGTCGGCGTTATTGAATGTTATGGCCCAGCCGCCCCCGCCGGGCAAGAAAACAGTTTCAAATTCGTGTCTTGTATCAGGGCTACATGTGTTTGCCCTGAACATCATCCTTTATCCATGATCCATGTTTCTTCGTTCCCTTCGTATCATCGTGGCCAAGTTCGGGCATCCAACACGTTGACCCCCGTTGCTCGTCAAGCGACAATGCCCCTTCTATGGCTTACGAACGTGACAACATCGCCCGGCTCACTGCCTATGTCCCCGGTGAACAGCCTCAGGTTGGCAGGTGGATCAAACTCAACACCAACGAAAACCCCTACCCCCCTGCCCCGGCTGTCAAACGCGCCATCGCATCCGTGTCCGCTGATCAACTGCGTCGATACCCTCCGCCGCATGCCGACGCATTTTGTCAAACCGCTGCCAAACTGCATCGCGTTCGCCCCGATCAAATCATCGCTACCAACGGCGGCGACGAACTGTTACGCCTCGTGGTCACCGTCTTTGCACGACCCAACCTGGCCATTCACCCTTCACAACGCGAATCACCCGCCGAGGCCGGCCCCGGCGGCATCGCCATCGCCGATCCGAGCTATTCGCTCTACCCCGTGCTCGCGGACATTCATGAATCATCCGTCAGTCGCATACCCCTCAACGATGACTGGTCCCTGCCCGATGATTTTGCGGACAAGGCTGCCCAAGCCGGGTGCAAACTGGCCTTGATCGTTCACCCCCATGCACCATCGGGTCACGTCGAACCGATGAACCGTTTGCGTACACTGGCGGAGCAACTGGCGAAAATTGGCTGCGTGCTTTTGATTGATGAAGCGTACGTGAACTTTGCCAAAAGCGATTGTCTGCCCTTGGTGCGTCAGGGCAGCAAGCTCGATAATGTGATTTTGCTGCGTTCGCTGAGCAAGGGTTATTCACTGGCAGGCTTGCGCTTTGGTTATGGGATTGGTCACCCGGACCTGATCGCTTCGCTAAGCAAGGCCAAGGACAGTTACCCGACGGACATCCTCGCTCAGGCTGCTGCCACCGCAGCGTTACAGTCACAAACGTATGCCCGTAGTACTTGGCGCAAGGTGATCAGCGAACGAGATCGCGTGATGCGTGCATTGATCAAGCGTGGTTGGTCGATGCCCCAAAGCGGTTCCAATTTCATACTGGCAACGCCGGCGACGAATGGACCTGATGCACGATCGATTTATCATGCCTTGAAGGATCGGGCGATTTTCGTACGCTACTTTGATCAAAATCACCTGCGTGACAAACTGCGCATCACCATCGGCACACCGGCGCAAAACAACCGTTTGCTGCGGGCACTGGACGACATGAATACTTGAAAATATTTCAACACAGAGGACACGGAGGTCACAGAATAGTGCCGAGAGCAGGGGCTGGGGGCTGGGGGCTGGGGGCTGGGTAAATTGTATTGGTATATATAATTTTCCAAGCTCCAAGCACCTAGCTCCAAGCTCCTCTGTGAACTCTGCGTCCTCTGTGTTGAATCATCCGATACTTTATAAAAACAAACACGGAAACCATCATGCGTACCGCCACGATCAGTCGTCAGACCAAGGAAACCAAAATCGAGTTGTCGCTTTGCCTGGACGCCCCCGGCAACGCGACCTATGCCAACCAGACCGGCGTCGGGTTTTTCGATCACATGCTCGATCACCTGGGCCGGCATGGCAAACTCGGCTTGAAAGTCACCGCACAGGGCGACCTGCACATCGACGACCACCACACCGTCGAAGACGTCGGCATCGTGCTGGGGCAGGCCCTTGAAAAAGCCCTGGGTGATAAAAAGGGCATCGCCCGTTATGGGTTTGCCTCCGTGCCGATGGACGAAGCCCTGGCACGAGTGTCGATTGATTTATCCGGGCGACCGGCCCTGGTCTTTGCCGCCAATGCCGGGGGCTTTGCCACCGCCAGCGCCAAAATCGGCGACTTTGACACGCAACTGGTGCGTGAGTTTTTGAATGCCCTGGTCAACCATGGGCGATTCAACTGCCATGTCGAAGTGCCCCACGGTGAAAACTATCATCACATCGCCGAGGCCATTTTCAAAGCTCTGGCCATGGCCCTGCGCCAGGCCGTGACTGTGGTCGGCGATGAAATACCTTCAACCAAAGGCTCGCTGTAACAGAAAGTAGTGGCCGAGTGGTCCAGTGGCCAAGTGGTCGAGTGACGGAACCGTATGCGGATGTTAGCGCCGCGATTGATCGCGTCTGACTTGAATGGTGAATCGGTTGGTCGGTGAGTTGGTTCATCGGTTGAATCAATGATCAACTATTTGAGTCATGATGACGCCGAGGGCTTTAGCCCCGGATATATATTGGTTAACATTCTCCGTAAACAATCATCGTCGTGTTCGACCCGACAAACAATGATTCAAGGGCTATGAAAAATCCCTCTCTCCGTGGGAGAGGGGGGGCCGAGTCTTCGAGGCCGGGTGAGTTGAAAACCTCGCCATGGCGGGGGCCGATGAAGAGAAGGCCTTGAAATACAGTACGACCAAACGCTCTTCCGCCCTCACCCCTAACCCTCTCCCAGGGGGAGAGGGGGTTCAATTACCCCAAAGTATGCTCGCCACCTTCACACGACATCGCACCCCCCTGCTCTGGTTGATATACACCAGCCTGGCGCTGACCATCTATTACCCGTCGCTCTGGGGTGGTTTTGTTTATGACGACACGCCTGCGGTGCAGGACAACCAGTCCATTCGCAGCCTTTGGCCGATATGGGACACACTCTGGGCGGAAAAGGAAAACCCCCTGGCTGGTCGGCCGATCCCCAACCTTTCCATGGCGCTGCACTACGCAGCGCACGGGCTTGATACCTTCGGCTACCATCTGGTCAACGTACTGATTCACATCGTCTGCGCCATGTTGCTCCATGCCATCGTTCGTCGAACGTTGATACACCATCACCCCTCAACCGGTCGGCCATGGTTGAACCAATACCAAGGGTCGCTCGCCTCGACCGATCAACCGTCTCATGAAACCCCCGCCACATTACTATCATCGCTCATCGCGCTGCTCTGGCTTGTGCATCCGGTCAACAGCGAAACGGTTGCCTATATCACCCAGCGCACCGAACTCTGCGTCACCCTGTTCTTATTTCTGACGTTGTATTGCGTCATTCGGGCAGCACAATCCGCCCATGCCGCCCGTTGGCAAACGCTCGCGGTGGTCTGTTGTGCCCTGGGTATGCTCAGCAAGGAAGTGATGGTCGGCGCCCCGCTATTGGTGCTGTTTTTTGAGCGTTGTTTTCTGCGCAGCAGTTGGAAACAGACTTTGGGTCAATCGTGGCCGATGTACGTCGGACTGGCGGCCACCTGGCTCATTCTCGCTGCCATCGTTTCCACCGGCCCGCGCTCGTTTTCCGTCGGCTTCAACCGCGGTGTCACCGTATGGGATTATATGAAAGCACAGGCCTTGTCCCTGGCCTGGTACCTTTGGCTTTGTATCTGGCCCCAGGGGTTACGTTTAACCTACTGGTGGGGTGTGGCTCCGCCCTGGTATCAAGCCGCCCCGGCTGGTATTTTGATATTACTATTGCTTAGTTTATCGGTATTCGGTCTGGTTCGTGGTCTTCCTTATGGTTTTCTGGGTATCTGGTGTTTTGTATTGTTGGGGCCTTCGTCCAGTTTTGTACCCATCGTCACGGAAATCACCGCTGATCGGCGTGTCTATCAACCCTCGGCTGCGATCATCGCCTTATTGATCCTCGGCGGCTATAAAGTACTTCACACCTGGCGACCCGCCCTGCCCTTTTGGGTACGCACACAGTTCGCTTTGGTATTGATGATCGGTATCACTGTTGCCCTGAGTATCGTCACCTGGCAGCGGGCCACACTCTTCGGTGATCCGATTCAGCTTTGGTATGACAACATTCGCCTCGAACCGACCAATCCCTTTGCCCACAACAACCTCGGTTCCACCCTGGCGCAACAAAAACAACACGCAGCCTCCGCCTGGCATTTCATGGAAACCCTGCATCATCGTCCGATGCACACCGCCTACTCCGGTCTCGCCGTCGGCCTGATGACGGCAGGCCTGCTCGACCAGGCCGAAATCGCCCTACAATATTCCCTGCGTATCAAACCCAATTACGCCACCGCCTGGAACCGCTGGGGCATGATTCATCTGGAACGCAAACAGCCCGAACAGGCGCTGGAAAAAATCCTCAAAGCCGTCGAGTATGAACCCTATCATGCTGCCTATTTAACCAACCTCGGCCTGGCATACTTTCAGTTGGAACGCTACCACGAAGCCATTGACCCACTCACCAAGGTATTGCGCGATGCGCCCGACAAGCCGCAACTGCATGCCATGCTGGGCATGAGTTATCGCCAGTTGAAGCAATTGCATGAAGCAAAAATCCATTTACAGCGCACCGTTGAGCTCGACCCGACCGATGAATTGGCATTGGTCGAACTCGGCTTGACCCTCGCTGCATTGGGCGATGTGCGCGGGGCGGTGCAAAGCTACGAAAAAGCGTTGGCGATCAAAGACGATGATATTGAAGCCCGCTACAACCTCGCTGCCGGGTTACTGTTGTTACGTCAAGCCACACGCGCTGCTGAGCAATTTCGTGAATGCCTCAAACGTGATGACAAACATCTGCTCAGTCACATCGGGTTGGCCAAGGCCCTGGGCGAACTGGGCGATGCCCCCGGGGCGGAACAATCCTTGCGCAATGCGTTGGTGTTGCAACCCGATCATCACGAAGCACTGCGTTTACTGGGTGACCTGCTGGCAGCGACCGGTCGTTTGCATGAAGCAGTACAAACCTACCAACAACTCGTCAAGGCTCACCCCGACAGTGCCGAGGGCTACAACAGTCTGGGTGTGACGCTGGCACAGTTGAATCGACTGCCCGAAGCGGTGGCACAGTTCGAACAGGCGGCACGACTGGAACCGTCCAACAAGGATTATGCTGCCAACTACCAGCGGGCAAAGTCGATGGTGAAACCGTAGTTCGTGAATGCCATCCTGATCTTCATGCGGCATGACGATCAGGCGTGGGTAATGCAATAATCGCACAATCGCTTAATCACCAATCAATCAATCACTCAGAATACCCGGGCCCTTGTCACTCGCTGCGCTCGTGCCTCGTTCCCGGCTTGGCAAATCCGAAATCCGAAATCCGAAATTCGAAATTTCCATGCCACTTGGCCACTTCGATTCTACATGTCCATCGTGTAATAAAACTCTTCACGCACGATTTTGCCAGCTTTCACGGTATAAACCGCCACTTCCTCCTGTTTCATGCGCTGACCGCTGGGCTTGTGCGTCGTATCAAAATCAAACAGCACCGCGAAGCGATCGTCCCCGTGCATGAACGGGCCACGCACCCCGGCATCATGCACCTCGAAGGTTTGCATCCACCATTCCCCCTTGCGCAGACATTGTTCCACACCATGCTCCTCGCGCTTAAAGCCGCCATCCGGCGAATCAGCCGCCTCCATCGACACAATCTCCGGGCTGTAAAGTTTCTTCATCGCCTCTTCATTCTTCCCCTGCCTGCACAACGTCACCAATTCATCCGCAACCTGTCGGGTGGTCAACATCATGTCGTCTCCTGTTGATGCGTGCAGTCATCATAGGCCTGACATTCTTGCTGTTTATTCATTTTTGTAACCAAACCGCATTTTCAGGCGAATATCCCTGCAACACGCATTCTCACTGCTGCAAAGGACAAGTCATGGCCATGAGTAAACGACATCGCACGATCAGTTGGGTACTTCAAGTGTTGGTTGCTGTCATCCTCGGCCAAACGCTTTTCTTCAAATTCACCGGTGCCCCCGAAGCGGTGTACATTTTCACCACCGTTGGAGCCGAGCCTTGGGGACGCATCGGCACGGGTATCGCCGAGTTGCTCGCAGTGATACTGCTACTGATTCCCCGAACGGTCATCTGGGGCGCACTCCTTTCCGCCGGGGTGATGATCGGTGCCATCTTTTCGCATCTGACGCTACTGGGCATCGTGGTACAAAACGACAGCGGCACACTATTTGTCATGGGCCTGATCGTTTTCATCAGCAGTCTGGTCATCCTCTTTCTCCGCCGGGCGCAAATCCCTCTCATCGGCGCAACACTGGCAAACTGCGGCTGTGCTACGAAATAACCACATCGCCCCATTCGCCAACGAATTGAGGTCTATCATGAGTTCAACCTTGACATCAACGTCCCCCGGCAAAAGTCGTTATGACCCGTTGATCACCCCGCTCTTCACGGTGCTTGTACAACTGCAACAGGTGCTCAGCCGCATCAGCGATGCACAGTTCACAGGCAACCCCAACGCTGCCTACCCCGGCTCCATCGGGGCCCATGTCCGTCATACGCTCGATCATGTGCAGGCCCTGATCACCGCCACGCACACCGGCTCTCTTTGCTATGACCACCGACAGCGCGGCACGTCCATCGAAACCAACCGCTCTGCCGCCTTGCACCAACTCGATCAGCTTGGCCAAAAGTGGTTGGCGCTGCGTTCACTTGACCTGTCACGCACGTATGAACTGCAAGTCCGTCTGACCCCCGACGCTGTGCCTTTGACCATGCCCACCAGTTTCGAACGCGAAGCTGCGTTCATCTTGTCGCACACCATTCACCACAATGCCATCCTCAGCCTGATGCTTCGCTCCATGGGCGTGCAACTGCCCGATGGTTTCGGCTACGCTCCATCCACCCTCCAATACCTGCGCCAAAACTCATGTGTACCGTCTCGCTGATTCCGCATCCCTCATCGCCCAGTGCTTTGCGCCTGGTGTGCAACCGTGATGAACGACGCACCCGTGCCGCTGCGCAGCCGCCGACGATGCACACCCTCGGCCAACGCCGTGCGATTCACCCCATCGACCGTCAGGCTGGCGGCACATGGATCGCCGTCAACGATGCAGGCTTGTTGCTGGTTTTACTCAACCGCACACCACCACTCACCACGCCAGCCAATCATGCCCCCCCTGCTGCAACTCGCATCAGCCGTGGCCGAATCATTCCGCAACTGCTGCATTGCGATCAAATCGCGCAGGTACACACGTTGGCGCAACGACTGCCCTTGTCCGACTATCCGCCGTTTATGCTTTTGCTTATCAGCCGGGGGCAGGGCATCGCACTTGATTCCGATGGCCACAAGCTCACCCTCGACGCTCACTGGCATCCATCGCAACCGATGTTTTTCACCACCTCCGGCCTTGGTGACGCCCTGGTGCATCAACCCCGTCATGATGTTTTTTTCCACCTGCTGCAAACCCTCGGCCTGTCCCCAGCCATGCAAGACACATTGCATCAACAGACCAATACCCAACACCCTGAACTGGGCATATTGATGTCGCGCGACGATGCACGCACCGTCAGCAGAACGATGGTTGAGTTGCTGCCCGATCAGGTGACCATGCGTTATCAAGCCCTCGATGAACAGGGGCAGCCCGGCAACGATTCCACATATCACCATCTACCTCTGACACATGTGTCGCCAACCATGTCACCCTTGAAATTGCACCCTGCGCAAGGGGCACGCCTGTGAGCACGCAGCCGTCAGCCGATCAAACCATCATCGCCCCGCCCACCCGCTTTTTTGTCGGCAACCCGGCAACCCTTGTACTACTCAGTCTGGCGTTGATTGCTGCCCTATTACTGATCGCACTTGCTTACCTTGTGTTCACGGGCGGCTTGCCCAACCCCGCAACCGACCACCGCCAGGGGTTGCAGTTGATGGCCCTGATCGGGGCGACGTTTATTTCCGAAGACCTCACCTGCATCACCGCAGGCCTGCTCATTCATCGCGGCGAACTTTCGCTGCCCATCGGATTACTCGGCTGCACCATCGGTATTATCGTCGGTGATGTCGGCTTGTGGCTGATCGGTCGCCTGGGTTGGCGGGGCATTCGCCAACACCGCTGGATATCAAACCGTCTGCCTGCACGCAACCCACAACAATGGGGTCGATGGCTCGATCAACATTTGCTTTGGGTCGTGCTGGGGGCTCGCTTTGTTCCCGGTTCACGCTTGCCCACATACCTGGCGCTGGGGGCTTGGGGTAGCCGCCCTTACGCCTTTTTATTCTGGTTGGCGATTGCGTCGCTCCTTTGGACACCACTGCTCATTCTCAGCGTTGCCTGGCTGGGGTCGCAATTGGCCAAACCTCTCGAACACCTGCTGGCTCATGGTTGGCTGATGATTCTTCTGCCGGCGTTGTTGCTCACGGTGTTGCTGCATCTGGGTCTGCGCTTGGCCGGTGCCAAAGGTCGATCACAACTCGGTGTGCAATGGCAGCGTATGCGCCACTACGAATATTGGCCGAGCTGGCTTTTCTACCTGCCCATGATTCCAGTCTGGTTATACCTGGCGTTCCGTTATCGCGGGCCTTTGACTTTCACAGCCGCCAACCCCGCCATTCCACACAGTGGCCTGGTCGGCGAATCCAAGTCATCCATCCTGCGCCAACTCGGCCCGCACCACGTCGCACGTTTTACCCTCATCCCCCCCGGCCCCGTCGACCGGCGTATGCAGCATTACGACCATGCTGTTGACGATTTGAAACTGGATTACCCCTTGATACTCAAACCCGACGCCGGCCAGCGTGGTGCCTCCGTCCGTCTGATTCACCAGCGCGATCAGGCGGTGACTTACCTGCGTGAACACACCCCCGCAGCACTGCTTCAAGCCTACCACCCCGGCCCCGGTGAGGCGGGTATTTTCTATTTCCGTCTGCCCGGCGATGCGCACGGCCAGCTCTTCGCCATCACGCACAAAATATTCCCCGTCATTATCGGCGACGGCCAAAACACCCTTGCACAACTCATTCAGCATCATCCCCGTTACCGCCTTCAGTCTGTGCGTTTCTTTCAGCGCTTCCGCACCCGGCTCGATGAAGTATTACCCCAGGGTCAAACCCTTCGTCTGGCGCAATCAGGCAACCATTGTCAGGGTGTGATGTTCGTCGATGGCGAACACCTGCGCACCCCCGCGCTGGAACAAGCGGTCGATGCGGTGTTGCGACGGTTTGAAGGCTTTTATTTTGGCCGCATGGATGTGCGTTACACCGATGTTCAGGGCTTTCGGGCTGGTCACGATTTCACCATTCTCGAACTCAACGGCGTCACCAGTGAAGCTACCAATCTGTACGATCCGTCATGGTCGATCATGCGTGCCTACTACACCCTCATACGCCAATGGTCGCTGGCATACCGCATTGGTCGGCTGAATCGTCAAAAGGGTCATCGTGCCAGTCGTATGGATGAACTCATCAAAACCATGCACCGGTTTTATCGCTTTGATCACCCCGATGACCTGGCCGATTAGAGCCGTTTGTGCGCTTGGCTGAAGTCAACCGACAAATGATGTCAGAGCCGGGCCGTGTCGGCCCGTATCAAATCCGCATCAGCAAAACGCGATGCCAACGCATACCCAAATAAAAAAACCCACACCTGCGACAGTGTGGGCTTTGTGTTGATCGTTGGAACCGGTGACCCAGTTTAATCCGACGCGATCCATCGCGGCGATAATTTGATTCCGCAAATTCGATATTCGAAATTCGAAATCCGAAATTATCGTCACTTGACCACTTCGATGAATTACTTCATCTCGGCATCGGCGCCGGCTTCCTTGAGTTTCTTGAGCAGGGCCTCGGCGTCGGCCTTGGGCAGGGCTTCCTTGACGGTCTTGGGCGCGCCTTCGACCAGGTCCTTGGCTTCCTTCAAGCCCAGGCCGGTGGCTTCGCGCACAACCTTGATGACCGGAATCTTCTTGTCCGCAGGGGCGCCCTTCAAAATCACATCAAACGAAGTCTGTTCTTCCGCAGGGGCCGCAGCCGCAGCGCCAGCCGCAGCGCCAGCCATCACCACCGCGCCGCCGGCCGCCGGTTCAATGCCGTATTTTTCCTTGAGGTAGTTGCCCAGGTCCACCGCATCCTTGAGGGTGAGGTTGACCAGTTTGTCGCCCAGTTCCACGATGTTTGCTGCAAATTCCGCCATGATGAATCATCCTTCCGTCTAAAACGCCTGTTCGAGAGGTCGGAACCCTGTGTCCCGATTTAACCCCCAAAGGGGCCAGTCGAACGTAGGTAATTGGGTGAGTCGTGAGTCGGTTACTCGGTTACTCGGTTACTCGGTTACTCGGTTACTCGGTTACTCGGTT
>CAZJMK010000028.1:0-49624 GCA_964547135.1 uncultured Phycisphaeraceae bacterium | reverse complement strand
CAAGCATCAAGCCAACTTACTGTCGTTCCTTAACCGGACACTACTGATTCGAAATCATGATTACTTCACGCCCGGCAGTTTACGGAAGACCTGATGATTGGGGTCCAAATCCTGTAACGTTTTGGCCATCACATCACTTACCCTGCCGAGGTGACCGACGAACCAGCCCGCCAGACTCGGGTGCGCGGTCAGCCGATTGACCTGTGCGTCCACGTCCAATTCCGGGTGACCTTCCGGGTGAATCGGCACCGACTGCACCAACAAAATGCCCGCACGGTCCGCAGCGTTGTACAGCACATCCGGCCCATAATGATCACGCACCAAAAGCAACGCATCACCCGTCACCGGCAGCAACTTTTTTTCGTTGATTTCGTCCACCGGCACAATCGCTGAAAAATTGCAGGGCTGCCCGTTCACCACCAACACACGGTCGGTCGGCGGGGCGTCGTACACCGACTTGGGTTGACGCACCGAGGTCAGCCCGAACGACAGCGAACGTAAATCCGTCAGGTCATCATTGATGAGCAGGCCCACTTCCAGTTCATGAAGCGGCTGATCACCCATGCCCGCCGGCCACCAGCGCAAGGGTTTGACAATTTCCAATCGGGCGGCCCCCGCCACGCCGGTGATATGCAACGGCAAACGCTGCTCATCCACAAAGCTATCCGTGCTGCGCACTTCCACCAGCAGTTCCGCATGGGCTGGTTTGTTGGTGCGCGGGTGATGCGGCAGCGGGTCGGTGAGCGTCAACTTCAAATCGACCACCGCCAACTCGGCATCGACATATCGCACCACCGGGCGAAGCGATGCCAAGCGAACCACTTCCAAGCCTTCGACGGGTTCCAGCAGGGTTTTCATGAGTGCGTCCCTTTTCGTCCACCCTCACGTTCCGACCAAGTATAGGCCCCGATTATCACCCCGATGCACAGTTTCCGGGCATGGTGTGACATCGGCCAAAACCGTCACGATCAATCATCTTTTGCAGTGCAAACGCCGGGCCATCAAACGAGTGGCGATTCCGAAGCGTTGATGTGCTTAACTGTTGTGCATCCTGCATCAGCACTGCGCAACCATCGTGCGATTGATTTGAACGATTGATGCTAAATGTTTAGCGCGGACGCTTTGTGTCGGCGCTCGGTTATTTCATTGATTCATTGATTTTCGCCCACTGGGGCACGGGCACGGGGTTGCTGGCAAAACCATTGGGGCCTTTGATGCCCAGGTGATGCAGGTAAAAGCGCATGTGCGGCGATTCGCCTCCGCCGTAGAGTCGATCACCTTCGATGGGGATGCCCAGGTGGGCTGCGTGAGCGCGAATCTGGTGCATGATGCCGGTGGTGATTCGGACGCGCCAGAGCCGACCTTGTTCACGACGAAACTCGCTGTGCGCCGGGTACCACTTGCCGCGGTGCTCGGTCGTCGGCGACGATTGCACCACCATACGGTTTTTTTTGCGCGGGTGATGCGCCAGCGCCAGTACGATTTTGCGCTGGTCCCACGATACGTCCTTGTGAGCCAGCATCAGGTACGTTTTTGTCAGTCGATGTTCACGAAACTGTTGCCTCAGCCAAACCAGTTCATCGAGCGTTTGTGCCACGATGACGGCTCCGCTGGTGGCATTGTCGAGCCGATGGGCGATGCCGCCTTCAAACCCCGCCGGCCAATCGATGTCACGCTGCACCGGGTGCTCTTCCAGCAAACGATGCAACAGGCAATCGCCCTCTGGGTCATCATGCGGCGGAAACACCGGCAGCCCGGCTGGTTTATCAAGCGTCAAAGCCATGTCACGATTGTAATGCAGCCAACTTGAATTGCGTGTGTGCCTTGTTCCGTTCCCTCTCCCGCGGGGAGAGGGATTTTTCAGAACCTTCAATAATCTTCCTGTTTGAAAATCAACGGCTCAAAGCGGTCTTGTCTGCGGTGTACCTTCACCACTTTGCCGACGATGATAAGCTCATTGGGGTCCGGGTCGTAAGTATTCTGCACCCGACACTCAATCGTAATGGGGGCATCGTTCAGCAACGGCACACCGGTTTCGCCCGGCTGATGGGCTATGCCGTTGAACTTGTCCATGGCCGCACTGGTCCCCGTGCCAAAGTGTCGCGCCAAAGGCAGTTGATCTCGACGCAGCACATTCACCGAAAACACACCCGATTCTTCAATCATCTGTCGCGTGGCACTCTGCCAACCAAGGCACACCATCACCAATTCCTTGGACACCTGACTGGCCCAGGCACAGGTCATGCCCGCCTTTTTCGCCTCGCGGGCGGTGGTGATCACATTGACGCCCTGCACCAGCATGTCCAAACGCATGTCCAATTCGCTCATGGGGAATAACTCTCACAATTAAGGGTAATTCGCAGTATAACCATTTCTGCGACCAGCGCAGAAAAAAACCCGGTTGCCAGAATCACCGGGTTTGATCTTCAACATCACTTGCCACGGAAGAACTTTTTCACCGCATGCACGGTCACCTGTCGGCCCACATCCGCGATCGACTCGGTGAGCGGAATTTCCTTCGGGCACACCTGCACGCACACCTGTGCATTACCGCAATCATTGATGCCGCCGTTGCCCATCACCGCGTCCAGGCGCTGTTCCTTCATCGCTGCGCCGGTCTTGTGCATGTTGAAGTAGCGCACCTGACTCCAAACCTGTGCGCCTTGGAACTGGTTATCCAACTGGAACTGCGGGCAGGCTTCCAGGCAGCAGCCACAGGTCATGCACTGGCTTAGTTTGTAGCGCGTGTCCTGCGCTTCCTGCGCTTCGGTCGGGCCGAAGCCCATGTTGTGCGTGCCGTCGATGGGCACCCAGGCCTTGACCGCTTTCAAGTTTTCGAACATGCGCGTGCGGTCCACCATCAAATCGCGCACCACCGGGAACTTGCTCATCGGTTCCAGCGTGATCGCTCCGCCGGCGGTCTGTTCCAACAAATTGTCAATGAGTGCTGAGCATGACTGACGCACTGCGCCGTTGACCAGCATGGTGCAGGCCCCGCACACCTCTTCCAGGCAGTTGCAATCCCAGATCACGGGCGTGCTGGCTCTGCCGTCCACCGTTTTGGGGTGTTCCGCGATGTACTGCAAGCACGAAATCACGTTCATGTTCGGCTTGTAGGGAATTTCAAATTCTTCCCAGTGGGCAGGCTGACCCGGACCGGCCTGACGCTTGATCTTGAAGCGAATCGATTTGCTGTTGGGGGCGATCATGTTGACCTCGCAGGGGTTGACTTTTATCAATCGTAGGCCCGGTTTTTGAAGCCGGACCAATCACTGGTCGCACCAGCCGATCAGTTACGAAGGGTGACGAGCCGGGCTTGGCGGGCTTGAAGGATCAAACCCATCGCCCGACACGACAACAGCGGAGTATATCATCCCGAATGCGGGAACGTCCAGTTGGTGAGACAAGGAGCTGGTGGCTAGGTACTTGGAGCTAGGCGGTTTGTATTAGCACTCACAATCTGCCCAGCCCCCAGCAACTAGCCCCTAGCCCCTGTCCCTTCGCTATGATCGTCATGCCATGAATGAATCGGGCGGTGACCCCTTGCAGGTTTTGCGTGATGTACCGACGAATCAGCCGGTGATGCTGCTGCATTCGGGGCGGTATCACCCGCGCTGGGCCAGTCGCTCCATCATGGCCCAGCCGATGGGCACGTACCAATTCACTCAGCAAGGCCAAAGTCGTTGGCTCAGCGACAACATGCCAAGCCCGGTAACAACATGGTCGCACAAACCCTTTGCCGATCTGCGACAGTTATTGGCTGCCACGCGCGGGCGGGGGGTGTGGGTGGGTTATTTGAGCTACGACCTTGGCCGATGGATTGAAACACTGCCTGCTCACGCACAGACGGATCGTGATTGGCCGATCGTGGAACTGGGCTGGTGCCCGTGTTGGTGGGTGTACGATTTGGCGGGTCGAAGTTGGTCGCAACATGGCACGAGCATTGAAATAAGTGACCAAGTGGCCCAGTGGCCCGGTGGTCAAGTGAACAATTCCGTTTGGCAACTCACCACCGCGCCGCAATCGCTTTTCACTCCTGCGCAATATCAGCAGGCAGTGCAACGTGTGAAAGATTACATCGCTGCCGGCGACGTGTTTCAGGTCAACCTCGCCCAGCGTTTCACTGCCACCGGTCACGGTTCACCGCGTGATTTATTCCACCGACTTGCTGCAACCTCACCTGCCTGGTACGGGGCGTACCTTGAATTGTGTGACGGTCGCGCACTTGCTTCGACCTCGCCCGAATTGTTTTTACAGGTCGATGCACAAGGGCAGGTGATCACTCGTCCGATCAAAGGCACACGCCCAGCCGACCAACCGGTTGAAGCCCTGCGCGACAGTGACAAAGACATCGCCGAGATCAACATGATCGTTGACCTGTTGCGCAACGACCTGGGTCGGGTCTGTGCTTACGGTTCGATGCAGGTCGCTGTGCCGCGCGAAATCGAAACCCATCCGACCGTACACCATGGCGTGGCCACGATCACCGGTCGCTTGCATGAAAACCGTGATATCGTCGATTTGCTGCGTGCGACGATGCCGGGGGGTTCGATCACCGGGGCACCGAAAATTCGCGCCATGCAGATCATTGATGAATTGGAACCGGTTCGCCGTGGGCCGTACTGCGGGGCCATCGGTTGGCTGACCGCCGACGAGTTGTGCCTGAACATCGCCATTCGCACGTTGCAACTGTCGCCGGCGTCAGCAACGACATTAACGACTGCGACATCATCATCAACGATTGCCGCATTATCAACATCACCCGGCAGTGCCCAAGCGTCACCCGGCACGCTTGAATACACCGTCGATTTTTCCGTCGGCGGGGGCATCGTGGCCGACAGCGACCCGTTGGCCGAGTATCACGAAACCCTCACCAAAGCCGCTGCCTTGATGAAGGCATTGGGTTTCATTCGTCAATGAAAAACATCCAGCGGCGCTGGGCAAAGCGGCGGATGGTATCCGCCGTGTTTTATGAATGTGGCACCGCCGCCCTTGGCGGTGTGATCGGGCACATCATGTCAACTGACCCAGCCGGGGCGTTTCCGGGGGGCTGGGCTACAAAAGGATGCCGAGGGCTTTAGCCCCGGATGGTTTTCATTGCATGATGCATCAAATCATCCGGCCCTCAAGGGCACGGCGTCAATCAAGTATGTGCCTCGACAGCCTGTCTGTCAGTGGTACGCAGATCGTCGGGTTCACTTGCCCCAGCGCCAGCGCGGGGGTTCGCCCTTCCACCAGCAGACAGCGATCAGCAACGCAGTCATGATGGCAGTGAAAATAAACAGCGTGATAATGCGCTGTTGCTGCGCCAGTTCGATTGTCACCAGTATTTGAATCGCACACCAGGCGATGAGCACCGCCCAGCCCTGCCAACAGGTAGGCGGACCCCAGCCCCAACCATAACGCTTGGCGGGAAACCAGTATTTCATCAGTATTTTCCCTGTTTCAGCACAAAAAAGGATGCGTCGCAAGTTTGCATCCGATATAAATAATACCGGATGGTGTTTTGTTTGCACCAACCGTGCATCGGTTCAAAGCATCCCTGAACTGATGATGAGTGATGAGTCATTCGTTATTTGTAATTTTTTTCAGTGAGAGGAAACGACATGAAGCGAAGTGTGAAAGCCAGGGCGGTGGCCATGGGCGCGATGGTGTTGTTGCAGGCGATGATGAGTCGGCAGACGGTGCGAGCGGACCTGGTCGATGAAGGCGGGGGCAATTATCGGTTTAACACGTCAGCCCCCAATCCATTTCCGTTTGCGACGACGCTCACGGCTCACGCCATCGTCTTTGATGCAGGGTCGGGGGTGTCGGTGGCGGGTGGCGGATATGCGCTGCAAGTCACGACGACCGGATCGAACCCCTATATCATCATGAACAACGGTTCATCCATCACGCTGGATTCCAATGTCGGAGCGGCGCTGGTCTGGGAACTCGGCGGAGAACTGAATCAAAGCGGCACCATTTCCGCGACCAACACCACGGGTATGTCTCTCAATTCCAACCGGCAGTATCTGATCAACAACTCAGGCAGCATCAACGGCAGTGTGGGGATGGTGCAGGATAGCGCTGCTTTTCTGGTTTTGGACAATCACGTTTCGGGACAGATCACGGGCACGCAAGCGGGTCTGGTGGGGTACACAGGCACGATGCAGATCGGCAATGCCGGTTCGATTCGCGGCACTGGCGGAGGGGCAATTGGTGTGTATGCCGAGCAGGCAACACTTCAGTTAACCAACACCGGCGTGGTACGTGGCCACAGCATGGGGGTTTATGTTGTTCATGAAGACAATGCGGAGATTTACAATTACGGTTCGATCATCGGCGACAATTCGCCGGCGATTCGGCTGGGCGCACCGGGCACGATCAGCAATCAAACCAACGGCGAAATCACGTCATACGGCGGGGAAGCGATTTTTTTGGACAACGGCGGAACGGTCAATAATCAGCAAAACGCAAGCATTGTCGGCATCACCACCGGCGTGCGTGGGTATCAGATGCCCACGACGGTGACCAACCATGGCACGATCATCGGTCACAACAACGCGGGCGCGTTGCTGGAAGAGGGTGGGTATGTCATCAACGAAGCGACGGGGGTGATTCAAGGCTCGAACATTGGTGTGCAGATCAACACCTACAACTACCATGGTGAACTGAGAAATCGTGGGCAGATCATTGGCGACAATGGGCCGGGGGATGGGTATGGCGTGTATGTGAGCGGCGGCGGCGAGATCACCAATGAAATCACCGGCAGCATCACCGGCAACGACACGGGCGTGCAGATCAGCGGCGGTTTCGGTTGGGTGGACAATCGCGGGCAGATCACCGGCATCAACGGTTACGGTGTTCGCACGACGCAAAGCAGCACATTATTCAACCGCACCGGTGCGACCATCACCGGCAGACGAGGCGTGAGACTGGGCGATAACAGTGTGTTGAGTAATGAGGAAAACGCGCTGATTCAAACGCCGGAGACCAATGGCCTTGCGGTGGAAATGGGTGCCAACAGCGACCTGACCAACGCGGGACAGATTCTGGCGGAGTCAGACCATGCAACGGGCATCCGTCACATGGGTGGCAGCGCTCATAACCAGATTTTCAACACCGAAACGGGATTGATTCGTGCTCACGGCACAGCCTTGGAATTGGCTGGCGATATTCCGACGATATGGAACAGCGGGTTGATTCAAAGCACGCATGGTGCGGGCATCGTGGCCTATGGTGTGGGCAACCTGGCCAATGACAGCTACGGTGAAATTGAAAGCTACCTGCAGGGCATTGTGATTTTGGACGGCGGCGGCGTGGCGAACCTTCAAAATGCGGGGTCGATCATCAGCAGCTTTGACAATGGCGTGGAAATTCACCGTGAGGGCGGATTGTTTTACAACCTTGACCATGGTCTGATCAGCGGCACACTCAATAACACCGACAAGGCGGGCGTGCGCACGACCACTCAGGTGACTGTGCAAAATTATGGAACGATCTACGGCGGATCGGGCATTTACGGCACGCATGATCGGCTGACCGTCTATAACCAGGGGTTGATTCAAGGCCAGAACTATCACGGTATTTGGAGCGAAGCGGGGTTGCAATTGACCAATGCGGTGGGGGCGGAGGTGCGCAGTTTTGTGGCTTACGTGGCGATTGCCAACGTTGGCGGGACGCTTAACATCGACAACGCCGGTTTGATTCAGGGGATTGACTATGGCATTTACCATGGTGGGCCGGGGGTTGGCGAAATCACCAATCAAACCACGGGCATCATCCGGGGCGGGACGAATGCCATTACGGCCTTTGCACCCATGACGATTCAACAACACGGACGGATTGAAGGGGACATCGTCACCAGTCATGAGACAGGCGATAATGTCAACCTTTACACCGGCTCGGTCACCGTCGGTCACATCACCGATGCGGGCGGAGCAGACCCGATCAATCTGCGCGGGGCTGGTGAGGGCGACTACACCGGCATCATTTCCGGCTTCAATCGACTCAATAAATATGACAACGGCACCTGGACGCTTTACGGCACGGTGAACGACCTGTCGGGCGGATTGCGCGTACACGCGGGCACACTGGTCGTCAACGGCACGATTCGCATCATCGATGGCGATGTGTACAGCGGTGCAACCCTCAAGGGCAACGGTGTCATCGACGGCATCAGCAACGGCAGCCTGTTCATACGCGATGGTGCGACACTGGCACCGGGCAATTCCATCGGCGGGTTGACCATCACCGAACACAGCCTGTACCTGAACGCCGGCAGCATTCTGGAAATTGAGGTCAACGTAGACGAATCGGACTGGCTGGATGTGGAAGGCGAAGTTCATCTGGCAGGCACGCTGAGTGTGAAAGACGTTTCCGGCGGCACCATTGCCAACGGCACGCAATACAACTTTTTATCCGCCGGCGGCGGGTTCTTCGGAACGTTTTCCGACATCATCGATGACTCGGCTTTGCTCAACTTCACAGTGTCGCCCAACGGGCAGTTTTTAATGCTCACGGCGGTGCAGGAAATGACCTTCAGCGACCTGGCACGCACACCCAATGAGCAGGCATTGGCGGCGGTGCTGGACGCGGCGATGAACGATGGCGAATTGGATGACCTGATTGATGAAATGATCGGCATGAGCCAGCAACAGATTGAACGCGCTTTTGAACGGTTGTCGGCACGATCATCGGGGGCGGTCAGTCAGGCGGCGGCGATGGTGATTCAACGCATCGGACAGGACACGACCCAGGTGGCACGCAACCTGCGCATGGGGCTGGGGGCCAGTGCTTCCAACTCACGCGGTTCATGGTCATTGCCCGGCGGCTCGCTCTTGGCCAGCGCCCGGAACGACCCGCAGGTGCTTGGTGCGGCAATGGCGGCTGCGGAATCGGGCAGCAACACACAACCCGTGAGTGACGATAAGCGTTGGAACCTTTACGTCAGCCCATTCGGGCAATTCGGCAGCATGGAACCCGGCACCAACCGCAGTGGTTACGACTTTGCCGCCGGCGGCGTGTTCGGCGGCATCGATTACCAACTCGATGACAACCACGTCGTCGGCTGGAGCGTGGCTTACGCGCATACCAGCGTCGATTTGGACGGCGGAGCGGGCGATGGCAAAATCAACAGCCTGCGTTTTGGGCCTTACCTCAACTACACCCGTGATGCCTGGACGTTTGACGCAGCACTCACCGGCGGCGTTCACTGGTTTGATCAATCGCGCAACGTCATCGTCGGCGGGTTCAACCAGACAGCGGTCAACGATCACATGGGTTACGACCTTTCCGTGCATGGCACGCTGGGTTACGAAATTGACATGGACCCCTGGAAACTCACGCCCAGTTTCACGTTGCAGTACGTTCACATGATGGAGGATGGTTACAGCGAGACCGGCGGGGGTGCAGCCAACCTGACCGTGAACGACACGACGTACAACAGTCTGCGCAGCATTTTGGGCGTGCGCCTGGGGCGGACGTTTGATTGGATGAATATCAAGGTCACGCCGGAGGTTTGGGCCGGCTGGGCGTTTGAGTTGCTCAATGAACAGCACGACATCGTGTCGGGGTTCAGCGGCGGCAGTGGGCCGGGCTTTAACACACGGATTGATGGGGGTGATCGACACAGCGCGATCATCGGGGCAGGGGCAGCGGCACTGTTGCGCGATGATTTGTCGGTACATCTGCGTTATGAAGCGGACGTGGCAAGCTCGAATCAAACACACACCTTCTGGGCGGGGTTTGAATGGCGGTTTTGAATATTGATCCGGGGCTGAAGCCCTCGGTGTCCTTTTGTAGCCCAGCCCCCCGGAAACGCTCCGGCTGGGTCAGTTGACATGATGTGCCCGATCACACCGTCGAGGGAGCATGGGTGCCTGTGGCCCGGCTGCGTGCCACAGGTGATTGAGCTGTGGGCAGTTCAAAGCGTCTGTCCACAGGTCCCCAACACCGGGGGGCGTGGCTACAGCAACAACCACTCGCCTATTTCATTCCAACTGACCCAACCGCAGCACCACTTGCGCGAACACCTCATCACTCACCACCGGCTTGGCCCCTTGGTCATCGACTGCATCTGACGATGACAACGGAACCCAGCTTCGACATCCGCCGTAGGCCGGGGTGTTGGCGATGGTTTTGGGCGTTGTCAATCGATACACACGCAGGGCCAGCACGTACATCGGGTTTTCCGGTTTGTAATTCCAACGCATGTTCACCTGCTCATCATTCCACCCGTGCAGGTCACGCAACGCATCAAGTTGTTCACGCTTGTAAACCCGGCAGATGCAACCCGTCGGCACCTCGCCAATATGCGTCAAAGTCAACCGTGTCGGCTCAACCCCGCTGTTGGCGATATTCACATGTTCACGCAGTTCATAACGCAACAACTCCGGCTTCTGGTGCAGCCACGATGGAAACAACGCAAAGCGGTTGTGTTCGAGCACGAATCGCCCCGGGCCGTCGATTTCATGAATGCCGCCCTTGCGCAGCACCACATGCCATCGCCCCTGCCCCATGAGCTGACACACCGTGTCCCACTCTTTGAGTCCGACATCGATCATGAAAACAGTGTAGGGCCAACGCGCACACGATGAAAACCAAGCCCCAAGTCGAGTACGAGGTCGCCGCCCCCGGGGGCGACCGAGGGCTCGGGTATTCTGCGTTGTTAATCGGTGAGTCAGTCAATCGGTTACTCGGGCAGATATGGTCTTTGCTCTGACCGATCAACCGACTCACCGACCAACCGACTAGCCACTCCGGCCAGACGCGATCAATCGCGGCGCTAACCAACCACAGTCTTCAAATACGAAATCCGAAATTCCATTTCCGACATTCACTCTCGCGCCTATGATTCGTACTTACCCGCTAAGCCAGCGTCTGTCACACGTGTGCACAGACACCCCCGGTTCAAACCTTCGATCAGGGATACTCACCTTTGACAACCCAACCGCCTCGTCGCATGCAATGGTCCAACGTCGATTGGCCGGTGGTCATCGCCATCGGTTTGATGCACGTTTTTGCCCTGCTTGCCTTCCACCCCGGCTTCTTTTCATGGTCTGCGGTGGGCGTCATGATTCTGCTCTGCTGGGCATCGGGCGGCCTGGGTGTCACCTTGGGTTTCCACCGTCTGCTCACCCATGGCTCTTTCCAAACCCCGCGTCTGATCAAGTACCTGCTCACCGCCATCGGCTGCACCACCCTGCAGGGCAGCCCTGTGCAATGGGTTGGCACACATCGATTGCATCATGCTGAAAGTGACACCGATCACGACCCGCACACGCCCCGCCACGGGTTCACCTGGGCACACATGCTCTGGTGCATGACCCGCAACCCCAACGGTCATGTGGCCCGCGATGCGGCGAAGGATTTACTGCGCGACCCCGTCATGGCCTGGCTCGACCGCAATTACCTTTTCCCTGCGGTGGTGCTTGGCGCATTGCTTTACGTGCTGGGCGGCTGGTCGTGGGTCATCTGGGGCATGTGCGTGCGCACCGTCGTCGTTTATCACGGGACATGGTTTGTCAACTCCGCTGCCCACACCTGGGGCTACCGCAACTTCAACACCACCGATGGCTCACGCAATACCTGGTGGGTCGCCATTCTTTCCTTCGGCGAAGGTTGGCACAACAATCATCACGCCCATCAACGCTCCGCAGCCCACGGTTTGAAGTGGTGGGAATTCGACATCACCTACCTCACCATTCTGGCGATGGAAAAAGTCGGCTTGGCCTGGCGCGTGGTCAAACCCACCCCTGACATGCGCGCGGGTGACAAGTAAACGGACGGATTTTTAAAACCAAGCCAACGGCGTATCGGTTAGCGCCGCATTTGTCGCGTCTGTTCGAAGTGGTTTATCGATGGAAGAAGTGGCCCTATGTCAGAACCAAGCCGAGTACGAGCGGCGCAGCCGTGAGGGCTCGGTTGTTCTGCGTCGTTAATCGGTGAGTCAGTGAATCGGTTACTCGGACAGAGTGGTCTTTGCTTTGACCGATTAACCGACTCACCGACCAACCGATTAATCACATTCGTCCAGACGCGATAAATCACGGCACTAACTTCCATATACGATTTTTCCACTCGGTCACTTTCCCAAACATCACATGCGATCAACCACTTCAATGCCCAGCAGGTTCAATCCCTGTTTCAAGGTACGAGCAGTGACTTCACACAAGGCCAATCGTGAATTGCGGGTGGCCTCATCCGGCGCGGTGAGTACCGGGCATTTTTCATAAAACTGGTGATACGTGGCAGCCAATTCGTACAGGTACGTACACAACCGATGCGGTTCCAGCGACTCCGCCACGCCCGCCACCGCTGCGGGAAATTGCAACAACTTCAGGGCGAGGTTTTTTTCCGCCGAATCGGTGATGTGAATTTCGTATTTCGAAAATTCCTTCCCGTGTTTTCGAAAAATGGAACGTATCCGCACATACGCATTTTGCAAATACGGAGCCGTGTTGCCATCAAACGAAAGCATCCGCTCCCAACTGAACACATAATCCTTGATGCGGTCGTTGCACAGGTCCGCGTATTTGATCGCTCCGATACCTACCTTGTGCCCGATGTCGTGTCGTTCGTCTTCCGGCAGCTCACTGTTCTTCTGCGTCACCAGTTGATAAGCCCGCTCCTCCGCTTCGTCCAACAGGTCGGCCAGTTTCACCGTGTCACCGCTGCGGGTTTTAAAGGGTTTGCCGTCTTCGCCCAGCACCGTGCCAAAGGGCACATGATCAAGCCTTACCCCGGTCATGCCTTGTGCGAGCTTTTCCGTCCCCTCTCCCTCCGGGAGAGGGTCAGGGTGAGGGCGTACCGTAGCACGCGCAAGTTGCTTACCGCTCACATGATTTGAAACCTCGCCCTCAACCGATTTCACCCACCCCGCCAGCTCGGCCGTCTTGAACACCATCGCAAAGTGCTGCTTTTGCCTCGCATCTGTCACATAAATGATCCGCTGCGCCTGCAACGTTTCGACACGGTATTTCAGTGCCGCCAAATCCGTCGTCGCATACAAATATCCGCCATCGCTCTTGCGCACGATCAGCGGCAAGGGCTTGCCCTCTTCATTTTGAAAACCGGGGGCAAACACACACACCGCCCCGTCACTCACCTGTGCCAACCCCTTCTGCTCCAACTCCGCCACCACACCGGGCAATTGATCGTTGTAAAAACTTTCCGCGCGAATGTCCGCATCGGTCAGGTCAATATTGAGTTGTTCGTAGGCCGACTCAAAATGGGCTTTCGATATGTCCACCAATTCATGCCATACCGCAAGTGTCTGCGCATCACCGCCCTGCAATTTCACAACACGGTTCCGTGCCCGCGTGGAAAAACCCGAGTCACCGTCGAACTTCGCCTTGGCTTGCTGATAAAACGTATTGAGGTCGCGTATTTCCGGCATGGATACATGAATTCCGCCGTCCGATGAGTTTTCGACCTTTGTCCGTGCGCCCATATCAATCATGTACTCAATCAGCATCCCAAACTGCGTCCCCCAATCCCCCAAATGATTCTGCCGCACCACCTCATGCCCGACAAACGCAAGCACCCGCGCGATCGCATCGCCGATCACCGTTGACCGCAAATGTCCGACGTGCATCTCCTTGGCCACATTCGGCCCCGAGTAATCCACCACCACCTTCATCTTCCCCATCGGCTCGGCCACACCCAATCGGTCATCCTTCAACAACCCCACCACCTGCTGCGCCAGAAACGTCGGCTTGATTTTTAAATTGATAAACCCCGGTCCCGCCACGCCCGGCTTTTCCTCGCACACATCCTCCCACTGCAAATGTTCTACAATTTTCATCGCCGCATCACGCGGTTTCATGCCCAAGGTTTTCGCCAAACCCATCGCCAGGTTCGCCTGATAATCGCCGAACTGGGCGTTGGCAGCCGGCCTCAGCAACGGGTCGGTCTGCGCATGCTCACTTCCAAACGCCTTGGTCAGCGACGCTGCGAAGCGATCCTGCAATAACCTGAGCATGTCGGGCATGGTGAAAAACACTCCATCCGGGCGGGTTGAAAAACAAGCCCATGATTTTAGCGTTTTTTCACCGTTACGAACCTCAGTGTGTATGACCAAGAAATGAGCCGTTGAATGGCACCGTGCCCTTGAGCGCTGTATAAGCTTCGTGACGCCGTGCCCTTGAGGGCCGGTTGGCTGTGCGAATCATCCGGGGCTTAAGCCCTCGGTGTCGGTTGTTGGAAATACCATCCTGAATTTCACGCGGGCGTGAAGTTCAGGCGTGATGATTCAACCAATGCCAAACCACTCAATCCAAGAATACCCGAGCCCTCGTCGCTGCGCTCCTTGTTCTCGGCTTGGCTCTGTCAATTCGAAATCCGAAATTCGCAATCCGAAATCCCACTCACTCCGCTTCCGCGGCCAGTTCCTTGGAGCGATGCTGCAATTGTGCCTTGAGTCGCGCCAGTATTGAACTGTGCATCTGACTGACACGTGACTCGGACAAGTCCAGTGTCAGGCCGATTTCCTTCATCGTCATCTGTTCATAGTAGTACAACACCACGATCAGCCGTTCCGCCCGTGACAAGCCTTTGGTGATCATGTCCTTGAGGTCGGTCTTTTGCACGTTCGTCAGCGGGTTGACCTGGCGCGGGTCCTCCAACACATCAATCTCGCGCACGTCCTTGTTCGAGTCCGTCTCAAACCATTTGCGTGACAGCGAAACCACTCCGACCGCTCCTGCGTCCTTGCGAATCTTTCCGTATTCATCCTTGTTCAAGCGCAACTTCTTGGCGATTTCCTCTTCCGTCGGTGCTCGGCCAAGGTTCATCTCCAAAGCCTTGCGGGCATGGTCCACCTGACTCGAACGCGAACGCACCAGGCGCGGCACCCAGTCCATCGAACGCAACTCATCCAATATCGCGCCGCGAATGCGCGGGGCGCAGTAGGTTTCAAACTTTACCCCACGGTTCAGGTCGAACGCATCAATGGCGTCCATCAACCCGAAAATCCCCGCTGACATGAGGTCCTCCACATCCACCTCATCAGGCAGCTTGGTATGAACGCGCTCGGCGTTGTACCGCACCAAGGGCAGATAATTTTCCATCAGCCGATTACGCAAGTCCTCCGTCGGCTGCTTGCGGTAGCGTTTCCAAATTTCCTCAATCGGCGTGTTGTCCCGCGGCGGCGGTGCAATCGTTCGATGCGGTGCCCTGCTTCTGGCCATGGTCAGCTCCTTGACCGGCTCGTCCCGCCTGATTTCTTCCATGAGGCGGTGCTTGTTGAATCATCCAACCCACACCGGTGCGTCCACACCGGTCACAACCATCACGAAGCCCTACGCTGTGCCGCTTCCCCCGATGCCCCCGGTCCCGCCGGTGTCCCCGTACCACTCTGCGTTCCTGAAATTCTGCCCGCGATGCCGCTGCGAATCTCTGCTGCGTTTGAACCTGCTGTGTTGCCTGTCGCCGTCGTCGAATTCACAGCAGCCGTGTCCGCCTGGTCATCTTCGATGATCACGTTCAAGCCGTTGGTCTCCAACGCATCGCTCTTGAGCGGGTGAGCAGCCTTGTAATTTTCAATGCGACGGTCCACCACCTGCTGTGCCACCATGCCGACCGCGTAGCCGATCAGCCAACAGACGAACATGGCCAGCATCGCCCGCCACAAAATCGTCTGGGTGGTGTTCTGCACCGACCAGCCGACAATGACAGCACAGGCAAACGCCATGAGCGCAAAACAGGATGCAATCACCTTGGCGGGAATCAGCGAGCACTCCATTGCTCAAAGACAAATTCCGTTACCTTCGCACAAAATCATCAATATCCAAACGAATTGTAGGCTATTGTAGCGTGCGAGTTCTTCTTTGTGAACCCCCATTTGCACGGAAATTGTGAAAAAGTGGAAATGTTGATAAGTGCTTTGTGACATCCACGCCTGATCTTCGTCGTCCGCAATGAAAACCGCGATGGATGATGGATAATGGATTATGGATAATGTTCAGAGTTGGTTCATGTCATCACTGTCTTGGTTTGTACATCATCCATGATCCTTTATCCATTATCCATTGTGCCGTCCGCTGGGCTGTTAGCCGACTTGCTTGCCCTTCTGCATCACTCGCCCCCTTTTCCCCTCACCCCGCCAGCCACATCGCCACCCGACGCATCAAACCAACCCCCCGTGTCTGCGTGGTCGCGTGTCGTTCCATCCGATGAGCCAGTTGCCCGATACACAAACTCGCCTCGCAATGCGGGCTGTCCAGCACATAAGGCCGCCGCCTGCGCACCGCCATCACCACCCGTGCATCATGGCACACATGCCCCGCATACTTGATCCGCAACTTCAAAAACCGCTGGCACACCGCTTCGATCCGTTCAAACACCGCCCTGCCCTCGCCACCATCCCGCACCATATTCACCAGCAGACGCACATCGACATCGCCACGATGTCGCACCAGGGTTTTGATCATCGCATACGCATCGGTGATCGCCGTCGGCTCAGCCGTGGTCACAATCAACTGCTGATCCGCCGCCGCCAGAAACTCCAGCACCGCCGGCCCGACACCCGCCCCAATATCAAAGAGCACCACATCCGCCTGCGTGTCCAGTTGATGAATCTGTTGCAGCAGCCCCGCTCGTTCAAATTCCGAAAGCGCAGCCATGCTCGCAATGCCCGACGACCCCGGTGCCAGACGAAACCCGCCCGGCGCTTCAATCAAAATATCACGCAACAGGCTTCGCCCCGCCACCACATGCGCCAAATTCAAACTCGGCGATACATTGCAAAGCACATCCGCATCCGCCGTGCCCAGGTCCGCATCAATCAATATCACCCGCCTGCCCATTTCGGACAGCCGTACCGCCAGGTTCACCGCCACGTTGCTTTTGCCCACACCCCCTTTGCCGCTGGCAATCGCGACAAAGCGGGTACGCCTGCCCCCACTCTCCATCACCAATCTCCGCAAGCTTTGCGCCTGGTCCAAAAGCACGCTACGCCCCCTCCCCCAGCACCAGCGCCGCCAAGCGCTGCGCTCGGCCGGGTTCGATGTCGTGCGGTACTTCCTGGCCCGTCGTCACAAAGCTCAATCGCTTGTTTAACTTTCGTGACACATTCAATAACACCCCGAAACTCACCGCTTCATCCAACTTCGTGAAAATAATCCGATCCGTCCGCAGCCGTGAAAATCGCTCCACCGCCTGTTCCAACACCGACTGCGTACACGTCGATGATAGCACCAAATGCACCTCATCCGGTTGCGCCGCCTGCAACATCTTTGCCAACTGATCCAGTTTCGGGTCGTCGCGCTGACTGCGACCCGCTGTATCCATCAGCACCACTTCACACCCGCGCGCCCGGCAGCGTGACAACGCATCCGCTACCTCCGTCGGCGACGAAGCCACCTCCAACGGCACACCAATGATCTGTGCATATGTTCGCAACTGTTCCACCGCCGCAATCCGATACGTGTCAATCGTCACCAGCCCGATGTTTTTCTTTTGACGCAGTTTCAAATTGGCGGCCAGTTTTGCGACCGTGGTGGTTTTACCCACGCCCGTCGGCCCGATCAGCGCAATCACCCGCATCCGCCCGTCACAAGCCTTGGCAAAACTCATCGGCTGCGGGTCCACCGGTATCAACTTCGCCATCGCTTCCAGCACCGCCGACTTCACTTTGCCCGCATCATGGGCTGCGGCATCGGGTAATTTCTGCCGAACCTGGCCGAGTATTTCCTCCGCGATCTCCTCCGCCACCTCCTGCTTCATCATCGCCAGGTACTGATCCAACAGCGGGTCGGACAGGTCATGATTTTGAGCCGACTCCGGTTCTGTTTCGTATAGCGTTGCTTGATGCTTCGTGCCGATTTTTTCATGCTGACGCCGGCGCATCATGCGTCCGACCATGCGTTGCACGGTGCGCATTTCCTGCGTCAATTGTTCCTGTGCCGCAGCAATCGGCAGCACCATCGGCAACTCTGCCGGTGTCACAGCCTGACGCGATCCCTGTGCGGCTCCGTCAACCTGCTGACCTTTGACTGTAGCCGTCGATGCTGGCATTGATGCGGGTGTCGATGTCATACCTGCGCTTTGGTTTGACGGTGTTGTTACTGTCGCCGTTTTCGCCGCCGACACCGCTGCCGCATTTTGTTTTTGCAGTTCGACCATGGCTGCGGCATAGGTTTTACGAATCAGTTCACCAGCCGTGGTCGAAGTTGAACTCGATGTCGCTGTCGTCACAGCCCCGACTTTCTTTTCCGCCAATGGCACCCATGCCGATGAACCCTGTCGTTCCCGTGGCTTTGCACTCGTTGCAGCATCGTCAGTCACGTTGCTTGTGACCGACGATCGGGGGCGTGTCGGTTGCGTTTTGGCGACTTCCGCAGCCCGTTGTTTGCGGTGTTTGACCACCATTGCCTTGTCTGCTGCGGTGACTTCGACCATCGGTTTTTGGAACATGCCCCACATCCCGCTGCGCTTCACCATGCGGGTGTGCAAAATGACCGCATCCTGTCCCAGTTCGCTGCGCACCCTGGCCAGGGCGGAAGGCATGTCTTTGGCGGTGAACGTCCTCAGTGGCAAGATGCGACCTCCATGTCGTATCAATTCCATGACTCATCCATGAATCATGTCCCCATCATATCGTTTTCGTGGCCCTGTCCAATACCGTTCGTCGAAATCGCACACGAAAGTTCAAAAAATGTTGTCGGTCTCGCTCTTGGCTTAACGCTGAATATGCGAAATTCAAAATCAGTACTACCCGGTTCCAGGCTGAACAGGGCCCTTATATGACATCGACCCGATGAAGTGATTTTTCGCAGTCGCCGAACCCATATCGCTCTGGGTTGAGTATCATGTGCCCTCTTTCCTTCAGCCACGACCCGGACAGGAACCATTGCTCATGGAAGCAGGCATCGTCGGACTCCCCAACGTCGGTAAAAGCACGCTGTTTAATGCCCTGACCGCAGCCGGGGCCTTGGCCGCCAACTATCCCTTTGCCACGATCGAACCCAACGTCGGCGTGGTGGCGGTGCCTGATCCGCGTTTGGCGCTGATCAATCAGTGCATGGCCACGGAAAAAATCGTGCCTGCGTATTTGAAGGTGGTGGACATTGCCGGGCTGGTGCGCGGCGCCAGCAAGGGTGAAGGGCTGGGCAATAAGTTTTTGGCACACATTCGCACGGTCGATGCGGTGATGCACATTGTGCGCACTTTTGCCGACCCGAACGTGACGCATGTCGATGGCAAGGTCGATCCGATCCGCGACATCGAAACCATCGACATGGAACTGATGCTGGCCGACCTGCAAACCATCGAAGGGTCGCTGGATAAAACCCAGCGAGCAGCGAAAATCGGCGACAAGGACGCCAAGCTCCGGCTGGAGGTATTGCAAAAGTGTCACGAATTGCTCGCAGCGGGCAAGCCGGTGCGCGGCTTGTCATTTGAAAACCCCGAAGCACAGAAAGCGTATCAGGGGCTGTCGTTGCTGACCGCCAAGCCGGTGATGTATGTGGCGAATGTGGATGAAAATGATTTGCATGGGGAGGGGCCGATGGTGAAGGTGGTGCGGGAACGGGCGAAGGCGGAAGGGGGCGTGGTGGTGCCGGTGTGTGCGAAGCTGGAATCGGAACTGGCGGAACTGGGCGAGGCGGACCGCAAAGAGTTGCTCGATGGCGTGGGGTTGAGTGAGCCGGCCTTGAGTGTGTTGACGCGCGAGGCGTATCGGTTGCTGGGTTTGCAAAGTTTCTTCACGGCTGGGCCCAAGGAAATTCGCGCCTGGACGGTGTCAATCGGGGCGACGGCACCGCAGGCAGCAGGGGTGATTCACACCGATTTTGAGAGGGGCTTCATCCGCGCGGAAATTTACAGCGTCGATGACCTGGTGCAGCATAAGTCGGAGGCAGCGATACGAGCGGCAGGCAAACTGCGCGTCGAGGGCAAGGCTTATGTGATGCAGGACAGTGATGTCTGCCATTTTCTTTTCAATGTTTGAGATGGTTGAAGAAGTGGTCGAGTGGCCGAGATGATGACGCCGTGCCCTTCAGGGCCGGATGATGGTTGAGGTATGAAATCCGGGGCTAAAGCCCTCGGCGTCGGTTATTCGTGATGATTCACCCAGCCGGGGGCGGCTGGGCTACAAATACAAACGCGATCAAGCGCGGCGCTCACCAAATCGCCGACGCAAAGCGTCCGCGCTGAACAAATCCGAAATTCAAAATTCGAAATTTCTATTCACTCGGCCACTTCAGTTTTTCAGTCCCGGCAATAAACCACCGACTTGCCCGTTGTTCAGGGCGGGGGATAGGATGATGGTTATGCCGCAACGTGCGCCCAAACGCAGTCCGTGGCTGGAAGTCACCTTTGCAATGGTGGTGGTGTCTGCGGCTGCGTTTCTCGCCTGGTCGATGCGCAAGGATGAGCCGACGACAACGCCGACCACAGCCATGCCGAGTCCGACCTATCCGGAATATGGGTTGGAACCAGGCCCCTGCATCGTTCATCCACTTGAAAATGTTTCGCTGGAGCAAAAGGGTTCATTGCCTGCGCTCAATCTGCGCATGAGTTACCCGGAGGGGGATGGGCCGTTTGCGGTGATCATTTTTGTGCCCGGCCCCAAAAGCTATCAGGGCGTGATGGATTGGCTGGTGAATCATTGGGTGAGTCATGGGTATGTGGTGATCGAGCATTACCTGCCTGAAACGCGCGGTTGGCCGGGCAAACCACCCAAGGGTTCACCTCCCGGTTCCTCCGGCCCCAAACGTGACTACCAACTCGAACAGTTGGCGACGGTGAGGGCGATTGTGGACGCGGTGCCTGAGTTGATGGACAGAGTGCCTGCATTGCAGGGTATGGTCGATGCCCAGCGCATCGGGCTGGCGGGCATGGGCATCGGTGGGCAGTTGTCATTGCTGCTGGGCGGGGCGACGGCCACGTTGACTGAGCCGACGACGACATCGGCTGCGAAATCAACATCAAGAACATCGAGCGCGACATCGACCGGTGCGACCCATGGTGCAGCGAATGAATCGGCACCCACTGATTCGACCGATGCCCCCAAACCGGAGCAGAAGCTTTTTCAGGATGATCGACTGTGGGCGGTGGCTTCATTCTGGAATGGTTTTGCTCCCGGAAGTTGGTCGATGGAGCAGCAGGCGTTGGAAACGTTGCATGTGCCGGCGTTGCTTGTAACCAGCCCGTGGGATCGTCACCCCAAAACCCAGGCGCAGGGGTGGCGACGGGATATGTTCGAATATGCTCCGCCGGGCGGGCGGTATATGTTGTCGCTGTCCAGCAGTATGCCCGCACCGCCGAGCAAACCGTCATCGGCTGCGACAGACGCAACCCCGGCTGACCCGGAAGCGAACGAACGCAGGGACCGCGAAGCACGGCGATACCAGCGCATGACCGAAAACCTGCGCATGACCACGACGGCTTTTTTTGATGCGTACCTGCGCGACAGCGACACTGCCCTATATTTTTTACGTTCCGATGCCATCGAACAGCGCAGTTACATGCGCACCCGGTTGGAAAAGAAGTAGCGTGGTCGAGTGATTGTATTTGTTTAGCGCGGACGCTTAGCGTCGGCGTTTGAAGCCGTGCTTTTTAGGGCCGGATGTTTGCGGGTGAAATCCGGGGCTAAAGCCCTCGGCGTCAGTTTTTTTATGCCGCGCTCAATCGCGGCGCTAACCAAAATACAATTCACTTGACCAATATTTGGCTTGATATCATCGTGGCTTTGTTGCGTACTCACGTTTCACGGAGCGATTGTGATGGAAAGTTTACGGCGGGTGTTGGAGCTGGATCGGTTCGCCCAGCTTGTGGGGATTGAAGTGGCGAAGGCGGCGCAGGGGCAGGCGGTGGCACGGCTGACGATCAGGCCTGAACACATGAACGGCATCGGCATCGTGCATGGGGGCGTGCTGTTTACGCTGGCGGACCTGGCGTTTGCCGCGGCTTGCAATTCACATGGTTACACGGCTGTGGCCATCAACGCCAACATTTCATACATCACCGCGGCACAGACGGGTGTGTTGACCGCCAGCGCTCAGCCGGTGTCGATCGGCCACAAAATCAGCACGTATCAGGTGAAGGTCGCGGATGATCACGGTCAGGTTTTGGCGGTGTTTCAAGGCACGGCTTACCGTAAAAGCGAACATTGAAAATGGGGCGTTGATAAGGACGAGTTGCACAAGGTGTCATGATTGCGCCATTGCACACCCGACGCATTCATTTCACTCGCAAAGCCCCCGCACCGATCAATACCTGGGTTTGTGTGTGGTCGGTCAACGTGAGTTGATAATTCACCAGTCGCACGTCCGCCAGGGTACCGGTGGGGTAGGTGAAACTCACGGCAGTGATGTCGGTCAACCAAACCTCGGCAGGGAAGTACGAACCGGTTTTCAAACTCTGCGTAATGGTGTTGAAATTGCCGGCCAGCGGATACGCCGAGTCGGCATTTTCGATCTGCGTCTGTGACCAGCCTTGCGGGAACACGGCCTTGTAAGCGACCAATCGTTTGTTGGCAGAGTCGAATTCGATGCGGCGCAACTCCGACAGATTGACCTGGTCGTTTTTTCGACTGTCACCCATCCAAAGCACGATGTAGGTTGCGTCACCGGCCAATACACGGGTTGAGCTGCGCAGCACTGCGGACATTCGTGCGTCGAGGGCTTTTTGACGCATCAGAAAATCACGTTGATCGTTTTGATCGGAAGTGCCCCGTGCGGTGGCGAACAACATGGCGGTGATGGCGGCACCGATGATGCTGGTGATGGTCAAAGCCATGAGCAGTTCGATCATGGTCAAGCCGTGACGGGAAGGATATAGGCTTCGATCAACTGCCACGCCCTCACCCCACCCCCGCCACGGCGAGGTCTTCGACTCTCCCGGAGGGAGAGGGGAGTTGTCGTAGGCAAATTGTGGCAGGTTGGTATTCATGCAGCGGGGACAAAGCGTGTTAACGTCCATGTTCGGTTGTTACTGTCGGTGATGGTGACGGTGATGTTCCAACCGGCGAGGCTGTCGCAGCCGGTGAGTTTCAGATTGGTGCTGGTGATGACGACCGAGCGGCTGAATTTTTGGTAGGCGGCTGGGTACAACGTGTTGAGGGCGTTTTTGACCTGCCCGGCTGCTTCCGTGAAATTGTGAAACGAACTGAGCTGGGTGTAAAACCCGGCACGGGTGGTGGTTTTGCCGTCGGGGGACAAGGGCATGCTGAGCACTTCGTCCATCAGGGCAGCGGCAAGCATTTGGGCGTGTTGCACATGAAGACTGTCAGCGGTTTGTTTCTGACCACTGCTGATCGACTGGGCAATCGCGCCCACAGCAATCGACAACACCACGGTGGCGATCAGACATTCCATCAGCGTCAACCCGCGACGATGTACGAACGCGCAGCGATCAGCAGGTGAGTGCAAGGTTGAATGTGTGCGTGAAGGTTGTTTCATGGTGGTTGATCTTTCCCCCTCCACATCGGGCGTTTTTGGCACTGAAATAAGCGGATTGTTCGTTGCAGACGGATTAACCGGCCAGGCGGTCGTTACCGTCGGCATAAACGGGCAAACCTGACAGTGCATCAGGTCGATAATGAGTCGGATGACCCGTTTACCAACCCATCATGAACCGCGACGAGCCGGGTGCGTTGGTCGTTGCGGCGCTGATGTGAAGTGTTACCGAAGGTCGCGTGGTTTTTCGATGGTTGAGGTATTGATTGTGGTGATGGTGATTGCGATTGCTGCGGCGCTGGCGCTGCCGCGCATGCGTGATAGTGATGCGGCACAGTTGCGCTCGGCGGCGAACCTGCTGCTCGCGGACCTGTCGTATGCACAGGCTGAGTCGATCACTCATGCGACGGACACGCGGTTGCTGGTACTGGGAGCGGACAACAAGTCATATTGGATTGCTGCCAAGAGCAAACCCAATGACCCGATCACCAACCCGGCGGATCGACTGCCTTACAAGGTGGTGTTCGGCGAAAGTCGAGCGTCGGCACTTTCGAAGGTGACGATTTTTTCGTCGGCGGTGGGGGGCGATGGTCGGTTGGGTTTCGGGGCGTACGGGCAACTGGATCAAACCAGTGCAGCGACGATCACGCTTACTGCTGGGGGCATGAAACTCACGCTCACGGTGGACGCGATCACGGGGCAGGCCAGCATCGGTTCGATTCAATGAGGCGTACGGGTGAGTCGGTTCTTTTTTGACGATAAGTTGCGTACGACACCCATGGTGTGTGTAGTAGAACTTATTTACAACGCAACGGACACGGAGGTCGCATGGCCATGAGGTGTGTGCAAGCGGTGTCGGATGGGGTTTATTTGCAGGTGAAGGTTGTGCCGGGAGCCAGGCGTGAGCGGGTGGCGGGACACTTGGGGGGTCGGTTGAAGGTGCAGGTGAGTGCTGTGCCGGAGGATGGCAAAGCCAACCGGGGGTTGTGTGAATTGCTTGCCCGTGAGTTGAAACTGGCAGTGCGACAGGTGCAGGTGATTGAGGGACATCATCGGCCACTGAAGACGGTGCATGTCACGGGGGTGACGGTTGAACAGGTGACGGTGTGGTTGCAGGGGGTGTGACAAAGGCTATGTGGCGAATGTGATTGAAAGAACAACCGGGGCTAAAGCCCTCGGCGTCAAAGCCCTGAACATCATTGTCAACGGCGTCACGGTCAACGTTGTCACGGTTGAATTTGCACGCGGACATCGCGCAGCCAGAAGCCCTGGTTTTCGCCGAGTTGTTGGGGGGTGAAGTGGATGTGCAGATCACCCTGGCCGGCGGCAGCGGTGAGGTCGATTTGCATTTTGCGCCATTGCCCTGCGGTCGAGGTCAGAAGGATTGGTTGCCGGGGGTGAAGCTGGAGTGAACCGGTGGCGGTGAAATGCAACCGGGCGGTGTTGTGTTCCATGGTGAGGTATTCAACAGCGATGGCGACCTGTTGACCCTGACGGAGGCTGATGGCTGGTGACGTGAGCGTGGCGGTGGCGGGGGGTTGCAGGTTACGCACCACCAGCACATGGTTTTGCGTCAACGATTGAGGTTCAGTCATATCGGCAGGCATTGGTTCGGTTTGAACCAGGTCGGCTTGTACCGGGTCGGCTTCGACGGAAAAGCGCGCCAAGCTGCGACGGTGCGTGACGCTGGTGAGCCAGTTTTCAAGCAGGCCGTGCGATTCGAGGACGCGGTCGAGGGTAATCACACGATTGAACTCGACAGCGGAAGCGAGGTTCAATTGAGCGGCAGGGGTGATGGGTGAGCCTGCGGTGACCGCCAACAGCATGGGTATTTCGTCGAGCAACAGGCTGCGCATCACCACATTGGCAATCGGGCGATCGGGTTGCGGGTTGTTCCAACGCTGCACCCAGACGTTGTGACCCTGAGGGCTGTTGAGCGTGACAAACCCCGGCACCGTTGACCGACCCCACCAGTCACCCACATCAATCCCCGAACGCACCGGCACCTTCATCGACCTGGGCTGTTGCGGGTCATCGGCGGGTGGGTTGTCGGCATAGTGAATTTCATATTCCCACACGGGCGTACCCGGCGGACTGCGATGCCAGGCAGCGCTGTGCAAAAAGAAAAGTACGTTCGCCTTGCGACCGATTGAAATTGGTTGGCTTTCCGTCGGCAGATAAATCACACGGTCTTTGCTGCGCAACATGATGATGCTGCGGTCCGTGTCGCTCTGATCGGGCAGTATTTGAAAATCAACCCCGGCCAGGCGCTGTTTACCGGTGGGTAACCCGGTGAATTGTGAACCTTCGCCCTGATCGAGGAAGCCGACCTGATCATTGCCGGTTTTGTCCAGCCTGGAACGATTGGCAGCGGTTTGCAGATCGATCGGATGAAAATCAAAACCCATGACCAGCGGCATCGGCTCACGCACCGAACCGGATACGTCGGCCCGCAGGTTCACCAGCAACGCCCGCTCGAAACGCGTTTTCAAATCAACCAGTGAATCGCTGATGCCCATGGACGACGACGACGATGATGACAAAGATGATGCGGTTGTGTTCGCCGGCGGTATGGGGGTTTGATCGATAATCAATCGCCCCCGGCCCATCGGTCGCGTCACAAGCACGGCTGGGTCGGTCAAGGCAAAACCACCTTCAGGGAACCACAGCGTTGATGGCGTTGGCGTGTTTGATACCTGATTCGCAGTGGTGTTGACAGGGCTGGTTTGATGTGTCGTGGCCCATACAAAATCAGCGTCACTGATGCCTGAAAGCAGCGGGTCATTCACCCAGCGCACCGGGCCAGGTGCTGCGGTCGATGGCGTTAGCGCTTGCATGGGCAGGTTCAGGGTTTCACTCAACCAGTTCATGAGTTTGGTGGAAGGTCGGCGAACCAGCAGTGTGCCGCCACGATTGACGAATTCGCGCAGTTGCTCGGCGAGTTTTTTATCGCCGGTTGCGGGGCCGGGGGCGGGGGTCGGTGCATCAGGCCAATCGGTCAGAATCAGCAGCATGAAGGCATCGAGTTTTTCAGGGGTTTTATCAACGTAGTCCGCCAACAATCCAAGGTTTTCGCGCAGGTGTTTGGCATCGGCACTGTCGGCTGGTGACAGCACCAACGTTTTGTTGGTTGACCAGCTTCGTCCGCTTTGCGCGTCCTTGAGCAGGTTGAGCATGAGTCGGGCGGCTGCGGGGTCGTGCTGCACGGTTTTGGAATTGAGGTTCAGGGTGCACAGCAGGATGCGACCGGAACCGATGGGTTCTTCGATGAGCGAGGCTTGCGCGGGCAATCGACCGAGTATTGTTTTATGCAAGCCGCGCAGGGGTGGTGTAAGCGTGGCTGATTGCACCCGGCCATCGGGTAACCAATGATGCAGGTCGTGGGGGAGCAGGCCTTCGACCGCGGGGTGATCGCCGGCGTGAATGAAGGTGTGTGAATGAACGGTGGACGGCGTGACCGAGGCTGCGGAAGCATTCAACCAGCGTGGCAGAGGGACGGTGGCGGTGTCGTTTAAAAGCATCAGCACCTTGCCGCCGGCGCGGAGGTAGGTCAACAAGGCGGTACGCTGGGCAGTGAGCATGGCCGGGTCGATGTCGGCACTGATGATCGCCAGGTCCACCTTGGTCAGCGACAGTTGATCGAGTTCATGAATGGGTAATACTTTTGCGCCGATGCTGTGAAGCATCACCGTCAAGTCACCCGTCGGATCGAGCACTGCAACCCCAGCAGGCACGGCTTGGGTGAAACTGCTGCGCGGGTAAAGCGTCCAACGCTCGTATCGAACGGATTGGGTCAGGTCATTGACAATGCAGCGCAATTCAACAGCCAGTTCACTGAGGCTGGTGCTGTCGAACGCAGGCAGGTCAAAGGTGACCCATTGTGAATGACCGGTGGCAAGGGTGACGGTTTGTGACAGGGTGACGGGTGGTTGATTGGCGAGGCTGAACGTCAACTGCACGGTTGCTGAACCATCAACACCGCTGTCGTTGCCGACCCATACTTTGCGTGAGGTTGGCTCGCCCGCCCATAAACGGGGTGGTTGCGTCGGGTCGAAGGCTGCCAGCCAGGGTTCGATATGGCGCCAAGTGAGCCAGGGTTGCCCTTGCACCCAATGCACCGCAGTGCCCTTTTGCCGGGCGCGTAACAGGTCGTTTTCGCGCCGCATTTTCTGCGCCAATACTTCGCCGAGTGGTGGCAACAAACCCGATGGGTGGGTTGCGTGTTTGAGGACGATATCGCCCAGCCAGGCGTGACCATACCCCGGCCGGGTGTCGGGGTCGTAGGTACTGCCTGCGCTGATGATGGTGGGTTTACCCTGATCATCGATTGACGATTTTTCATCGACCGATGTGAGCGCATCGGTGGTCATGGTGTTGAAAAAGCAATCGTGGCCGTCGAGGTCGCCCCAACCTTCGACACTGATGATGAGTGTCGGATACCGCTCTCGCAGTTCACGCAATTGATTCAGCAAGGCGGTGATTTGGGCATCCGTGGCCTGTGCTTCGGTGATGTCGGTTACACGCAGTTGTAAAAACAGCAAACTTGGATGTTGCACCCATTGATCGAGTTGTGCCAGTTGGTGTTGCCATGATTCATTGGCGGGGTGGTTCAATGGCACATCAAGGCTGACACCAGTGAACAGACCAACCTCATCGCACACCGCAAGCATGAACGGGTTCATCGGCTCATCACGCAGCAAAGTCACCCCCGCAGCACGCAACCATCGTGCCTGTTCCGCCCACTGGTTTCGGTCTGAAAACGAGCCGCGACCGTCAGGGAGCGGTGATTTGAATGCAGTTGTTGCATCAATACCCGCAGCCTTGCGCCCCCGAGGTGGTCGGCTCGTTTGATCAAGGTCATTGTCAGCCAGAGTGATACCCGCCAGGTGAACCTGTTGGCGGTTGATGTGCAAATCACGCCCCTGTACGGACCACTCGCGCAAACCGATGCGATTTCGAATCGGTGGTGCAGTGACGTTATCGCCGACCTGCAGCGTCGTCACCAGTTCGTGAAGCACCGGTTGCCAAGGCGACCATGTTTGCAGTTGGCCCCTCGGCTGGGTCACACTGATTTCATCATGCTGACCGGGCGTCAATGACAACGCCACCGGCGAAAGTGCGACGGTCTGGCCGGTGTCATCGACGATCACCGATGATAATTTCACCCGCGCGGTTTCAAGGCTGTGGTTGCTGACGCGGTAGTGCACGGTGAAAGTCGATTGCTCCGTCGAAGCGGTGACATGCACGCGCTCCAATTGCACGGTGGCTGCGGGTGGGTCGGTTGATGTTTCCGTCAACCCCCGCGCCCTTGGGGAGAGGGTGGCCGAGCTGCCTGGTGCGAGGCCGGGTGAGGGCCGAGGAACAGCAACCTCATCTGACAGATACACCCAAAACGCATCAAGCTTTTTTTCGCCCAGTGTAAAACTCACCACCGCTTTGTATTCGTCATCGCTCTGACGGGTGAGGGTGAAACTGGCTGGTTTCAACCCCTGCAATTCAAGCATGTTCGTTTCATCGCGCAAGCCTCGGCCCACCTGATCGGTGATGCGCACTGATACCTGTGCCTGCTGCTTGGCCAGCGCAAAACGGGGTTGCAACCCGATGGTGACGGATGGCTTTTCACTTTGCATGTCACCTGCTGATGGCTGGTGCGCAAACGGCTGAACCATATCGCTGACTTCCGCACGACGCAGTGTGACATCACCCAATAAATCACCCTGGCCGGGCAGGTCCCACACCTGTAAAAACAGCGTGTTGCCGCGGACCTTGAAAAGCGAACCATCGATCAACATTCGGGCCGGCTGGTCCCAGCGCGTGAATCGCTGCCCTTGTGCATATTGCTTTCGATGGTTCTGTGTACTGCTTGCCCTCGTCGCATTGGGGCTGACAATTTCCAGGTCGGTGAGTGTTTGGTCATTGAGGATCACCTGACGCAAAAGCAGGCGACGATCGATGGACAGCACCCATGGGCCGAGGGTTTGGCCTGCCGGTGCGGGGAACATTTTTTTGAGCCAAAGGCTCTGCCCCGGCTCGGTCGGGTTGGACAAGCGAAATTCACGCGACTCGACCACATCCCGCGGCAGCCAGGGTTCACGTGAATCAGGCGGTGTGGTTGCCTCATGCGCTCGCACCACCCACCAGTTACCCGTGAAATCGATCGGCTCTGCTGCAGCCGTGTTTGCAACGACCCGGCAACAGAGGGCTGCGATCAACACAACGAGCAACAGCCTTGCAAAATCAACATGATGATGACGTGAAAGCATCGCCATAGATTAGCGTATTTCAAGCAGGTCAAACCCGGAGGGTCAGGGCAACCGCCTTCTCCTTCTACCGTTGATAGCGCATCGCCGAGAACACGAGACTCGTTTTTTTACGCGAAGTTTAGCGCCGCGATTTATCGCGCTGCCAGAAGTGGCCAAGTGGTCAAGTGGTCAAGTGACGGAACCACTATTCGGCAGTTAGCGCCGCGATTTATCGCGTCTGTCGGCGTTGTTAAGCGGCGAGTCAGTGAATCGGTTACTCGGATAGACTGGTTTTGCTCTGGCCGATTAACCGACTCACTGACCAACTGATCAACCTTTCAGATCAAACGCGATAAATCGCGGCGCTAACCCCTATACAATTTACTCGGCCACTCGACCACTTCTCGGCTTCGTGGCTCAATCCCTTCTTCTTGGCGTCTTGGCGTTATGGTTTTCATTGCTGTCGGGTTGACACGCTGATACAACACGAACAAAACACCCACACATGGGGTGTGGGTGATTGATTTGAGTCACGCAGTTTCATTTTGACGAACGATGGGGTTCACATGCAATGAATCATCAGGCAAGGAACCCGTTTTCCAGCGAGAGTCGAATTTTATCGAGCGCCTTGTTTTGAATCTGACGAACGCGTTCCTTGGTTACGCCGATGATCTGCCCGACCTGTTCGAGCGTGAGCGGGGCGGCATCGGGGTTGGTCTGCCGACGCTTGCCCAGGGCGAAGCGGTGTTCGATCACTTCTTTTTCAATCGGCGAAAGGTCAGCGCGGTTGTCTTTGATAATCCGGCGAATTTCATCGACGCAATCATCTTCGTGTCCTTCGCGCTTGTTTTCCAGAAAGTTGGAACGTTCGAGTTTGGGGTCAAAGTCGGTGGGGAATAGCTGACGATACTTCGAGAGCTTCACACCCATGCGTGAAAAAGCTTTGAGTATTGCCCGGCAGGCATAGGTTGAAAACTTAAAACCCCGCGCCACATCAAACTTGTCAATAGCGCGGAGCAGGGCCATGTTGCCTTCGCTGACCAGGTCGGAAAAATCGACATCACTCATGCGCGTGCGCTTGGCCATGGCCAGCACCAGCGCCAAATTGGTCTGGGCAATTTGATCACGGAAGGCTTCGCTGCGCCGATACCACTCCAGCAGCAGCCTGGCACTGGCGACATCGAGTTCACCCTTCTTTGCCTTGGTGCCCAGTTGTGCCACCTGATATCGGCAAAAGTTGAACTGCAAAAAGAGCGTGCGTTCCTGCGCCGCGGTGAGCAGCACCGTGCCGACCGAATTGCCGCTGCGACTGTCGCTGATGCTTTCCATCACCGGGTGGTACCAACTCGTATCAGGCCGCGGTATCGCTTCGGGTTCGACGAAAATCTGTTCGTAGGCATCCGACTTGGCAAATAACTTGCTAGGCACGAAATCCAGTTTGGAAGCCAAAATGGTGCGCAAGGTCGCCTGATCGCGCAATGACAATTCATCGACGGCCACCGGGCCGGCAGGGCGTTCGCTACGACGCGCTTGTTCCAGCGGCGATACGCGACGGCTCAAAATGGATGATGCCACGGCTACCTGCCTTTCCCGGGTTACGACATCACTGTCGTCCCTGTGCGCGAGCGCTCGTCGCTTGCTGTGACCCCAGTCCTTGGTTTGTCACAGAACCACGATAAGCTGGACATGACTAGCCAGTTTACCGCACGAACCCTCGCCCGACTCCTATAATCTACCACAAGACTCTGATATTTGTTCGCATATTGGACACAGTCTAACCAATCAGACAACAAAATACCAGTGATTATTATTTTCGTGCCTGATTTTCATGAAATTGGTGTACAAGATTGTGGTTGAGTACTCAAGTGCGGAAAACCAAGCCAAGTACGAGGCCGACAGGCCGAGGGCTTGGGTATTCTTCGACGGGTGATTTGGTGATTGAGTGATTTTTTTATTGTTCATGACGCCGAAGGCTTTAGCCCCGGATTTCATCCTTAAATATCCGGCCCTGAAGGGCACGGCGTCATACATGCGTGTGCCGTCGGGGCTTTGTCAACCCAGCCGAGGGCGGCTGGGCTACAACAACCCAGTCGGGGGCGCCCCCGGGGGCTGGGCTGCGACTTTGCAAAATCGCAAACGATTGGTTGCCGACGCAAGATTTTACTTGACGCAGGGCAAAGTCGGCGGTTTAATGTCTGATAACACTTAATGAGTCGGTGCATTGGTTGGCTGACCTTTCCCTGGGTGATGCACTGCGAAGTTGCATGCATGGAAGCGTGAGCGTCGGCTGGAAGCCGAGGTTGATTTGTTTTTGTTCACGTGAGGTTCACATCATGCAGCGAGGTTGGACGCAACAGGTTGGCTTACGTCACGGGGCGTTGGCGGAGTTAAGGTGAGGCCAGGGCGGTAACCCTGCGCACGCTGCGCGGGGTTGACGAATGAATCAGGGGTGATGGGGCAGGGACGTGAGGTTGGGGCTGCGGGAGGATTGGGGGAGTTTCCGGGTGGGTGAGGCGGGGGTGCGAGTCAGGGGTTTGGGGGAAGGGGGCCGGGGGCGGGGATGCAGGGGGGATGCGGATTGGAGGGGGTAGGGGGAGTGTGGCCTGCACCCCATGCGCGGGCCACACTTCGCGGACAAGCACAACGCTCGTGATTTTTTCACGAGCGTTTTTCATGGTCGATTTTTTCACAACACCCATGCAATGATGTTCGACTATTGGACCTTGAACCTTGAACCTTGGACTTTGGACCAAATCATACCCGAGCCCTCGGCCAGACGGCCTCGTACTCGGCTTGGTTATTTCTCTGACTCACTTCAACGGTCAGACGACAAACTCAATTTCACCGAATTTTTCGGGAGCGTGAAATTCCAGCACTTCGCCAATGGGTGACCAGGTGGCCCAGTGCGGATGTGAACTGTCATCGGCACACTTTTGGAAATTGGCCCGCCAGCGTTGACCGCCGAGGTTGCCCAGGGGGCCGACGCACGCCTCCAGCACCGACACCGGTACCACGGCATCAATCGACCAGCTCATCGGTCCGGGTTCCTCCACTTCAATCAACCTTTTCAACGACGGCGTGACACGCACCTGTTTGGCCAGTTCGTGACTCAGCTTCGTGAACCCGACAAATCCGCCGGGCGCTCGGCGGTGATCGAAAATGTGGTATGAAAGCATCGCACCCGTGGCACTGAATTCGAAATTGCAATACCCGTGCGTTGAGCCGTCGGGCCGAACCGGTTGAATGAACATTTCCACGCAGGCATCGCGGTACACCGGGTCTTGCAAAGCGGTGCGTTTGGCGACGATGTAACGATCATCATGCACGGTAAAGTGCAGGTGAATATTCCGCTGATCGTGGTGCAGTTGCACCGTCACCCCTGGCCGATGGTCGCTGCTGTTGGGGTGGTAATGCGCAATGTCAATCGTGATCCCCGGCAGGCTGCTGGGAACCAATACATGCGGTAGTTTGTTCACGTTGCCTCCCTTGGTTGTCAAGCGATGATATTTGATGTCAACCACGATGCCAACCAACGTTTTACGCCCAGTGGCCGAGTGCGGAAAGAAGTGGTCAAGTGGTCAAGTGATTCAAAACGTTTAGCGCGGACGCTTTGCGTCGGCGGTAATGATGCCGTGCCCTTTAGGGCCGGATGATTCAATTCTTCATCCAAGCAAAACCATCCGGGGCTAAAGCCCTCGGCGTCAGTTGTTACAGCGCCGCGACTTTTCGCTTCTGTCGGCGTCGTTAATCGGTGAGTCAGTGAATCGGTTGCTCGGATAGAATGGTCTTTGCACTGGCCGATTAACCGACTCACCGACCAACGGATCAACCTTTCAGATCAAACGCGATCAAGCGCGGCGCTAACCGATACGATTTACTCGGAAACTTTTCATCAACGTCTTCAACCTCACCCGCGCACAATCGTTGACGTGGCTGCGGGTAAATGAACGACATTGCCCTGTTCGGTACGCAACAGTAACCCCACCAGCGGGTCCAGGTCGATCACCTCTCCGCGATAGTCGCACCCATCACAGCGCACCGAAATGGTTTGCCCCAATAACACACAACGCCTGCGGTAGTGCGTCAACACCTCGTCGTGTGGGTGATGGAGGGATTCGGTTGCTCGTGGTGAATCCAATCGTTCATCAAGTCGTTGCACCACGGCTGTCAACACCTGCCAACGTTCCGTCGGGCAGCCCAGCATCGTCAGACTCGTCACCGGGCGGTCACCTTCACGCAACTCCAGCGGTAGTGCCTCAGTGGTGAGTGACACGTTGATACCAATGCCGACGATGACCGCAGTGCTCAAGGTATCAACCTTCACCGTTTCCAAAAGCAGCCCGGCAATTTTCGCACCACGCACCAACAGGTCATTGGGCCACTTGATGCCGACGTTGATCGACCGTGGTGGCGTGACCTGTTCGAGTGCTTCCGCCACGGCCAGGGCACAAGCCGGCGACATCATTTCAATGCCAAGGCGATCATGGGGGCACACGTACACGCAGCTCAAAAGCAAACACGCACCAGGCGGAGCCGACCAGCTTCGCCCCAACCGACCGCGCCCATGCGTCTGTTCATCCGCCACGATGATCGCTCCATCAGCTTCAACGCCCTTGTCGGCAATCAGTTGCTTGGCAACGTCCTGCGTGCTGCGTGTGCAGGGGTGAAACGACATGAGTCGCTGTGAGCCGTGATGCAGGTGACGCTCCAGGTGTGAACGCCACGAGGTGAAATCGGTGCTGATGGGTTGCATATGGGGGTTCTGTGAAGGTGCATCAATAGAACCAATTTTCAACACAGAGGTCACGGAGTTCACAGAGCAGAGCGGAGCGGTGCTAGGTGCTAGGGGCTAGGGGCTAGGGGCTAGGGGCTAGGTGCTAGGTGCTAGGCAGATTGTATTGGTATATATAATTTTCCAAGCTCCAAGCTCCAAGCTCCCAGTTCCCAGCTCCCAGTTCCCAGCTCCCAGCTCCCAGCTCCCAGCTCCCAGCTCCCAGCTCCCAGTTCCTCTGTGCATTCTGTGTTGAGTTGTTTTGACGCTTACGGAATATCAAGCCCCAGGTCCAGTGCCGGGGCCGAGTGGGTGATGGCGCCGACGCTGATGCGTTCGACGCCGGTGCGTGCGATGCTTTTGACGGTGCGCAGGTTCACGCCGCCGGATGCTTCCAACAACACATTGGGCGCGAGGCGATTGCGAAGGTTCACGGCTTGTTGCAAAACTTTCGGGGGCATGTTGTCCAGCAACACGATGTCCGGCTGACAGGGCAATACCCGTTCAAGTTGCTCCAATCGATCGACTTCGATTTCGATGAATTGCAACGTCGGTTTGATTCGCCGGGCTTGTGCGATCATGGTTGATAGTGCGACGGGGTATTCATCCGGTGACAAGTGTGCCAGGTGATTGTCTTTCACCAGTACAGCATCGTACAACCCCATGCGATGACTTTGTCCGCCGCCGCAGACGACCGCATACTTGGCCAGTTCGCGCAAGGTCGGAATGGTTTTGCGGGTGTCACAGATCACCGCTTTGGTACCGACGACTTGCTGCACATACTCATGCGTCAGTGTGGCGATGCCCGACAGGTGGGTGCAAAAGTTCAGGGCGATGCGTTCCACGGCCAGTATCGAACGCAAAGGGCCTTGAAATCGGGCGATGGTGTCGCCGGATTGCAGCAGGTCGCCATCGTGTTTGTGCAATTCAAGTCGAATGGTGCGGTCGTACAAGCGTGCGATCGCTGGCAGCAGGGCAGCCCCCGCCAGGCAACCGGCCACGCGACTGCGCATGACTGCGGTGGTGCTGCGTTTTTCAGGGATCAGCAGTCGGCTGGTGACATCGTCGTGCTTTGCGCCCAGGTCCTCACGCTGTGCCAAATTGAGCAACACCCGCAGTTTGGCGGGCGTGATGAAGTTGCGCAAACGGGTTGAATCGAAGGGTTGGTGATGTTGCGGCAATGCGCCCTCACCCGCCTCGGTCGCCTCGGCGACCTCGTTCACCCTCACTCGGTGCGAAAGGGGGCTTGCGTGAACACTCGCCTGTACCCCCTGCACCGTCACACGATAAACCTTCACTTCACCGGTTGCCTTCGCATCATGAGTGTTCGACTTGTCACCCGATATGACCGGTTCAAAAATCACCACATCGCCGGCCTGCAATTCATACGGGGTGAAATAGGGTTGCCAGTGACGATGACGGAAAATACCCTTGGGCGTGACATGCGTTTCCACCGTCCGCCCATCGGGCATGATGAGTCGCACTTGGCCGGTGATGCTGTACGGGGCACGCAGGTAACGATTGCGCAGCGCCCCGGCGGTGAGTTTCATGCTCGGTACATCAGCCACAGGTTGCTTGCGTGATTCACGCATGGGTGCTTGCGCGTTGGTCGCGGGTTGATTATTGTCGCTGATAACGACATCGGGTAACACGAACCACGCAGGCCCGGTCGAGGGCGGCAGGTTCGGGCCGGTGTTGGTGGCCGTGACTTCGGTTAACCATATCAATGAAGCATATCGACTGAAACGTTTGTAGTGCCAATACGCATCGTCGCCGCCGATGTGGGCGTTGTACTGTTTTTGCAACTGCGCGATTTTCTGCGGGTTGAGGTTATCAAAAAACAGCACGCGCTCGACTTTGGCTTTGGCCATGTAAGGCCCCGACGAAGCCTTGAAATAAACACAATCGCCGGGGGCAATCGCGCGATAGGGCACAATCGGTCGAACGGTCAGCCTTGATTCAATCACCTTCCGCCCTGACAAAATCAGTTGCAGGTATTGCCGATGAAGGATGGCGACATGAACGGGCATGGATAATGGATAAAGGGTGATGGATAATGGACAGAACAATCAACACAAATCAGGTGCGTGTTTGCCGTTGCTTTGCTGAACATTATCCATTATCCATTATCCTTTATCCATTGAATGCAGCTTTATAAATCATCCACCCAGCCGCGAGAGCTGCCCCGACGTACATCACCACGTTGAACGGCTTTTCATCCATTTTGTGATGCAGCCACGCCCCCGTCCAGGTGCCCAGCGGAATCAGCGGCATGAACAGCAGCGACATTTTTGCATTGGCCCAGGTGAAGTACGCATCAGCGGGGTACAGGTACGACAGCAGCAGATAAAACGGCACCTTGGCGATGTTGTTCACCAGATAAAAAAGCACACTCGTGCTCACGTGTACCGACTTGTTAAATCCCATTTCCAGCAGGTACACATTGGTGATCGGTCCGGCTGATTGCGCCAACGTGGACAAAAACCCGGCTGTGCCGCCCGATACGTAGCCGACCATGGGTGTATGCGGTAAACGGGGAATGCTGCCGCCGATCATGCGATACACCTGTGCGAGCACCATGAGCAGACACAACACGCCGACCAAAAGTGTCAATGACTGATCGAGGTTGGTGGTGCGCCCCAGCACAGCCAGTAATACCGTGGCTGCGACGATACCGACCATGCAGCCGACCAGCAGCCAGCGCAAGTGAAGTTTGGCCTGCCCGGTGCGATGGTGGAACCATGAAAAAATGTCCGCCACGATGAGGATGGGCAGCATGAAACCCAGTGCGGTGGTGGGGGGCATGACCATGATGGTCAGAGGCACACTGATGATACCGATGCCGCCGCCGAACCCGCCCTTGCTGACCGCGATGAGCAGCACAGCCAGGCTGACGCAGAGGTAGTAAAACGTTGGTGAAACGCCGGGGGGAATTTCAGGGAGCATAAGCGGGGGATTGTAACCCATGGATGGGGCGATGATGGTGATATTGACGCCGTGCCCTTCAGGGCCGGATGTTGCACTTGGATGAAGCAAACAAACCGGGGCTGAAGCCCTCGGCGTCAAATGGTTCGGTTACACGCCGATCAGGGCGGCCATGCGACCGGTGATGCCCTGGTCTCGCCGATGACTGAAAAATTCATTTGCATCACGAAACGTGCAACGGTCGGTCATGTCGATGGCGTCATCGTGTACCCCGGCTGTGCGTAGTTGCGTATGCACCGCACCGGACAGATCGACATGCGGTTTGGGGCCAGGGTTGGTGTGAACGTGTTGCGATAGTTGAGCTTGATGAAAAGCGCCCGCCACGTCATGACCGACTTCTAAGTGATGCAGGGATATGGCTGGTCCGACGGCGGCAACCAGTTCGCTCGGTTTGATGTGGTAGTGATGTGACAAGCTGTGCAACGTGTTGATCACCACGCCCTTGATCAGGCTGCGCCAACCGGCGTGAACGGCTGCGACAACCCGATGCTGTCGGTCGGCCAACAAAATGGGTACGCAGTCAGCCACGCGTATGGTCAGTATCAACCTCCGCTGATCCGTCACTAAGGCATCCGCCTCCGTCAGGGCTTGCGTCGGCTGATCGTCGCTTGGCAGTCGAACCGGATGAACAGACCCCCCGTGAACCTGATTCACCCACGCCCGTCTGTGGGTTTGCCAACCCATCACCCGCATCAGTCGCTGGTAATTGTCATCGACATTGGTTTGCCTGTCGCCTTGCGTGGTTGGATCGGTCACCGGCTCACGACAACCCGGGCCGAGGTTCAACGACGCATACGGCCCGGTACTGACGCCCCCCAGCCGGGTGGTAAAAGCATGAGGCACGCCAACGCCCAGCAACAACGGCGATTGATAGACCACCACCCCGTCGCTCAATGTCAGACGCATCAGCATGTCAATTCACCATCATTTCATCAAGGCAAATCAATGAACGCTACTCATCACTGGAGTGATACCAAATACACGCTTGTGTTGATTGGACAAATGACTTTCGGTTTTCAATCCAACCGTTTGGTAACAATCAAACCGAGGTGGAAAGATTGTAGATATTACCCGCGCCCTTGCCAGCTCATCGCTCATTTGCCAGCGGTAATCAAAAGACCTTTCATTGAAAACGAACAATTGATTCGAGCGATTTTATATCATAAACCAATGTAAATCATGATTATAAAAATTAAACCTCGCACGCAATTGGCAAAAACGAGAATTACTTTTTCCAAGTTTCGACGAATTTAACTTGACAGGGTCGTCTCTGCGCACTAATTGTGGAAAAAATCTGGGCAGAAGCTTGCTAACCGATCGTTAATATCCGTTTCCAGCGCGATTTAGCAGCGGAGTTCATGCTCGGTATTTTTTACCAGTCGCCAACATCGTCAATGACCAGACATTGGCCGTGAAAACGAAAATGTGGTTGAGTGGTCGAGTGCCGGAATAGTATTCGAAAGTTAGCGCCGCGATTTAACGCGTCTGATTGAAGTGGTTAATCGGTGAGTCCGTTAATCGGTTGAGGAAGTGGCCAATTGATCGAGTGATTTTACATTTTGCAGTTCAATGGTTGACCAATGAAAAAATCATCAAATCACCAAATCGCTCGCTTATTATCAAAGAATACCCAAGTCCTCGGTCGCCGCGGCGACCTCGTCCTTGGCTTGGCTAATTCGCAATTCAATGCCACTCGGCCACCTGATTTGAGGTTCACGGTTGCAGTTGCTGCAATTGGTGCAATGCTTGTTGCAGGTGGGTGACAGCCAGCAGACCCATGGCTGTGGCCGGGGTACCGACGCGATTGTCCCACGGGGCCAGGCGAACACCCCCCAGCACCTCATCCGGGTTGCGCACAGCAAACGTCCCGGTTTCCGTAAACATCAGTTGTGCCATAAACCGTGCTGCCAATCCGCAATCCAGTAACCAGGGCAGCACATCCGGGCCTTGACGGAACTCCGGCTGCGCCAGTGCAATCGCCCAGAACGCAAGGAACTGCGACCCGCGCCAATCGGGGTAAGGGTGTGATTCAGGCGAACGAGGCATCACATCAAAACCACCCACCACGTCCGCTGGCGGACTGATACCAAAACTGCCCACCGGGGGTTGACGAATCAACTGTGCGCGCAAAGTTTTGGCCAGGGCGAGCAATCGTTGGGTGCGCTCTTCTTTGAGCGAACCCAGTCGGGTTGAACCATCCCTTGCGTTGATCGGTTCGCGTAAGGCGAACTCGGCCACGGCCAACCAGGGCATGGCTGTCGCCAACGGGCCGGGGGCGGTTTGTTTCCAGCAACGGTCCAACTCGTCGGCCACGAGCTTTTGCAGTTCAACATCACCCGTGACCGCAGCATGGGTGGACAGGGCTGCGAGAATCAACCCCTGCAAGGGCAGGTTCGCGGGTTGATTGCGACTGATGAACTGTTGGGCAAAACCACCCTCTGCCAAACGCAACCCACGCAAACGATCAATCATTGTTGGCAGGTATTGATGCCACGTTTGATATGCCGGGTCATCGCGTAAGGTGTGCAAGGTGAGTATGAACAGGGCAGTTGCGGCGGGGTCGCGCTGGGCCGGGCCAATACCGGGGGCGGGCGAGCCGTCGGTCGGTTGTAAAAAGGAAAGTAAGCGTTGCAAGGCATTTTGCAGGGGTTGAATTGACGCAGGGTCGGCTTGGGTTTGTTGCAGGTATTGCAAACGTTGTGCGAGGGTGTAGGCCAGTAGCGCGGTTTCGGGCCAGGTGGCGACCTCGGTTTCAAGTCGGTCGGTGGTGGGTTGGTAAACCCCCAGTGATTGGCCGTCGGCGTTGATTCTTCGCAACAAAAACGGAGTCATGCGCTCGGCCAGGGATTGCAGCGTGGGCGAGGTGAGTGGGGCCGTGGGCAGCAATGGCTGACCACGCACCATCGCCATCGGCGGATCATTCCATGAGGGACGCACCAGGTGAATGATTTCAAAACGCGACAGTTGCAGAGACGGTTGACCCAAGGTTGATGCGTCGGGCGGTTGAGTTGTATTCGTTGCGGGGTTGTTGGTTGTACCCGTTGTCGTTGCGGCCAGGGGGCGGGCGATGCGCTTGAGTTGGGTTTCAGACAGGTTCAGTTGACCAAGCAAGTGATGAAGTTGTTGCAGCGGGGACAGGTTGTCGGCCAGAGCGGTGGCGGGCCAGAGTTTTGCGGAACTGGTGGAACCGTGCTGCGCGGCGGTCAGTATCAAGCCATGGTGACCGGGAATGAAGGCAAACACCACCGCTGATTCGGGGTCGGTCGCTGGTATCAACACCGGCCGAGGTCGCTTGGCAATTTGCAGGTCCACCAATACGCGCGGCCCCAAGTGACGCAATCGTTCCTGCACCTGTTCCTTTGTCAACGCCGGCGTGGTCATCGTGCTGTTGTGGTTCGATGATTGGGGCGGGTCGGTCGCAGCAGATGGTGTCGTTTTCACCGGCGCCAACGGATCGAGCAGTACCGGGGGGGCCGGGTGGGCCGGGCTGGTTGTGTGGTTGGTGCGATGGTGAGCGGTTGAATCACCGTTGATGGAGTGCAACGGGTTGGCAATGCGGTCGGCCAGTTGCGTGATGGTGTGTGTGGTCGCTTGCTGGGCCAATTGCGCCAGGTCCACCACCGGGCGACCCAGTGTGTCACGCGGATCAAGGCGTAACGCAATCGGTTCAACCCAAACCTCAGCCGATGCCAACGTCCAACCCGACAAACGCAACGTCACCTTCACCCCGGCAATGTCACTGGCCCATATCGGCGCCACGGTTGTCGAAGCATCGCCCTGCGACAACCAACCTTCGATGGCAGCGTGAACCAACTGGGCGTGTGACAGGTCCACCCACGCAGCCTCATCCGGCGCGACACTGCGCTCAAACCGCGGCAGGGCATCATGTTGGTTGGTGGCGGGTGCTTCGGCTTGAACCATCGACATCGAAAGCATTGCCACCGGCAACCACGCAAGCATTAACCACGCCCCCATCGCATGGGGCACCCGTGACGTAAAAACCATGTGGCGTGCAATCGACATCGACTGGGCTTGGGTGTTGCGTGCGGGCATCATGTCCACCATCGTACACCAACCCACTTGCCGACGTTCATCATGCAAAGTTGCTTGAAACAAGCCATTTGTGGCAATCACTGATTTTAAGCGCCGCTCTGGCACGGCTCATGCACTGGTACGAATGAGAGCAAGGAGAGACCCATGGCTGCCATTGCCGCTCTGATTGAAATGACCCCGATGCAGTTATCGCATCGCAAGAAAATCGCCCTGCTCACTTTGCTGATTTTCGCCGCGATGTGCTGATCGTTCATAACCTCAATTGCCACGCTCAGACCCGAACATTGGAGGAGTTGTTCGGGTCTGTTTTTTGGCCCCGTTGAACTGAATCAAGTGGTCAAGTGGTCGAGTGACGGAACCGTATTCGGCAGTTAGCGCCGTGATTTATCGCGTCTGATCGAAGTGGTTAATCGGTAGAAGAAGTGGTCGAGTGATATGAAATGTTTAGCGCGGTGTTGATTGACGTACACCCTCTCCGAACATGATCCATGATCCAATATCCATCACCGCACCCGCAACCGTGGGTCCAATGTTTGTCGCAACGATTCACCCATCAAATTCAGCGCCAGCAGTGTCAGCCCCAATAATGTGCAGGGCCAGAAAAGCAACCACCAGCGAAACTGCCCCACACCCGAACCCAGGGAGTGCAATTGCGTGATGCCTTCGGAAGCCAGGTTCCCCCAACTGGGCAACGGGGCCTGCACGCCGATGCCCAAAAAGCTCAAAAAACTTTCCTGCAAAATCGCGGTGGGCACCGTCAGCGTCGCATACACCACCATCGGCCCGGTCAGGTTCGGCAATAAATGTCGCACCATCACCCGCACCATCGGCAAACCTGCCGCCCGCGTTGCCTCCACAAACGGCTGACTTCGCAAACTCAGCACCTGCCCCCGAATTACCCGTGCCATTGTCAGCCATGACACCCCGCCGATGGCTACCAGCAGCGTCACCACATCCGCCAGGGCACTGGCCGTCGCCCCGCTGCTCACCGCCCCGAACACGCGCTCCATCACCGGGCGCAATGCCAGATTGAAAAGCACCACCAGCAGAATATAAGGCAGCCCATACAACACATCGACCACCCGCATGAGCAGTGCATCCGTTCGGCCACCGACAAAGCCGGCGACGGTGCCGTAGGTGACACCGATGATGACACTGATGGTCGCAGCCGCCAACCCGATGCCCAGACTGATCGCCCCGCCCAGTAAACTGCGCCACAGCACCGAGCGACCCAGGGCATCGGTGCCCATGGGTTCAAACGGTTGCAGGCCGGGGGCCTTGAATTCGAGCGAGGCTGTTCCCCCGATGCGCTGGGCATCGTAATAAGAGAGCGACCAAGGCAGCGTCAATACACAAGGCAGAGCGATCCATAACAATAAAATCGCGCCGGCTAAGCCGGGCGTGAACGACCATGAACGCGCAGGGGGCGTTGTCTGCGTGACCGAGGTATCGAGAATGCCCGACGGCGTGACCACGAAGTGAGTATATCCGAGTGACCAAGTGATCGAGTGATTCAAAACGTTTAGCGCGGACGCTTTGCGTCGGCGTTTCTTGTTGGCGCGGTGATTGATCGGGGCTGATCTGTTTTTCACGTCGGCGTGAAGATCATCGTGGTTTTTGTCAACAACCATTGACGCCGAGGGCTTTAGCCCCGGATCATTCGCACAGCCAACCGGCCCTCAAGGGCACGGCGTCTGAAAAGCCATCGTATTCATTCACTCACTCGCGTCCACGATTCCCGGACGGACCACCACCGGGGCGCTGTTGATACGACCTGCCATCCATCAGCACAAACACCCGTGAACGATGCTTAGCCGGCACCGCGGCATCGACTTCTCTGCGTGCTTCGCTCATGTGCGTTCGCCGACTCATATGCGTCAGCACGACCGCCTGGGCACTGCAAATGTCCAGCAACTTGATGATGTCGTCCAGGTGCAGATGTTGCCCGACCGCAGCGCGATCGCGATGACCTGCTTCCAAAAACGTGCATTCAGTGATCAATATTTTCGCACCACGCACATCGGGGCGATCAAAGTGCGGCCCCCACATCGTGTCCCCCGTGTAACAGACCAACGGCACCTCGACGATCTGCGTAATCTCTTTCCCCGAAGCCTTGAGCTGCACCAACTGTTCCTGCGTCAGTCCGACATATTCGGGTTTGAGTTTGCTGCGCTTTTCCACCAGCACATACCCCAGCGAGGGCACGGTGTGCAGCGTGGCAAACGCCCGTAAAAAAATATGGTTTTTGACTTCGACTTCGCCTTCGGGTTCCAGCCCGATCACCTTGTAGGGCGTTTTCTGCGCCTCGATATCGACCCAGGCACGCATCAGGTTGTGAATCGGCTGCTCCAGGGCCTTGGGGCAGATCACTGTGCCTTCGCCCATGCCCTGAAAAGAACGTTGGCTGTAGTAATAGGCAAGCCCGGCTGCGTGGTCCATGTGCCCATGCGTGAGCGCAACGTAGTTGGAGGTCAGCGCGATGCGCGGTGCTCGTCCGATGTCAAAGCAAACGTCCAGTTCCGGTATTTGCACCACGCTCTCTTCGCCTGCGATCGACAACCCCTGCACCCGGAACGGGGGAATGTGCAGGTAGCCGATCGGCGGGGAACGCGGCGGCTCCTTGGGCGCGTTGTTGGCGTTGGCTGCAGGGTTTTTGGACGACGAGGCTGCTTGATTCATGATCGGTGCAACAGGGAAACCACGCCCGGGGCAAAGTGTGCCAATGACAAAGGTGTCATCGACAACGGCAAGTCAGGGCGAACTTCAACCGGAGGCAGGGAGAGCGGTGAAAAAACCCTTCAAGCATGATGAAAAGCATCATCAAAAAGGGGTGTTGATATTCACTTTGCCCGGGCGACCCGGCACCGACACGGTTGAAACGCCCAACAGGCCGCGGTGGGATTCGAACCCACGAAGGCTTGCGCCAACGGATTTGCAATCCGCCCCATTAGTCCGCTCTGGCACACGGCCGATCTGCGTATTCTATGAAAAAATCACCCGGTTGGCCAGTCGTCGCTGATGAAGTCGGCTGTTAGCGCCGCGATTTATCGCGTCTGGTTGCAGTGGTTAATCGGTTGAATAAGTGGCCGAGTGATTTTTCATTTTGCTGTTGAAGAAAAGGCAATCCTGATCTTCATGAGGACATGAAGATCAGGCGTGGAAGATTCAAAAATCACCAAATCACCAGATCACCGATCAGACGCGATAAATCGCGGCGCTAACTCCCGAATACTGCTCTTCTCTTCTTCGTGTCATCGTGGCCCATTTCCGATTGGTGGTTTATCAAACCACCCAATGGTTCATGCGCCGACGCAAAGCGTCCGCGCTAAACCTTCGAGTTGAAATATCAACCCGCTTTGCGCTTTTCCAAAAACTGCTTGGCGGGCAGCGGGAACAAAATCAGCAGCAGCACATCGCGCGGTGATTTGATCAGGTCGCCATGTTCCTTGTAAATCGCTGCCAGGTCGGCTTCGGGCACGTAGTCCGCCGGTCGCTTGGTCAGAATCTGTTCCCCGGCGGCGATGACCTTTTCCAACACCTTTTCATCCGGCGGAGCAGGCGTACGACCGTAACGACCAGCCATGAGGGCTTTGAATTCCTTGGTCATCATGCTGTACGGTGCCCCGGTCATCACATTGAACGCTGCCTGCGAACCGACAATCTGGCTCGTCGGCGTCACCAGCGGCACAAACCCCGAAGCCGCCCGCACCCGGGGCACTTCTTCCAAAATCTGCGGCATCAGGTCGAGTTTGCCCTGTTCCTTCAATTGGTTGTGCAGGTTGGAAAGCATTCCGCCGGGCACCTGGGCATCGAGTTGCTTACGATCGACCGCAGGGTAACCCTGATCGACCATGATCTGATCTTCAATGATCGCAATGGCCTGATCGATGCTCGCCTTGTCGCGCTTCTGCAAAAGTTTTGTCGCTTCGCTGATACGGCTGCGCAGGGTGGCATCGGGCTCGCTCGGCCAGGGGTTGCCGAACTTGTCGGGGGCGGCATCGACCTTGACCAGTTCCTTGCGAATGGCACGCAGCTCGGCGTCAATTTTGGCGGTGTTGGAGAAGTTCAGGTCCACCTTGATGCCCAGTTCGCGGGCAAAGAGCGTCATAAGTTCGACGGGGGGTTGGCTGGTGGCCCCGGCCATGGGTCCGTAGGCGGTGTCCACGTAGTCGATGCCCTTGATCATGCCCACGACGTAACTGGCGATCGCCAGGCCGTTGGTGCAGTGGCTGTGCAGCGTGATGGGCACGCCCGGAAATTCCTTCTGCATGGCTTCGATCATTTCGTAGGCGGTCAACGGGTGCAACAGGCCGGCCATGTCCTTGATGGCCAGTGAGTCGGCGCCCAGGTCCAGCGCATGGCGGCAGAAGTTGACAAAGTGATTCACATCGTGAATCGGGCTGGTGGTGTACGACAGTGCAGCCTCGGCGTGGCCGTTGTAGGTTTTGGTGGCCATGATCGGCACCATGATGTTGCGCCAATCATTGAGGGCATCGAAAATGCGCACCCGATGATTGCCGCTGCGCACCGCTTCCTTGACGAACTCAACCACCACGTTGTCGGCGTAGGGCGAGTAGCCGAACAGGTTTTGCCCACGACAGAGCGAACGAATGGCCGGGCCGTCTTTGCCCAGCACTTTGTAAAACTGGTCGAGTCGATCAAACGGATCATCGCCGGTGAAACGCAGGGCACTGTCGAGCGTGGCCCCGCCCCAAAGTTCGAGTATGGGGTAGCCGACGTCCTTGAGCATCGGCAGCACCCGCATGCACTGCGAAGTACTCATGCGCGTAGCAAGCAGGGATTGATGACCATCACGCAGGGAGGTATCGATGAAACGCGTCTGCACTTGGCTCATGTTGTCGATTCCGTTTGCGAGGGATGAAGGTGGATGAATGATTGAGGTTGCATCTTACACGATCATGGGAGCGGTTGCGGTTGTGATGTGAAAATTTTGTGCGGAGTTTTTTTATAGCCGCCGAAGGCATCGGCGGTCGGATTGCATACTGTAGCCCAGCCGCCCTCGGCTGGGTGAATCATCATGGATATACCCACCGCCGAGGGCGCCCCCGGGGCGGTGCCACATTCACGAACTCGGCGGATACCATCCGCCGCTTTGTGATTTTTCCGTCGGTCAAACAGAGGCGAATTTCAGATATGGCGGAAAATCGGTGCGACGTTACCTTATTCGGAGTGTGAAGTGATTTGATGGTTGTCAATACAACACCCCGGAGCCGACCTCATGGCTGTGACCCTGACCAGTCAGGAACGTGTCAATCGCATGTTCGCCCGTGCCGATCAGGACCGTATCCCGCGCCATGATTCGTACTGGGGCGAAACCATCGAGCGCTGGAAAAAAGAAGGGTTAAAGGGCGGATACGGGGGGGCATTGGCTGCCCTGCAAAGTGATTTACACAGTCTGCAATGGCTTTGGCCCAACTGCTTTCCGGGGCGGCACAGCGTGCTGGAGGAAGACGAGCAGACGGTGGTGGCCCGCGATGGTCAGGGGAAAACCACACGCACCTGGAAACACCGGCAGGGCACGCCTGAACACCTCGGCTTTGATTGCGACACGCGCGAAAAATGGACAAGCATTTACAAACCCGGCCTGCTGTCCGCCGGGTTGCAGAACGATCCGGCTGGGGTGGTGCGCAGCTTTCGCCAAGGCCGGGCGGACGGCAAATGGTGTCACCTGACCACCGTCGAACCCTTTGAGGAAACCCGCTCGCTGATGGGCGATGAAATCACCGCCTACGCCCTGGTGGAAGACCCGGAATGGGTGCTTGATGTGGCGGTGACATTCACCGATCAGGTGATCATGAATTTGGACGCGCTCATGGCCACGGGCATTCAACCCGACGGGCTGTGGGTGTATGGCGACATGGCTTACAACCATGCGACGTTCTGTTCGCCGGCGATGTACAAGGAATTGATCTGGCCGCAGCACAAACGACTGGCTGACTGGGCGCATGCCCATCGCATGAAGTTCATTTACCACACCGACGGCAATGTCAATGCGGTGGTTGATCTCTGGCTGGAAGCAGGGTTTGATTGTTTTCAGCCGATCGAAGCCAAGGCCGACATGGACATTCGCAGACTCTGCCCCAAGTATGGCGACAAACTGGCGATGTTCGGCAATATCGATGTCATGAAACTGATGACCAACGACCTGGGGCTGATCGAGGAGGAAATCAAAAGCAAGTTCGCTGCGGGCATGGCCGGCAAGGGCTACATTTATCACTCGGACCATTCGGTTCCGCCGCAGGTCAGTTGGCAGACATATCAGGCGATCATCGCGCTGGTGGACAAGTACGGGCGGTACGCATGAAACAGGCCCGTTGCAGGCGGGCTTGATTTCGATCATGCTCTGACTTTGTCAGGCAGTGACGACATCAACCCCCTGTTGAGGTTTATTCATGCAAGCGCAGCGCGTGGTATTGCATACCCCGGCTTTTGGTGAATTGAATCAGGCCCATTATTGGCGCGGTCAACCCTGGCCGGCGAAGTGGGTTCATGCCCCGGAAGGTTGGCATTTGCCGGGGGTGGTGATGTTTTGCAGACGATTCACGCTGTCGGGGGACAAGTCATTTCGATTGCACGTGAGTGCGGATGAACGTTATCAGTTGTATGTCGATGGGGTGTGCATCGGACGTGGGCCGACACGCGGCGATCAGCACCATTGGCATTATGAAAGTTATGACCTGCATTTATCGGCCGGCGATCATGTATTGGCGGTACGGGTGTGGGCACTGGGTCACATGGCCCCGCAGGCGCAAATGAGTTTTGGCATGGGCATGGCCTTGGCCACGGAGGATGCGGAACTGGAACCGGTGATCAATACGGGCAAGGCTGACTGGCTGGTGAAAAACGTTGATGGTTACGGATATCAATATGGTGCGTCGTTTGGCGGTCACCGTTTCGTCGGGCCGGGGTTTGTGCTGGATGCAAACGCGTACAGCTGGGGTTGCGAACTGGGCGAGGGTGAAGGATGGGGGCCGGCTCGGGTTGGACATGTTGCGGTGGGCGAAACTCAGGGAAACGGTGAAAATTATTCGCATCATTTTCTGACGCCGACGCCGCTTCCAATGATGTTGGAGCAGCCGATCAAGGGTGTGACGGTGCGGCATGTCAGTGCATGGGAGGGCGATGACCCGCGACATCAGCCGATGTTGGCGGGCAATCATCAGCCGGGGGCGGCGAACGCCTGGCAAACGCTGGTGGAGGGACGAGGCAGCGTCGTTGTACCAGCCGGGACGAAACTGCGTGTGCTGTTGGACCTGGGGCGGTATTACTGTGCGTACAACCGTTTGAGTTTCAGTGGCGGACGTGGTGCAAAGGTGGAGTTGCGCTGGTCGGAAGCGCTTTTTTATGTGCCGGGTGTTTCACCCAATATCAAGGTTGAAGCAGCTACCGGTACGGGCACAACCCAACGCAAACCGTTCAAGGGTGATCGCGCGGCGATCGAAGGAAAGTGTTCAATGGGCAGTTGTGATCGCTTTTTGCCAGGCGGTGAAAAACAGCGCACCATGGAGGGGCTTTGGTGGCGTTGCGGCAGGTTTCTGGAACTGGTGATCAGCACTGCGGATGAACCGGTGACACTGCATGAACTGGCCCTCTTGGAAACGCGCTACCCATTGGAAAACGAATCGACGTTTCAGAGTGACGACGCATCGCTGACGCAGATCATCGACATCGGGTTTCGGGCCTTGCAGATGTGTGCCCATGAAACCTACATGGACTGCCCCTATTACGAACAGCTCATGTACGTCGGCGACACCCGGCTTGAAGTATTGACCACCTTTATCACCAGTGCGGATGATCGGCTGCCCCGACAGGCGGTGGCGTTGTTTGACGCTTCACGGCTGCACCATGGTTTGACGCAGTCACGATACCCTTGCAGGGACACGCAGATCATCGGGCCGTTTGCGTTGTGGTGGGTGCTGATGGTGCATGATCGAATGATGTGGCGAGGGGAGCGGGAGTTCATCGGACGGATGTTGCCGGGGGTGCGCGGGGTGTTGGAGGGGGTGCGTCGGTGGGTGAATGGTGATGGTTTGCTGGAGGCGATGCGGGGGTGGAATTTAGTGGACTGGGTGCGCGGATGGGAACACGGCTCACCGCCTCAGGCACAGCAGGGCACTAGTGTTTCATTGCATCTCGATTGATGGATATAGTTTTTTGAGCTTGACCCG
>CAZJMK010000027.1:0-49754 GCA_964547135.1 uncultured Phycisphaeraceae bacterium | reverse complement strand
AATGTGGCACCGCCGCCCTCGGCGGTGTGAGCGACCATGGTAGTTCACCCAGCCGGGCCCCCGGGGGCTGGGCTATAAAGCCAACCGATCAATTCACGACAAATGTACTATCACTCGGCCACTCGGCCACTCGGCCACTCGGCCACTTCCCATCACCGTACCGTCGCCAGCAATTCCTGAATCAGCCGATCACTGGTGGTCAGCACCCGTGAACTGGCTGAAAAACCTGTACTCGCGGTGATCAGGTTGATAAATTCCTGCGACAGCTCCACGTTCGACAATTCCAGCGCCCCGCCCACGATTCGGCCTGCTCCGCCTGAACCTGCCCGCAATATCTGAGCCGAGCCGCTGTTGACGCTTTCGCTGAACAGGTTGCCGCCTTCGTCGATCAGCCCCTGCGGGTTGGTGAAGTTGGCCACCACCACCTGCCCGATCGCCCGCAATGTGCTGTTGGAAAACTTACCCACCACCGTGCCATCCGCCGACACCGCAAAATCCGTCAATGTCCCCTTGGCTGCGCCATCCTGACTCAGCGATGACAACTGGCTGGCGGTGTCTTTCAAAGCTGAAAGCGTACTGTTCCCGCCGGTGAATTCCAGCGTGATCGTCTGCGGGGTTTGTGCGCCAGTGTCCGTGCGATGCACCAAAAACGACGGGTTGGTCACCGACACCAACTGCCCGTTGGGGTCAAACGAAAGCGTCCCGTTGGAAAGCGTTCGTGTCAGTCGTGTGTCATCTTCGCTTTGTACATAAAACCGCCAGGTCGTGCCCGAATCCGCCTTCGATTCCAGGGCTACATAAAAATCGACATTCAACTGGTTGCCCAGACTGTCGTACGACAAAAACGTCGTGCGCACCGATTCCCCGTTGGCGTTCTGATTCTTCGTCATCGTGAACGGCTGCGTAGGAGCCGTGCCCGCATTGCGAATGATGTGGGCCGAGTCCAGCGTCAGTTCATTGACCGTCCCGTGGTTGCCCGTCACCACCATCTGCCCCGCACCGTTGAGCGTGATGCCCGCTCCGCCGACCGCGGTATCGATGCCCATGTGCTGTGCCAGAAAGTCCATGAACTGCTGCATCGTCGTGCCCGACGCATCCTCATTGCCCGTCGCCGCCCCGACACGGAACGTGTGCGTCGTCAAAATCGCCCCGCCTTTGCCTGCATTTTTCACCGTGATCAAATCACCATCAGCAAACATCGGCACCCCGCCGCCCACATCCAAATTCACCAGATTCGTCGCCCCCGTCGCCACACCGCCCCCGATCACATTCAATGCCTGCGTCGTGATCTGCGTCCCCTGCGTGGCAATCGCCCCGCCGGCATTGAGGTTGCCGCCCATCTTCACGTTGCGCGTCGCCTCAGCAATCGTCATATTGCCCACCGGAATGTTGACCGAACTCAATTGCTGATTGATCTGAAAATTCGCATCGACCCCGTAACCCAGAATTTTTCCGCCGTTGTAAGTCAGATTGAAATCACGATCCAAACTGAACGCCCCCGCACGGGTGTAGCGCACGCCGCTGCCGAAATCGACCATGAAAAATCCGTTGCCCTCGATGGCCAAATCCGTGTTCACGCCGGTGGGCGTGATGTTGCCGGTGTTGAAGTTGCGTGATGTATCGCCCAGCCGCACCCCCATGCCGATCTGCACAGGGTTGGTCCCGCCCGAATTGGCGTTGGGGGCTGACCCCGATGACAACAACTGTGACATCTGTGATTCGAAGGTGAGTCGTGAAGCCTTGAACCCGCCTGTGTTCACGTTGGCGATGTTGTTACCCGTGACGCTGATCAATTCCGAGTTGGTCGTCAGCCCCGACAGCCCCGTGTACAGCGAACTGGTCAAACCCATGATGCGTCTCCCTGACTCTGTGCGTGCTCGGCTTACAGCCATCACGCTCGCCCTTGAACCAACCTCGAATCACAACCCCCGCTGCCCGACTTCCTTGTTGGCGATCACGCATTAACCCGCCAGCTTTTGTTGCGTCATCGCTACCTGATCACCGCCCTTGATCCGTGCCACCGATGCGTTTTCAATGTGCTGCAATTCGCTGAAAATCGCATTGGTATTTCTTTGTTGCTCAGACGATTGTTTTTCGGTTTGCTGCTGCATGTGGGTCAGCGCATTGTCAATACTCTCCACATCCGGCAACTTCGCTGCCATCGCTTGCGCCTCTTCCAAAATCGCATCAAACCCCCTTGTTTCAATCGGCTCGCCCGCCGCCGACTTGCCCCCGACACCCCCCAACCCCGCCGCCCCAGGCCGAAGCGCCGGTTCCAGCATCCGCAAAAGTTGTTGCTCCTGAATACCCATTTGATTCCCATCCCGCCCAATGCCTTCTCTCAACATCATTCATTTTTTATGCCGCGGGTTTCCCTCACTCACTCTTCTTTGACGCCGAGGGCTTTAGCCCCGGTTATTCTTCACTCGACCACTCGACCACTCGACCAATCAATCTTTTCCTTTTCTTCAAATTCGAAATCCGAAATTCGAAATTGTCCCCCACTTCCTCAACCGATTAACCGACTCACCAACCAACCGATTAACCGACTCACCTCCCCGATCAGACGCGATAAATCGCGGCGCTAACTTCCGAATACGATTCCGTCACTCGGCCACTCGACCAATCAATCTTTTCCTTTTCTTCAAATTCGAAATTCGAAATCCGAAATTCGAAATCTCTCTTTTCACGCCTCACTCTTGGGTGCAATCGCCAGCACGCGGTCCATCGCCAGCAGGTTGCCGCTGTCGAGTTCCAAATACGCCTTGCCTCCCTGTATCCGCACCGACTGCACCAATCCTTCAATCGGGTTATTGGCTGCATCCAGCCCGGCCACGAGTTTCCCAATCATGCCCCCTGCCGCACCAATCTGATTCTGCGCCACCAAACTGGTCAGCGTCTCCTGCAACGAAATTTGACTTTCAATATTCCGCAGCGAACTGATCTGCTCCATCAGCTTCGATGAATCCTGTGGCGAAAACGGGTCCTGGTTCGACATTTCCGTCAGCAATATTTTCATAAACTCCTGACTCGACAGCGCTCCGTAACCACTCGCGCCCGCCGACGATTGCGCTCCATTCCCACTCCCTGTAATCGCGCCGACACTCATGATTCGCTCCTCATGCAAAAAACATTCATCATTCAGTCAAGCCGGGTACGAGGCGTCCGCCTTCCGGGGCGGACGACGAGGCCCCGGGTATTCGTCCATTCTCACCATTCACGCCATCGCATTCACCAATTGTTCCGCAAACCCCCGCCCTCCTGATCGTCCCCCCGTTTCATCGCGCCCCTCATTCCCGCGCTCCTGCCCAAACCCTGAATCACCCTGTCCGCCCTGCCTGGTAAACTGTCCGCGACTTCTTCCATCTTCCATCTGTTCCTGCTGGCTCATCGACTGCTGCCCACCCTGCATATTGGCTGTCTGCGTCGGCTGCATCTGCACTTCCAACCGTTCCACCGTCAACCCCTGTCGTTCCAAAGCCGTACGCAGGTTCCCTAATTCCTGTGTCAGCAGCCCTTTTGCCGCTGCGCTCTCCGTCACGAATTGTGCCCGTACCTGTCCCTCCTGAATCTGCATCTGCACCTTTAAAATCCCCAGCTCCGGCGGATGCAACCTCAATGTCACCGTCCCCCCACGCTGTGCCAATGCCGACTGCAACCCCCGCGCAATCCGCGCCGCATTCACATCCCCTTGCCCTCCCGCCTCCGACATCGCCCCCTGCCCCTGCGCACCCGTTGTAGTCACTTGCGCAAAACTCGAAGCAGCCGTGGCCGTTGTCTGCGTGGTATTGCTCACCATCGTCGTCGGCTGAGACGACTGCATCACCGCTTGCCCCTCACCACCCGTCTGATTCATCACCGCCCCCGCCCCCGGCGTCACCACTGCCCCCGCTGTCCCCGCTCCTTGCGCCTTACCACTGTTTCCCGTCAGCGTTTGCTGTGCATTACCCTGTTCCGATTCACCCTCTTCCGACGCCTGTCCTTCAGTTGAAGTGTTCACCACCTCGACGTTCATTTCATTCTGCACATGCCCGACATGACTGGTCGCATTCACTGGGCCTTGTTCCGCCTTACTCAGTCCAATCGCATGTTGCGCCGTTGCTTGTTTCTGCTGATCCGTGACTTCCCCCGCTCCAACCTTCTTCACTTGCGTTGACGCATCCGTCACAGTCTGTGCTGTGATCACCGCCTGATGCCCCTCGCCGGTCGATTTGGGTTGATCACTTTCCAGTCCGCTGCCGACAATCATCGACGGACTGGGCGATTCACCTGTCACTTCCATTTCAACCCCTGCGGCTGCCCCCGTTACATCCTCCAACATCATCACTTGATCGGCTTGTGTTTCAGTTTCATCGTTTACCACCACCGTTTCATTGACCGCATCAACCACTGTCTCCGCCATCGTCGGCTGTTCACCCGCCTGCATCACCAACGTCTGTTCCGTCGGTTCACTGCCTTCCTCCGTTTTGCGCACTGGCGTTGATTCGTTTTCATCCTCCTCATCACTCTTTTTCTCATCCACCTTTTTCGGTTTGCTCTCCACCGCTTTCACCGGCTGATCGTCGCGCAAACGTTGCCGATCATCGCGCAAAGTCGATCGTTTCTGCGCATCCGATAACACCTGCTCAAACGGTTGCGGCGTACCACGACCTGCACCACTCCCCGCACTCTGAGCAGCGCTGCGGTTCAATGGGTTCAACGGTTGTGTGGGTTGTTCGCTGGGTCCGGTTTGCAGATGTGCTTTGCTGCGTGGCGGCGAACCACTCGACAGAGGTGGCGAAAACAGTGGCGAAATGGGCGTAATTGGCTTCATGAAACATCACCTGATCGTGCTGGTTGAACGCGCCTGTCCGGTCCCTGATTCCCCGCCCCGCTCACATCCGCCGGCTGATTGGCGCCCGTCGTCGCCGGTGGCTGCGTCGTCGCACCGTTGCCCGTGTCCGTCGGTCGTGTGAGCGGCTCCACCCCTCGTTTCCGCAATTGCTGTACCAATTCCGCCGCCTGCGCCACCTCCGCCGGCGTTTTAAACTCTTTCAAAATCGACGCGGCCTTGCGCAGCTGCATCGCCGCCAGGTATTCCACCACCTGATCCGTCTTTCCCTCTGCGATCAGTTGCTGCATCATTTCCTTGCCCTGCTTCGGGCGCACCTGTTCATACATCTGCACCGCCAGTTGAAAATCCTCATCCTTGCGCTTGTTGATTTCCTGCGTCACTTTCTTTTCAAACTCGTCCCGTTTGCCGTCCAATTCCTTGCGCTCTTTCGCCAGCGCACTCTTGGCCATGTCGATCTGTCGCAGCAAATCCTGTCGTTCGCGTTCCAGCCGTTGCAACCGTTGATGCAGTAATTCCTCATCCCGGTCGTCAGCCATGATGCGATCCTCCGGCGAACGCGACCCCTGACTCACCGAGGTCAATCGTGCCGCCTCCTCTTTTTGCCGCTGCGTTTCCACTGCCGCCGATTCCGCTTCCTTCGCCTTCGCCTGTTCCTCCGTCAGTGTCGTGCTGAACATCGCAATCGTCTGTTTCACCCTTGCCTTGTCCAGCCGACCGCTCTGCCACAGCCACAGCCCGCCGCCTACTAGTAACAGCAGGTGTGCCACCAGCAGTATCGTCACGATGTTCCATAACGTTTTCATGTTGCGTTACCTCGGGCCAGCCTGACTCAGCATCGTTTCTCTGGCATGAGCCTGCGTCGCCAGTTCATCCAACTGGGCAATTTCCCTTCGATCCAGCGTGCTCCGCCATTGCTCGTAATGTCGATCGCGCAACAACTCCATCGCCTTGCGCTGAGCCGTGGCAGCCAGCAACTGCATCCGCGCCTGTTCCACCTGCTTTTCCACCACCGCCAGTTTGCTCACCAGTTGCTGCGCCCGTTGCGTGCTCTGGCCTGCAAATCGGGCAAACTGTCCCACCTGATCCAAATCCACCCGGCCCACCAAACTGCCCGCCAGGTTTTGCTTTGATGTCCGTATGTCCTGCTGCATGTTCTGCAATTGGCTCATCAATATCATCCGCATGCGCAGGTGTTGCGCCAGCTCGCGCTGACGCTCATCCTCCACCCGTTCCCGATGCCGCAGCACACTTTGAAATTTGAATACAAACTTCGCCATCGTTCACGCTCAACCGTTGCTGTTCACCAAGCCGGGTACGAGTCGTTTGCCCTCCGGGGGCGAACGACGAGGCCCCGGGTATTTTCAATCATGCTTCATCCAACACCTCGTTAACCGACTTACCCATGAACCAATCAGCCGGTTACCATTCCATCCAGACGCGATAAATCGCGGCGCTAACTGTCGAATACGGTTCCGTCACTCGACCACTCGACCACTTGACCACTCGGCCACTTCATCGCCTCACCGCCTGGGCCCCTGCACCACCGCCTGCCCCGGCCGCTGCTGCATCTTCGCCAACTGCTGCCTCGCCCCGCCAATCTGCTGCGCCAAGGCCACCAACATTTTTTTATGCAATTCAAAATCCGCCCGCCCCGCAATTTCATGTCTTCCCTGTTGCAGCAGTTGATCAATCGAAGGCTTGCACGCAATTGCCAAATCAAAATCCGGGTTGCTCCCCGCTGCGTACGCCCCGATATTCAACAAATCCTCCACCTCCCGGTACGCGCCCACCAATTTCAACACCTCACGCTTGGCACCCTGCTGCTGCTTGTCCGTCACATCGTCCCCACATCGGCTGATCGACTCCAGCACATCGATCGCCGGCCAATGACCCCGGTTTGCTATCCTTCTCGACAACACCACATGCCCATCCAAAATGCCCCGCGCCGCGTCCGCAATCGGCTCGGTCATGTCGTCGCCTTCCACCAACACCGAGTAAAAACCCGTGATCGATCCCCGCTCCGTCCTTCCCGATCTTTCCAACAACACCGGCAGCATCGCAAACACGCTCGGCGGATAACCCTTGGTCGCCGGCGGCTCCCCCGCCGCCAAACCCACCTGCCTCTGCGCCTGACAAAACCTGGTCACCGAATCCATGATCAGCAGTACATCCAATCCCTGATCCCGAAAAAACTCCGCCACCGCCGACCCTACCATCGCCGCCCTGATGCGCAATAACGCCGGCTCATCCCCCGTCGCACACACCACCACACTTCGCTTCAATCCCTCTTCCCCCAAATGATTGTCAATAAAATCACGCACTTCACGACCACGCTCCCCTACCAGCGTGATCACACTCACATCCGCAGCCGTGTGCTTGGCCATCATCGAAAGCAGCGTGCTCTTGCCGATCCCCGGCCCGGCAAACAGCCCCAGCCGCTGCCCTCTCCCCACCGACAACAACGTGTCAATCGCCCGCACCCCCGTCGCCAACGGCTGCCTGATCAGCGGTCGCTTCAACGGGTCGAGCGACTTGGGTGCCAGCGGCCGCAAACACGTATCCGCCATCGGCCCCTTGCCGTCCATCGGCTCGCCCAATCCATTGAGCACCCGCCCCAGCAGCGAAAACCCCACCCGCACCATCCGCGTATGCTGCCCCGCAATCACCAAATCCCCCGCGCGAATCCCCGTCACCGCACCCAAGGCCATCACAATCGCCTGATCGTGATCAAAGCCCACCACTTCCCCCTCCAACGTCTGCCCCTGACCCCGCCCGCAAACGATGCGCACCATCGCCCCCACCGGCACCGGCAAGTCCGCCACGCGCAACGACAGCCCCCGCACCTCAGTGATTCGCCCCGACGCCTCCAGCGGCGCCGCGCTACTGATCGCCTCAATCTGTTCCGCCAGCATGGTCATGGTTTCATTTTCTGGACCACTTTTCCGCCCCCTCTCCCCCCCGAGAGTCGAAGACCTCGCCGTGGCGGGGGTGGGGTGATGGCGTGTATTTCACTCGACCACATTCTTCATCTGTTGAACCAGTTAACCAATCAACCGGTTACCATTCCTTCCAGACGCGATCCATCGCGGCGCTAACTGTCGAATACGGTTCCGTCACTCGGCCACTTGGCCACTTGACCACTCGGCCACTTCATCCCTCTAACCTTTTGGCAATATCAACTCCACCACCCGCCGTAATTTCGTCTCCACCGTCGCATCCAATCGACCCTGTCCGTAAGTCAGCACACACCCGCCCCGATCTACCGCTGCATCGTCCACCAAATGCACCTGCTTGAACGACGCAAACTGAGCCTTGAGTTCAGGCATCGCCTCCTCCAACACCGTCCGATCCTCCGGGCATATCCGCACCGTCACCTCCATCGGCCCAAGCACGTGCGCCAGCGCATCCGCCAGCGCATCGACCGCCACCTGCGGGTCCACCTCCACAATCCGATGCACCAATTTTTCCCCCATTTTCAAAGCCAATTCCAACACCGCCTGTTGTGCATCCAGCATCAATCGCTGCTGATTGGCTTCCACCTGTGCCATGGCTGCCCCGATGCTTTCCTGCAACTTTTTCAGATCGTTCTGTGCTTGCGCCAATGACTCGCTTCGTCCCGCAGCCCGACCCTCTTCCAACCCTTTGGCAAACCCCTCAGCCTGCCCCTTGGCAAATCCCTGTTCATGCCCCTGACTCACCAGTGTCTGTGCTTGTGCCTTTGCCTGTTCGACAATCGCCGTCGCCTGTGCTTGTGCTGATTCCTTCATCCGCCGGGCTTGGCGCGCCAAGTCGCCCATGTCCAGCACGATGGCGTCCTTGATCAGCGGCGACGAGTTGGAGGCTTTGATGATCGGCATCGGGTTCGTTGATTGGTTAATTGGTTGATTGGCTCACTGGTTAATCGGTGAGTCGGTTGATCGGTGACTCGGTCAGAACTGCCTTGGCTCTTCCCGATGAACCGACTCACCGACCAACCGATCAACTACATCTGATCAGGCGCGATCAATCGCGGCACTAACGACCGAATACCATTCCGTCACTTGACCACTTGGCCACCACTCCGTCCCCTCTCCCTACGGGAGAGGGTTAGGGTGAGGGCGTGTCTTTCACTTGACCACTCGGCCACTCGACCACTCGGCCACTCGGCCACTTGGCCACTTCCTTCAAATACCCAAGTCCTCGTCCGCCTGCGGCGAGACTCGTCCTTGGCTTGATTTCTTCAATTCCGAAATTCGAAATTCGAAATTTTCCCCTACACCACCAAATCGTTCTGTCCGCCCCGGCCGGCGATGATGATTTCGCCCGCTTCTTCCAATCGTCGCACCACATCCACAATTCGCTGTTGTGCCGCTTCCACATCCGACAACCGCACCGGCCCCATGAACTCCATGTCTTCCTTGATGAGCTGGGCTGCCCGTTCCGACATGTTCTTGAATATCTTCTGTTTGAGTTCCTCGCTGGCGGTTTTGAGCGCCAGGGCCAGTTCATCGTTGTCGATTTCCTTGAGCATTGATTGAATGCCCTTGTCATCGACCAGCTTGATATCCTCGAACACGAACATCAGTCGGCGAATCTGTTCCACCAAATCCGGGTCCTCGGCTTCCAACCCTTCCATGATCGATTTTTCCGTCGTGCGATCGACCAGGTTGAGTATTTCCGCCACCGTGTCCACCCCGCCGATTTTTTCAAAGTTCTGGCTCAGCATCGACGACAGCCGATTTTCCAACCCGCGCTCCACTTCCGAAATCACCTCCGGGTTGGTCTGTTCCATGTTGGCGACGCGCTTTACCACCTCGATCTGTTTGGGGGCGGGCAACCCGTTGAGTATTTCCGATGCCTTGTTGAATTGCAGGTGACTGACGATCAGCGCGATCGTCTGCGGGTGTTCATCCTGAATGAACGTCAGCAGGTTCTGCGTCTCAGCCTTCTGCAAAAAGGCGAACGGCGTCTTGCGCACCTGTTGTCGAATGGCCTGCAAAATCCGATCCGCCTCCTTGGGGTCCAGGCTGTTTTGCAACAGCACCCGTGCATGTTCCAGTCCGCCTTCACTGGCCCAGTTCTGCGCCAGCGCCAGGTCATAAAACTCCTGAATGATCTTGTTGCGCAGCGAAGGCGGAACCTCCCCCAGCGCCGCCAATTCGCGCGTCACTTCCTCCACCGCCCGCGGTTCCATCTGCTTCAAAATCAGCGACGCCGACTCCTGATCGATCGACAAAAACAGGATCGCCGCCTTGCGCAAGCCGGTGAGTTCCTTGGTGGTGTCGATGGCTGATCTCCCTGCGTTAGCTCGCTTCAATCACAAATCGATCCGCTTCTGACCACGATGGATGATGGATGATGGATAAAGGATAATGTTCAGAAAAGACCTTCACTTAAGGGCTTTTACATTATCCATTATCCATTATCCATTATCCATGATCCATGATCCATGATCCATGATCCATGATCCATGATCCATTATCCATGATCCATGATCCATGATCCATGATCCATGATCCATTATCCTTCATCCATCACTCATCCGTCCTCACCCACTTGCGCACCAGTTGCGCCGATTCCGTCGGGTTGCTCTTGATCATCTCCGCAATCTGCTCCGCGATCTTGCGGTGGTGCATTTCGTTTTCATCCACTTCCCTTCCGGGCATCGTCGGCACCGATTCATCCGCCTCACCCACCAGTTCATCGTCATTGGGCAACGTCGGCGGCAACCCCGCCAATTCCTCCGCAGTGGGCAACGGCGGAGCCTGCGTCGCCTTGCGCACCATGCCCAGCATGATCGCCAGACACGCTGCCGCCATCAGCGCCAAACCCGCCGGCTTCGCCCAATCCGAAGCCAATATCGCCCCCACGCCGCCTTCAATCCCGCTGCCTGTCCCCGGGGCCAGCGATGCCGCCACCAGTGCCGCACGATCCGGTATCAGGTGCGCCTTGACCACCCCCGGCGTCGGGCCGGTGATCAACGGCTGCACCTGTGATTCGATCCGCGCCAGGTGATCCTGCGCAAACGGCAGCAGCGCCGCATCGTCCGGTTCCGACGCATCCGTCTTTCCCTGCTTGAACAGCGCCACAAAATAACTGCGCGGCACGTTCACCGTCACGTTCACCTGCTGCACCGTATGCCCCACCTCCACCGCACTGACCTTCCGCACCGGCTGCTTGGGTCCAAATTCACTTTCCGCTTCATTCGTGCTTTCATGCGAACCCTTGTCTGCACCGCTGGCTTCAATATCCAACCCATTGTTCGAGCGCGCTCCCGGCGCCCCTTCCTGCCGACTGTCCGTCCGCTGGGTTTCACGGGTCCGCTCCCGTCGCAACGGTTCGGTCTTTTCGAATTCAACCTGTTCAATCTGTTTGCTGCGTGTCGGGTCGGTCAGCACATTCACCGCCACGATCACGCCCGGTATGTAACCAAGCACTTCCTGAATCTGATGCCGTTTGTAATCTTCCAGTTGCTGCACCAGTTCCATGGTCTCGCTGGGCCACTGGTCCATGCCGCTCTTGACCGTGTACTGCCGACCAGCCAGGGCATCGACCACCGTCACTTCCTGCGCCTTCATCCCCGCCACCGCCCCCGCCACCAGCCCCGCAATCGCCTCGACCATCGGCTTGTCAATCCGCTTGCCCGCCTGCATCGTCACGTTCACCGCAGCACTGGGCCTGATGCTCGTCCGCCCAAAACCCTTGTCCTCCGGCACCGACAAAATCACCTCCGCATTACGCACCCCGGCCATCTTCCCCAGCACCATGCCCAATACCTTCTGCTTGGCAACCAAAAACGCCTGTTGATTCTGACGATCCGTCATCCACGGGTTTTGCTTGGTGATCAGGTCGTCGAACGCCGCGGAAGTGTTGGCGTTCATCAAATCCGACCGCTGCAAAATGACCAGCGCATCGATCTGCTGACCGACGGGCACGAAAATCATGCCGTTGCGATTTTCCGCCTTGATGCCCGACTGTTGCAGCCGGGTGAGCACTTCTCCTTGCCGATCCCCGGCAAACTGATTGATGGCCGTCATCTCCGGCTTGCCCACCATCGTCAGCACGATGTACACCGCCAACACCCCCAGCACCAATAACGCCACCATCAGCCAGCGCTCAGCAATGCTCAGCCGGCTCATGAAGCTGCGCACCTGCGCCCATGATCGATTCAAAAACTGCATCGTCGGCCTCCATGCCCGTTAAACCAAAGTGGTCGAGTGGCCAAGTGGCCAAGTGGCCAAGTGCCAATCCATTTCCAACGCCCGGCTCCGCCGGGGTTCCGAATCGATGATGCTCAAAAAAGACGTAAAAGCAACTCTCTTTACATCATCCTTTATCCATTATCCATTACCCATGATTTAAACCCGCATCTGTTTCACCTCTTCATACGCAGCCACCATCTTGTTGCGCACCTGAAGCAGCATTTGAAACGCCAGGTCCGCCTTCTGCTTGGCCATCATCACACTTGCCACATCATCGCGCTTGCCGCTGGCCAGGTCCTCCACCGCGTGTTGCGCTTCCTGCTGCAACTGGTTGACCTGTTCCAGGTTTTTCATCAGCACATCCTTAAAATTCGGCCCGTTCTGATCGCCTGCATCCTGCGCGATCGGGCGCACCGGCTGCATCGGCCGACTGATGTTGCTCGTGTTGATAAGCCCAAGTGGGTCGCTCATGGTCAAACCTCAATTACGCCAGTAATCGCAAAGCACTCTGATACATCGCCTTGGTCGCCTCCGCTGCGGTGATGTTCGCATCGTAAGCAGCCTTGGCGTCAATCGCGTTGATCATTTCAAACGCCGGGTCGATGTTGGGCAGACTCAAGTACCCCTGTTCATCCGCGCTGGGGTGCCCGGGGTCATACACCTTGCGAAACGGGGCCTGATCCAGTTCGATGCGTGCCACATGCACCCCCTGCGATTTCCCCGTGGCCGGGTCACCCGGGGCAAACACCGCAATCCGACGACGAAACGGGTTGTAGTTGCCCTGCGCATCGTAAATCGCATCCCGGTTGGCGATGTTGGCGCTGATGATTTCCATCCGCGTCCGCTGCGCCACCAACGCCGAGGCCGATGTATCCAAAGCTCCAAACATGGGTCACCTGTTAACCTTCAATGGTTGTAAAATCGCACGCAAACACCTTCACCATGGATAATGGATGATGGATAATGGATGCAATGTACTTAGGTCGATGACTGGTTCTGACATTATCCATGATCCTTTATCCATTTTTTTACACACGTTCGCGGATCGCCGTCTGCAATGATGCCACCTCGCTGCGCAACAGTTCCAAACCGGTGCGGTTGACCATGGTGTTTTCCGCCAGGTTTTGCATCAATCGTTCCAGGTCACGGTTGTTCTGGTCATGAAACAGCACATGGTCGTTGGCGTAATCGGGTCGTACGGTCATGCCCTTTTCGTGAAAGCGCATCTGTCGGGTGTCGGGCAGTTCGAGCTTGCCTGCCGCCGGGTTGGGTGTGCCCCGCCGACGGTCGATGGCTTCACGCAGCGCCGATTGAAATTCATCGGGTGATAAATCGCGCGGTTTGAAATAGGGCGTTGACAAGTTGGCGATGTTGTCCGTCAGCACCCGATGGCGAGCCTCGGTGAACTGCACCAATCGTTGCAGCACCGGCATGGCCCCACTGTTGGTCAATCCCTGAATCATCGTCGTGCATCCTTGACTACGCCGATTTCGCCCTCACCACTTGGAACCATGAGCAAGTGACGTACCTTTTTGAACAATTGCATGATTCTTTGGAACAGGCCGTGCCCTGTTTTGTCCCCTCTCCCTCCGGGAGAGTCGAAAGACCTCGCCGTGGCGGGGGTTAGGGTGAGGGCGCGTCTTGTTATTGAATTAGTATTGATTCACGGATTTTTCCATATTGCGATTGACTTGAAGCATGACCCCACGGAAAGGCCTGTGATTGATCCTCAATGCAACCATTGTCGAAATTCGCTGCAACATCCCCGCGCAAAACCTGCGCTCTTTCGCGCACCCCTTGCGCTGTATGCCATTTCAAATCGTCTGTGCCACCAGGTTTTGTTCCTTCCATTTTTTGAGTTTCAACCCCAGCGTACGCACCCCAATCCCCAAGGCCTTGGCCGTGCGCGTGCGATTGCCCTGATACTGGGTCAACGTCTGCAAAATCTGGCTGCGTTCCAATTCTTCCAACGTGCGGGCTGAACCCATCGATGGTGCTGCAAACGTCGGCGAAACGGGCGATGCATTCACAAACGAATTACCTCCGACCGACCCCATCCCCGAACCACCCCCAAACCCGACGCCCTGCCCCATCATCGCGTTCAAGCCCTGCGGCACGCTCACCACCCTCGGCAGCATCATCAACCAGGGTTCAATCAACTCCGCGGCAATCACCTGTTCCCGTGACAACACGCTGGCACGCTCGCAAATGTTCTGAAGCTCGCGCACGTTCCCCGGCCAGGGGTAGCGCTGCATCACTTCCAGCGCTGCCGACGAAAACTGCCGGGCTTCACGACCTTCGCGCAATGCCACCTGTTCCAAAAAGTGTTCCGCCAATAGCGCAATATCCTGCGCCCTTTCCCGCAACGCCGGCAGTGCCACCGGCAGCACATTCAACCGGTAATACAAATCCTGTCGGAACGTCCCCTCCATCACGCACTGCGCCAAATCACGATTGGTCGTCGCAATCACCCGCACATCAATGCCGATCGTGTAACTCGAACCCACCCGCTCAAATTGCTGCTCCTGCAACACCCGCAGCAACTTGGCCTGAAGTTCCGGGCTGATTTCGCTGATTTCATCCAGCAGCAATGTTCCGCCGTCCGCCAGTTCGAAGCGACCTTTACGCAACTGGTCCGCTCCGGTGAACGCTCCCTTTTCATGGCCGAAAAGTTCGCTCTCCAATAAGTTGCTCGATAATGCCGCGCAGTTCACCGCCAGCATCACCCGTTCGCGCCGCGGTGACAAGGCGTGAATCGCCCTGGCCACCACTTCCTTACCCGTGCCCGATTCCCCGCAAATGAGCACCGTTCCCGCGCTGCTGCGTGCCACCTGTTGAATCTGTTGCGCCACCTGCCGCATCAGTGCCGACTTGCCGATGAGCACCGGCTGATCGTTCGTCGGTCCCTGCGTCGAACGCAATGCTGCATTCTCGTGCACCAAATGACGATGTTCCACCGCACGTTTGACCGTCAATACCAACTGATCGCCCTCGAAGGGTTTTTGAATGAAGTCAAACGCCCCGATTTTGATCGCCCGCACCGCATCGCCCACCGTCCCGTAAGCTGTCATGATCACCACCGGCAACTGCTCATCGGCTCCGCGAATGCGCCCCAACAACTCCAATCCATCCATCTCCGGCATCTTCAAATCCGTCACCACCGCAGCCGGTCGATGGCGTGCAATCAGATCCAGTGCGGTGTTGCCGTCCCCGGCTGCCACCACCTGATACCCCGCACGTTGCAGCGTTGCCGCCACGCTGTCGCGCATCATCGCCTTGTCATCCACGACCAAAATTTTGTTCATGCCAAAGCTCCCGCAAATACGGTCCGTGAACCGCTGGTGGTGATCGCTGTCGCGTGGTTGGTTGAAAGTGTTGCTGATGCGGTCACGGGCAGACTGATTTCAAACACCGCACCGCCCTGCGGGTGATTGACAGCCGTGATGCTGCCGTGGTGGGCATCGATGATGCGATGCACAATCGCCAGCCCCAAACCGGTGCCCGTCGCTCGTGTCGTGAAAAAGGGATTGAAAATTCGGTCGATGTCCGCGGAAGCGATGCCCGTGCCCGTATCCCGCACCTGCAAACAAACACGGTTGCCTTCCAATCGTAAACCCAACGTCAGCAACCGATTCTTGTTGGTTGTCAGTAGTCGGTTGTTGTCTGATGCACGACTGTCGTCGGCGTACTGTGCTTGTTCCCCTCTCCCTCCGGGAGAGGGCAGGGGTGAGGGCGTCTGATCGTTTTCCAAAACATTTACTTCCGCCATCGCCTGCACCGCATTGCGCACCAAATTGACCAAAGCCTGGTGCAACAGGTCTGCATCGGCTTGCAACGTGACTGGTTCACCATCATCATCGCGCACCACTTCAACGCCCCCCGCCATGATGTCCGCGTGACAGGTGGCAAGCACCCGGTCGAATAATTCCGTGACATCGACACTGCCCATGCGTGGCGAAAGTTCACGGGCAAAGCTCAATACATCACGCACAATCGCATCCAACCCGCGTACCGCAGCCATGATTTTCCGCCCACTTTCCAGGGCGCCGGCCAGGGTTTGCGTTGATGGCTTTGCGTGTTCATCACCTACGGTCTGTAAATCCTGCACGATCATGTCGGCGTAAAGGTGAATCGCTGCCAGGGGGTTGCGCACCTCATGCGCGATGCCGGCCGCCATTTCCCCCAAGGCTGCCAATCGCTTCGAACGCTGCAACTGCGCATCTTTCGAAGCAAGTTGTTCCTGCAAGCGGTCCACCTGCAAGCGCAGGGCTTCGTGACTCTGTTGCAGTTTCTCCGTGACCTGGTGATAGGCAGTAATGATCTGCGCCAGGTCATCGACTTGCGGCTTGGGGTTGTTTGTCTGTTCGACCATTATTTTTTCTGTCGGACGATGATTGAATCACCGTGCGGCATTCAACCCTGATGATCCGTTTGGGGCAGCGTGGTTGTGCCGTAGTTGCGTTGTTGTCCGCGATACGATTGCACCGCCCGGTCCGCTCGGCCGAGGGTTCCCAGTTCGCGCCCCAACTGATCGCGCTGTTGTTTAAGTTGTTGCGTCAGTTGTTGGTCCAGTTCCCGCACCTGATTTTTGAGTTGTTCGAGTTGAGTGGTGAGTTGCGTCACCTGTTGCCGCTGGTGCTGCTGCAACTGCGGGAACCATTCAATCCAATGCACCCGGTAGCCCTGCAACTGCACGTCGATGTGTTGCAGTTCATCGATCACCTGTTGGCGAGCGTCCATGACCCCCGGCAACTCGACACTGCGATCCGTACCCAGCATTTCAACCATCCGCAGGGTTTGCTCCCGCAGTCGCTGGTAAAGTTCATGTTGATGCGACAGGTGCCCCAGCAACTGTGCAAACGACAAACTCCCGGCAAAGTCATCCGCCTTGCCGGGCGCTGCGTGATGTCGTGTTGAGGGAGGCAAGTGAGTCATCCATGACTCCGACCAGTCGGCTCCACAGGGCGCGGCGAAAATCCATTTCCGCCTTCGTCGCGCAACATTTGCGCAACCCGCTTGGTCATCATCGGTTACTTGGTTTGAAAAACCTTAATGGAATTCAACACCTCTGGGTGGATGTTCATGCAACAACTGACGCCGAGGGCTTCAGCCCCGGATTGATTTTCATTACACAGGTGCAGCCATCCGGCCCTGAAGGGCACGGCGTCAAGGCAGACATTTGAATCACCCAGCTTTGATGTTGTTGAACAACGCAAAAAGGTAAACCGGACGCGTTGATGCCTAATTACACACCATTTTCATGAATAGTTGATTATTTGACTTGCCAAAACCATGGATAGGCTATTTAATATGCAAACCATGGATCGATCTGAACACGAATTAGACATTCTGGAACAGATCAGCCAAATCCTCGGCGACGGGATGGAGCTGAATCAGGTTTTTCAGCGCGCCATGACCTTGCTGGGGGATCGGCTGAAGTTTCAACGGGCATCACTGGTGCTTTGGGACACGGCCACGGAACAGGCACGGATCGTTGCAGCGGTGGGTTTGACCCGTGAGGAAATGCAACGGGGGCGTTATGCGCTGGGGGAAGGCATCACCGGCAAAGTACTGGCCGACGGCAAACCGGAAATCATTCCCGATATTCGCCGCAACCCAGCCTTCCTCAATCGCACGGGCAGTCGGCAACTGGGCGCGGTGGACCCCAATGACCCGCCCACCTCGTTCATCTGTGTGCCGATCAAGGAAGGCCAGCGCTGCATCGGGGCCATCAGCGTGGACAAGCCCTTTGTCGATGACATGACCCTGGCAGCCGACGCTCGGCTGCTCAAAATCATTGCCGGTTCGATTGTGCAGACCATTCGCATTCATCATCTGATTCAGCGTGAAAAAGATGAGTTGCTGGCCGAGAATCAGCAATTGCGCGACAACCTGCACAGTAAATACAAATTCGACAACATCATCGGCTCGTCGCCCGCCATGCTGGACGTGTTGGCCACCATCGCGCAGGTCGCTCCCTCCCGTGCCACGGTGCTATTGTTGGGTGAAACCGGTGTCGGCAAGGAATTGATTGCCAAAGCCATTCACTTCAACAGCCCGCGGCGCGACAAGCCGTTTATTCGCATCAACTGCGGGGCGTTGTCACCGCAATTGCTGGAATCGGAATTGTTCGGGCATGTCAAAGGCGCGTTCACCGGTGCGATTCGTGACAAGGTCGGCCGGTTCGAGGCCGCCGACGGAGGCAGTATCTTTTTGGATGAAATCGGCACGCTCACCGCTGAGCTTCAAGTCAAATTGTTGCGCGTGTTGCAGGAGCGCGAGTTTGAACGGGTGGGCGATCATCGCACGGTAAAAGTCGATGCCCGTGTGATTGCAGCGACCAATCTGGACTTGGACGAAGAGGTGCGCAAGAACGCATTTCGGGAAGACCTTTACTATCGGTTGAATGTGGTGACGATCAACATTCCGCCGTTGCGTTCGAGACGCGAAGACATACCGAGGTTGATCGATCATTTTTTGGATCGTTTTAACCGGGAGAACAGCAGGGGGTTGAAAAAGATCAGCAGGGACACGCTCAACACGTTGCTGCGTTACCCCTGGCCGGGCAATGTGCGTGAGCTGGAAAATGCCATCGAACGGGCGGTGGTGTTGTCCAGCGGCGATGACTTTACGGAAGACTTATTGCCGTTGCAGATTCGCATGTTCGCCCAGCAGGTGCGCGGCGATGCGGCGGGGGACTCGATCGAAGGCCTGGCGGGCAAACTGGCGGTGCAGTCGGTCAAGGAATACGAAAGCGAAGAAGGGCGGATTTACGATTTGGTGGTGGGCGAACTGGAACGCCAACTGATCGTCGCAGCCCTGGAACGCACCGGCGGCGTGAAAACCCGTGCCGCGGACTTTTTGGGCATCAACCGCAACACGCTGAACAAAAAGGTCAAGGAATTCAACATCGATGCCGCGGATTGATGTGAAAAAGGAAGTGGCCAAGTGGCCAAGTGACGGAATCGTATTCGTATGTTAGCGCCGCGATTTATCGCGTCTGCACTGGCAGACAAGCTCCCGTGTCACCCGATTGCGTGATCACCAAAACGCCAACGCAAAGCGTTCGTGCCAAACAAATACCATCACTCAACCGCTGACGTTCCGCCTCACCCCAACCCCGGGCGCTGCTGATGATGTGTGGTGACGGCTTCGTACAGCCGTGCGATTGGCAACAGCTTTGCCTCGCCAAACATCGGCCCAAAGAGTTGCAGCCCGATCGGCAATTGTTTGCCCTGTTCCTCCACCAGACCGCCCGGCAGCGAAATGCCCGGTATGCCCGCGAGGTTGCAGTTCACCGTGTAAACATCATTCAAATACATCGTCAGCGGATCATCGGTCTTCGCCCCCAACGCAAACGCCGGCCCGGTGCTGGTCGGACACAAAATCGCATCCACCTTCGCAAACGCCTGATCGAAATCGAGTCGTATCAGCCGGCGAACTTTGAGCGCCCGCAGGTAATACGCATCGTAGTACCCGCTGGAAAGCACATACGTGCCCAGCATGATGCGGCGCTTGACCTCGGCCCCGAAACCCTCCGCTCGTGAAGCGGTGTACACCTCCAGTAAATCCTGCGCGGCGCTGCTGCGATGGCCGTAACGAACCCCGTCGTAGCGAGCGAGGTTGCTCGAGGCCTCAGCCGTGGCCACGATGTAGTAAGTCGGTATTCCGTACTCGGTGTGAGGCAGGTCCACCTCGACAATTTGTGCCCCTGCTTCACGATAAATCGCCACTGCCTGATTGAGCATCGCCTGCACCGCCGGGTGATTGGCGTCCGACATGTACTGCTTGGCCAAACCGATGCGCAAGCCTTGAACCGGTTGCGTCAACTCACCAGCATAATCGGGTACGTTCACCGGGGCACTGGTCGAGTCGAGGGCATCATGTCCAGCGATCGCTTGCAACAGTAACGCCACATCGCTGACCGTGTGACCGAAGCAGCCGACTTGGTCCAAACTTGATGCGTAGGCGACCAAACCGTAGCGTGAGATGCGACCATAACTGGGTTTCAAACCGACGACCCCGCAGTAGGCAGCGGGCAGACGCACCGAGCCGCCGGTGTCCGACCCCAGTGACCCGGCACACAAATCCGCAGCCACGGCCACGGCTGAACCGCTGGACGAACCGCCCGGTGTGCGTGTGAAATCCCACGGGTTACGGCTTGGTCCCCAGGCACAATTTTCCCCCGACGAACCCATGGCAAACTCATCCATGTTGGTTTTGCCCAGCACAATCGCCCCGGCGGATTCGAGTTTTTGCACAGCCGTGGCCGAGTAGGGGGCGTGAAAGTTGCCCAGCATTTTCGACGAGCAGGTGGTTGCGCCAAAGTCGGTGCATAGCACATCCTTGATGGCGATGGGCACGCCCGCGAGTGGACCGGTGATTTGCTTGTCATCGACCAGTCTGGCTCGCTGCAAAGCGCGCTCAGTCAGCACCTCGTGATAGGCGTTGAGTTGCGGGTCGAGTTGTTCGATGCGTTGCAGGTAGGCACGGGTGATTTCAACACTCGACAGCTTGCGCTGGGCGATGGCATCACGCAGTTCGGTCAGGGTGGTTTGGGTGAGGTTCATGGTGAATGGTGGTGGTTGATTCAAGGTCGTTGAAATCATCTTCCTGTAACCAGAGTCATTGTGAAGGAAAGTTGCTGGAGCTGGTGGCTTGGGGCTGGTAGCTGGGCAGAGCCGATTTGAATATCCAATTGACCTAGCTCCAAGCCCCCAGCACCCAGCCCCTCTTACTTGGCCACTTCGTCGAATACCCGGGCCCTCGGCCTATCGGCCTCGTTCCCGGCTTGGTTCGGCAAATCCGAAATTCGAAATCTTTTACGCTCCCCCGCCTTCGTCGATGACTTTGGGGACCATGAAAAAGGGCGGGTCCTTGGCCGGGGCGTTGGCCAGTACTTTGTCCACCGATAAACCCTGCTTCGGTTCATCGGGGCGGAGCACATTGGTGAGGTCCAGGGCGTGAGCCATGGGCTGAACCTCATCGAGTTTGAGTTCGTTGAGTTTTTCCACGTAGGTGAGTATGTCGGACAGTTGCCGGGCAAACTGCTGGACTTCCACGTCGCTGAGTTTGAGTCGGCTCAGCTTGGCGACGTGACGCACTTGTTCATGGGTGAGTGTCTGGCTCATGCGAGATAGGTTAACGGCCAACCCGTGTGATGCCAAAAGCGAACATGAACTTCAGGCGTGTATCAATGAAAAATTACCAAATCACCAAATACTATTTTCACCCTTCCCGGGTCTTGAATCGGCCCACGAGGAACTGCAATTGCTCGGCTTTGCCCGACAATGACGCCGCCGCCTGGGCAGCCTGTTTGGTCGCTTCGCTGGTTTCCATGGTCACTGCGCTGATCTGTTCCACCCCGCGGGCAATTTCCTGACTGGCAGCCGACTGTTCCTCCGCCGCCGCTGCGATGGAGCGCACCATATCCGCCACGGACTGGGCGCTGGTGACGATGGTGCTGATGCGTATGCCGGCCTCGGTGGCGCGTTCGACCCCGGCTCGCACCTGTTCCCTGCCGCCGGTCATCTTTTTCACCGCCGAGTCGGTGCCCGATTGAATCGCCTGAATCGAGGCTGCGATTTCCTCCGTGGCCTTGGTGGTGCGGTCCGCCAGTTTGCGCACCTCATCAGCCACCACCGCAAACCCGCGACCCTGTTCCCCCGCCCGTGCCGCTTCAATCGCCGCATTGAGGGCCAATAGGTTCGTCTGATCCGCGATGTCGTTGATCACCTGAATGATTTCACCAATCTGCTGACTGCGCTGGCCCAGATCCTGCACGCTGGTCGCTCCTTCCGACACCGTTTCGTTGATGTGCTGCATGTCCTCAATCGTTTTTTGCACCATCTGTCCGCCCTCGGCTGCCTGTTGCCCTGAACTCTGCGCATGGCCGGCGGCGTCACTGCTCTTTAACGCCACTTCCTGCACCGAAGCCGACATTTCATGCACTGCTGCGGAAATCTGCGTCACCTGCTGGGTCTGCTGGTTGCCCCCCGTGGCGATCTGTTCGCTGGTGGCTGCAATCTGCGTGGCCGCTGCCGCCACTTCACGGGTCACGCCGCTGACTTCCGCCACCAGGTCATGCACCTTTTCAACAAACGTGTTGAACCAGGTCGCCAGACTGCCCAGTTCGTCCCGGCTATGCACCGGCACGCGCTGGGTCAGGTCGCCTTCGCCCTGGGCAATGTCACGGATGCGCTCAATCAGCGCGTTCACCGGACGATTGAGCAGCACACGCATGAGCAGCACCAGCATCACCACCGCACCCATCACCAACGGCACCGTCCACATCGCCCCCATGGTCAGAAACCCAGCCACCTGCTGATCAACGACCGACAAAGGCATGGCCACTTCGTACGCACCGTGCATGTACCCGACCTTCCAGTTTTCCATTTTGTAACCGGCAGCGTCCAGCCCGTCTTTGGTGGGGCTGGTAGCCGGGTCCCCGTGACAGGAAAGACAATCCTGCGTCAGACGAATGGCACGCAGGTAGTGCATGGTGTTGGTGGCCGGGTCGATGCGATGCAATATTTCCGCGCCGCCGGCCTGTACCTGCTGGGTCAGATCGCGCAGCAAATGGTCGCGGAAGGAACCGGATGCGGGTTCATTGGTTTTGTTGCGGGCATCGTAGGCGATGATTTTGAAGTCGATGTTTTCACGCTTGGCGGCATGTTGGGCAGCCGTCCATCCAGCGACGACGGGAATGGCATCAAACAAACGGGTTTGCGAAACGGGTTTGCCGGCGGCACGAGCCTGTTGCACCTCGGCAAGAAGCGAGGCCTGATCGAAGTTGTTTTGGTCATGCAGCCGACTGACATGGTTTTTGGTTTCGTCGGCCACGGCTGTGAACGCCGCCGCCTTGGCAGCCAAGGCCTCTTCCGACGCGGCGCGATGCCCCCGCACAAAGACGAAATAGTTGACCCCGACGACGACCATCAACGTGACGATGGCCAGGGTGATGATGCGCGTGCCAAGCCCCAGATTGCGGATGAATGCGAACATGATGCCTCCAATTCAGCCGACGATGGCGATGACGCTGCTCACAGTTTTAAGGTTGCAATCAGCGTGAAATGGAATTGTCAATTCCATATTTACCTTGTTTATCGGCGGGGTGGGTGAGGGACTTGAATGATCAAAGCCGCGTGATATTGACGCCGTGCCCTTCAGGGCCGGTTGTTTGTTCATGGTGCAATCAATCCGGGGCTAAAGCCCTCGGCGTCTGGGCCAGGTGACCGGATGGGATATGATGATTTCATGGCCGACTTATGGGACGAAAGAAAGCGCAGGCAGCGGCAGGCGGTGGAACCGCTTTCGGTACGGATGCGCCCGCGCAGTTTGGCGGAGTTTGTCGGACAGGACCATTTTTTAGGTCAGGGCATGATGCTGCGTCGGATGTTGGAAGCGGATCGGATCACCAGTGTGATTTTTTATGGTCCGCCGGGGACGGGGAAAACGACGCTTGCGGAACTGATCGCCCGCAGCACGCAACGGCATTTTGAACGGGGCAATGCTGCCGCGATTGGTGTGAAAGAGGTGCGCGAAGTGTTGGACCGTGCCTTGCGCCGGTTGGAGGACCACGGTCAGCGGACGATCTTTTTTTTGGATGAAATTCACCGCTTCAGTCGCGCCCAGCAGGATGTGCTTTTGGGGGATGTGGAACGGGGCACGGTGACGCTGATCGGGGCGACGACGGAGAACCCGTTTTTTGCCGTCAATGCCCCCTTGGTCAGTCGCTCACAGGTGTTTGCGTTTCAGCCGCTCACCGAAGCGAACATCATCACGTTATTGGATCGGGCGGTGCGTGATAAGGAACGCGGTTACGGTTTGTTGAACGTGTCGGTGACGCAGGAAGCGCTGGCCCACTGGGCGAAAATCTGTGATGGGGATGCCCGGCGGGCGCTGTCCGCCCTCGAAATCGCAGTGCTGTCGGTGATGCGTGAAAGTGCGGGCGCGGCAGGTAAAACATCGGTGTCAACAGGGGGTGAAAACCAGTCGTCGGAATCAACCGGTGACGAAAAAACGGAATCGGGAGAGCCGGGGGAACCGGGGGAACCGGGGGTGGTGATCGATTTGGCGGTGGCGGAGCAATCGATTCAGCAGAAGGCGATTGTGTACGACGGGACGGGCGATGGGCATTACGATGCGGCCTCAGCCCTGATCAAGTCGATGCGCGGCAGCGACCCGGATGCAGCGATTTACTGGCTGGCGAAAATGCTCGTGGCCGGCGAAGACCCACGCTTCATCGCGCGACGGATTGCGATATTGGCCAGTGAGGATATCGGCAACGCCGACCCTCGCGCGATCACCGTGGCAGCCGGTGCGTATGAAATTACGGAGCGCGTCGGCATGCCCGAATGTCAGTTGACCCTGGCGCAGGCGGTGATTTACATGGCCACGGCCCCCAAGTCCAACGCCTCGGCCACGGCGATATGGACCGCGATGCAGGATGTTCGGGAAAATCGCACGATTGCGGTGCCGATGCACTTGAGGGATGGGCATTACAAGGGTGCGAAAAAGCTGGGGCACGCTCAGGGGTATCAATATCCTCATGCTCACGAGGGGGGTTTTGTCGATCAAGAATATCTGGGCGTGAATAAAAGTTACTATCAGCCCACCGACCGGGGGTATGAGGAACGCATCGGCCAGTATCTGGCATGGGTGAAACAGATGAAGAATAAAAGTAGCTAGGGGCTCGTAGCTGGGAGCGGGGAAGGCAAGCATCGATAACGTCGGTCTGGTTTGAACCTAGCTCCAAGCACCCAGCCACCGCGCAGAATCACCCGATATCGTGAATTGTTATTTATGTTCAGCATGACCAGCAGCATGATTCATTGCAAGAGGAGTTCGGCTCATGACGGAAGCATCACAAGCACAAACGGGTTCACCCTCACTGCCACGGTTTGCAGGGGCGGGGTCGCCACGAAAACAGCACAAAGGTTGGTGGCTGTGGCTGCTGCTGGTGGCGTTGGTGCTGGGTCTGGCGACAGCGGCGATGGTGATGGTCAATCGTGGGCCACAGAAGACGCTGGCTCAGAACAATGCGTTGAACCCAACCGGCAGCACGACGAGTGTGAACAGTACTGCGGCGACGAATACCCCCGCCGGCCCGGCGACCTCAGCGACGACCCCAACGGCAACCAATACAGCGACAACACCCGCAGCAACAACGACACCGGCCCCCGCAACCAATAGCGCAGCGCCGGCAGCCGCAACCGGCACGACGGCTGATGTGATCGTCAACGATTTCACTCCGCAATTGCGTCATGGGTTGTCACTGATCGCCGACGGCAAACTGGTTGAGGGACGCACGGTGCTTTCGGATTTGTATGTGAGTTCATATCACGAGTTGACGCGTGAGGATGCACAAGCGATTCGGGACACGCTGACGAGTGTGAATCAGGATTTGGTATTCGGGCCGAAGGTTGCTGCGGGTGATCCGTTGGTGGAGTTGTATGAAGTGAAAGCGGGGGATGTGCTGACGCGGGTGACGTTGAAATACAAAGTGCCGTACCCGCTGGTGGAGTTGATCAACAAGACGCAGGCGAATCGGATTCGTGTGGGGCAGAAGTTGAAAATGATTCAGGGGCCGATGCATGCGACGGTGCGCAAGGGGGAATTTCGGATGGATGTGTTTGTGAATGGGCCGGAGGGTAAGCCGGTGTATGTGCGCAGTTTTCCGGTGGGTTTGGGGGAGGAGGATTCGACGCCCCCGGGCATGTGGGTGCTCAGCGGCAAGGTGCAGAACCCCTCATGGACCAATCCGCGTACCCGGCAGAGTTACGCAGCCGACGACCCGACCAACCCGATCGGCGAATTTTGGATCGGTTTGCAGGGAACCGAAGAGGGAACGAAGGACAAACGGGGTTACGGGATTCACGGGACGGTTGAGCCGGAGTCGATTGGAAGGATGATGTCGATGGGTTGCATCCGGTTGCGACACGATGACATTGCGCTGTTGTTCAAGATGTTGTATGACAAGTTGAGTACGGTGAAGGTGGAGCCTTGAACGTTTCGCGCCAAGTTTTGTATGTTTAGCGCCAAGCCGTGAATGTTTAGCGCCAGTTTTGAATGTTTAGCGCCAAGCCGTGAATGTTTAGCGCCAGTTTTGAATGTTTAGCGCCAAGCCTTTGGCTGGGCGTTGCATGAACGAACACCCTTGCATATGAATCAAACAACATTCATATCGATGATGGTATTGTTTGCGATGATGATAGGAACATCATTGAAGGTATCAGCACAGGGTCAGGAGTTGCAACCGGTGCCGTTGGAGGAGTTGCCCGCGGCGACGCAGAAATTGTTTGTGGAACGGGCGGGTGATTTTGTATGGATTGATAAAACACTTTGGTCGATCGAGGTGAAAAACCGGTTTGAGTCGATTCGCAGCAAGTTTACTTCGCCGGACACGCTGGCCCCGTATGAGCATGGGGCAGCCCCGCATTATTACGACATGGTGGACAAACGCAGGTCATTGGATGAGGACGGAGCCGTGCGTCAAACCCCCGGGTTGAGTGTGCTTCGCGGGCGATTGGACAGGGAGTTGCCCGAAGGGTTGCTGGTGCGGTTGCCCGATGCCCGGGGGACAACGGGCAGTCAAAGTCAGACGGTGTTGATTGCCGGGTTAACGCGCGAGGATGTGAACCCGCAATCGGTGCGGGCGGTGGTGCGACGTGACGGAATGTATCAATACAAAGTCGGGAACAAGGTGACAACGTTACCAAAATATCAATACAGCGAACAATGGGTGCGCCCAGCCAGCCCGGCGGAAGTGTATGAATACTTTGTTCGCCATGGTATTGAGGGGTTCCCCTTTTTGACACCCAGGGAAACGGTGATGTTGTCGGACGGCAGGGCGACATCCAAGTTTGAATGGGACAATAAACCGGTGCGGGTGCAGTTGCCTGCGATGCGCGAAACGATGACGAAACCGAAATTGCGGACGCTCGATGAGTTGAAGTAGGGGGACAGAGTGGTTGATCGGTTGGTCGGTGAGTCGGTTAATCGGTTGAAGAAGTGGCCGAGTGGTCAAGTGGCCGAGTGGTCAAGTGACGAAATCGAGTTCGGATGTTAGCGCCGCGATTGATCGCGTCTGATCGGAGTGGTTAATCGGTTGGTCGGTGAGTCGGTTAATCGGGAAGAAAAAAGACAAATAAAATACCGACCGAGCAACCGAGTAACCGAGTAACCGAGTAACTGAGTAACTGAGTAACTGAGTAACTGAGTAACTGACTCACCGATTAACCACACAGAATACCCAAGCCCTCGGCCTATCGGCCTCGTTCTTGGCTTGGTAAATCCGAAATTCAAAATTCCAAATCCGAAATTCGAATCACACGCGGTCTTTGGGGGTGTAGGGGCGTTGGACTTGAAAAGCGCGATGGCCCTTGTGCTGGCCGAGCGAGCCGATGTACTTGCGACGGGTGCCGATCATGAGGGACAGCGGGGCCGCGGCAGGTTTTTCGGTGGTGATGACATCGCCGACCTGCAAACGAATCAGGTCGTCAAGTTTGATCGAGGTTTCAGCGAGTATCGCGGTGAGTGTGAGTTTGGCGCCTTCCAGTTTGTCAGCCACACGCTTGCGCAGGTGTTCATCGCGTCGGCCACGTTTGTACTGCGCCCAGGTTTGATTCGACAATTTTTCGACCACCGGCTCGATCACGTTGTAGGGAATGCACAAACTCATCGTGCCCGCCCGACCACCCATTTTCATTTCAAACCCGACGACGACCACCACTTCATTGGGGGGCACAATCTGCACCAGTTGCGGGTTGCTTTCGCTTTCCACCAGCTTGAAGGTCAGGGGCAGAATGTTGCTCCAGGCATCACGCAATGCGGTCATCGCCCGGTCGATGATTTTCTGTACCAGACGCAGTTCAATGGCGGTCAGCGGTCGCTGGGGGATGAAAAGGTCGGCATTGGACCCGCCCAGCAGACGGTCGATGACCGGGTAAATGATCAAGGGGCTGATTTCAAGACACATGTTGCCGTCGAGCGGCTCAGCCGTGAGCAGGTTGAAACAGGTCGGATTGGGCAGCGAATGGGTGAACTCGCTGAAGGTCATCTGTTCGATGCTGGCGACTTTCACTTCAATGATCGTACGCAGAAACCCCGACAACGCAGCCCCGAAGTTGCGGGCAAAACCATCGTGCAGGTTTTCCAGGGCACGCATCTGGTCTTTGGAAACACGTTCGGGGCGCTTGAAGTCGTAAGGTTTGACTTCGACATCGGCGTTTGCGCCGACATGGGTGCGCGAAAAGATTTTGGTGGTCGGGCCTGCTTCTGCGGCTGGGGCCTGCCCGGTGTCCACTGCGGCGAGCAGGGCATCGACTTCGGATTGATCAAGGATTTCAGCCATCGGGGTGGTGAGGGTGGTAAAGTTTGTGTTGTTCCGTGAAGGAGCTTGGAGCTAGTAGCTAGGGGCTGGGTTATATCTGTAAGCCTACATACATGCCTAGCCACTAGCACCTAGCCCCCAGCCACTACACCGTTATCGGGCGAAAGGTGGTTGGGGCTTCAAAAGCGGTGTATTGCGGGTGACAACCTGGGGTGTTGTGGCACCGTCGCCCCCGGCTATGTTCCTCTGGCGGATCATTGACCGTACCGGTTCGCACCGGTGGCTGGACGACAACAGACGTGATAAGCCCAGCCGGGGGCGGCTGGGCCACTAACGCCATACAACTGCGGTCATTGCAAAACCTGCAACTGCTCATCGACGTAACATGAAGGTATGTCACACACGGCGAAAAACTTGCGTGCATGGTTTTGGTGTGGGTTGGGGGCGCTTCTGGCGATGTTTGCGGTGACGCCGACGGTGCAGGCGGTACAGGGGCCTTCGAGTTCCAGTGACGTGACGCAGGTGACGTATGCCTGGTCCAATGCCAAGGCTCATGCGGGCGAGGCGCGTTTGCTGGCAGTCAACTTTCAATTGCAACCCGACTGGCACGTGTATGCCGACCCGGTGCAGGCACGGGTGTTCACTGAGTTTACGATCATTCCGACGGTCGTCGAACCCAAACAGGCTGATGGCGGATTGATTTTTGAATCAGCACGTTACCCGCAGTCGGTCGGGCTGAAGGTGGAAGCGTCGAAAGACCTGGTGCCGGTGTTCAAGGATCGATTCACGGTGATTGTGCCGGTGCGGGTAAGTGATGATGCCAAACCGGGCCTGTTCAAGGCAGTGGTGAATGTCAGTTTTCAGGCATGTGATGATTTGCGGTGTTTGTTTCCGAGTGAGGTGAGTTTGCCGGTGGTGTTGGAAGTGTTGCCGAGGGATCAAAGCACGGGTGAAAGCGATGCGACGATTATCGAACTTCATGAAACACTGTTGAAGCTGCCGCACAATACCGCAGGGCAGTCAGCAACCAGCGAAACGGGGGAACCGGGGGTGGTGCGGTTTGATGTGTTTGGTTACGGGTTTGCGATTGACAGCCGTGGTGGTTTGGGTTTGCTGCTGATGTTGAGTGTGGCGGCTGTGGGCGGGGCGCTGCTCAATTTCACGCCTTGTGTGCTGCCGGTGATACCGTTAAAAATCATGGGCTTGGCACAGGCGGGGCAAAGCTGGGGCAAAACGTTTGCACTGGGCGTTTCGATGGCGGTGGGGGTGATCGGGTTTTGGTTGGTGCTGGGCGGTGCGATAGCCGGGTCGGTGGCACTGGTGAACACGGGTTGGGGGCAATCGACGGGGTTTCAGGGTATTTCGGCAGCGAATCAACTGTTTCAGTACCCGTGGGTGACGATGAGCCTTGGGGCGATCATTGCGATCATGGCGGTGGGTATGTGTGGGTTGTTCACACTACAACCGCCGCAGTGGGTGTATCGCTTTCGACCACAGCAAAACTCGCATGTCGGGTCGATGGGTTTCGGGGTCATGACGGCTGTGCTGTCAACGCCCTGCACGGCCCCGTTCATGGGGGCAGCGGCAGCGTGGGCGGCGTTGCAAGCCCCGTTGATTACGTTGTGGGTGTTTGCCACGATCGGGGTGGGCATGGCTGCGCCGTATTTGGTGTTGTCGGCCATGCCGAAACTGGTGCATCGCATGCCGCGCACCGGCCCGGCCAGTGAACTGATCAAACAGGGCATGGGGTTACTGATGCTCGCGGCAGCGGCGTATTTTGTGGGTACGGGATTGAGTGGGTTACTGGCGGAACCGCCTCAACCGCCGACGCGATTGTATTGGTGGCCGGTGATGGGGTTGGTGGCAGCGGCGGGGTTGTGGGTGATGATTCGCACCTGGCGGATCACTCGATCAATACCGGCTCGCGGCATCATGACGGGTGTGGGGGTGCTGATGATCGTCGGCAGTGTGTGGGCGGCGCAGCGCTTCACGGACAAGGGGCCGATTGACTGGGTGTATTTCACGCCGGCGAAGTTGGCGGAGGCGCGAAGTGGTAATCAGGTGGTGGTATTGGAGTTCACGGCTGAGTGGTGTTTGAATTGCAAGGCCTTGGAACAGGCGGTGCTCAGTCACCCGAAGGTGGTACAGGCGATGCGTCAGCAGGGAGTGGTGCCGATGAAGGTGGACCTGACGGGGGGCAACCCGGCAGGGACGAATTTGTTGCGTGAAACCGGGCGTATCACGATACCCTGGCTGGTGGTGCAACGGGCGGAGGGTTCGACGGTGTTTGCCAGCGAAGCGTACACAGTCGATCAGGTGGTACAGGCGATTGCCAAGGCCCGTGAGCGGTGATTCAAAGGGTCACCAAGTAGCTGGGGGCTAGTGGCTGGGTGCTGGGCAGAGGCGTCAGGCGACGACGATTGGTTTTCTCCAAGCTACCAGCCCCCAGCACCATTTTTCTGTCCGTCGGTCGCCGGCCCTATCATTGTGTCCGCGTCGGTGCAGTAACATGCGAACACAAACCTACACACACCGGTCGATCATCCATGCCCCGGCAGCGGAGGTGTTTCATTGGCATTTGCGGGAGGGGGCGTTGCAGCGACTGACCCCGCCTTGGGAAAAGGTGCGGTTGATTGAGCAGCGTGGTGAAATCGAGCGCGATCGGCTGGTGGTGATGAAGGTGAAAATCGGGCCTATTTGGCGGACGTGGGTGGCGCAACACAAGGACTTTCAGCCGGGGGTGATGTTTAAGGATGTGCAGGTGACCGGGCCGTTTGCGTTTTGGGAACACGTGCATCGGGTGCAGGGGGTAAATGAGCAGCAATGTGAGTTGGTGGATGAGGTGCGTTACGCATTGCCGGGCGGCTCGGCAGGTGAGGCACTGGGCGGGGCGATGACCCGCGGACAGTTGCAGCGCATGTTCGGGTATCGACACCGCACGACCGTAGCCGACTTGCAGCGGCATCGATTGATGCGTGTTGGTGGTTCGGGTGAACCTGCACAAGCAAAACAACGGGTACTGGTGACGGGTGCATCGGGGCTGGTGGGGTCGGCATTGGTGCCATTTTTAACCACGGGCGGTCATCGGGTGATTCGTTTGCTGCGCCCGGGGGCGCAGGCAAGTACGCCTACAGGCATGCAAGCAACCACGACCGATGCACCGGTCGGAGCCTTGAGCTTGCAACAACTCACCAGTGATGCCGGCGCAATGCAGGCGGAGGCAGTGGTACACCTGGCGGGTGAAACGATCATGGGTCGATGGTCGGCTGAAAAAAAGGAACGCATTCGCAGCAGCCGGGTGAACATGACGCGCGCATTGTGTGAAGCGCTGGCAAGGCAACAGCACAGACCCAAGGTACTCATCAGTGCCTCGGCCATCGGCATTTACGGCGACCATGGTGAAAGTGAAATCACGGAAAACACCGCGATGGGGGATGGGTTTTTGGCGGAAGTGGCACGCGACTGGGAAGCAGCGACCGAACCGGCAAGGGCGGCGGGCATTCGTGTGGTGCAACTGCGCATCGGCGTGGTGCTGACGCCGGGTGGTGCGGCACTGGGGGGCATGTTGCCGGCGTTTCAAATGGGGGTGGGTGGGCCGATTGGCCACGGACGACAATATTGGAGTTGGATTGCGCTCGACGATTTGCTTTACATCATTCATCAGGCCATGTGCGATGAATCGATGCACGGGCCTTTCAACGCGGTGGCCCCAATGCCGGTGACCAATCGTGAGTTCACCAAAACCCTGGGTCGCGTGTTGCAACGACCGACACTGTTGCCCGCACCTGCGTGGGCACTGAAATTGGCGATGGGCGAAGTGGCGGACTTTGCGACGATGAGCCAGCGCGTGATACCGCAACGGTTGCAAAGTGCTGGTTATCGGTTTGAGTACCCGCAGTTGGAACCAGCGCTGCGACACATGCTCGGACGGGGGAAGTGAGGTCGAAAGCCATCGGAAAGAAGTGGCCGAGTGGCAAGATAATTTCGGATTTCGGATTTAGCGGGAAGACCCGCTGTTGAAGCCGTCGAATTTATCAAGCCAAGGACGAGGAGTCCGCGACGAGGACTTGGGTATTCTGACGAGTTCAAAGTCGAAGTATTATTTTGGACCTTGGACTTTGAACTTTGGACTTTGGACCTAGCAATACCCGAGCCGTCGTCGCTTCGCTCCTCCGACTCGGCTTAAAAACACAAAGATGATGACCCACACACAAAACAACACGGTGCCCAAGTGGATGACCTGGTGGCTGAATGCTGCGGGGGTGTACAACATCGTTTGGGGCGTGGCGACGATTGCGCTGCCGACGACGACGCTGGGTTGGCTGGGTATTGCATCGACCCCCATCACGGCGGCGTTCTGGCAGTGCATCGGCATGATTGTGGGCGTGTATGGGCTGGGTTATCTGATCGCGGCCCAAAACCCGTACCGGCATTGGCCGATTGTATTGGTGGGGTTGCTTGGAAAAATATTTGGGCCGATCGGGTTTGTGCAGGCGGTGATGATGGGGGTGCTGCCGGTGAGCATGGGCTGGACGATCATCACCAATGATTTGCTTTGGTGGGTGCCGTTCGGGCTGATTCTTTGGCGTGCTTTGGACCATCATCAACGCGGCAACCTGCCTGCCACCCCGGTCGTGTCACTGACGCAGGCGCTGCAACAGGTGCGTGATCACGAAGGGCGCAGTTTGTGGGACTTAACCCATACTCAACCCCGGCTGGTGGTGTTTTTACGTCACGCGGGGTGTACGTTTTGCCGGCAAGCCCTGGCCGATTTACAAAGGCAACGTGCGGTCATTGACCAGCGCGGGCTGGGCATGGTGCTGGTGCATTTGGGCGACGATGCGGATGCGGCAGCGATGGCGGCACGATATCAGTTGAGTGATGTACCCAGGGTGGCTGACCCGCAGCGCGTGCTTTTTCAGGCGCTTGAATTGCAACGTGGTGGGTTTGCAGCATTATTTGGCCCGATGGTATTTGTACGCGGGTTCATGGCTGCGATCATCCAGCGTCATGGGGTGGGCAAATCATGCGGCGATACGTTTCAACTGGGCGGCGCGTTTGTGCTGCATGAGGGCAGGGTGATCAAGGCCTATCGTCACCGCAGTGCCGCCGCCCGACCGGGGTATGCGAAGATGGTTTGTGAACTGCCGACGAGGGACCAGGCGACTCATCCAGCATCGTGAACATAGAAGCACATCATTGAATAAAATAAGCCCCTCGTTGGTTGGTCCGTATTGGCATGAGGTAGCGAGGTAAGTCATTCGCCAGACGGATTCGCGTGGTGGCCGGCGATCGGTGAGGTTGATTCGGTTTGCAGCCAAATCATGAGAGGGAGCGATTCGTGCAAATTCTGATCACCGGCAGCAGCGGACTCATCGGCTCGGAAGCCGTGGTTTTTTTTGACCGCATGGGCTTTGCTGTGACCGGCGTGGACAACAACATGCGGGCGGACTTCTTCGGCCCCAAGGGCGACACCACCTGGAACCTCCAACGGCTGGTGAACGAGTGCAAACACTTTCAACATGAAACACTGGACATTCGCGATCGCGAAGCGATGCAATCGTTGTTCAATCGTCGTAAGTTTGACCTGATCATTCATGCAGCAGCGCAACCCAGTCACGATCTGGCCGCCCAGCGCCCCTTCGATGATTTTGATGTCAACGCGGGGGGCACGCTCAATCTGCTCGAAGCATGTCGGCAGCATTGCCCGCAAGCGGTGTTCATTTACATGAGCACCAACAAGGTGTATGGCGATGGGCCGAATCATATTCCGCTCAAAGAATTGGACACCCGCTGGGATTACGCTGACGCCCGATACGAACAAGGCATTGCGGAGGATTTTCCGGTCGATCAATGTCTGCATTCGCTCTTTGGGGTATCCAAACTCGCAGCCGACGTGATGGTGCAGGAATATGGTCGATACTTCGGCTTAAAGACCGGCATCTTCCGTGGCGGCTGTCTGACCGGCCCGCATCATTCGGGCGTTGAACTGCATGGGTTTTTAAATTACCTCATGAGCGTAGCCATGCGGGAGGGCACCTACACCGTGTTCGGGTACAAGGGCAAACAGGTGCGTGATCAGATTCACAGCCATGATGTGATCGAGGCGTTTTGGAAATTCGCTCAGAAACCGCGCCCCGGCGAGGTGTACAACCTGGGCGGCGGCAAAACCAATGCGGCGAGCCTGCTGGAGTGTGTCGAAATGATTCATCAGCAGACCGGCAAGCGTCCGCAACTGGTGTATCAGGAACAGAACCGCATCGGCGATCACATTTGTTACTACTCGGATTTGCGTAAACTTCAGGCTCACTACCCGGATTGGAAATTGACGTATTCACTGCCGATGATCATCGCGGAAATGGCGGAAAAAATGACGCATGCCAGTCGGGGATAAAGTGGCCAAACAGCCCTGATGTCGAACACCCCAAAGAGCTAACCACAGAGGCACAGAGTGAAACCAAAACGGGGTTAGAATCAATCAGAACAAACAAGCACAAAATCAGTTTGAAATAGCTCGAAAGCAGATCGCCCCATGATTGTTTGGTTGCAGCGTGGCAGTTGTTTTCTCTGTGCCTGGGTGTCTCTGTGGTGGGTGTTTATCTTTGTTGCAGCGAATTCGGTAGGGAAGGGTGGAAGGTTGGTTCATGGATGAAAAAACGTTATTGATCATCAGTCAGGTGTACGTGCCGGACCCGGCTGCGGTCGGTCAGTATTTGCATGAAGCCGCGGTGGAAATGGTTCGCCGTGGGCTTCGCGTGGTGGTGATCACCTCAGCCCGTGGCTACGACGACCCGACGCAGCGTTACCCCGCCCATGAGCAGCGCGATGGCGTGACGATTGTGCGTCTGGGGTTTTCCTCCACCGGTAAAAAATCAATCGCCACCCGACTCATCGGGCAAATGTTGTTTTTGTTGCAGGCGACCCTGCGCGGGTTGTTCATCAGTCGATTGTCAGCAGTGTTGATCAGCACATCGCCTCCGATGGCTTCACTGTCGGCCCTGGTGATTCATGCCGTGCGACGTACCCCGATCAAGTTTTGGCTGATGGACTTGAACCCCGATCAGGCGGTGGCGATGGGTAAGTTCAAGGCCGACGCCCTGCCGGTGAAAATGTTCGATTGGCTCAATCGCCGGCTGTACCGCAGCGCTGCCGACGTGGTGGTGCTGGATCGTTTCATGGCCCAGCGCGTGAACGCCAAATTGAATATTGAAAGCAAAGTCACCGTGCTGCCGCCCTGGCCGTTGGAAACACACCTGGTACCGGTGAGTCATGAGGCCAACCCATTTCGGGAAACACATGGCCTACGCGACAAGTTCGTGTTCATGTACAGCGGCAACATGAGTGTTGCCTCGCCACTCACGACACTGTTGCAGGCCGCGTTGCAATTGCAACATCACCCGCGAATTCATTTCATGTTCATCGGCGGCGGACTGGGTCGCAAAGAAGTCGAAATCACCTTGCAGCAACATCAACCCCGCAATATCACCCTGCTGCCCTATCAACCCCTTGATCAGCTTCGTTATTCATTGTCCGCAGCGGATGTGCATATGGTGACATTGGGTGACAACATGGTCGGCATCATACATCCATGCAAGGTATATGGGGCCATGGCCGTGGCTCGGCCGATATTGTTCTGCGGCCCAAGCCCATCGCACATCAGCGAATTGATCGAACAACACCAACTGGGTTGGCATGTCCGCCATGGCGATGTCGAAGGTTGCGTTCGTTTGATGGAACAGATCGCCCAACAGCCACAAAGCGAGCGTGATCAGAAAGGAGCGATCGGCAGACAACTGGTCGGTGACAAACTGGGTAAAACCTACCTTTGTAGTGCCTTGGGGAATGTGTTGGAACGAGACCCGACGCATTAAAAACACCGTAAAAGATGGAATTATCACAATATCATCGGCACAAAAATCGACTAAAATTCACCACTTTTGAACATGCCTTGCCTACCATGAGGTAGCTGGGAGCTGGGCATGTTTTCATCACGTCAAGACAAACTGGAGCATGTATTGAGTGCCGTGAGCGCCTGTCGCTATCACCAGGCTTTGAGCGACCTCAACAAAATGGATTTATCGACGCTGGATCGCCGGGATTATGGGAGAGCGCTGGCGCTCGAATTGGCGTGCCTGGACGGGCAGGGTCACACGGATCGTTCAGCCGTACGGCTTGAGTCGTTATTGGCGCGTTTGGGGGCGGACCGTCGCACGCTGTTGGGCATGGGTTTGCAGCTGTCGGAACTGCACGTGGCTCACCTGGCGGAGCGCGTGCTGCGACGGTTGGGGCGGTTGGATCGGCGCAGTCCTTTGCCGCGTTTTTATTTGGCGCGACTGCTGGACAAAGCAGGTCGGCTGCGGGAGGCTGTTCGTGAATATGACCGGGTGATTGTGCGTGACGGGGCCTTTCCGCCGACGTATGTGCTCAAGGCTGAGTGTCTGCGCAAGCTCGGGGACCTGCCCGAAGCGATGGTGACATTGCGCTGGTACCTCCGCCTGGAACCCAAAGACGCCCGTGGCTGGCTGACGCTGGGCGATATGCACGTTCAGTTGCACGATGATGCCCGAGCCTTGAATGCTTACCAACAGGCAGAGAACATTGAGCCAGAGCACCCGGCGGTGCCCTTGCGTCGAGCCTTGCTGGCTTACGCCCGGCATGACGAATCATCCCTGACCGCCTGTTTGGAACGGTTGACCGAACTGGCGCCCGATCAATGGCAGACCCTGCATGTTTCAGCCCTGCTGGCGGAGTTGCAGGGGCTTACCTGGCCGGCAATGGAGCGCCATTTGGAAGCGGTTGAACTGGCACACGAGGCTCACGAAAACGATCGCGCCCTGACCGTGGCGCAGGCGATCCATTTTGCAGTGCAACATCAGCTGCATGAACAGGTGGAAGAAGTCGTGGCCGGGGTGTACCACGAGCAGTTTTTTTCGCCGCAGGTTTTGTCGGCACTCAATCAGTGGCATGACACGCCGATGACCGAGGCCCGTGAATATTTTGTGTTGATGGATCATGCGTATCAGGGGGCGCTGCCGCGCACGCCTTCGCCTTGGGTGCAAAGCAATCCGCCTTCGACGCAGAGCGAGTCGTACCGGGCGCTGCGCAGTGCGCATGTGTGGGCGCAGAACAAACACCAGGCCGCCGACTTGGCGCTGACGTTTGAGGAGCGTGCGGGCATGAATCAGGTGCGTGTTTTGCAGGTACAGAAGCGCAAGACCGTGAGCCTGCAACGACTGGGCGTGGCCTGGCGCTCCGAGGCGCTGTTGTTGTATCCGGTGTGAGTGGGAACAAGAAGTGGTCGAGTGACGGAACCAAGCCGAGTACGAGGTCGCCGCGGCGACCGAGGGCTCGGGTATTCTTTGATTGAACGATTGAATGATTGAACGATTGAATGATTGGGTGATTGGGTGATTTATGAATCCTTCACGCCTGTGACGCCGAGGGCTTCAGCCCCGGATTTCGCACTACCACCATGGCATCCGGCCCTGAAGGGCACGGCGTCAAAAGGGCACGGCGTCAAAAGGGCACGGCGTCAAAAACGGCGCTTGCAAAAACAATCGCGCTTTCACTTCCATAAAAAACCGCCCAACGGTACGCTCCGTCAGGCGGCGAACTTGGGTCACATGATTTCAATCACAATCACGAACTCGAACGGAATTATTCAGCGCCGGGGGCGGGGGCGGGGGCTTTGGGTTTGCGACCTTCGCCATCACCTTGGGGGCGTTGCCGACGGGGGCGTTCACCTTCTTCAAGTTGAGGGCGGGGGTGGTTTTCCTTCCACTGATCGAGTTTGCCCTGCAACTGATCGCGTTGTTCGGGGGTGAGCACGCCCTTGATTTTTTCCATGGTGTCCTGCGGTTTGGGGCCTGACTCCATGATGCCGCGCAACTCTTCGCCCAACTGCTTCATCTGATCACGGTCCTTGGCTTCACGGGCGGCTTTCATTTTCTCACGGATGGCCCGCACTTCATCCTTGTGCTCGTCCATGAATTTTTCACGGGAGTCGCGGGCTTCGTCCATGATGGTTTTAATCTGCGCCTTCTGATCTTCCGTGAGGTTCAGGTCACGCAATGCCCCACGCACTCCGTCCATCATTTCACCGCGTCGCTCGGCCATGGGGCCATTCCCTGGGCCGGGGCGCTCACCCTTTTCAAAGCCCTCCGCCTTGGGGCCGGCCAGAGGGTGCTTCCTGGCAGGCTTTTCACTTTCGGTGTTCGTGGCTTCCGCCAGGGCGAGGCTGGTGCCCATGAAGGTCAAACCGGCGACAGCCAGGGCGAGCGTGGTGTTGCGCATGTTCATGATCGAGTTCCTTTACAAACCCAAGTTGATGGTGGTTGCGTCTCTGACAGGCACAACGCGACAGCCTGCGGGTTATTGCAGCGGTGAATTGAAAAAATGATCAGCCGACCAACGATTGCTGCAAATGAGCCAGCAAAGGGGTGTTGGCAGAAGGAAAGTGATACTGTGCAAGGTCGTGCAGGTTGACCCAGCGGCAGGCGGCCACGTGCAGGGGCTGGGCGTGACCGGAAAGGTATCGACAAAGGTACGGGTGCAGTCGGACGTTGGCGTGTGGGTATTGATGTTCAATGATGGGAAGTGGGGTGTGAGCTTGCACGACCAGACCGACTTCTTCGAGCATTTCCCGTTCGACGCAGTGGGCGGGGGTTTCACCGGGTTCGAGTTTGCCGCCGGGGAACTCCCAGTAGCCGGAGAGGACTTGGTCAGCCTTGCGCTGTGAAATGAGTATTTCGAGGGTTTGGTTGGTTTGCCGGGTGACGATGCCCAATGCCACCCGCACCCATTGGGCGGAGGGTGCGTTCTTCATGGGGGAGGTTGAGTCATCCGGGGGATGCAAGGCACGATTGTAGCCTGGTGAAAGAACACAAGCGGAGATCGCCCCCGGCATGGCTTGGACAAGGCTTTGTGAAGGCAAAGTTCAAAATGGCAATCCACCGGGTTATCCGGAACCTTTCAAGATGGGCGATACATTTTATTTATATGTTATTCATGTGTTTATAATTTATTTTTAGAAATGGCAATTGACCATTGACAGGGGGTAAAGCAGGCCGATACGATTGATTTCAGGCTGTGCTGGTTGACAGCCGTGGCGCGCCTCCGCAACAGGAATCGGAGCCCTGTTGCGGAGGTTTTTTTCATCGGGGTGGCCCCTGGCCCAACGGCGATTTCATTACGAACAGGCCTTTGAGTGTTACCTGCGCGAAAACACCATTCCCTATGTGGCAGTGGACGAAGCCAAGCGCGCCCTGGCGCCTGTTTCACATGACGAACCACCATCGGCAACGAGTCAGGCATCAACAGGTTCACAGGGCAACATTGGTGTGGGGGTGCGCAGTATGCGTGGTCGTCGGCTACCGGGTGAAACGCGCCTGAAAAGTTTTGATTTTGTGGTTTACAGTCAGACCGGGCCGAACCTGCTGGTGGACGTGAAGGGTCGCAAACATTCGGGGCGCACCGGCAAGGCTTTTGACAATTGGGTGACGCAGGGCGATGTCGATGGGTTATTGCAATGGGAGCGACTGTTTGGCGAAGGGTTTACCGGCGTGTTCGCGTTTTTGTATTGGTGTGAAAGTCCGCCGCCCGATGCGCTTTTTATGGAGGTGTTCACGCATCAACAGCGCTGGTACGCATTACTGGCGGTGAAGTTGAGTGAGTATCGGTTGCGGATGAAACAGCGCAGTCCGCGTTGGGGGACGGTGAACCTGCCCGCCGCCGAGTTTGCAAAATTGGCCGTGCCGATGCGCGAGTTGTTGTGATATCGGATCGGACCAGGCGCGATCGACCGACAGATACGAAGTGGCCAATTGGCCGAGTGATTCAAAATGTTTAGCGCGGACGCTTTGCGTCGGCGTTCCGGGTTGGCTTATTTGTTCCACTCGACCACTTCTTCAACTGATTAACCGACTCACTGACCAACCGATCAACCACTTCGACCAGACGCGATAAATCGCGGCGCTAACTCCCGAATACGGTTCCGTCACTTGATCACTTCTTCTCTGCGTTCTCTGCGTTCTCTGCGTTCTCTGCGGCAAATTCTTTGTCCGGCGCTGGGTGCGCCGAACTTCACAGTTGCTTTTCATCCGTCTGCGGTTAATATCATGCCATCGGAACCAGCACCATGAACCCGTTTGTCACCATGATTATTGCCATCAGCATGATTACCTTACCAAGCAGGTAGGCCGGTGGTGATATGAACTGAATGCAACACAGTCACCCGCCGGCCAAGGCGGGTTTTTTTGTGTTTCGATTTTTCCATGACTCAGCAGCGCGTGTCACCATCCCTTATCGCCCGCAACTTTTCGGAGCCTTGCATGAGTACCCAACCCCGGCGCATCGAGCTGTACGACACCACCCTGCGCGATGGCGCCCAGGGCGAGGGCGTCTCCTTTTCCCTGCCTGACAAACTCAACATCACCCGGCAGCTCGACGCCCTGGGCATCGACTACATCGAAGGCGGTTACCCCCTTTCCAACCCCAAGGACGTTGCCTACTTCGAACAGGTGCGCCACCTGCCCTTGAAGCACGCCAAGGTCTGCGCCTTTGGCATGACCCGGCGTAAGGGCATCAACCCTGCGGACGACACGGGCATGAAGGCCCTGGTCGCCTCGCAAGCCCCGGTCATCACCATCGTGGGTAAAACCTGGGACCTGCATGTCGATGAAGTGCTGAATGTCACCCGTGATGAAAACCTGGCGATGATCCGTGACAGCGTGGCCTTCTGTCAGCAAAGCCTGCAAACCCGCGGCGGACAGGTGTTTTACGATGCTGAGCATTTTTTCGACGGCTACCGTGCCAACCGAGACTACGCCTTTGCCACCCTGCGGGCAGCCCTCGAAGGCGGCGCGGTGCGCCTGGTGTTATGTGATACCAACGGCGGCAGCTTGCCGGCCTTCGTGACCCAGGCTGTGAATGACCTGCGTCAATTCATCAATTCCCTGCCGGGGGAATTGCAACGTGATGTCGATGCGCTTTTGGGCATTCATGTACACAACGATGGCGGGTTGGCGGTGGCTAATTCACTGGCGGCGGTCCAGGCCGGGGCGCTGCAGGTGCAGGGCACGATCAACGGCATCGGCGAACGCTGCGGCAACGTGGACCTCACCACCGTCGCCGCCAACCTCGCACTCAAAATGGGCTACCAGGTACTCACCCATCCAGGCAACGGGTCGATGGCTGCGTCACTGGCCAAACTCACGGAAACCAGTCGGTATGTCTATGAACTGGCCAACCTCAACCTGGTCGTCAATCAACCTTACGTCGGCCCATCCGCCTTTGCTCACAAGGGGGGCATGCACGTGCATGCGATTCAAAAGGTGGCGCACAGCTACGAACACATCACTCCCGAAAAAGTCGGCAACAGTCGCCGGGTTTTGGTCAGTGAATTGGCGGGGGTGTCGAATGTGTCCGCCACGCTGGGCGATAAGTTTCCGCAGGCACGCGATCGCGCGGTGCAGAAAAAACTCATCGACAAGGTGGCGGAATTGGAAAATCAGGGGTACCAGTTCGAATCCGCCGGGGCGAGTTTTGAGTTGCTGATGCATGAAGTGTTGGGCAGCAAACCCACTTTTTGGACGCTGGACCATTATCGTTGTGTGATTTACAAGCACCAGGGTGACAAGCTGCCGGCCACGGAGGCGACGGTGAAGGTGAGTCTGCCCAGCGGAGCCAGCGAACATCAGGTGGGTGAAGGCGACGGCCCGGTCAACGCACTCGACACAGCGTTGCGCAAATGTTTGCTGCCGCATTACCCAGCCCTGGCGCGGTTGCATTTACGTGATTTCAAGGTGCGTGTGGTCAATGCCACGGCTGAGTCGGCAGCCAAGGTGCGCGTCATCATCGAGTTTGCCCACCTGTCGGGGGAGGGTGACAACGCCGCTGATTTGGGGCGATTTGCCACCATCGGCGTGAGCGAAAACATCGTCGATGCCTCGTGGCAGGCCCTGGGCGATGCCATGGCTTATCACCTGATGCAAGCGGCAAAACGATGATGTTGAAGTGGCCGAGTGGCCGACGTGGCGAAAGTGGCCGAGTGATTTTACCTTTTGCAGTTGATTGGTCGTCCAATTCATAAACCGTAAAATTTTCAATCAAAAAATACCCGAGCCCTCGCGGCAAAGCCGCTCGTACTCGGCTTGCTTCTGTATATTCGAAATCCGACGGCTTCAACAGCGGGATTTTCCGCTAAATCCGAAATTCGACATTTTCGTCGCACTTGACCACTTGGCCACTGGGCCACTCGACCACTTCTTTTATCCCGCGCGGTCTTGTTTGAGTTCATCGCCCAGGGTTTCCTTGTCCAGCGGGGCGCCGTCTTCGTGGGCGGCTTTGCTGAGCAAATGTGCCCCGACGGGCATGGCGATGAAGAAGAAGGCGATCAGCAGCACGACTTTGGTACCGACGTGAATCGGGTTAATGTCGGGGTGTTGCACCAGTTGCATGGCTGCGGCGAGCAACATGCCCGCCACGCCGAGGGTGACGCATTTGCTGGTGGCGTGCATGCGGTTGTACAGGTCGGGCAGGCGGTACAAGCCGATGGCGCCCACCGCCATGAAAAACAGACCCACCGCCAGAAAGACCAGCGTTGCCAGATTGAGCAGCAGGGTGATCATGGGCGTGATTGCTCCGAAACGGGGCGTGATTGTTTTTGCCGCGCCAGGTACTGGGCCATGGCCACCGTGCCGGCAAAACCCAGCAGTGCCAACACCAACACACCATCAAAGAAAATCAAATTGCCCAGCGTCAGCGTGAGCAGCAGCACCAGCCCGATGAGGTAGGTGGACAGGGTGTCAGCCCCGATGGCGCGGTCGGCCAGGTGCGGGCCAAGCACGATTCGGTACAGGCAGACCAGCGCCCCCAAGCCGATGATGAACATGCCGACCCAGCTCAAAAGCACGACCGCTTGTGACGACCATTGCGTCAACTGGTCGAGGGTGCTGGTCGCAGCGGCGGGGTCGGCGGCGGAGGCGAGGGTTGTGATGAAGGTGAACAGGTTCATTGAAACACCTCGCGCATCATGCGATCGCGGAGTTCGTCGAGGTCGGCGATGGCGGCATCGCGGTCCAGGCCGAACATGCAATGCACGTAAAGAAATTTTTTGTCGGGGGAAACGTCCATCGACAGCGTGCCGGGGGTGAGGGTGATGAGCGTGGCCAGGGTGGTGATTTGGATGTCGTTCATACCCTCGACATCGTAGCGGACCAGGCGCGGGTGAAAGTGAATACCGGTGATGCGTCCGGGTCGGATGACGACTTTGGCGACGACCCAGTTGGACTTGATGAGGATTTTGACGAAGTAGCCGGTGAAGGAAAGCAGGCGTGCCAGGCGTCCGCCATAGGTCTGGGCGAGGATCATTTTGCTGACCAAGGCCAGCAGGATGAAACCGATGACCAGCCCGGCCAGCAGGGTGTAAAGGTCAAACGACCCAAAGAGAAACATCCAGATCACCGCCAGCAGGATGTTGAGAAGGAAGAGGGACATTGGGGGGTCCTTGGTGCGTTGAAAATCGACTGGTTCATCACGGGGCACTGGTCACGATGGTTGACGCCGAGGGCTTCAGCCCCGGATGATCCGGCCCTGAAGGGCTCGGCGTCAGCGCCAAAGATTCATGGCCCAGCACCGCGGTGATGTAGGGTTTGGGATCGACGATGCTGCGCGCGGCCACGTGACAGAGGTTGAGCCAGTTTTGCGCTGCAAGACCCATGGAGAGGGCGACGACGACCAGCATCGTGATGGCGACCATGCCGCCGGTGACGTTGGGCCGATGCGTCGGTTCGGTGACGTGTTGTCCCTGAGCCGGCGACCAGAAACCGTAACTCCAAATTTTCAACATGGACAGCAAGGTCAGCAGACTGGTCGCCAATGCAAACCCCGCCAGGGTGTATTGATGTTGATGGAAACTTTCGGAGATGAGCACCCACTTGCCGAAGAAGCCCGACAGCGGAGGCAGCCCGGCCAGGGACATGGAGGCGATGAAAAAGAGCACCGCCAACCAGGGGGCACGTTTGAGCAGTCCGCCGATGTGGGGCAGGTCGTCACTCCCGGCATGGGCGATGATCAGCCCGCCGCAGAGGAAGAGGCAGCACTTGACGACCATGTTGTGCAGAATAAAGAAAATCGCCCCGGCGACGGCCAGGGTTTTGCTGTCGAGCGTTTCAGGGGAAATGGAGGCGACCGCCCCCATACCCAGGCCGATGCCCAGCACCATGTAGCCGACCTGACTGATGATGTGAATGGCGAGGATGCGACGCACCGTGTGCATGGATACCGCACCCAGTACGCCGACGAACATGGTGACCCCGGCACTGATGAGCACCACCGGCAACAACACGTTGGTCACCGCTTCACTGGCACCGAACATCATGACAAAGACGCGGAGCATGACGTAGGCACCGACCTTGGTCAGCAGCCCGGCAAACAGGGCGACCAAGGCGGGCGGCAGCGTCGGGTAACTGTCGGGCAGCCAGAACCAGAGAGGGAAGATGGCGGTCTTTCCGCCGAAGACGACGAGAAGCATGGCGATGAGCGGAATGGAATTGGGGGGCAGTTGACCGGTGTAGGCGATGCGGGCGATGTCGGCCATGTTGAGCGTGCCGATGTGCCCGTACAACATGCCGGCACAGGTGACAAAGAGCGTCGAACCGAGCAGGTTGAGCAGAATGTATTTGTAGGCTTGCCGTATTTGGGCGCGACTGGTGCCCAGGACGAACAGGGCGTACGAAGCGAGCAACATGATTTCGAAGGAGACAAAGAGGTTAAAGAGGTCGCCGGTGACAAAGGCCCAGTTCACGCCCATGAGTTGGAAGTGGAACAGGGGGTGGAACAGGCCGGTTTCGACATCGTCGGGGAGTTGGTGAATGGCGTAAATGAACACGGCGAGTACGACAATGGCGGCAACCAGCAGCATCAGGGCGGATAAGCCGTCGAGGACGACGGTGATGCCGAAGGGGGCCGGCCAGTTGCCCATTTGCGAAACCAGGATCGACCCCGGCTGATCGTACCCGTTGAACACCGCCAGTACGCCCATGATGGCGACGGTGAGGTTGGCCAATAGGGCAAGGATGCCCCAAAGCCGTTGCAGCTTGCGCCAGGGGTAAAGGAACATGGCCACGATGCCCGCGAACATGGGCACGATGACGAACAGGAGAATGTGATGTTGGGGGAGCATGTTTTAGGGGCAGGTCATTGGGTTACTTTGGTCTCATGGATAATGGATGATGGATAATGGATGATGTACAGAGATGGTGATTGGCCATCGATTCTGTGATTGAACATGATCCTTTATCCATGATCCATCCATTTGTCAGATACCCAAGTCCTCGACCTGTCGGTCTCGTCCTTGGCTTGTTTTCCGCACTCGGCCACTTGACCACTTCTTTTTCAGGCCTCGGGATCGATCGCCAGGTCGCTCACTTCGAGGGTGCGCATGCGTCGCCAGGTGACCACCAGCAGGGTCAGAAGGAACGCCTGCACCGCAAAGCCGATGACGATGGCGGTGAGGATCAGGGCCTGGGGCAGCGGATCAACGTAAGCCGAGTAGGGCACACCTGATTCAAGGATCGGCGGCAACTTGCCCATGGGCGAGCGGCTGGCGTTCAAAATCGCCAGGTTGGCGCCATGGCCCAAGAGGAACACGCCCATGCAGACGCCTTTCAATTCGCGTCCGAGCATCATGTAAATCGACACGGAAAAGATGATGCCGACCATGAGGGAGGTTAGTAGCGTCATGAGCGCAGCTCCTTGATCAGGGCCTCGATCATGGCCACGACCACGCCGGCGACGGTGAGCATGACGCCCAGGTCAAAGAGCATGACGCTGGCCCAGTGGAACTTGCCCATGTCGGTGGTGCCGTCGAGGCTGGGCAGGGGCAGGTAGCCGTTGTTGGAGGTGAAAAAGGGCAGGCCGAAGAACAAGGCCCCGGTCCCGGTGAGCAGGGCGAAGAACAGGCCCACGGCGATGGTGGAACGTTGGATGTTGCGCATGGCGGATGAGCCGATGTCCCCGCCGTAGGCCATGCGCGCGATGATGAGGGCGACGGCCAGGACCAGTCCGCCGACGAACCCGCCGCCGGGGGTCTGATGACCCTTGAAGTAAATAAATACCCCAAACGCCAGGGAGAGCGGTACAAGGATGCGACCCGCGGTTTGTAGGATGAGGGTGGTCATGGTTATTGCTAATGCTTCATCATGTTTACATGGACGCCGAGGGCTTGGGGGTTGAGGACGCCGAGGGCTTTAGCCCCGGATATCCGGCCCTAAAGGGCACGGCGTCATATTCATACGGTGTAACGGGCTCGGCATCATTTTCACTCAACCCTGATTTTCGGCGTCTGTTTTTTCGGTTTGGCGAGCATGGCCCACACGCCCAGTGCGGCCAGGCCCAGTACGGTGATTTCGCCCATGGTGTCAAACCCTCGGCCATCGACCAGAATCACATTCACCACATTCGCCCCACCACCGCCTTTGTGCAGTGTGATCGTGTGCGGTTCGTGGGCCAGGGTATCCTTCCGGGGGTTGCCGGTGCCGAAGCTGGACAGGTGCTCGACACCGCGATCGACCACGCCGCCCTGCAAAGCTGGTTGGTCGTCGTGGACGTGGGCGGTGTCATAACCCTTGTGACTGTTCCGCAAAAAGAATTCACCCAGATGGGCAAACCGCTGACCGTCGGGCTTGGTGAACGCATCGGTCATCAGCGGCTGCGGCCCCAAAGAACTGGTGAGCGTCAGCCAGAAGGCGACCATCCCGACGGAGATGCCGATGACCGCACGGGGCAATACCTGCATTTCTTTCTGCGCCGGCACACTGGGCAGCAAACTCAGCACCAGTAAAAACAAAATCAGCGAGACGATTTCAATGCTGATCTGCGTCAGCGCCAGGTCGGGGGCTTGATAGAGGTAATAGACCGCCACGACGGAAAAACCGCACGCACCCAAAACCAGCACCCGCGTGGGCCTGTCACCCACCAAGGGCATGATCAGGGCGGTGGCGCAGACGAAAGTGGTCCAAATATAAGCAGGCACCATGGCCGACCAGTCGGCAAGCTCCGCCCACTGAGCGCTCATGGCTGCGGGCACTTCCAATTGATTCAAATTGAACCCGATCGACCAGGCAAACAGACCGACAATAAACAAGCTCACCATGGCCACGTAAGCCGCGTTGTGACCGGTTTGCACCAAACCGAAAACCTTGCCCCCGCCCTTGGTGCAGAGCGTGTAAAACCCCGGGTAGATGCCATCGTGCGGGTCTGCCCAGCCATGGAAACTCACCTTGCGTAACCCCAGCACGATACCCAGTGCGACAGCGGCAAGGCTCATGTAAAGGGGCATGCTGGGGTGAAGGAATGCGTCCCAGGTCATGGGGAATTTGGCAAGGGACGAAAACTTGTAGTTCAAACTGTCAGGCCGTTCGAGCAAACCGAAAAGTCGGGTGTGCAGGCCGGGCACGATACCGCCCAGGTATTGGAAAAGCACCAAAGCCAAACCGGGCAGCCAGAGCATCCATGACCAGAAGCCGGTTTCGTGATCGTGGTCGTGTGTAGCGTGACCACCCCCGGCATGGCCCCCAACATGCCCCCCGCCCCCGACGTGTGCTGCATGAGCACCCGCAACAATTGCATGGGCATGAACACCATGCGCAGGCACATGAGCGGCATGGCCCTGCGCTGCACGCTGGTTTTCATCGATTTCACTCTGGTGCGGATCGGGTTCGTCGTGAGCCTGGTGGCCATGGTGCGGTTTGGCCAGCACCAGCACACGGAACAGTTTGATAAAGATGCCGACGTTGAACATGCCCGTGGCCACGCCCGCAGCGATCAAAGCCCAAAAAGCCGGGTGATGCGTCGCTTCGTAAGCATGCCAGATTTGATAGAAGAAAAGCTCTTTCGCGGTGAAGCTGAGCGTCATCGGCCCGGCTGCCATGGCATACGCCGCCAGCAGCAATATCACCGTCATCAACCGAAACTGCCCACCCTTGTGATACAACCCGCGCAACTCCGCCAATTCACGGGTCATCGCTACGTGACCAATCGCCCCAGCCAAGATGAACAAGGGGGCTTTGTAGAGCGCGTGATTCAAAATCTGTGTCACGTCCCACAGCAAGTTCGGCTCGCCCTTGAACTCAATCGCTGACAACCCGTACATGGTCATCAGCAACCCAAGCTGACTCACCGTGGTGTAGGCAAAAATTTGTTTCAGGTCGGTTTTACGGAATGCCACGTACGCCCCGTACACCATCGTCACCCCGCCCAGCGGCACAATCAGGTAAGGCCAAAGCGGCAGCACCTCGGCGAGCATCGGCCAGAGACGACCGGTCAGGTACACCCCGGCCTTGACCATCGTGGCCGAGTGCAGATAAGCCGACACCGGCGTCGGTGCCGCCATGGCCCCGGGTAACCAGAAGTGAAACGGCCACTGGGCGCTTTTGGTCGCCGCCCCCAAAAAAATCAAAACAAAACTGGTGATCGTCAGTGAGTCAGCTGTGAGTTTGCCGGTGTCGTGCAACTGCAGCAAAGCCGAGAACGACCAGGCGTCGGTGTGCAGCCCCAGCAGAATCAAGCCGCCCATCAACCCCAGGCCGCCCAGCCCGGTGGTGATGAACGCCTGCATCGCTTTTTTCACCGCAGCCGAGTCATCGCGTTCCCAGCCGATGAGCAGGAACGAGCTGATCGACGTCATCTCCCAGAACAAGAGCATCAGCATGAAATTGTCGGACAACGCAACGCCCAGCATGGCCGTCATGAACAGCATCAGACAAGGGTAAAAGCGATACAGGCTGTCATGGTCCTTGCCGAAGTAGCCCCGGGCGTAAAAGCTGATGCAAACGCCCACCACCGCCACCAGCAGCGCGAAAAACAACCCGAATCGGTCCGGCTGCAAAGCCAGGTTCAATTGCACCGTCGGCATCCAGCTTTGCGCCAATGCCCCGGTTTGCTGCAACATCGTCGGGTCCACCCCGTGACTTTGTATGTGCATCAAGAGCAGCGTGACCGCGCTGACCGGACCGAGAATGGCCAAAAGCACCCGTGGCAATAAAGCCTTGCGGGGCAACAAAAGGCCCAGTAGTCCGCACAACACCGGACTGACGATGGCTAGCAGCAGCCAATGCAATGGTTGCATCGAAAAACCCTGGTCTTGGTGTGGTCACTGACGGGAAAAGCCCGCACAGATGCCACAGCATACTACAAACCGCAAGCCCCGGTTGATCACGGAAACAGCGTCCCTGTTATTTCGGCATTTGTGCTGCAAAAACTTGCGTGAAGAAAAATGAAGTGGTTAGCGCCGCGATTTATCGCGTCTTAAGAAGTGGTCGAGTGGTCAAGTAACGGAATCGTGTTCGGTGGTTAGCGCCGCGATTTATCGCGTCTGGTCGGATGTGGTTGATCGGTTGGTCGGTGA